>NZ_JAFNNJ010000005.1:0-191609 GCF_026536825.1 Gilliamella sp. B3367
TAATTCACCCAATCGCAATGGCAGACGGCTTACGTTTCGCTATCCGTGAAGGTGGTCGTACTGTTGGTGCTGGTGTTGTTGCTAAAGTTATTAAATAATTTAAGCTTAATCAGCTCAAGAAAAGAAGGTGCACTATGTGCACCTTTTTTTATTGTTCTCAATGTTAATTAAATAAGTTATAGTCGTTGACCACTTTTTTATCCAAACTGCATTTTATTTATTTTTGTCATATTATCGGCATAGATATGGATAAAAATACACTAAAAAAAGCCAAACAAAATGTTATAAAAAATGACCTCAATTATATTGCAGTGTGCAATTGAAAAAAATAATAAATTTGGCATAACCACCTCTTAAAAAGAGAATACAATGACTAAACAGCCTTTTTTTGCTATAGTAATCACTATTTTATTTAACGTGGAATAATGAAAAGCTATGGAATCGATACCTAATTGCCCTGTTTGCCAATCAGAACATACTTACCATGATGGCACATTTTATGTTTGCCCTGAATGTGCACATGAATGGGATCCAAATCAAGAAACCTCAACCAATGATGAATTACAAGTTAAAGATAGTAATGGCAATACACTTGTTGATGGTGATGATATTATTTTAATAAAAGATCTAAAATTAAAAGGTTCATCAACTGTTCTCAAAAAAGGAGCTAAAGCTAAAGGCATTCGTCTTGTAGACGGCGATCACGAAATCGATTGTAAGGTTGATGGAATGAAAGTAATGCTGAAAGCTTGTTTTGTTAAAAAAGCGTAATTGTATTAATCAATATTCAACTTTTTATATAAATTAATGAAAAAACATCTTTAGTTAAACCTTTGTTAAAACCATTTAATAACAAAAAATTATTTAATGGTTTTACAATATAAATCAATTCACACACAAATAAAAACATCTACGTTCGTTTAATACTTTTTGAGTATCTTTTAGTAGACAAAATACCTTATATATAATTTACACAATAATGTTGAGTTTTATCTTGATCGAAAATTTTAGCTTGTTTATTAATTATAGCTTTTAACGAAATAGATGATTAATATTTTTCAATCACTTTGAGGAATAGAAAAGTTTTACGATGGGAAGCTGTATAAACATTTACCATATGTAAAGCATTAAAATACTGCGTAGCAACATTTGAATTGTCCATACTTGACACCTATTTTACATTAGGTGATAAATCATTTTTTGAAGTTTATTTATTATTTCCTCTACAGGTGAAAACGATATATCTAATTCATCAATAAGAACATCAATTGCCTTATTGATAATCTTCAAAACCACTCAACACGGTTATTGATTTTATAAAGTTTTTATTCTTCACTAACATTATTTTTTTCTAAAAAATATGCATTATTCTTTTTCCGTAAGAAAAAACTAGCAAATCTCTCTTAAATATGGTATAAAACGCGCGCTACTTTTCACATTCATTTTTCAAAAATAATTGTGAAATAAAGCACAAATTTAAAACTTAATTAACGTTATAACACACACATATCATTACTCTTTTCCGGGGTGCCTTTTACTTTGTGTATAAAGGTCGGATAAAGCGGATATGTGGAGGCATAACCCCAACGTCAAAATGAGGAAATCATGACTACAGTATCAATGCGCGATATGTTACAAGCAGGTGTACACTTTGGACACCAAACTCGTTATTGGAACCCAAAAATGAAACCATTTATTTTTGGTGCACGCAACAAAGTACACATCATCAATCTTGAAAAAACAGTACCTATGTTCAATGAAGCATTAGCTGAATTAAACAAGATTGCTGCGCGTAAAGGTAAAATTTTATTTGTTGGTACAAAACGTGCTGCAAGTGAAGCAATTAAACAAGCAGCTGAAAGCTGTGGACAATATTACGTTAATCACCGCTGGTTAGGTGGTATGTTGACTAACTGGAAAACAGTACGTCAATCAATCAAACGTCTTAAAGATTTAGAAACACAAGCTAATGATGGTACATTTGATAAATTAACCAAAAAAGAAGCACTTATGCGTGCTCGTGAAATGGCTAAATTAGAAAATAGCTTGGGTGGAATTAAAAATATGGGTGGCTTACCCGATGTGATTTTTGTAATTGGTGCAGACCATGAACATATCGCAATCAAAGAAGCTAACAATTTAGGTATTCCAGTCATTGCTGTTGTTGATACTAATTCAGATCCAGATGGTATTGATTACATCGTTCCTGGTAATGATGATGCGATCCGTGCAATACAATTATATGCAAATGCGGTTGCTGAAGCAGTTCGTTCTGGTCGTGAACAAAATCAATCTCCAGTATCTGAAGAAAGCTTTGTTGAAGAAGCTCCAGCAGCAGAGTAATAAACTCAAATATTTTCAGGGTCGATAATATCATCGACCCATTCTAATGAAAATCATCAAAATGGTTAAATAGAGGATTTAAAAATGGCTGAAGTTACCGCTTCTATGGTAAAAGAACTGCGTGAAAGAACTGGCGCAGGTATGATGGAATGTAAGAAAGCATTAGTTGAAGCAAATGGTGATATCGATCTTGCTATCGACAACATGCGTAAATCAGGTCAAGCAAAAGCAGCTAAAAAAGCTGGTCGTGTTGCAGCTGAAGGTGTAATCATTTCAAAAATTTCTGCTGATAAAAAAGTAGGTGTTATTTTAGAAATCAACTGTGAAACTGACTTCGTAGCTAAAGATGCTGGATTCTTAGCATTTAGTGAAAAAGTAGCAACAGCAGCTTTAAATGATCGAATCACTGATCTTGCAACGCTACAAGCAAAATTTGAAGAAGAACGTACTGCACTAGTAGCTAAAATTGGTGAGAATATTGGCATCCGTCGTATTAAAGAAATTGCTGGTGATGTAGTTGGTAGTTATCAACACGGCGCGCGCATTGGCGTTTTAGTTGCAGCTAATAATGGTTGTGATGAGGAATTAGTTAAACACATTGCAATGCACATTGCAGCAAGCAAACCAGAATATGTTGACCCAAGTGATGTACCTGCTGATGTGGTTGAACATGAACGTAATATTCAAATCGATATTGCAATGCAATCAGGTAAACCTCGTGAAATCGCAGAAAAAATGGTTGAAGGCCGTATGCGTAAATTCACAGGTGAAGTATCACTTACTGGTCAACCATTTGTAATGGATCCAAGTAAAACAGTTGGTGATTTACTTGCTGAGAAAAAAGCAACAATTGCAACATTTATCCGCTTCGAAGTGGGTGAAGGTATCGAAAAAGTCGAAGTTGACTTTGCAGCCGAGGTTGCTGCGATATCAAAACAATCTTAATTGTTTTTATCGAAACCGCCGTAATGGCGGTTTTGTTTATCTGCAAAATATTTTAAAATGATTGCCAGCTAGTTATTCTAGATTTTTAAGTAATAAAATATAGTGAGATTTCATATGGTAACCCCTTTCTATAAACGTATCCTTCTTAAACTCAGTGGTGAAGCATTACAAGGTGATGAAGGTTTTGGTATTGATCCAACCGTTCTTGATCGTATGGCACAAGAAATTAAAGAACTTATCGACATGGAAGTTCAGGTTGCTGTTGTTATTGGAGGTGGTAACCTATTTCGTGGTGCAGGACTTGCTAAAGCGGGTATGAACCGTGTTGTTGGTGACCATATGGGGATGCTAGCAACGGTTATGAATGGCCTTGCCATGCGTGATGCTTTGCACCGAATTGAAGTTAATGCACGTTTGATGTCGGCAATCCCATTAAACGGAGTTTGCGACGATTATCGCTGGACTGAAGCAATTAGCTTGCTTAAACATGGTAAAGTCGTTATTCTTTCTGCAGGAACAGGCAACCCATTTTTCACAACTGACTCTGCGGCTTGTTTACGTGGTATTGAAATTGAAGCAGATGTCGTTTTAAAAGCAACCAAAGTTGATGGTGTTTATTCTGCCGATCCAGTAAAAAATCCCAATGCTACACTATATAAAACACTTAACTATGAGAAAGTGTTGGATGATGAATTAAAAGTCATGGATTTAGCCGCATTTACATTAGCACGAGATCATAATCTACCGATTTGTGTTTTTAATATGAATAAACCTGGTGCATTACGTCGTGTCATTTTAGGCGAGCAAGAGGGAACATTAATCAATAATCAGACTACAGTGAGCTGTTAGTCTTAATTATTTAAAAAGGTTTTTATTATGCTAAATGAGATTCAAAAAGAAGCGCAAACGCGCATGGAAAAAAGTATTGAAGCGTTTCAAAATCATATTTCTAAAGTCAGAACTGGACGTGCTTCACCAAGCTTATTAGACGGTATTATGGTTGAATACTACGGTAGTCCTACACCACTGCGTCAGCTAGCTAACGTTGTTGCTGAAGATGCAAGAACTCTAGCCATTACGGTATTTGATAAATCATTAACGCCAATGATTGAAAAGGCAGTTTTAACCTCTGATTTAGGACTTAATCCTGCTTCAGCAGGGACAGTTATTCGAGTACCTCTACCACCATTAACTGAAGAACGTCGTCGTGATTTAACTAAAATAGTGCGTAATGAAGCAGAACAAGGTCGTGTGTCAATTCGAAATATTCGTCGTGATGCTAACGATCAAATCAAAGCTTTGTTAAAAGATAAAGAAATCTCAGAAGATGATGAACGTAAATCACAAGATTTAATTCAAAAAGCAACAGATGCAGCTATCAAAAAATTAGATGCAGTGCTTGCAGATAAAGAAAAAGAGTTAATGGAATTTTAATCTCTTGGCTAAAAAGCCTAGTTGATAAAACTAGGTTTTTTTGATTTTTACCAATCAACTATCAATCATTTAATTACCGCTGAAAAATACAAAATATTAGTTTTATCAGTAAGCGAATAGATCAAAAATAAAAAATCACTCAATAAAATAAACAGCTATCCTTCTATTTAAGCGATATAAAGTCTAACTGAGTTTATCTACAGTTGCTCAATGAAGATAATGCGCTTATGCAAAATTAAAGGGTAAGCAATGTGTCCGTATTAGCGCATTATTAGCCACTAAAAATAATCAAGTTTGTCAAAATCATGGTTTCCAGTCTGGTTTGATTCAATTGTTTAAGTTTATTAAATAGTTTAGTTTTTAATTATCAAAATTTAAGTATATAATGTTACGGAAATAACATTATAGGGCTATATATGTTATTTTTATAACATCATTTACTTAATACTAAAATCATTTACTAGACATTACTAACAAAAATTAAAGGACATCATTATGGATTATGCAAAGTATATTGATCATACTTTACTGGCGATGAATGCCACAGAAGATCAAATACGTAAACTTTGTGAAGAAGCAAAGCAGTATCATTTCTATTCTGTATGTGTTAATTCAGGCTATGTGCCTTTAGTTGCTAGCTTGCTTAAAGGTAGCGATGTAAAGGTTTGTTCAGTCGTTGGCTTTCCTTTAGGTGCTATGCTGACTTCTGCTAAAGCATTTGAGACTGAAATGGCAGTCAAAGCTGGTGCAGAAGAGATCGATATGGTTATCAATGTCGGCTGGCTAAAAAGCAATGATTTAACGGCGGTTAAAGAAGATATTCAAACAGTATTTAATGCTTGTGGTTCAGTGCCGTTAAAAGTTATTTTAGAAACTTGCTTATTAACTAAAGAAGAAATCGTTACAGTTTGTACAATTTGTAAAGAAATTGGCGTTGCTTTTGTTAAAACTTCAACTGGTTTTAGCTTATCAGGGGCAACAGTTGAAGATGTTAAATTGATGCGGGAAACAGTCGGTGATAAAATGGGTGTTAAAGCATCAGGTGGCATTAGAGATCGTCAAACTGCTGAAAAAATGGTTCAAGCTGGTGCAACACGGTTAGGCGCTAGTGCTGGTATTGCAATTGTATCAGGCGATAAAGCATCATCTAGCGGCTATTAATTCATCCTTTTATAAGCTACTGTATAGTAGCTTATTGCTATTTATGGAATGGCAATGGAAACGCAACCGCAAAAAAGAGTTAATGCACTTATTGAGCAATTAAAAACTACCGATAAAATTCATTTAAAGCAAGCAGCGCAAATGCTTGCTGTTTCTGAAATGACAATTCGTCGAGATCTTAGCAATCAATCATCATGTTTAGCTGTTTTAGGCGGTTATATTGTTAACCAAGCACGCCATACCATATCGCAATATTTTGTTTCAGATCAAAAAGATAAACATGTAGATGAAAAGCGTTATATTGGCAAACTAGTTAGCCAATTTGTTGACGAGAACGATACTATTTTTTTTGATTGCGGTACAACCATGCAATTTATCATTGATGAAATTAGTGATGATATTGCCTTTACTGCAATCTGCTATTCACTCAATGCCTTTCTAGCGTTACAAAACAAACCAAAATGTAAAATCATTTTATGCGGTGGGCAGTATCAGCTTAATAATGCAATTTTTACCGGCATTAGTTCCCATAATCCGCTCGATTTTATCTGTCCAAATAAAGCTTTTATTTCGGCAGCAGGTATTGATCTCACTCAAGGTGCAACTTGTTATCATTTTGATGAACTGAATATGAAGCATCAGGCGATGAAAAAATCTAATCAAAATATTTTAATTGCCGATCATACTAAGTTTAATCAAGTTAAACCGGCTTTTATTTGTAACCTTGATCAGTTTAATTTGGTGATGACCGATAGAGCACCGGATTTAGGCTACGTCGCTTACTTTGAAGAAAATAACATTGGTTTAATTTATTAATTATGAAAAATATCGCAATTTTAGGTTCAACAGGATCAATCGGCTGTAGCACATTAGCCGTCATTCGGCAAAATCCAACTTTATACAAAGCTTATCTGCTAGTAGGTGGCACTAATGTTGCAAAAATGACAGAGCAGTGTCAGGAGTTTAAACCAAACTATGTTGCTATGGCGAGCAAACAAGCAGCGCAAGAGCTTAAAGCAAATTTAGCTAACCTAAAATTGAATATAGAAGTACTGAGTGGGGAGCAAGCTATGTGTGATTTAGCACAGCTTCCCGAAGTTAACCAAGTTATGGCTGCAATTGTTGGTGCTGCGGGATTAAGGCCGACTCTTGCTGCAATTAAAAAAGGTAAACGCATTTTACTCGCTAATAAAGAGTCATTAGTCACTTGTGGGCATTTATTTATGCAAGCGGTGAAGCAATATGGCGCCGAGCTACTGCCGGTCGATAGTGAACATAATGCGATCTTTCAAAGTTTACCTACCGCAGTGCAGCATGATATAGGGTTTGCTAATCTGACTGATCATGGTATCGCCAAAATTGTATTAACCGGATCTGGCGGACCTTTTCGGGAGCTACCGTTAAATCAATTAACTTCAGTCACACCTGCGCAAGCGACTTTACATCCTAACTGGTCAATGGGTAAAAAAATTTCTGTTGATTCGGCAACGATGATGAATAAAGGCTTGGAATATATTGAAGCTCGTTGGTTGTTTAATGCTAGTTCTGAGCAAATGGAGATTATTGTACATCCTCAATCGATTATTCACTCAATGGTTCGTTATCTAGATGGCAGTATTATTGCAGAATTAGGCGTGCCAGATATGTGTACGCCAATTGCTTATTCAATGTCTTATCCATTACGTATTTCATCCGGTGTTCCTGCTTTAGATTTTACTCAAATCTCATCATTAACCTTCAATCAACCTGATTTTATTCGCTATCCATGCTTAAAATTAGCCATTGAGGCTTGTGGTGAAGGGCAAGCGGCAACAACAGCGCTTAACGCTGCCAACGAAGTGGCAGTTGAAGCATTTTTACAACATAAAATTGGTTTTATGGATATTGCCAAACAGGTTGCAACCACGTTAGATCAACTTAATTTTCCGGAACCTGCCACTATTGATGATGTGTTCACCATTGATGCATGGGCTAGAGCACAATGTAGCAAACAGATAGTTTAAATGGCATTAAAGTGTTTTATACACTCGGCATGGCGTACCCATGGCAACGACATTTGAAGGAATATCTCGATCTACAATACTGCCAGCTGCAATAACCGTATTATCGCCGATAGTCACATTGGGTAGTACAATTACGTTACCACCAATCCAAACGTTATTACCGATCGTAATCGGTTTGGCAAACTCAAGCCCACTGTTGCGTATTTGGCTATCAAGTGGGTGACCTGAGGTATAAAAACCGCAATTGGGTGCAACAAGGACATTATCTCCGAATGTAATTTTGGCCGCATCAAGCATGATGCAGTTAAAATTAGCAAAAAAATTCTCTCCAATTTCAACATTGTAGCCATAATCACATTGAAAACCGGGCATAATTGTAAATTGCTTCGGTGTTTTACCTAATAGCTTTCTAAAAAGTTGTTGCCGTTTATCCACTGCTGAAGGTGATAGTTGGTTTAACTGAAAGCAGAGATCTTGTGCATAAATTCGCTCTTTTTCAAGCTCATTAATACAAGGATTATAAAGTAAACCTGTTAACATTTTCTCCTTTTCAGTCATTTTACTATCCCATCTGTTTTGCTATTAGTGCAGGATTATCACTAATAAATGATTGTAAAAAACCACTGTCTGGTAATGCCGTTAATGCACCTTTTTTGGTGGTAGCTAGTGCTCCGCATGCGCTGGCTATAGTCATCATACTTTCTAACATTAATTTATCCTCAGGCATACCTGATAAAGCAATACTGCTAAGTAATCCTGCAACAAATGCATCTCCAGCTCCAGTTGTATCAATGCTATTGACATGAAATGAGTCAAAAGTAAAAGTTTTACCTTGCCATAACACAATACTACCATCTCTGCCTTTGGTAACTAACTTAAGTGGTGCATTATAATGTTGTTGCAATTTATCGAGTGCTACATGCCAATCTTGGCTCTCAGTTAACCAAAACAACTCTTCATCAGAGAGTTTAAGAATGTCAGCATCATGACAGAATTGAGTGATAATTGTGCGCATTTCATTTTTATCTTGCCACATTTGTTCACGTAAATTGATATCAAAACTAATTAAACCATTTTTATCACTGAGTTTCTCAATAGCTTGTTTGAGCGTTTGTCGACAAGTTGTTCCAACTAATGCTAAAGAACAAAAATGAAGAATATCTTGATTAAAATCAGGAAGTGCTTGTTCTGACAAAAATTGATCGGCCGAAGGTGAAACAAGAAAGGTAAAACTTCGTTCACCATTTTCACCTAAATCAACAACAACAGTGCTTGTTCTATGCTCCTCATCCTTTTCAAGACTTTGGCAATCAACATGATGCTCACAAAAAGTCTTTTCCATGAAGTGACCAAATGGATCATTACCAACTCTACCAATAAAACCAGAGGGCAGTCCTAACTTAGCAATACCAATAGCAACATTTGCAGGAGCGCCTCCAGCACAGGCTCGGTAGTTCATTTCACCAAATGGTAATAAATCGATAACAGCATCACCAAGAGACCATACTTTTGTATTATTCATTTTGTCACTCATATTATTAATAGGTTAAATTTTTGTGTCATTACTATCTCAGCATACTCAAATTAATTCATTAAGCATTGATTAGCTGATGTATTGATAATCAATATTAACTATAAACTAAATCATTTATAAAAAAAATCATTGTTAACGTTAAAAATATGTGACTATCATCACATATTTTAACGTTTATTTCACCATGAGTTAACGTTAACAAAAAAATTAATGTAGTATGTAATCGTATTAACCTAACTCATGATAAAAGAAGGGAATGTTATGACAAATGCAATTGATAAAGCTAACCAAGCTATAAAAAAATTAGAAAAAGAAATGAATAAGCAATATTATCCTCATTTCCATTTATCACCTCAAGCTGGTTGGATGAATGATCCAAATGGCTTAGTCTATTATAAAGGACAATATCATGCTTTCTATCAACACCATCCTTATAATGAGAATTGGGGACCAATGCACTGGGGACATGCAGTAAGTGATGATCTTATTACATGGCGAAGATTACCAATTGCAATTGCGCCAGATCATGATTATGACAAGAGTGGGTGTTTTTCAGGTTCAGCTGTAGATAATAATGGCGAATTGAGCTTAATTTACACAGGCCATATATGGTTAAATGGTCAAGGTAATGATGAACATATCCGAGAAACTCAATGTCTTGCCACAAGTAAAGATGGTATTAATTTTAAAAAACATGGAACTGTACTTTCACCAAAAGAAGGGATTATGCATTTTCGTGATCCTAAAGTGTTTAAACAAAATGGTAAATGGTGGATGGTAGTTGGTCAGCGAGAAACCAATGATGTTGGTCAAGTGTTACTTTATCGTTCAACTGATTTAAAAGATTGGAAGTTTGAACAAGTTCTTATCAGTGATATCGATCCGAATGTTTATATGCTTGAATGTCCAGACTTTTTCCCATTAGGAAATAAATGGATATTAATGTTCTCACCACAAGGTATGCAAGCAAAAGGTTATCAATATCGAAATCGATTCCAATCTGGCTATATCGTTGGAGATTGGCAGCCAGGTAAGCCATTTTCAATAATCAAATCATTCCAAGAGATGGACTTTGGTCACGATTTTTATGCGCCTCAATCATTCCTCGCAGCAGATGGTCGTCGTATTATGTTTGGTTGGATGGATATGTGGGAATCAAAAATGCCAAGTAAACATGATAAATGGATGGGAGCATTTACTTTACCACGCGAATTAATCCTAGATCGACAAAATAGAGTTCGTAATCGACCAATTAAAGAACTTGTGGCACTTCGCGAAAAACCACAATCATTAACTAATATTGAATTAAATAGTGAATTAAAAAATACCAAAATTGAATCAATTAGTTGTGAAATTAATGTTGAAATTGATTTAGTCAATAGTAATGCTGAACGTTTTGGATTACAACTTGCTGCGACACCAGATGGTAAGCAAGCAACCTTATTGTACATTGATCGGCAAGCTAACCGCATCATTCTAGACCGAAGTCTTTCTGGAATTGACTTAAAAGGTTATCGAAGTGTGCCATTACCAAAAACCAAAAAACTAACATTACATATTTTTGTTGATGCATCATCAGTCGAAGTTTTCATAAATAAAGATTTATATAGCCTCTCAAGCCGTATTTATCCTAAATTACCAGCAAAAAGGTTAATTAACTTATTTGCCGAAAATGGACAAGCAAAAATTACCAAATTAGATAGCTGGCAATTAAAATCAATTTATGAATAATTTATAAAAAAACCACCAACTAAGGTGGTTTTTTTGTTATAAAGATTCTCGTTCTAAATATGGTGATGGTATGTGAGTGATAGTTTTTTTACTTTCACTATTGATTATATGCAGAGCTGCTTTTTGACCTATTTCATAATGTGGTAATTGTACAGTAGTCAGTGAAGGATAAAAAAGTTCACCAGTACCAACCATATTGTCATAACCGAGAACCGCAACATCGTTGGGAATATGAAATCCTTTACCAAGTAAAAATTGATAAGCAACAAAAGCAATTCTATCGTTACCACAAATTAATACATCAAAATCTGGTTTTTTAACACAATGTTTTGCCAAAATTTCTATCGTCATCATATATTCTAGGGAAAGGTTTGCAGGTGACATTAAAGTATGATAACTCTTGATATCGTTTAAATCGTTGCCAGCATCTAACCATGCTTGCTCAGCAGCTTTACGCCTAATTTTACCCGCTAAAGTATTTTCTGATAAATAGATACATAATGGTTTTTTATATCCCTTATTTATTACATTCTGCATCGCTTGATATTGACCAGAATAATCATCAGGGATGTAACAAGCAAGCTGCTCAGAATCACTAATGCAGTTTGCTAATACCACATTTTTACCGAGCAATTTATCTGGCAGTTGAACTTTTCTTAACCCCATTGTTGTATAAATAATACCATTAGGTCGATAAGATAAAAGAGTATTAATCGCATGATCAGCATCTTTATCATCAAATAAATTAACAATAAACGTATTCCAACCATGTTGTTGAGCTGTTTTTTCTATTGCTTGAAGTAATTCAACTGAGAATGGCGTTGTCGCCGTTTCTAATGCCAGCACACCAATAGCATAAGGGCCAGAATTATCCCCTCGAATCTTTCGTGCAGATAAATCCGGCACATAATTAAGCTCCTCAATAGCTTTCTTCACTTTTTTATATGTTTCTTTATTGAGTTTGTCAGGATTATTGATTGCTCGAGAAACCGTCATCAATGAAACTGATGCCAATCTAGCAACATCCTTGAGTGAAGCCATAGTTGAATCCTTTTACTCACATTAAAAATAATAATAAATTTTAGCTTTGTATGATGATACCACAAATAAAAATGATAAAAAGTGTGAGGAAAGTAACATTTATGATAATTGGTTGTTTCTATTTTATTCCAATTATGACAATAATGTTAACATTAACATGTTAACGTTAAACTTCAACATAAAAAGAGAATGAAAATGAATATAGATATAATACAAAATAGAAATTATTGGTTCTCGTCAGGCTATCTTGTTACCTTTTATGCAGCATGGTCACTTTGGTGGTCTTTTTATGCCATTTGGCTCAAAAGCCAAATTGGTTTATCTGGTGAACAATTAGGGGTTGTTTATTCTGCTAACTCTGCTGCAGCCATGTTTTTTATGATTTTTTATGGCATTATCCAAGATAAATTGCAGATAGGTAAAGCGGTAATTACCTTCCAAAGTATTATCATGTTACTTATTGGCCCGTTTTTAATTTATGTCTATGAGCCTTTACTTCGAAATGATTTTATTTTGGGTGTCTGTATTGGTGCCCCAGTATTAAGTGCTGGTTTTATTTCTGGATGTGCTTTGATTGACTCTTTTATCGAGCGAATTAGTCGTCTATTTGGTTTTGAATTTGGGCCAGCAAGATTCTGGGGATCATTTGGTTATGCTGCTGCAACTTTTGTTGCTGGTATTTTATTTGGCATTAACCCCCACATTAACTTCTGGATGGCATCTGGCGTTGCAGCTATCTATTTCACCATCAATTTAGTTTTTAAACCTAAACAAGAGTCTTTGGCAAACGGTAAAACACAAGCCGTCATGGAAAAACCATCTATCCCTACCATGAGTGAAATTTTTTCACTATTTGGTATGAAAAAGTTTTGGTTATTTGTCTTTTTTATAATCGGTACTAATAGCTTTTATACCATATATGATCAGCAACTATTCCCAAATTTCTATACCAGCTTCTTTGATAAACCAGAAAGTGGCTATCAAGTTTATGGATATTTAAATTCTTTCCAAGTTTTTTTAGAAGCAGCTTGTATGATTTTAGTACCCTATTTTATTAATAAAATTGGTGCAAAAAAAGCTTTACTAGCAGCAGCGTTGGTAATGGTATGCCGAATCTCATTATCTGCAACGTTAGATAATGTTTATCTAATTTCATTAGTTAAACTTTTCCACGCAATTGAAACACCACTATTTATTCTAGCAGTATTTAAATACGCTGTAGCCAACTTTGATGCGAGACTATCATCCACACTATACTTAGTTGGATTTAACATCTCATCAAATGTAGGTGTTATTGTATTGTCATGGATTGTAGGTAAGTTATTTGATAAAACAGGATATTCAACTACTTTCTATGTACTAGCAGCAATAGTATTTGTCATTTTATTTATTGCAACATTTACTTTAAGTGACAATAAACAAAAAACAGAAAAATAACCATCATTCTTAAATGTTGTAAAAATGGGAACAAATTGTTCCCATTTTATAATATCTATAGAGAAAGCTTGCTTCTATTCTTAGTTTGCGAAACAATATAAATTGTTGAGACTGACGTTTAAATCTATATAGGTACTTGGTGTGAATACAAGCAAAAAAGTGGTTAAACCGGACATGTTATGGCAGACAATCCGAGAAGAAGCATCAAAGCTCGTTGAAAGTGAGCCAATGTTAGCAAGCTATTTCCATGCAACTTTACTTAATCATGAAAATTTAGGTAGTGCATTAAGTTATATTTTAGCTAACAAGCTTGCAACCCAAGTTGTACCGGCAATTGAGATTCGAGAAATTGCTAGACAAGCTTATCAAGCAGATAACAACATAATCAATGCCGCGATTACCGATATACTTGCTGTTTACATTCGAGATCCAGCAACCAATTACTATTCCACACCGCTACTTTATTATAAAGGTTTTCTTTCACTACAAGCTTATCGAATTGCACACTGGCTTTGGAAACAAAACCGTAAATCACTAGCAACTTTTTTACAGAGTCAAATTGCTATTGTATTTGGCGTTGATATCCATCCAGCAGCTAAAATTGGCTGTGGTGTTATGTTTGACCATGCAACAGGGATAGTCATTGGTGAAACCGTAGTTATTGAAAATGATGTTTCTATTTTACAATCAGTGACATTAGGTGGAACCGGAAAAGAAAATGGCGATCGTCATCCTAAAATTCGTGAAGGAGTAATGATTGGTGCGCACTCAACGATTTTAGGAAATATAGAAATAGGTAAAGGAGCAAAAATTGGAGCTGGTTCAGTCGTTTTAGAGCCTGTTCCTGAACATACAACAGTAGCTGGTGTTCCTGCTAAAATTGTTGGTTGTCCTGATTGTGATAAACCAGCTTTAAACATGGATCAAGATATCTAATTTTTGAAAAATGATTCCGTTGTTCAATGACAACGGAATACATAATGTAGTTGAAAATTACGACGGAGAACTAAGATTTACATCCATAGTTGGGTAAGGAATATTAATGCCATTTTCAGTTAGCCCATTTTTAATATTCTCAAGTAATACAGCTTTTACTGGTCCATAATTAGCATTTAACGTCCAGACTAAAACATTAAAATTCATGGATGAAGCATCCAGCAAATCCAAACGTATAATCGGTTCTTTACTCGTTAAAATATTATCAGTTTTATTTACAGCTTCTCTTAATACTTTATAAACTTTCTGAATATCAGAATCATATCCCACATTAACAACTATATCTAAACGTCTTTCTGGCAAACGAGTATAGTTAATAATATTTGCACTAACCACTTGTCCATTTGGAATGACGACCATTTCATTCGTTGGCGTGACAATAGTTGTTGAAAAAATTTGAATCGAATCAATAACACCTTGCTGATTATTAATAATGACTGTTTCACCAACTCTAAATGGGCGAAAGATAATTAAAATGACACCAGCTGCAAAATTAGACAACGAACCTTGCAGAGCTAAACCTACGGCTAAGCCGGCGGCACCAATTACCGCAACAATTGATGCGGTTTGCACACCAAGTTGACCTAACACGGCAACTAGCGTCATAACAATAATGGCATAATAAGATAAAGAACTAACAAATTTAACTACAGTCGGATCGACATGGCGATTAGTTAAAATTCTTCTTAATTGACGAGCAACAAATTTAGCAATTGTTCGACCAATTAAAAAAATAAGAATGGCAAAACAAAAATGAGCAATATAACTGATTACTACGCCATCATATTTCTCAATAAACAACCAAATCTGGTTTACTATATTTTCAAAACTCATGAAATTATCCTCTGTAAAAATAACAGAAATAGTTAATTGAATAATTGCGATTAAATTGGTTTAAACTAACTGTTTTGCTAATAAAGCCCAACGGGTTTCAAAGTTTGTTGTTGGTAGATATTTAAAACCAGAACGGGAATAACGAGCCATCATTCCTTCGCAAAAAGCAAGTAACTGACTAGATAAAATACGTTCATCAGTGGTAAAGGCCACACCTTCACGGATTTTTCTTTCTCGTATAACTTGCTTTATCTGCGTTTCGATACGTTCAAATAATTGACTGATTCGTTCTTGCAATTGGTCTTGCTCAAACATTAACGCATGACCAGTCATAATCCGAGTCAACCCAGGATTCTTTTCAGAAAAACCAAGGATTAAAGCCAAAATAAGTTGAAGCCGCGTAAATGTTTTTGGTTCATCTTGCAAAATCACATTGATGCGAGAAAGCAAAATGTCTTCAATATAAACGATCAAACTTTCAAACATTTTAGTTTTACTTGGAAAATGCCTATACAATGCCGCTTCAGAAACACCAACAGTTGCAGCTAATTTAGCAGTAGTTATTCGTTGTGTTCCCTCATTGGATTCAAGCATTGTTGCTAATGCTTGAAGTATATCTTCTTTACGATTTTTATTTTTGCTACTCACGATTATTTCTTACCTGAATGCCCAAATCCACCTTCGCCACGCGCTGATTCGATAAAATCATCAACAATATTAAATTCTGCTTGCACGACTGGCACAATAATTAATTGAGCAATACGATCACCTGGCTCAATAACAAATGGGTTTTGACTTCGGTTCCAAAGGGGAACAAACAACTGTCCTTGATAATCGGAATCAATTAAACCGACTAAATTACCAAGGACAATACCATTTTTTGAACCAAGGCCTGAACGAGGTAATACTAATGCAGCTAAACTAGGGTCAGCAATATGCATTGATAATCCGGTTGGGGTTAAGATTGTTTCGCCTGCTTTGATTTCGGTTGTTTTATCAAACATCGCTCTTAAATCAATACCTGCGGAACCTTCAGTTGCGTAAGTTGGCAGTGGAAACTCGTTACCTAAACGTTTATCTAATACTTTTATATCAATTTTTCTTTTCATCATGACTCGCTTTATATCGTGTTATAACTGCTTGAAGTAATTCTTTTGCTAATTCTTGCTTATTGCTTAATGGTAACGTTTGTTCACCATTTTGCCAATAAAGGGTTAATGCGTTTTGATCAGAATTAAAGCCTATTTTCTTGTCAGACACATCATTAGCACAAATCAAATCTAAGTTCTTAGTGGTTAATTTTTTAAGGGCATAAGCCTTTATGTTATTGGTTTCAGCGGCAAAGCCTACAACAAACGGACGTCCTTTCTTTAATGAAGCAATGTTGGCAACAATATCAGGATTTTTAACTAATTTAATAACAAGTTCATCACTATCATCGGTTTTTTTAATTTTTTTCGTGGCAATAGTTTCAGCTCTATAATCAGCAACAGCAGCACAAGAAATAAAAATTGATGATTTTTTAGCAAACTTTAATGCCACATCATACATCTCATTAGCACTTTTTACATTAATGCGATTCACATTATTTGGAGTTGCTAAATTAACTGGGCCACTGATTAAGTTTACTGTTGCTCCAATTTCAGCCGCTGCCTGAGCAATAGCATAACCCATTTTACCTGAACTGTAATTACTGATATAGCGTACTGGATCAAGCTCTTCAATGGTTGGGCCCGCAGTAATAGTAATCTCGGTTCCAGCAAGTGTTGACGTTGCTGAAAAATACTTCTCAACATGCTTAACAATAGTTGCAGGTTCAACCATTCGCCCTGGGCCAAAATCACCACAAGCTTGAAAACCATCATCCGGACCCCAAATTAAGGTATTTCGCGAAGCTAATGCCGCTAAGTTCTGTTGAGTTGCAGCAGCTTTATACATCTGTTGGTTCATAGCTGGCGCTATGGCAATTTTAGCTGGTGTTGCAAGACACACTGTTGATAAAAGATCATCAGCAATACCATTTGCCATTTTCGCAATGATATTTGCCGTAGCGGGAGCAATTAATACCAAATCAGCCCATTTAGCTAATTCAATATGACTCATCGATAGTTCAGCAGAAGGGTCAAATAAATCACTTGATACCGTATTACCAGACAATGCTTGCAATGTCATTGGCGTGACAAAATGGCTCGCTGACTCAGTTAATACCACATGTACCTGCGCACCTGCTTTTTTTAGATGGCGGACAAGATCAGGGCATTTGTAAGCAGCAATGCCACCAGTTATCCCTAATAAAATATGTTTACCAGATAGACTCATGATCTCGTTATTCTCCGATCCCAATTAAAGGCGATATATTACCATAATTAAATTAGATAATAAGTAACTCTTTCGCATTGGCAAGCGTTGCATCTGTAATTTTATCCCCACCTAACAACCGAGCTAGTTCATTTAAACGTCCATTTTCATCTAATCTTTGCATATCTGTCGATGTTTGTTTACCATTCGTTTGCTTACTGACAAAATAGTGCTGATTAGCTTGACCTGCTACCTGTGGTAAATGCGTTACCGTAATGACTTGTGTTGACTCACCAAGTTGCCTTAACAGTTGCCCAACCTTAGCCGCTGTTGGTCCACTAATACCGACATCAATTTCATCAAAAATCAACGCTGGGGTATCCATTTTTTGCGCGGTCAAAACCTGTATGGCTAGTGCGATACGAGACAATTCACCACCAGATGCAACTTTGGCTAATGGCTGCACCACTTGCCCAGCATTAGTACTCACTAAAAAAGAAACTTGGTCTGCGCCATCTTCACTTAATCGATTTTCATCAAATATAACATCTATACTGAATTGACCGTTCGGCATAGATAAATCGTGCATAATAGCCATTACTTTTTTAGCCAACGTTTTACTCACCGTTAATCGTTTTTGATGCAATTTTGCAGCCAGTTCTATCGCAATTTGTTGATACTTTTTGATCTCTTCTTTTAACTGTTCACCTTGTTCATCTTGTTGATTAATCTGCTTAAATTCATTAAGTAAATTTTGATGTAACTCAGGTAATGCTTCAGGAGAAACATGATGTTTTCGCGCTAAAGCAATTTGTTTAGACAAGCGTTGTTCAAGTTGCATCACTCTTGCCGGATCGAGCTCTAAGCTCTCACTATAATGGCGTAATTCATAGCTAGCTTCTTTAATTTGAATAGCGGCATCTTCTAACATAACTAAAACATCATTCAGTGAAGGATCTAATGCGACCAACTCATGAATACTTTGTTTAACACTATTAAGCATGTTGCTGACATTATATTCGTCTGCTTCATCTAATAGCATGATAGATTGTTGGCTAAGATTAATTAGCTGTTCGCTATTGGATAATTTTTTATATTCTTCATCGATTTGTTGATATTCACCTTCAATTGGTGAAAATTCATTTAACTCTTTTAATTGATATTGTAATAACTGAACATGAGCATCACGCTCTTGTTTGGAAGAAAGATATTGTTGATAAGCTTGGCTTGCTGATTTCCATTGTTTATAAGCTTGTTGCATATTCGACAATAGTGTCGGCTCATTCATATAATGATTAAGTAAAATTTGTTGATAATCACTTCGTAATAAACGCTGATGTTCATGTTGGCCATGAATTTGTATTAACATTTGTCCTAAATCTTTTAATTGTGAGATAGGAACAGCACGCCCATTAATAAATGCTTTCGAACGCCCATCTTGATTGATAACTCTTCTTAAAATACATTCATTACCTTCATCAAGTTGATTTTCGGTTAACCAGGAGTATGCTGCTGGAGTATCATCAAGAACAAAACTGGCTGAAATATCAACCCGATCAGCTCCATTACGAATAGCTGAAGCATCAGAACGATTTCCTAAACAAAGCCCTAATGCATCGATCGCAATCGATTTACCTGCGCCTGTTTCACCCGTAATTGCGGTCATCCCTGTTGTAAAATCAACTAACAACTGATCGACGATAGCAAAATTATTAATAGTCAATTGCGTTATCATAATAAATTAATACATAAGGTTGGTTACCATATTGGCAGTATAACAGCAAAAACACTGTAAATAAATACAGTTAATTATTTTTATAAGCGTTAATTTTTAAAAAGATAATAATTAATTTACGCTAAAGGCAAATAAACATCAGTGATCATCTCTTGTGGTTGAATGTTTAAACCGACATTTACATAATGGAAAATTGGAGGAAAGTTCCCTATTCGCTCGCCACTTTGTGGAAGCCATGTTTCAAGTAAGTAAATAATGGCTTGATTATTTTCTCTAGAGCCAATATCCCTTGCCTTGGCACAACGAAGTTGTGGTATTTTTTTATTGATGATTCCGTAATCATTTGGGGGAATTGTGCAATTTATCGATATTGCAAAATCGACATGATGCTCACTGAGAGGCGTCGTGTTGGGATTGGTATAATGAATACCATAACTTTGATACTTTTGACTATCTAAAAAATTGTTTTCTTGTCTCCATTTAATGAATTTATTTAGAGTGTTATTCTCTAATAAAGGTGAACCATAATGTTCAATGACGGCTAATTGTGTAGCAGGAAATTGTACAATTTCGACATTCATAACCTAAATCCATGGATAATTTATTTGCTACCTTTTAGGATGCTATTAAAAGACGCTTAATAAATAATTTTTACCAATTATAACAATAACTTTTACACTCGGTCAATTCAGCTTATTCCCCTTTCTTCCACGGTTGCTTACGGATATAATTTACAAGCTTTTAAACTATAAAGGTATTATTAAATGTTTGGAAATAAAATAAATCGACAAATTATTGTTTGGACTACTCTGATTGGTGGATTCATTAGCGCACTGGTTAAATGGGGTTCTGAAGTTAATATGCCTCCTCGTGTTCCTGGGGAAATTTCACCACCTGCGGCACACATTGATGCATGGCTCGGTTGGTTAGGCATTAATTCTCATTCACTTGATTATGTTTACCAAACGGCAATCGTTTCGGGCGCAGTAACACTTTATCACTGGTTGTTTAGTTTTGCCTTTGCCTTCGTTTATGTATTTATTGCCTACTTTTGGAATAATATTCGATTATGGTATGGTGCATTTTATGGCATTATCATTACCGTTATGATGCACGGTTTTTTAATTCCGCTATTAGGTTTTCGTCATCCCGCTTATGATCCGGAAGGCACCGTTGGTTGGTTATGGAACCTAAATGGTTATGAACTTTGGAGTGAAATTTTAGGGCATATCTATTGGGGCGTATCAATCGAAATCTGTATGATCGCTGTGCTTGCTCATTTTTCAAGACCAATCCGTGGCGAATGGCGCCAGTAGTTAATTTATTAATTTTCATCTATTTCAATCCTTCTGTTGAAAAACAGAGGGATTTTTTTATACCTTTTGATATAGTTAAAAACTATATCTTTTGATAAAAAACTAGAATTATTCAATAACATTTTTTTTTGCTATCTTTTTAACCACTAAAGAAAAGTGCTAAATGCTAAATAAGGAAAAGAAAATGAATACTGCAGTTATTGGATATCCTCGTGTTGGTAAACTTCGTGAGCTTAAATTTGCAACCGAAGCTTATTTTAAAGGTAACAAAACCCAAGCTGAATTATTAAATGAAGCAAAAGCCCTACGTGCTGAACATCTACAACAACAAGCATCACATAAAATTGCTTTAATCTCATCTAATGACTTTTCATTTTATGATGCAGTATTAGATACGGCCTGTTTACTGAATGTTATCCCAAAACGTTATCAAGATTTAGGCTTACCTGAACTCGATCGTTATTTTGCCATGGCGCGTGGTTATCAAGGTGAAAAAGGTGATGTGCGAGCGCTGGCAATGAAAAAATGGTTTAATACCAACTATCACTACTTAGTGCCTGAAATTGAAGATTCACTACAAATAAAACTAGCCAGCACCAAACCTTTTGACGAATATCAAGAAGCCAAAGCATTAGGTATTCAAACCAAACCGGTTGTGATTGGCGCATTAACCTTTTTCAAATTAGCACAGTATTTAGGTAATAAACAGCTAGTTGATTTTAAAGCCGATATTATTAAAGCCTATCAAGAAATTATTCAAAAATTTACTGCACTTGGTGCGCAGTGGATACAAATTGATGAGCCAATTTTAGTGACTGATTTAACTCATGAAGATATCGCTTTATTCAATGAGCTTTATCAGTCAATTTTATCAGTTAAAGGTACAACCAAAGTGGTTTTACAAACTTACTTTGGCGATGTGCGTGATTGTTACCAACAATTAGTGGCGTTACCATTTGACGGTATCGGACTTGATTTTGTTGAAGGTAAACAATCCTTAGCATTACTTGAAAGTCATGGTTTCCCGGCTGATAAAGTGTTATTTGCTGGTGTGGTAAATGGTAAAAATATTTGGAAAAATAATTATAAAAAAACATTGGAATTAGTCGCAAAAATTAAGCAAAAAGCGGCAAATATTGTGATTAATACTTCGTGTTCTTTACTCCACGTACCTTATACATTACAAAACGAAACTAAATTAACGATTCAACAACGAGCTTATTTTGCTTTTGCTCAAGAAAAGCTACAAGAGTTAGCTGAACTGGGTGAATTAGTCAAAGATTCAAATTTTGAAAATAGTCCGGCTTACAAAGCAAATCAAACCCTATTTACGCGTGAGCGTGAAGGAGCAAATCAAGCGGTACGTCAAAAAGTTTCGGCTTTAAAAGCGTCTGATTTTACCCGTCTACCGGAATTTTCAGTACGTGAAGCAGCACAGAAAAAAGCCTTTAATTTGCCATTATTACCTACAACAACGATTGGTTCATTTCCGCAAACACCTGATGTACGTTTAAACCGTGCAAAATTCAAGAAAGGCGAAATTTGCTTAAATGAATATACCGAGTTTAACAAACAAAAAATTGCAGAATGTATCAAGCTTCAAGAACAGATTGGTATTGATGTGTTAGTTCACGGCGAATTTGAACGTAATGACATGGTTGAGTATTTTGGTGAAAGCTTAAATGGTTTTGTCTTTACTGAAAAAGCATGGGTGCAATCATATGGTACTCGTTGTGTTAAGCCACCAATTGTATGGGGTGATATTTCACGATCTAAACCAATTACCGTTGAATATTCACAATATGCACAAAGCCTAACTGACAAACCAGTTAAAGGTATGCTAACTGGTCCAGTGACGATCCTTAACTGGTCGTTCCCTCGTGAAGATATTTCACAAAAAGAGTCTGTATTCCAAATTGGTTTAGCAATCAGTGATGAAGTGTTAGATCTTGAAGCGGCCGGCATTAAAGTCATCCAAATTGATGAAGCAGCGTTAAAAGAGAAATTACCATTACGTAAAGCTGATTGGAATAGTGAATATCTGGATTGGGCTATTCCGGCATTTAGACTAGTGCACAGCAAAGTACAAGCTGATACACAAATTCATACACATATGTGTTATAGCGAATTTGCTGACATTATCAAAGATATCGATGCCATGGATGCTGATGTGATTTCATTTGAAGCATCACGTTCTAATCTACAATTGATTGATGTGCTTAAAGCCAATAATTTTAAAACTGAAGTTGGACCGGGTGTTTATGATATCCATTCACCACGTGTACCACCGGTTGCTGAAATCAAAGCAACAATTGAGAAGTTACTGGCAAAAATTGACAAGCAAAAACTTTGGATTAATCCGGATTGTGGTTTAAAAACTCGTGGTGAGAAAGAAGTTGTTGCAAGTTTAGAACATTTAGTTCAAGCAACATTAGAAGTTCGAAAAACACTTAATTAACAGCGTTAATTAGTTTGCTTTACCTTAATTTCCGCCGCCGATTTTGGCGGCGGAAATGTCAGTAAGGATAATAGTAATCACACCAATGGATGATACAGATGAAAACAAATTTACTCTTTAATAAAAAAACCGTGTTCTCTTTTGAAGTTTTTCCCCCTAAAAAAACGTCACCTTTAGAGACAATCTATAGCACATTGCGTGAACTTGGTTACTTCAAACCTGATTTTATCAGTGTTACTTATGGCGCTGGTGGTAGTTTGAATGGTCAAACGACAATTGATATCGCCCACGCTGTCAAACATACTTATGGCATTGAAAGTGTTGCTCATTTGCCGGGAATTAATTTTGATAAAGCAGAAATGCAGAAAATTCTTCATGATCTTAAATGTGCCGGTATCGATAATGTGCTTGCTTTGCGAGGTGATATTAGCCCGACAGTTACACCTAAAGATGATTTTCGCTATGCCAGCGAGCTGGTTTCATTTATTAAAGAAAATGGTGATTTTAATGTGATTGGGGCCTGTTATCCTGAAGGACATCTTGAAGCATCAACGCTAAAACAAGATTTAATACATTTAAAAGAAAAGGTGAGTGCCGGAACAGATCAACTGATATCACAGCTATTTTTTGATAATGACTATTTTTATACTTTCTTAGACAAAGCCCGTGATATGGGAATTAATGTACCAATTGAAGCAGGGATTATGCCGGTAACGAACAAAAACCAAATTGAACGTATGGTATCGATGTGTGGCGTAAATCTACCGAAGAAATTCAAACAGATGATGGAGAAATACGAGCATCACCCTGATGCGTTCCGTGATGCCGGTATTGCTTATGCTATCGATCAGATTGTTGATTTAGTTTCACAAAATGTTGACGGTATCCATTTGTACACCATGAATAATAGCTATATCGCTAGAAGAATTAGTGAAGCTGTATCAACGCTACTTGCAGTACCAAAGTCAGAATAGTTTTATTAAGAATAATTTAAAATAGATTTTAGAAGAATTGGTTGCGGGGGCTGGATTTGAACCAACGACCTTCGGGTTATGAGCCCGACGAGCTACCAAGCTGCTCCACCCCGCGTCAAAGAGGTGGCTATATTATAGTAATAAAATAATAAAGCAATACCCTTCTAGCCTAAACGGCCTATTTTTACACATTCCTTAACAAATAAGGACGATTTTTGTACGAAACGGTATACACTCCTCAATATTTTTTACATTAATTATCGTTGATTATGCTCAAACTCTCCTAATTAGATAAAATAGTTCAAAGGAAAAAGAAATATTTTTTCAAGTGAATAAGAGATCTTATTTGTACGACACCGTAAACCAGATTAGTGAAAAGAGACGAGCTTTACTCGTCTCTATTGATAAAGTGCCTGTAATGGTTTCACGCTATGAGCTGGATCATAATTAAGCGCCGACGTTGTGGCATAAGCCGCATTCATCGTGGTATCGTAATGAACTTTATATTGAATAGCACTACGGCGTAGGATTTTCGATGCCTCAATAGCAGCCCGTCCAGATGTGGTATTGAGAATATAGCTATATTCGCCATTTTTAATATGGTCATGAATATTGGGGCGTCCTTCGTTCTCTTTTTTGACCATTTGGCAGGGTATGCCAGCTTGTTGTAATGCCTTAGCGGTGCCCAAAGTAGCATCAATACTAAAACCATGCGCAATTAATCGTTTAGCGATCTCTAATAAGCGAGTTTTGTCTTGATCACGAACAGATAGCAGAGCTTTTCCTGATTTTTTCATACTTGATAAGCTACCAAGTTGTGCTTTGGCAAAGGCTTCGGCAAAGGTTTTACCAATTCCCATCACTTCACCGGTTGAACGCATTTCAGGCCCCAAAATTGGGTCCACGCCACTAAATTTATTAAACGGTAAAACCACCTCTTTGACTGAGTAATAAGGCGGTATGACTTCTTTGGTGATATTTTGTTTAGCCAGTGATTGCCCGGTCATAACTCGTGCAGCAATTTTCGCTAATGGCAAACCGGTAGCTTTCGACACAAATGGCACGGTGCGAGCGGCTCGAGGGTTGATTTCAATCAAATAAATTTGGTTATCTTTGACGGCAAATTGCCCATTCATAAGCCCTTTTACATTAAGTTCTAACGCTAACTGTTTAGCTTGCTTGCGCAGTTGATCTAAAATTTCCGGGCTTAAAGTATATGTTGGTAATGAACAAGCTGAGTCACCCGAGTGAATACCCGCTTGTTCAATATGCTCCATAATGCCGCCAATTACGATTTGCTCGCCGTCGGCAATCACATCAATATCAACTTCAATAGCATCATCTAAAAAGTGATCAAGTAGTACGGGAGCATTATTCGATTCACTGACTGCGTTTTTAAAATAACGTCTTAAATCTTGCTCGTTATACACAATTTCCATTGCTCGACCACCAAGCACATAAGACGGTCTAACCACTAATGGATAGCCAATTTGTTCTGCTTTAATCACCGCATCTTCAATATCGGTAACCGTTGCATTAACTGGCTGTTTTAACTTTAACTTATCGACAATCGACTGAAAACGTTTGCGATCTTCAGCTTGATCTATCGCATCTGGCGAGGTACCAATAATCGGTAGCCCAGCGACTTCAAGCGCTCTGGCTAATTTTAATGGTGTTTGCCCGCCGTATTGTACGATTACGCCATTTGGTTTTTCCACATGAGCAATTTCAAGCACATCTTCCAGTGTGACTGGCTCAAAGTAGAGTCGATCTGAGGTATCATAATCGGTAGATACCGTTTCCGGATTACAGTTAACCATAATTGTTTCATAACCGTCTTCACGGAGCGCCAGCGCTGCATGTACACAACAGTAATCAAACTCAATACCTTGTCCAATTCGATTCGGTCCACCGCCTAATATCATAATCTTAGGGCGAATGAATTGTGGTTTAGCTTCGCACTCTTGTTCATAGGTTGAGTAAAGATAAGCTGTATCGGTCGAGAATTCCGCCGCGCAGGTATCAACTCGTTTATATACAGGATGAATATCGTATTGGTTTCGTCGATCACGAACGTCTTGTTCTTCAACATTCAACAGTTTAGCAATACGTAAATCTGAAAAACCTTTGCGCTTAAGTTGCCATAACGATTCTGAATTAAGGCGAGCGAATGATTGCGATTTCAGTTGGTTTTCAAGGTTGATAAGTTCTTCAATCTGCACTAAAAACCAGCGATCGATATTCGTTAATGTGAAAATTTCATCTAAACTAAAGCCGGCTCGAAAAGCGTCAGCAATATACCAAATTCGTTCAGCGCCCGCTTCTTGCAGTTCATAACGTATTTTGCTGAGATTTTTTTCATCATCATAATTGTCAATTTTCGGATCAAAACCACAGGCACCGACTTCAAGCCCTCGTAGCGCTTTTTGTAATGATTCTTGAAAAGTCCGCCCAATAGCCATCACTTCACCCACTGATTTCATTTGGGTTGTTAGACGATCATTACACCCGGCAAACTTTTCGAAATTAAAGCGGGGTATTTTTGTCACCACATAGTCGATCGAAGGCTCAAATGACGCTGGCGTTTTACCTCCGGTAATATCATTAGATAGCTCATCAAGGGTAAAGCCGACCGCAAGTTTGGCCGCAATTTTTGCGATTGGAAAACCGGTTGCTTTAGATGCTAATGCTGATGAGCGTGATACCCTTGGATTCATTTCAATCACAATTAAGCGTCCGGTTTTAGGATCAACCGAAAATTGTACATTCGAACCACCTGTTTCAACGCCAATTTCACGAAGTACCGCTATCGATGCGTTACGCATGATTTGATACTCTTTATCAGTTAGTGTTTGAGCTGGCGCAACGGTAATGGAATCCCCGGTATGAATGCCCATAGGGTCAACATTTTCAATCGAACAGACGATGATGCAGTTATCATTTCTATCTCGTACCACTTCCATTTCGTACTCTTTCCAACCAATTAATGACTCATCAATGAGGAGTTCATTGGTGGGCGACAGATCAAGTCCTCGGGTACAAATTTCATCAAATTCTTGAGTGTTATAAGCAATCCCGCCACCGGTTCCCCCCATAGTAAAAGAAGGGCGGATAATGCAAGGAAAGCCAACTTGTTCAAGTACGGCATAAGCCTCTTTTAATGAGTGAGCAATGCCGGAACGGGCAGTATCAAGACCAATTTTTTTCATGGCTTGATCAAAACGTTTGCGATCTTCAGCTTTATCAATTGCATCAGCGGTAGCACCGATCATCTCGACATTATATTGTTTTAAAATGCCTCTTTTATCTAGTTCTAACGCACAATTGAGCGCTGTTTGTCCGCCCATGGTGGGCAAAATGGCATCAGGTCTTTCTTGTTCAATAATTTTACTCACCGTTGTCCAATCAATCGGCTCAATATAGGTTGCATCCGCCATTTCCGGATCGGTCATAATGGTAGCAGGGTTAGAATTGACTAAAATAACCCGATAACCTTCTTCACGCAGAGCCTTACAAGCTTGAGCGCCGGAATAATCAAATTCACAAGCTTGACCAATAACAATTGGGCCAGCGCCAATAATGAGAATGCTATGAATATCTGTTCGCTTAGGCATGTTATTGCTCCTGCTTATAAATTTTAATTAATTCGATAAAGTGATCAAATAGTGGGGCGGCATCGTGAGGCCCGGGACTCGCTTCGGGGTGGCCTTGAAAGCTAAAAGCCGATTTTTGATTATGATGAATGCCTTGTAGCGAACCGTCGAACAGTGATTTATGCGTCACACGTAAGTGAGTCGGTAAACTCATTTCATCAACGGCAAAACCATGATTTTGGGCGGTAATCATGACTCGATTATTTTCAAGATCCTTAACAGGATGATTTCCACCATGGTGACCAAACTTCATTTTTATGGTTTTTGCACCACAAGCCAACGCTAACAGTTGATGCCCTAAACAGATGCCAAATACTGGAATATCTGTCGTTAAAAACTGTTTTATAGCATCAATGGCATAAGTACAAGGTGCCGGATCACCTGGACCATTTGATAGGAATATACCGTCAGGATTTAATGCTAATACCTCCTGCGCAGGGGTTTTAGCCGGAACAATGGTCAATTTACAACCCCGTTCAACTAACATCCGTAAGATATTACGTTTTACGCCAAAATCATAAGCCACAACATGATAAGGCAAGGCGTTTTTTGCTGCTGGCTGTTCTTGCTCTCTTGTCCATACACCTTGTGTCCACAAATAGCTTTTTGTGCAGGTGACTTTTTGGGCTAAGTCCAGTCCGGATAATCCTTTAAAATCGATCGCTATTTGTTTAGCGGTATCGGCTTTTTCAAGTAAAGTTTCTCTATCGTTTGCGGTGATAATCACGCCATGCTGAGCCCCTTTTTCACGCAAGATTCGAGTTAAACGGCGAGTATCGATATCGGCAATGGCAATAACATTATGCTGTTTTAAATAGCTCGATAGATCGAGCTCATTGCGATAATTGCTGGCTAATAGTGGTAAATCACGAATAATCAGCCCTTTTGCATAAACTTGATTAGATTCAGCATCGGCATTGTTAGTGCCGACATTACCTATATGGGGGTAAGTTAACGTGACCAATTGCTCGCAATAGGAAGGGTCGGTGAGTATTTCTTGATAACCGGTCATTGAGGTATTAAAAACAACCTCACCAACAGTTTCTCCATCAGCACCGATTGATTTACCGATAAATTGTGAACCGTCTTGTAATATAAGGAGGGCATAAGTTTGCATGGCTAAGAGACCTTTTGATTAAATAAACACTATTTATGAATAATAATTCACATAAATGCTTTTTCAGTAACTCATTAATTGGTCATTTTATTACAATTTTTTAAACAAAAAAAGCGTTATTATAAAAAATAATTAAATAATAAAATCTAATTTTTTAGACAATTCAATAACTAAAAAGGACATTTTATAAATTTAAAACGTTTAACTTGAAATTGCATAATTATTCAAATAGAATCGTAACAATACTTACCGCTATTAGGAGCTTGATATGTACGGTTTTTATCAACGTCATTTTTTACGTTTACTCGACTTTACCCCAACAGAAATTAACCAGCTGATTCAACTTGCTATTGAATTAAAAAAAGCAAAAAAACAAGGTAACGAAAAACAACATTTAGTTGGCAAAAATATTGCCTTAATTTTCGAAAAAGATTCCACCCGTACGCGCTGTGCTTTTGAAGTCGGTGCATATGATCAAGGCGCTCAAGTCACCTATCTAGGGCCAAGTGGTAGCCAAATTGGGCATAAAGAGTCGATTGCTGATACAGCTCGAGTGCTCGGACGCATGTATGACGGTATTGAGTATCGAGGTTATGGGCAAGATATTGTTGAAACTTTGGCAAAATATGCCGGTGTGCCGGTTTGGAATGGTTTAACGACTGAAGCGCATCCAACGCAAATTTTAGCAGATTTTATGACCATGAAAGAGCATATCGGTGAGCGCCCACTTAATAGCGTTAAATTTGCTTATTTAGGCGATGCTCGTAATAACATGGGCAATTCGTTAATGGAAGGCGCAGCCTTAATGGGTATGGAAATCCGACTCGTGGCGCCTAAAGCGTGCCAACCTGAATCAGAGCTTGTTCAAAAGTGCCAAGAGATAGCTAAAACAACAGGCGCTAAAATCGTTTTAACTGAAGATGTCGCTGAAGGTGTGAAAGGCGTTGATTTTCTTTATACCGATGTATGGGTTTCCATGGGCGAACCGAAAGAAGTGTGGGATGAGCGAGTAAAATTATTAACCCCATACCAAATCAATCAAAATGTAATCAAATTAACAGAGCATCCAAATGTTAAATTTATGCATTGCTTACCGGCTTTCCATGATATGAATACCACAGTAGGTCAACAAATGGCTGCCCAGTATGGTTTGAAAAATGGTTTAGAAGTAACAAATGAAGTCTTTGAATCTAAACATAGTATCGTTTTTGATGAAGCCGAAAATCGCCTGCACACGATCAAAGCAGTAATGGTTGCAACCTTAGCTAAAGACTAATAATATAGCTAAATATTATTAGTGCTGGCTAAAATTAGCTAAGCAAATTTTTTGCCGACCTCAAGTCGGCATAATTTTATCAACCGATTATCATCAGAATGACGAAACAAGCGCGCAATAAAGATTTTAAAAAATACCTAAAACTCACAAATCCAATTCATTTTTTAGCGGTCGGATTAGGCAGTGGGCTATCGCCAATTATGCCTGGTACTATGGGTTCATTAATGGCGATACCACTGTGGCTTTTATTTTTGGGTTTACAACCTACTTTATATTGGGTTTTTATTTTAGTGACGTTTGTGTTTGGTTGTTATATTTGCCAAAAAACGTCGGATGATACCCATACTCATGATTCGGGTCATATTGTTTGGGATGAATTTGTCGGTATGTGGATAACGCTGTATTTCATTCCTCAATTTTCAATACTATGGGTGACGATTGCTTTTGTCGCATTTAGATTGTTTGATATGGCCAAACCTTGGCCTATTCGTTGGTTTGATAAGCGTGTGCCGGGCGGTTTTGGTATTATGGTCGACGATGTTATCGCCGCCATATTCTCTTCTTTATCTGTTTATTTATTAACATTTATCATTTAAAGATAGTTTACCTTTAAATGATAATTTTCTTAACATAACGATTAAATTCAAAACATCTTTTGTGACCAACCTAGTTTGCTTGAAAGATTATTAAAATAATCATAATCCTTAGAATGAATTAAATTAAACTCATAATCTGAGCGACGAATAATTACCTCTTGTGTTGGTTTAACAGGCAAGATAATTTGGCTATCGCAAGCAACATTAAGATCCAAAGCTGTTGTTGGAAATTTAAGATGGATAGGATTATCACTCTTAATCACTAATGGTCTGACCGCTAAAGAGTGTGGAAACATTGGTGTGATAATTAACGCATCTAAGTGCGGCGCAAGGATTGGTCCACCAGCTGATAACGAGTAAGCAGTCGATCCTGTGGGCGTTGCAATAATTAAACCATCAGCTCGTTGTGAAAATGCATTGCGCTCATTGATATACACATCATAATCAATCATATGCGCAACAGTATTAGGTGTAACTACAATTTCATTTACAGCAAAACCAGAATTAATTAACCGACCATCACTGTAGATAGACACTTCCAATAAAAACCGAGGATCATCATCATAGTTCCCTTTGATAACAGGGGTTAATTGCTCAATAACATGATCATGGGAAATATCGGTTAAAAAGCCTAAATTACCTCGATTTACTCCAATCACTTTAATTTTATAGTGCGACAATTGACGTGCCGAACGTAGCATATTACCATCACCACCGACAACAATGGCTAAGTCGGCTTGCTCACCAATCGTATCTAAAGTTGCGTATACACTACTAGGAAATTTTATATACTGCGCTAACCGATCTTCAACTAAAACTTGAATACCTAAGTTAACTAGCCAGTCATATAGAACCTGATGAGTTTCAATCGCCTCTAATTTACGTGGAATCCCAACCAAACCAATACATTTAAATGGTATACCCATAAAATATCCTTGTTTTTTTAACTTAAATATAAAGATTTTTTAGTTACCGATTAAAAAACACGATATCATCTTATCGTTAAACTTGTAATAATAAAAATTGCCCCCATAATAACTGTTATTCATTAAGTTTTCGACTAAATTTGGAGTACCGTATGACTGAACAAGAGAATAATATGTCAGAAAATGAAACAAACATTGAAGTCCCAGCTGAGCAAACTACTGAAGAACAAACGCCATCTCAACCAAGTGTTGAAGAGCAGTTAAAAGCCAAAGATACACGTATTGCTGAACTTGAACAAGCATTAGAAATTGCTAAAAAAAATGAAAGTGAAGCAATGATACGTGCTCGAGCTGAAATTGATAACGTGCGCAAACGTGTTGAACAAGATGTGGACAAAGCACGTAAATATGCTCTTGAGAAATTCTCAAATGAGCTTTTACCTGTAATTGATAATCTTGAACGCGCATTAGAATCTACAGATAAAAATAATCCAGAACACAAAGCAACTGTAGAAGGATTAGAGTTAACATTAAAATCGTTTTTAGATACGGTCAAAAAATTTGGTATTGAAGTGATAAATACTGCTGATTCACAATTAAACCCAGATCTACATCAAGCGATTAGTATGGTTGAATCACCAGAACATCAATCAGGACAGATCGTCAATACTATCCAAAAAGGCTATACACTCAATGGTCGACTTATCCGACCTGCTATGGTGATTGTAGCTAAATAATGAAAGCTTAAATAAAAAACCGCCAAATTAATGGCGGTTTAATTTATCGATTCTTTTGCTCTTCACGAGCTAGCTTTTTCATCTTTTGCTCAATACGTTGACGCTTTAATGGCGAGAGATAATCGACAAAGAGTTTACCTTTTAAGTGATCCATTTCATGCTGGATACAAATTGCCAATAGTTCATCAGCATCAATTTCATAAGGTTTACCATTACAATCTAATGCCTTGATTTTGATTTTTTCTGATCTTGGAACAAATCCACGGCAGTCAGGTATCGACAAACATCCCTCTTCAATGCCAGTTTCACCTTCTTGGCTTATCACCTCAGGATTGATAATCACATAAAGTTGGCTTCTATCTTCCGACACATCAATCACAATAATCTGCTCATGTACATCTACTTGTGTAGCTGCAAGTCCAATACCATTTTCGGCATACATGGTTTCAGTCATGTTATCGATAATGTTTTGTAGCTCTGGTGTAAAATTAGAGACAGGCTTTGCAATTTTGCGAAGTCGTTCGTCTGGGAAACGTAATACCGGTAAAATAGCCATAAATTCTTCGATCTACTCCTCAATTTTGTATTTTTTCAAATTCGCCTACATTGTAAACATTTATTATGCCTATGAATAGATTTAGTTGACTATTACTAAAATATATCTAATCAATCCTTCTAGATATGGCACAAAGCAACAATGTAGAGGAAAAAGGACTGTAATGAGTAAATATGAGTTTTTGTTACGAATTTCAATGCTTGGTCAGAAAAGAAAGGGATATTTCGAGCAAATTGCTCACTATTTTAGTACTGGTCTACCTAATAAAATAAGAGATGTATCGCTATTATTAGAAAAAATAGGTTTATCCAAAACTCTCCAAGATCGTTTTTTTGAAACATCTTATCTTCATTTTGAGCCAATACTCGATTGGTTGGCAACACCTTACCCAGCCAAACATTTGATCGCGTATTGTGATTCCGATTATCCAATGTTACTTAAGCAAATTAGTTCACCACCATTATTGTTATTTGTTATGGGTAATAGGCAATTATTACATTCACCACAAATTGCCATGGTTGGTAGCCGTGAATTTAGTGAATATGGTGCACAATGGGGAAGATATTTCGCTGGCGAATTAGCAATTAATGGTTTAACAGTCACTAGCGGATTAGCGTTGGGTTTAGACGCTATTTGCCATAGAGGGGCTCTTGAGGTATCAGGAAATACTATAGCTGTTTTAGGTAGTGGATTAGCTCAAATCTCACCACGCTCAAACCTCCGATTGGCAAATGATATTTTGGCACAAAATGGCGCCATCATTTCAGAATTTTATCCATTTGAAAAAGCAAGATCCGAATACTTTCCACGTCGCAATCGTATTATTAGTGGATTAAGTTTAGGAACCTTTGTGGTTGAAGCATCTGAAAAAAGTGGATCACTAATCACTGCTCGTTATGCGCTTGAACAAAATCGCGATGTATTTGCCTTACCGGGTGATATCGATAATCAAAATAGTCATGGAACCCATTATTTAATCAAGCAAGGGGCTTATCTAGTCACTCACCCAACTGATATTTTAGAACACTATAGTGGCTTTTTATCAACAATAGATAGACAAAATAGTGTTGAGAATAAAGAGAGTAATACAGTTTTATACCCTGAAATTTTTGCCGTTATTCGTCATCACCCAATTCCAGTTGATACAATTGCGGCCCTGGTTAATTTACCCATTCCTGAACTCACTATTAAATTATTAGATATGGAGATAGCAGGATTGATTATCACCGTTACTGGTGGTTACATTCGTAATCGGACAAAATAGAAAATTGTATTGCAAAAAAAGTTGAGGAGCGGGGTTTTTGAGCATAAAAAACCGCTGTAAAACCACAGCGGTTTATGAAAATAATAAGTGATTTATTTATCGTCTACTTCAAGAGCGATTTCAGATAAGATAATGCCGGTATTATCAGCATAAATAAAGTCACCAGAAAAGAAAGTCACGCCACCAAAATTAACACGAATATCAATTTCACCAACGCCTTGATCATCTGAGCCAACAGGAATTGCTGCGAGTGCTTGAACACCAATTTCAGCATCAGCAATATAATCAACTTGGCGCACAGCACCATAGACGATGATACCTTCCCATTGGTTTTGCAGTGCAATATCGATTAATTCCGCATCTATCAATGCTCGGCGCACAGAACCACCACCATCAATAACCAATACTTTACCTGCCCCATTGGATTGTAATACTTCGTACAATATACCGTTATCCTCAAAACATTTCACTGTGACGACCTGGCCTGAAAACGAAGCTACACCACCAAAATTACTAAATATCGGTTCTACGACATTAACATCTTCTGGGTAGTAATCACAAAGAATTGATGTTTCAAACTCCATGGTAGAGTCTCCTTTAACTGTAATATTCATTCGATTCTAGTATAACGCTAACATTAAGTAAAACGATATAAATTTAGAATAAACGTGAGCTAGCTCAAAATAATACCCAAACAATAAAGTAAATTAGTTAATAAAGCAAGTTTGACCATTTGTATTAGTAACGGTGCAGCGTCATTAACCGTCTTAAATTTAAATACCGCATTGATATGTTTTATATATAGTGGCAATGTTAATAAAAATAGTCCACTCCAAAAAGTATGTAGATTTTTGTAAGCAAATAAACTAAATAGACACAATGATATAATTAATAAAAGTAAGTGATAACAGCAACCGTAAGTTTTACCAATTAGCACAATCAATGTTCGTTTATGATGTTGTTTATCGCTTTCATAATCGCGTAGATTATTAATATTAAGTACTCCAACCGCTAATAATCCACTAGCAATTGCAGGTAAGATGAGTCGTGTCGATAACACTTTAGTCTGTAAGTAATCACTGCCAATTACCCCAACCAGCCCAAAAAAGATAAGGACAGAGAAATCACCTAATCCAATATAACCATAAGGTTTTTTCCCCATCGTATAGGTAATTGCTGCAATGATTGAGCATAATCCTAACAAGACAAAAATCAGAAGTTGTCGATAGTTGTTACAGGCTAAAATAAGTAATGCAAGCCCTGAAGTAATACATAATAAAACGGTAATCCAAAGCGCTATTTTTAGTTGATTAAGCGTGATTAAACCTAATTGTAATCCCCGTTTATGCCCTGTTAAATTTTGTTGGTCACTGCCTTTAATTGCATCACCGTAATCATTAGCCAAATTGGATAAAATTTGTAATAACGATGCGGTAATGATTGATAGTAGCATAATCAATGGGTCAAAAGACCGTTGCCAATATGCTAGCGAATTTCCCATCAAAATAGCCGAAAGCGATAATACTAACGTTTTAGGGCGTAAACTAATAATCCATGGATAATATTTATTGGACATACGTTATTTATTTGAAAAATTTAAGCATTCATCATAACAGCTATTGATTGTATATTCACGTTTTAGCATTAACTAATTGAAGGTTTATTATTAACTTTTTTAGTATTTGAACGCACAAAGTTTTTTATTTTTTTGAAATATCTTCTCATCTTTCCTTCGCGTAGTGCTGCAATAAAAAAGCCTAGCGAACCATATATGACTCCGAGAAATAGAATCATAAATATATTAAATACATTATCTGACAAACCTAACCCCATCTGATTTACACCAGCAATCATATTTGTTGCCCATGTAGATGGTAACATTCGCGATACCGTTTGTACCCATAACGGCATAGCATCAAGAGGCCATATAGTACCGGATAGGTAAAATACGGGGGTAGTCAAAAAGGCTAAGGTTAGGTAAATCATCTCGGTTCGATGTAAACATTCAGTGAGTAATTTACTCAACCCCAACACCGCTAATAATAGCGGAAATGTCATAATAATAATTTCGGGTATGCTTGCTAATTGCCTATAGCCAAGAACCCAAGGCCATAATCCAAAAAGGACTAAAGACAAAAAGAGCCATATTGGTATAAGACCGCATAAACTTCCGAATATAACAATCTTTGGTGGTTTACCTTGGGGCAAGGAGTGCAAGGTGATATTGGTACGCGTTGAGGCAATCAAAAAGGAGTGTTGCAACAACATGACGAGTAATCCAGGAAAAGTTATCGCCGCAAAACTAATCCCGGCATTATAAAGCGGCATCGTTTGCCCTTTTATTGGCGATAAGATGATATTAATCTGCGGATCAGAAAAACCAGCATTGCGCATTACCCGCGTATTATATTCGGTTAATATTTGTTGATATATTCCTCTAATATCAACTTGTATTAGACCATTAGCTAGACGGCTAGAGGCATCACCATAAGCAGGAATTGTCACCTCTTCACCGTTTAAAAGACGTTTTTCGAAATTTCTTGGAATGGTAAATACCGCAAATAATTTACGACTGTTAATATCATCATAAGCTTCTAATGAATTTTCATAAGTAAGCACATCGATTTTAGAGCTGGTATTTAAAGATCGAATCAAACTTCGACTTGTAGCGCTATGATCCTGATCAACAATTGCAACCGGCAAATTGGTGATGGTGCCATTAATATAAACTAAGCTCATTAATGAAACAGAAACTAATAGCAATAACCACATTGGTCGCATTAGCATATAAAAAAACATTTTTATAGCTGAAGATAAAAATAGCTTAAGCATCCAAATATTGCCTCTTACTGTGAATGTAAACGTTTGACTAAACGTTTTCTAACTAACACTGTAATAATTATTGGATAGATCATTAAAATCCCACATGTTTTTAATACAGATAGATAACTGGAATGTCGTAAAAAGAGATCGAATAATTTATTCAGTGCATAGGTTAAAGGCTCAAGTGACGAAATAAATCTTGCTATCCAAGGCATCGACAATTCAGGCACCACTACTCCTGAATAGGTCAACGCAAGCCCCACCAATACCCCAATATAGGTATATGCATCTAATACTGTTTTAGTAAATGTATAAAGCAAAATACCAATACTTTGCGCAGCAATAACATAAAAGAATACCACCAGCATCATAGCAAATGGCGAACCAGATACGCGCGCATCAGAAAATAAAACCAGCATAGCTATTTCAAACATCAATAACATGGTATACCAGATGGTATAAGGAGCTAGTTTACCTAATACAAATGGATAATTAGGCCGAGTCCGTTTAGGTAATCGCGATAAAATATGAATTGTTGTGGTCACTACAAATAATTGTAACAAATGAACTACCGCGGAAAATTGCTGGAAGTACATTGAGTTACCACTGGCATTAAATAACCCATCATAATTGAAATTAACTTGAGAAAGCTTAGGTACGGGCAAACCAATACTGGTTGCCATGGTCGTCCGATATTGCGTATTTAATGAAGCAATTAGGCCGGAATAGTCCATAATAGAGTATAAGCCAGCACTATAATATAAAGCATTATAATAAAGCATCGGCGTTGGTTGACGACCAGCTAATACATCGGCTTCAAAATTAGGCGGTATGTAGAGAATGGCGTAGATTTTAGCTTTTTCTAAATCACGTTCAGCCATTTTTAACTGATTATCATAATTAATTAGATTTGCGTGCGCGCCAGCGTTAAGATCCCGAATAATTTCACGAGATAAGGTACTTTTATCTTGATCAACATAACCTACTGGAAGATCAAATAATACACCTCGATAAAATATACTGCTGATGATCACAAAAATAATCAGCGGTAAAATCCACATTAACCAATGGAAAGTAAAACGCTTAAATATAACAGGAATTTCATCGTTAAATGCTTCTTTAAATCGATGCCAGAAATCTGAAATTAGTTGTCTATTTTCCATAATGTACTCATACCTGCGCGTAAGCCTTCAACAGGTTTAGTTGGATAAAGTCTAATTTCAAAGGTTTTCAAATCGAAATCACCCGTTGCTCGAGTAGCACGTTTAGTTGCATAATCGCCCATTGGTGAAATAAAACGAACTTCCGCTTCAACTTCTTTATTGCCAAGCGCTGGTACTTCCAACTTAACATGGTCCCCCTTGTGAATATTCGGCATAATATTCTCACGAATATTAAACACAAAATAAGCTTGTGGTAATCGAATAACTGTTAATAGTGGGCTATTTGCATTAAACAGCTCGCCTACTTCGGCAGGGATTGAACCAACCTCACCATCTACAGGCGCCTTGACTTGCAGATCATCATATTGAATCTGTAATTGTTTAAGTTGCTCTTCAGCCTCTTGCAATTTAGCATTATAGATCTCACGCTGTTCAATACGATCACCGTTTTTCGCTTGATCTAAATTGGCTTGGGCTGACAAAACCTGCTGATGAGCTGCATCACGCGTTTTAAGGGCATTATCTAATATTGATTGAGAAACAAAACCTTTTGCCGAAATGGCTTTATTACGATTGTACTCTTTCGAAGCATTATCATAAGAAACTTTTGCTTGTTCCAATAACGCTTCATAATAGCGAATACTTTCTTCACGAGTACCGTTTTGAGAAAGTTCAACTTGCGCTTTTGCTTGATCTCGCCCAGCTTCAGCAGCTTTAACTTGAGCTAAAAGCTCAGGACTGTCAAGCGTAATTAAGACATCATTTTGTTTAACATCATCGCCACGATTGACATGAATTACTTGCACTCGCCCCTTGGCTTTAGAGGATATGCTGACATTAGGTGCATCAACTTCGCCTTGCAAAATAAGCTGGCTGCTATGAGCACGTATTAAGATCGTCATTGAAATTAAAATAACAATCAATGCAATAACAATAAAAATTTTTTTATTCATAAATTTGTTTTGAGTGACAATTGTAAGATAAGGCCTAAAGAACTAGGATAATTGTATGCAATCAAGAATTAACATACTTCAAAAATGATTACTATATCATACGATATAACGCTTTATTTAAACAATCTAAGCTATATTTCTATGCCCAAATAAGGCTAAACGGGATTATTTACAACTATATTGATTGATATTCTATTTCACCCTTAAATAAATTTCAATAATTGTAAACCTCCATTTTAATAGATTTCATTTATAAATGTTATCAGTCAAAAGAAATAGATAAAAACCTACTTATTTAGTATGATATTTTACAATTGAAATAATAAGGCTTGAAATATGCAAAAAATAATTATTATTGGTGGTGGTGCCGGCGGTTTAGAGCTCGCTACTGACCTAGGTGATAAGTTAGGCAAAACGGACAAAGCTCAAATTACCTTAATTGATAAAAACAGTTATCATTTATGGAAACCATTATTACATGAAGTAGCAACGGGTGTACTTGATGAGCAAGTTGATAATATTTATTATGCATCTCAAGGACAACAGCATAATTTTGAATTTATCCAAGGTACCTTTACTGACCTTAATCGGGACCAAAAACAAATCACGATTATCAATCATCAAGATGAATCAGTCGCTATTGATTATGACATTTTAGTGATTGCCATTGGTAGTACTTCTAACGATTTTGGTACACCTGGTGTTAAAGAACACTGTATCTTCTTAGACGATCAAAATGCAGCGATTCGCTTGCGAGAAACCTTAATTAATAAATTTACCAGTTTTTGTTCAATCATCGATAATGATCAAAGCACGGATGAAGACAAAATTCGGATTGCTATCGTTGGTGGTGGTGCAACCGGTGTTGAATTAGCTTCTGAACTACCACATATGGTGCAAGCCTTTGGTGCCTGCGGTCGTAATAAGATGTGTTCCGATCTTCTAGATGTATCGGTTATTGAAGCAACAGATCGTATTTTACCAGCCCTCCCAGAAAAGACAGCGGCAAGTATTACTAAAACACTTGAAAAACAAGGTATCCATGTATTAACCAAGACCATGATTACTAAGGCTGAAAGTGATGGATTTTATCCAAAAGAAGGTGATACTATCAAAGCCGATATTATGATCTGGACTGCGGGTGTAAAAGCACCTGATTATTTGAAAGAAATTGCTGGGTTAGAGTCAAGTCGTTCAAATCAATTGGTGGTAAAACCAACATTGCAAACCTCTCGTGATGACAATATTTTTGTTATCGGCGATTGTGCTTACGCTATGCAAGACAATGGTCATGCTTCACCACCTACTGCTCAAGCCGCACATCAAATGGCAAAAATTTGTTACGAGAACATTATCAACATGCTCGATAATACACCATTAAAATCGTTTAAGTATACCGATAATGGCACAATCATTTCTTTACATGATACCGCGCAAGGTGTGGTTAAAATAGCAGGAAAAAGTGAAATGGGTGTAAAGGGATGGTTTGCGCTAATTATTCATCGATTGTTGTATCGAATGCATCAAGCTAGCTTGTTAGGTATTTTCAAAACGATTCGTTTTGCTCGTGCCAGTAAAGTTATGTACAAAACAAAATCGACATCTATTTTCAGTAATCGGGATTAATGACTGAAACACGCCTAAAAGCTACTTAAAATTTATTTAAGTAGCTATTTTAGCTAATAATTTTATAATATTACCTTGATTTTTTTTTAATTATAAAATTATGCGTTTTATTTTAATTATTACATTACTCTTCGCTACTTACACAGCGGCCACAGCAGATTATCAACCACTTGATGGCGATATTATTTTCCAATCTTCTCAATCAAACCAAAGCAAGGCGATTGAGCTAGCAACCAAGTCACCTTATAGTCACATGGGAATAATTTTTATTAAAAATGGAAAACCTTATGTCTTTGAAGCAGCATCTAAAGTGGTCTATACACCGTTTGATAAATGGGTAAATCGAGGAAAAAACAGAAAATATATAATTAAACGCCTAAAAGATCACGCTTTATCACAAAAAGAAATTGCTAATTTAAAACGAGTTGCTCATTCATTTGAAAATAAGCCTTACGATATTTGGTTTGGCTGGGATGATAAGTATATTTATTGCTCAGAACTAGTTTGGAAAATTTATAATAAAGCTCTTAACTTGAAAATTGGACAATTACAAAAGATTAAAGATTTTAATCTGTCAGCACCAGCAGTTAAACAAAAACTAACTGAACGCTATGGAGATAAGATCCCTTATCAAGAAACCGTTATTTCACCAGTCGCTATATTCAATTCACCATTATTAATAACGGTAGATCAACATTGGTCGAATTAGATAAGTAACAATCTCTTAATTGGAGCAAAACTCTTACGATACAAATGGTTGATACCGTGTGATTCTATAGCCATTAGGTGATCTTTAGTGGGATATCCTTTATGCTTTGCCAATCCGTATTGTGGATACAATTTGTCTAATTCAACCATTTCACGATCACGAGTCACTTTCGCAAGAATCGACGCAGCACTAATTTCAGCAACAAGTAAATCGCCTTTAACGACGGCTTGTGTTTGAATACCAAATTCAGGACAACGATTGCCATCCACTAAAACATAATTGGGTTTGATTTTTAAGCCAGACACCGCCCGTTGCATAGCCAGCATAGTGGCATGAAGAATATTAAGCTTATCAATCTCATCGACTGATGCTCTTGCAACACTCCACGCTAATGCATTTTGCTTGATAATATCAAATAAAGCTTCACGTTTTTTTTCTGTCAGCTTTTTAGAATCGGTTAATCCCTCTATCGGTTTATTTGGATCTAAAATCACAGCAGCAGTAACAACATCACCACACAGAGGGCCTCGTCCAACTTCATCAACTCCAGCAATTAAAGTGGCATCAGGGTAGGTAAATTCTAACAACAAGGGGTATCCTCTAATACATCAAGTACAGCTTGTGCTGCTTGTTCATCTGCATTACAACGAATTTGTTTATGCAAAGCTAAAAATGTCGCTTTTAATTCGATATTATCACTTTCTAAAAAAGGAAGAACATGATTAGCGATATTTTCTGGTGTACAGTCATGTTGTAGCAACTCAGGTACTATTTCTTTACCTGCTAAGATATTTGGTAACGACACATAAGGCGTTTTGATTAACTTTTTAGCCAACCAAAACGTAAAAGCTTTCATTTTGTAACCGACAACCATTGGGCATTTAGCTAACATACATTCAAGAGCAACCGTTCCAGACGCTAAAATTGCCGCATTACTGGCAATCATTGCTTCACGAGCATGACCATCTAATAACTGCACATTAAGTTGTGGTGCGATTTCAGCTTTAATTCGCTCAAACTCTTGTCTCCTTTTCTCATTTGCTAAAGGAACCACAATATGTAAATCAGGAAATTTGTCACTTAGCAATTGAGCCGCCTTTAAAAAAGGCTCAGATAATAACGTCACTTCAGCATGACGGCTGCCAGGTAAAAGTGCTAAGCATTGGCAATCAAGCGGGATACCTAATTGTTGACGCATTGCGGTTTGATCTGGTTCTAAAGGAATGTCATCAGCCATTTTATGACCAATAAAACGACAAGGAACATCAAATTTATCGTAAAAGGCTTTTTCAAAAGGAAGAAAAGCTAAGATAAGATTAGTATTTCGTTTAATCTTAAACACGCGCTTTTGTTTCCAAGCCCAGACTGATGGGCTCACATAATGAATAGTTTTAATACCAGCTTGTTTGAGTTTACCTTCTAATGAAAGATTAAAATCAGGCGCATCAATACCAATAAATATATCAGGTTTTAGTTCAATAAGACGTTTAGTGATATCTCGACGAATAGCTAAAATACGACGTAATCGACCTAATACCTCGACAATGCCCATCACAGACAGCTCTTCCATTTCATACCAAGCTTTACAGCCTTCAGCTTGCATTTGTGGTCCAGCAATTCCAACAAATTGAATATTTGGATGGTGTTTTTTGAGAGAACGAATTAAACCTGCACCTAAAATGTCACCAGATGTTTCACCAGCGACAAGTGCTACAGTTAAAGCTTTATCAGTCATTAACGAATAATGCCACGAGTCGAACGAGCAAAAAAGTCAGTAAACAGTTGAACTTCAGGGTACTGTTTAGCTAACGATTCAATTTCAACTTTGGCATCGTCAAGGGTTAACCCATTTCGATAAAGAATTTTGTAAGTATTACGAATAGCTTGTAGTGCTTCTTTACTAAAACCTCTACGTTTCAATCCTTCATAGTTAACGCCATGTGGTGTTGCATGATTGCCTTGTGCAATAACATAAGGAGGAACATCTTGGGCAACACCAGAACAACCACCAACCATTACGTGAGATCCGATAACACAAAATTGATGTACAGCTGTCATACCACCAATAATAACATGATTGTCTAATTGCACATGACCGCCAAGCGTTGCATTATTCGCTAAAATACAATTATTACCAATAATACAATCATGAGCAACGTGTGCATTAATCATGAATAAATTATCACTACCAATACGCGTTAACTCCCCTCCTTGAACAGTGCCACGATGAATCGTCACACTTTCACGAATCATATTACGATCACCAATTTCAGTGCGAGTTGGTTCTCCACGATATTTTAGATCTTGGTTAACTTCACCGATTGAAGCAAATTGATAGATTTGATTATTTTGACCAATTTTGGTGTGGCCATTAACGACAACATGTGATTTTAAAAAAGTGCCATCACCAATTTCAACATGTTCACCAATATAACAAAAAGGCCCGATTTTGACGTTATCACCAATCTTTGCCCCCTTTTCTATTACTGAACTTGGGTGTATTTCCGTTGCCATAGCAATTCCTTAATACATTTGGGATATTTCAAAATCAATATTATTTACGAGCACACATCATTTCGGCTTCACAAACCAGTTTACCATCAACTGTTGCAACACCATGGAACAATGCAATACCACGACGCTCTTTAATATATTCAACATCAAGTACGATTTGGTCACCTGGTACTACAGGACGTTTAAAACGCGCTTTATCGATTGAAGCAAAATAATAAAGCTGTCCTGGCGATAACTCTTCAATACTTTTAAAAGCTAAAATTCCAGTCGCTTGCGCCATCGCTTCTAAAATTAATACACCAGGGAAAATCGGTTTATTTGGAAAGTGACCTTGGAAGAATGGTTCATTAAAAGTAACATTTTTAATGGCCTTTAATGTTTTGCCTTTTTCATAACTAAGTACGCGATCAACCATTAAAAATGGGTAACGATGAGGCAGTAAACTTATGATTTCTTCAATATCAAGGGTATTAAGTTCGGTAGTCAAAATAGCTATCCTTATACAATATTTACTATAAATTGGATCTATTATAACTGAGGATACCACTTTCACTCAAGGAGTGATTTTTCAGTGTATTTTTACAGTTTTCAATAACAAATAAACCTAATTTTATATAAAAGATGCTTAAAAAATATTTTGTCTTATAGTAGATCATATAATACGATTGATATTTAACTAAAAGGTCGTTTAGCTTAGAGAGTGAATTGAACTCATTTATTAAATTGACATTAATAAGCAGTACTATCTTATTAACACTTACAGGCTGTAGTGATTTTCCTGTGTGTTTTTACAGTTTTCAATAACAAATAAAGCTAATTTTATATAAATTAATTAGATAAAAGATACGTAAAAACTATATTATCATATAATAGATCATATATAATACCGTGAATATTTAGCTAAAAGATCTTTTAACTTGGAGAGTGAAATGAAATCATTTATTAAAATGACATTGATAAGTAGTGCTATCGTATTAGCACTTGCAGGTTGTGATGATAAAAAAACTACCGAAGAAAACAAAACACCTGCTACTACAACGACAAATGCTACCGAAACAGCACCTGCACCAGCAGAAAATAAAGCAGAACCTGCGCAAGCAGAAAATAAAGCAGAGCCTACACCAGCAGAAAATAAAGCAGAGCCTGCACCAGCAGAAAATAAAGCCGAGCCTGCTAAAACCGATGATAAAGCTGAAAACACAGTTTCAACTTCAACTGAAAAAGCTGATTCTTTGAACAATAAAATAAAAATTACCACTGAAGCCCAAAAAGAGTCTTATGCACTAGGTTCTTCATTTGCTAACTACCTAAAATCAAACTTAGAACAAAATGAAGTAAAAGCAGACCAAGAATATCTAATCAGCGGATTTAATGAAACCATGAAAGGTGATTCACAACTTAATCAAGAAGAAGTGAACACAATTCTAGAAGCTTTCGGTAAACGTATCCAAGAAGAAAGCCAAGCGCGATTTGAAAAGCAAAAAACTGAAAATACCGCAGCGGGTGAAAAATTCCGTGAAGCATTTGCCAAAGAGCCTGGAGTAATAAAAACTAAATCAGGTTTATTATATAAAGTTATTCAAAAAGGTACTGGAGCTCACCCAACTGCCAAAGATACTGTTATCGTTCACTATGTTGGTACCTTAACTGATGGTCGTAAATTCGATAGTTCTTATGACCGAAACGAGCCAGCAACCTTCCCACTTGACGGTGTAATCAAAGGTTGGACTGAAGGAATTCAACTCATTGGTGTTGGCGGTAGAATTAAATTAGTTGTCCCACCAGAATTAGCTTATGAAGATAAAAGCTTGCCAAGCCAAGGTGACAATGCCAATATTACTCCTGCGTCAACTTTAGTTTTTGAAGTTGAATTGCTTGGTATTGATAAAGATAACACCGAAGAAGCTATTCCAACTGCTCGGCCAGTACAAGCACCAAACTAATTTGATGAAACCATTAAGTTATACGCTGGTTATTATGGGTCCCGCTTATGGGACCCAATCTGCTTATTGTGCTTATCAATTTGCTCAAACATTATCTTCAAATACAAATCATTCAATCAATAGCATCTTTTTTTATGCTGACGGTGTCTATAACGCTAATCATTTTACTGATCCGGCCAATGATGAATTTGATCTCGTCAAAGCATGGCAAGACTTAGCAAAACAAAATGCTTTAAAGCTTAAGGTTTGCGTAGCAGCAGCACAAAGAAGGGGAATTAGTATAGAAAACCTTGCTGAACATTTTGAACTAACCGGCCTTGGTGAATTGAGTGAGGCAGTAGCAAGTTCTGATCGAGTTCTACAATTTTAAAAAGGTAGATTAGATGAAAAATGTAGCAATTATTATTAGTACTCCACCACACGGCAATGCAAAAGGCCGAGAAGCATTGGATACCGCTTTAGCCTTATCAACATTTAATCATATTTCTGTCTTTTTTATGGGCGATGGTGTTTTTCATCTGTTACCTAATCAACATCCAGAAGAGATTTTAATGCGAGATTACATAGCAACCTTTAATATGTTAGAACTTTATGACATTGAAGATGTTTATGTTTGTAAAACAGCTTTAGATGAGCGGAATTTAAGCCAGATTGCCCTCAACATTCCTAACCAACAAATCGAAATTACCCAGTTTCATCAGTTACTTGCGGATCAAGACACTATTTTACGCTTTTAATTAGCTTCAAAAACCCCGCTCCTCAACTTTTTTTATAATTCTATAAACAAAATCTATGCTTGCCAAAGATAATAAAAATCCTCGTGGCTTTTATCATTACTACCACGAGGAGAATATTGATAAAACTTATTTAATAAAATTGATATTAAACTAATTTTTTCATTTTATCGGCAATCTTCTCAGCTTGTTGACCAACAACAATTTGAACGCCTGTTTTACCTAGTTTTATCACTGCCATTGCACCAAGTGCTTTAGCTGCTTGTTCATCAACCAAATCTGAATCATGAACATTCAAACGTAAACGTGTGATACAAGCATCAATATTAGTTAGATTTTCTTTACCACCAACGATAACTAAATATTGTTCAGCAAGCTTAGAAGTATCACCTACAGTTGGTACGTTCTCTTCAGCTGAAGTATCGGTCACATCGTCTTCACGTCCCGGTGTTTTAAGATTGAATTTAACAATAACAAAACGGAACACAATATAATATACAAAGAAAAATACGACACCTTGAAGAATAAGCATATACCAATGTACAGCTAAAGGATTGCGGCTTGAAAGTAACATATCGAGTAAACCAGCACTAAAGGCAAATCCAGATATCCATTGCAATGTTGCTGCAATAAACAAAGAGATACCCGTTAAAATTGCATGGATAACATAAAGCACTGGAGCCACAAACATGAAGGCAAATTCTAATGGTTCAGTAATACCTGTAAAGAAGGCAGCAAAAGAAGCGGCTAACATAATGGAAGCTGTTTTGTCTTTATTACCTTCTTTCGCTGTATGATACATCGCTAAAGCAGCACCTGGTAAACCAAACATCATAATTGGGAAGAAACCAGCTTGATAACGACCAGTAATACCAACAATCGCTTTACCACTATCAATTGCATTTTGTCCTGCTAAGAAATTAGGGATATCGTTAATTTCAGCAACATTAAACCAAAATACAGAATTAAGTGCATGATGCAAACCAACCGGAATCAACAAACGGTTAAAGAACCCATAAATACCCGCTCCAATTGCACCTTGTCCTTTAATTTCTTTACCAAATGTGACTAAAAATTCATAAATATGTGGCCAAACATAAAGCATTCCAAAAGAAACAAATAACATTACAAATGAAACAATAATTGGTACCAGACGCCTTCCACTAAAGAAAGCAAATGCCTTATGTAACTCAATATTACTAAAGCGGTTATATATTTCAGCAGAAATTATTCCAACTAAAATACCGATGAATTGGTTTTGATGGATTTTATCAAAAGCCTTTGAAACTTCAGCTTTTGGTGTAGAAGTTAATAATGCTACTGTATCTGTAGATAATAAAGTTGTTATAACCAAAAAACCAACCAATCCACTCAACGCCGCAGCACCATCTTTATCTTTAGACATACCGTATGCGATACCAATAGCAAACAGTATAGCCATATTATCGATAATGGCCCCACCAGATTTAATTAAAAAAGCGGCGACTCTGCTATTTGCTCCCCAACCAACAGGATCAATCCAATAACCAACACCAAGAAGAATTGCAGCAGCAGGTAATACTGCCACAGGCACCATCAACGAGCGCCCAATGCGTTGTAAATAAGCTAAAATTCCCATAAGTTTTACCTCATATTATTATTTTGGGTTACTTAAAAAATAATGAAATTTCACATCTTTAAGTAAATGTAAGTAAGTCAACTATATTTCACATTATATTATTTTACTTCGCAAATTAAATGTTTGCTTTTTGTGATTTATATCACGATTTATTTTTGATTAATTAGTTTAATATAGTAGAATATGCTCAACATATTTTACGTTAAAAAAAAAGATTTTATTTAATTATATCAGAAGAGGCTGTATCTTATGAGACTTATTCCTTTAGTAAATGCGCAAGAAGTCGGCGCTTGGGTAGCACAGCGCATTGTTAACAAAATTAATCAATTTAAACCGACAGCGGAACGTCCGTTTTTATTAGGTTTACCTACAGGTAGTTCTCCGCTAGTTATGTATCAACAACTCATCAAACAATATCAAGCAGGTAAAGTCAGTTTTAAACACGTTGTTACCTTTAATATGGATGAGTATGTCGGTCTTCCAGAAGATCACCCTCAAAGTTATCACACTTTCATGTATGAAAATTTCTTCAACCATATTGATATTGATAAAAACAATATCCATATATTAAATGGTAATGCACCAGATATCGATCAAGAATGCCGCGAATATGAAGAAAAGATTAAATCTTACGGTAAAATCAATATTTTCGTTGGCGGTGTTGGTCAAGATGGACATATTGCATTTAACGAACCAGGTTCTTCACTTTGTTCAAGAACTCGAATTAAAACTTTGACTGAAGACACAATTATCGCTAACTCACGCTTCTTTGATAATGATATCAAACAAGTTCCAAAACATGCGTTAACGATCGGTGTTGCAACATTAATGGATGCACAGGAAGTGATCTTATTAGTTTGTGGACACAACAAAAGTTTAGCGTTACAAGCCGGTGTTGAAGGATGCGTTAATCATTTATGGACAGTTACCGCATTACAAATGCATCCAGCATCAATTATTGTTTGTGATGAGCCAAGTACTGATGATCTTAAAGTGAAAACACTAAAATATTTTAAACAAATGGAAGCTGATAACCTTAAAGTGACCGTTTTATAAAGGATAACTCAATGTACGCATTAACAAATTGTCGTATTTACACTGGTTATGAAATTCTTGAAAATCACGCCGTTATTATTGACGGCGATAAGATTGCCAAAGTTTGTAAACAAGAAGAACTACCAGCTAATATCACTACTGAAGATTTACAAAGTGCCATTGTTGCACCGGGTCTTATTGATATTCAAGTCAATGGTTGTGGTGGTGTACAATTTAATGAGACCCTCGATGCGTTAAGTGTTGAGACATTAGAAAAAATGCAAAAAACTAACCTAGTTTATGGTTGTACAAGCTATTTACCAACTTTAATCACATCAACTGATGAATTTATGATTAAAGCAGTAAACGTTATGCGTGAGTATTTGGCTAAACATCCAAATCAGGCATTAGGTTTGCATCTTGAAGGCCCTTACATTAATCCAGAAAAGAAGGGTATTCATAATGTAAATTACATCCGCCAACCTTCACAAAAAATGATCGACTTTCTTTGTGAAAATGCTGATGTCATAAAAATCATTACGTTAGCCCCAGAAAAAGTTGAATCTCACTATATTAAGCAATTAGCTGATGCTGGTATTCATGTTTCTGTCGGTCATTCTAACGGTCATTATGAAGATTGTCGTCGTGGTTTTAATGCTGGTATCCGTTTAGGAACGCATCTATTTAATGCAATGCCTTATATCACTGGACGAGAGCCCGGTGTTGTTGGCGCAATTTATGATGAACCCGAAGTTTATGTCGGTATTATTGCTGATGGTCAACACGTAAGTTGGGCTAATATTCGTAATAGTCATAAAATTAAACAAGATCATTTAATCTTGATTACCGATGCTATGTTATTAGCAGGGTCTAATCTAACCTCTGGCGTATTTGCTGATAAAACTATCTATTATAAAGATGGCCGTTGTGTTGATGAAAATGGCACTTTAGGTGGTTCAGCATTAACTATGATTGAAGCAGTTAAAAATGCAGTTGAATATGTTGGTATTGCTTTAGATGAAGCTCTAAGAATGGCAACGCTTTATCCTGCAAAAGCAATTGGTGTTGATAAACAACTTGGTACAATTAGTGAAAGTAAAATTGCGAACTTAGTTATTTTTAATCGTGATTTTTCAAACGTGAAAACGGTTGTTAATGGAGTAATGACCCGCTAGAATGTTAGATAGTTAATGAAAATATTGAGATAAAATATGACCTTTAATTATCTACACCTAGTTGGCAATGCTGAGCTAATCAAACAATTAAATTACGCTATGATTTACCGTTTGATTGTTCAGCAAGCCCCAGTTTCACGGATACAACTCGCCGAAATTAGTCAATTAGCACCAGCCAGTATAACCAAAATTACTCGCCAACTTATTAAAAAAAATTTAATCAAAGAAGTTGATGCACAGCAATCAACTGGTGGGCGTCCGGCTGTGTCAATACAAGCAAAATTTGGTTACTATCAGACTATTGCCATTCAATTAAGTCGTTCCCATGTTACCATTGAACTATATGACCTTGGTGCTAACTGTTTAGTATCTGAAGTTTATCCATTAACCTCGTTTACCCAAGAATCAGCTGAAGAATATTTAATTGCATTAATTGAACAGTTCATAGAGCAAAATAGCAAAAAAATAAAACATCTTGTTGCTATATCAGTGGTATTACCAGGTTTGATTGACTCTGTTCGCGGGATTATTCGTTATACACCTCATATTCAAGTTAAAGCTTGGCCTCTAGCTGATGCTCTTCGTAATAAATTTAACATTTCGATTTTTATTGGCAATGATATTCAAAGTTTAGCTTTAGCCGAAAGTTATTTTGGCTCAACTCAAGATGTTGATGACTCAATTTTGATTCGTGTACATCGCGGTGTGGGATCGGGTGTAATTGTCAATCAGCAACTATTAACAAACCATAATCAAAGTGCTTGTGAAGTTGGACACATCCAAATCGATGCGTTAGGAGAGCGTTGCCATTGTGGAAATTTTGGCTGTTTGGAAAATCGTGTAGTTAATAAAGCAATCGAGTTTCGAGCTAAACAGATGATTGAGCAAGGTTATCCAACTAAATTAAGTTTAGATAACTGTAATATTTCCACTATTTGTAAATATGCTAATCAAGGCGATGAGCTGGCAATTAAGTTAGTCAAAGATGCTGGTGAAAATCTTGGTCGTGCTGTTGCTATGATGGTGAATATTTTTAATCCACAACGAATTGTGTTAGCGGGTGAATTAACTAAATCATCAGAAGTGTTGTTAAATGCGGTAAACAGCGCGTTAAACGCACAAAGTTTAGAAGAGTTGAGAAAAAATCTTACTATCAATTGTTCATCGCTTAATGACCGTTCAGCAATTGGTGCATTTGCATTGATACAACAAGCGTTATTTAATGGTTCATTATTAATGACATTGTTAGAAAACAACATTACATTATAATGTGCGTATATCAGAAAAAAAGCCCGGCTACCGGGCTTTTTTTGATTAAGCTAAGATACGAAGCATTCTTCTTAATGGTTCGGCAGCTCCCCATAATAACTGGTCGCCAACAGTAAAGGCTGATAAATAGTCTTTACCCATATTAAGTTTACGTAAACGTCCTACTGGCGTAGTTAATGTACCAGTAACAGCTGCTGGAGTCAGCTCACGCATTGATAAATCACGATCGTTAGGTATAACTTTAACCCAATCATTATGTGCAGCAAGTAATTTTTCAACTTCTGGCACACTGATGTCTTTTTTGAGTTTGATGGTAAATGATTGACTATGGCAACGTAATGCACCAATACGCACGCAAAGTCCATCAACAGGAATAATTTGGCTAGTACCTAAAATCTTATTCGTTTCAGCCTGGCCTTTCCATTCTTCTTTACTTTGACCATTATCAAGAGCTTTATCAATCCAAGGGATTAAACTACCCGCTAATGGCACACCAAAATTATCTGTTGGTAAACTACCAACACGCATTTTTTGCGTCACTTTCCGTTCAATATCTAAGATCGAAGAATTAGGATCTTGTAGCTCTTTAGCTACTTCGGCGTTTAACATGCCCATTTGGGTAAGCAATTCACGCATATGACGCGCACCGCCACCTGAAGCAGCTTGATAAGTTGATACTGATACCCAATCAACTAAGTTTTCAGCAAACAATCCACCAAGCGACATTAACATTAAACTTACAGTACAGTTACCACCAACAAAGGTTTTGATACCTCTATCTAAAGCTGCATGAATATTAGCTTTATTGACTGGATCAAGAACAATGATTGCTTCATCTTCCATTCTCAATGTTGATGCCGCATCAATCCAGTAACCTTGCCAGCCAGTTGCACGCAATTTTTTATAAATTTCAGAAGTATAATCACCACCTTGGCAAGTCACTATAATATCTAATGCTTTCAGAGCATCAATATTATCGGCACTTTGTAATGTTCCTGTTTTACCACCAAAGGTAGGGGCAGCTTGACCAGCTTGAGAAGTAGAAAAGAACACAGGATTGATATAATCAAAATCATGCTCTTCAACCATACGTTGCATAAGGACGGAACCAACCATTCCACGCCAACCAACAAAACCAACATTTTTCATATTTTATTTCCAACGATAGATGTTATATAAAGAAATCTTTATTGACTATTAAAACAAAATATCACCATAAAACAAGTGAGATAAGAATTATTTTTTAAGAGTATTAAAAGATAATAGCGAATTATATAAAACTATCGTTATTTAAATTGCTGGCTAGTTTTTATTGATATTCCTTTTCCAGATAATTTTTCACGATGATAAGTACACCCAAATGACTTATTTGATGATGAGGATTGTCATAAATAATATTAACTCTAATATTAACTATTTTTTAATTATGGTGTTGGCATGGTTTTCCAAATAAAAAACTCGACTGTATTTAGAAAATTATCAAAAAAATGCCCTTCATATTGATCTGCTACAACTAATACCTGCTGTTTTTGGGTATGGTTTATCTCATTAAGACGAGCGATAAATTTAGCACTTTGCCATGGTGCTACACGTTCATCTTTCAAACCTACCGAAATCATAACCGGTGGATACGTAACATAATCTTTTAAATTTAAATAAGCATCTATTTTAGATAAATCCTTTAACTGTTTTGAGTTTAATGGCGAGCCAAACTCAGCAAAGTTTGCTTTACCAATGGCGATTTTATCTAATCGACTCATATTTAACATACCCACATTAATAGATGCCGCAGCAAAAAGTTCAGGATGTTTAGCTAATGCCATTCCAATTATAATACCACCTGCACTCTCACCGCTGATAACTAGCTTAGATGGTTGAGTAATATTATGATTAATTAAATATTGTGCGCATGTTATAAAGTCATCAACTGAGTTTTGTTTATTAGCTAAGCTACCGCCAATATGCCAATCTTCGCCTAATTCTCCACCTCCTCGAACGTGAGCAATTGCAATTATTCCACCTCTTTCAAGCCAAATTAAACGTGTAGCATCAAAAAAAGCGCGCTGACTTACACCATATGCACCATAGGTAGTTAACCATGTAGGAGCAGTACCATCATATTTGATCCCTTTAGGATGAATAATCGTCATAGGAACAAGTGTTCCATCGTTTGATTTTACCCATTGTTGTTCAGCCTCATAGTTTGCAAACGAAAAAGCACTGGGATTAATCATTTTTGAATCTTGAATTGATCCATTATCGGGGTTATAGGTAAATATTTTCGGAGGAACAGTCCAATTTTGAGCAGTAAATAATATTTCTTTGCGATCAGTATCACTAAAAATGGCTGTTATTTCTTGACTATTTGTAAGAGAAATCGATTTAACATAATGAGGGTCAGTAAAAGGAATAGCAACAAACTTGGGTGTTTCTGACTCATGATAAGCTAAGTAAATAGCATCTTTGCTTGCTGCAAATTGGAGCAAATCTCCATTTTGCCATTCCATAATTTTTTCTTCTAATTGGCTATTTTTATTCAAATTCACGCGCGAAATAGTATAACCAGACAACGCATTGTATTTAGCTAAATATAACCAATCATCTTTTAGAATAAAATTGGTAACTTTTTGTTTTCTATCGATGATTTTTTGCCAATGAACTTTAGTATTATTGAGATTATCATAATGTGTAAGGTATAAATCGATACTATAACCAGATATAGAAGATGAGATAGACGCAATAGCCCAATTACTAGAAAAAGATAAGGCTATATTTTGATCGGTAACGGGGTCATAACCAGTTATTTGATTTTTACTAAAGATTAAGACATCATCTTTTGTCTTAGTATTTAGATGGTGGAAATATAACTCTTCTGTGCCCGATTTTGGGCTATTTTGTTGATATTTATCATTTCTTTTATAAAAAAAAGATAAATTATCATTTGACCAAATAATGCTTGGATCCGATATGCCTGTTATATGATCATTAAGATGTGATTTAGTTTTTACATTGATAATTTTTATTGATGATATCTCAGCACCATTTTCATAAATGCTATAAGCAATATATTGCCCATCACGTGACGGATAAAAATCATATATACCATAGCCAATAGGAGGATCTATCAACAATTTTTCATTATTGTAGCGATCTCTAACAAAAAGGCGATTATACGGATAATCTGCTGTTTGTTTGAAATAAAAACAATTATCGCCTACATATTGAATATCAGAAATTCTAGGTTCAGAACCAAAATCAGTTAATTGATTAAATCGTTTACTGACAGTTTTTGACCATGGTAATGCATCTAGTATGTTGACGGTTCGTTCAGACTCAGATAATAACCAATTACTGATTAACTGTGGCTGATTTTCCATCCAACGGTATTTATCGTTCGCTTCGATTTTTTTTAACGTTAATTCATTATTAGTTGTACAACAGCAACAAATACTACTTAACAAGAGAATCAATATTATGATAAATGTTTTCTCTTTAAATATTGTCAAATTTACCTACCTATTAATTCTATATAATTCAAGGCTTAAATAAAAAGGTATAACTAGTAATGAATAAAAGCAAATATAATTTTATTTGAGTTAAAAATATATTTGCCTTATTAAAGTTAAATTAATTGATTATATATCTGACCAGATTAAAACTCTTCATCTTCTATTATTGATGACGTCATTGACACCATATTATAGTGCTCAATACTTTGTTGAGCTGTTTGCATTAGTTCTGATAGTAAATCATCTAGCGCCATTTGTGTTCTTAGCATAAATGTTGCCAATAACATGGGTATATTCACCCCAGTAACAATTTCTAGATTTGGATAATTGGCCATTAATCTGGTTAGTGTGTTAAAAGGCGTTCCGCCTTTTAAATCCACCAAACACAATATTGCCTCACCTTGTTGAGCAAAGCTTGCTAAATGATTTTCAATCTGCTGTTGAAACTCATCTAACGATTGCCCCATTAAAAAGGGCACTGCTTCACATAAGGTTTGTTTACCACAAATCATCTCGGCACTTACGATCAGACTTTGAGCAGTAGGTCCATGAGTACTGATTAATACCGCAACCATTGTTGCTCTCCTTAATAATCCAAGCAACGATAGTAGCGACGAATAGTCATTGGGTGCCGATTTAAGTGTTCAACGTATGCATCAATTCGGTTATTTATCGTTCTAAACACAAACGGTGATAAATGACCACGATATTTTTCTGATATACCCGGTAATGGATAGTCTTTGGTATCAATAATGGTGTAGTTACCACAAATTTGTGGTAAGAATTTCGCCACTCTTTCACTTAATGGACGTTGACTATCTTCACCAACATAAACAGTTACAGCTGTATCACGGTCAATCACTTCTAATGTGCCATGGAAAAATTCAGCAGACTCGATCGATTTTGAACGTAGCCAGTGTTGCTCTTCCCAGTAGCACATCGCATGAGAATAAGTTGCACCCCATTGGTTGCCAGCGCCGACAAAATAGTGCATAGCATCGTTATGATGTTTCAATGCGACTTCTTGCCCGAATGCATCAGCTTTTTTCGCCACTTCGACGATATTTTTAGCAAAATGTTGATCCATTTGTTGATAAAATTCATCATAGTCAGGGTATTCGCCGGCCAAATACATTAAGCGATCAGCGGCCATAAAGAATTTCAATTGCTCATTCATTGGGTAAGAAATCACATGGTGCGCCATTTTACCTAATGGTGAATCGGCTTTATCTAAAAAGGCTAAAACTGTTGCCCCCACATCTTGTTGAATTTTATTAATAGCCTCAACGACCTCTTGGGTTGAGCCTGTAACAGATGAGATGATAATTAAGGTGTCTTTGGTTATACGCTTATTGCCGGTCACCAGATATTCCGCTGCATGTTGAATAAAGGTTTCAATGGCTGATTTTTCTTTCATATGGACAACTGCTTGCATCGATGAAGCGTAAGTTCCGCCAATACCTAACCAGCACACATTACTGTAACCACGGGAGTGAATTTTATCGATAAATTCATTGATTTGTGGACGAAGTGCTAATGCGCCATTCATGCTGTCGAGTTCTTTTTTTTCATCGTATTTTCTCATGCTATAATCCTCTTAATTTTAGATTTAGTAATTTCATCAAATTCCGGATATGTTGATTTTTCCAGATTGTGACCTTTTAACTGTGATACTTGATAGCTAAGTAAGTGAATAGGAATTGTCATAAACAGCGAAGTTAATCGCTCATCACAACTGATACCTAGACATAAGTCATTTTGTGTTCGGTTGCCTTGTTGATATGCATAAATTGTTACAACATTTTTCACATACTGATTTAAGAATTGTTTTAAGGAATCGGCTCTTTGCGCCAGTCTTCCTTGCGGTTCAATAAAAATGATTTGATCATCGCTATGCAAACCCAGATAAGGGCCATGCATATACTCTTCGAGCTCTTTACCCAACGCAGTGTTGCGTACGGTTTCGGTAAATTTAGTTTCTCCTTCCCTTGCAACCCCGTAGGTAGCACCGTAACCGATCAATATTACCCGTTGAGCTAGAGTATATTGATCTTCAAGGCGATTAACCCAAGCTTGTGAACGCTCAATGACTTGTGGTAATAATTGGGTAATCGTTTTAATCTGATTCATATAGTCATCAAATTTGGCTTGATTAATGGTTTCGGTTTTTTGTCCAATAATGAGGCTAATTAAGATCAAATCTAAAATAGTGATACTATAACCGGCACTGACATAAGGCATTTCTTCAATCGGCATCCCCATAGATAAAACGTGATTGCTAACTTGATACAAAGGACTTTGTGGATTGCTGGTCAGGCTATATATCGTCTTGTTATGGTGAATAAATTCCTTAACTAAATGAATGGTTGAATAACTCTCTCCACCTTGTGAAATGGCAAAATAGAGTGTATTTGGATCGTTATAGTGCAGGTAATTAGCCGCCATTGAAGGATCTTCAATATAGACAGGAATCTTCAACAGTTCGCTCATTATTGGTCTTGCACCATAAGCAGCATTAGCACTGGAGCCAGTGGCAAAAATGACAATGGCATTAAGCTGTTTTATTTGACTTAAATCGATATGATCGGCAAATAAAGTCTGATAATTATCTAAAACAGCTTGATAATATTTCGGCTCTAATGCGACATAATCAGCAATACTTTTCATTGTTAATTCCTCAACTTCCTAATAACCCAGTCCAGGCACCGAAAATACCAATGGCGGCAATGAGTAGAAGAATCCAATGTGCTTTAACGCCTTTTCTCACCAATACAAACATAAATAGCGTAAAGAGTAACGGTAGGATCTGTGGCACAATGCCGTCAAAAATATCTTGTAAGGATGCCGAATCATCACCGGTACCTATTTTCAATGGCATATTGAGTGTCACCATGGTGGCAACCATTGCCCCGACCACACAGAGCCCGAGTACTGAAGCACCATAGGACAATTTATCCATTAAGCCCGTTTTTTGCACTTTTTCAATAAAGGAAGCACCAATGTTATAGCCAATTAATAAGCCAAAATATCGTGCTAAAATCGCCGGCACATTAAAGATAAGCAGGAATAACAATGGACCTAAAATATTGCCTTCCAGCGCTAAAGAGGTGCCAATGCCGGTGGCAATAACACGTAATGTCCCCCAGAAGAAAGAGTCACCTAAACCACTTAACGGTCCCATTAACGCAATTTTGACATCATTAATCGAACTTTTATCAAACTCACTATCGGTGGCATTTTGTTCTTCCATCGCAATACAGATGCCTAAAGGGAAAGTAATTAGCCAAGGGGTAACATTATAAAATTCTAAGTGGCGTTGATAGGCATCGGTAAGGTCAACTTGATTATCACTATAAATTTTATCTAAAGCCGGGCGCATGGCATAGGCATAGCCTAAGTTCATTTGCCGTTCATAATTCCATGACCATTCAGCGGTGAAAGAGCGCCAAAAAGTTCGGGTTAATTCTTTATTGGTTATTAATTTAGAATTCTTCGTTTTCATAATCGATCTCCTGTGCACCTAAAACGTTGCCAGTTGTTAGCTTCTGACTGTCTTGCTCTGTTACGCCTTTTTTTCCATTAAATGAGGAGTAACCGGTCAAAATAAGTGCTAGGCAGGCACCAAAAATGGCCACGCCAGTAACAGGCACTTTCATATAAACGGCTAAAGCAAAACCAAGAACAAAAAAGGTGACATTGGTTTTTTTAATCATAATTTTCATTAACATAGCAAAACCGAACGCCGGTAATAAGCCGGTGGCAATACCTAAACCATCGATAATAAAGCGAGGAATCATTTCTAATAAGCCATTGACCGCTGAACTACCGAATAAGTAGGAGAATCCAACCACTAAACCAATTGGCAGATTGATTGAAAAGAAACCACCGAGTATGTTCATTCGATCCATACCTTTGCCGTTGCCTTCGCTGGCGTATTTATCGGCTTTGTGAACAAAGTAAGGAAGAATAAAAAGAAAACATAAATTTTTGACTAATAAAACCAGTGATGCAATTGGAATGCCCAGTGCTAAGGCGATTTCGGTACTTTTCCCTGCGCCAATGGCAAAAGCGGTACCTAAAACACTGCCGGAAATTATTTCCGGTGGAATGGATGCACCGATTGAAAACGATCCGACAAACGCTAATTCTAACGTTGCCCCAATTATAATGCCTTGTGTGATATCACCCATGACTAAACCAGCTAAGGTACAAGTCACTAACGGTCTGGATAACATTGATGAACCTAAAAAGTATTCACCATTTGCTAACATCGCAATCAAAGCTAACAGTAATGCGGTTAATTCGATACTCATTTTGTACCTCTCAACTATTTCTCAAATTTCTGCTTTGATTCACTTGGAATTTGCTGAATGTAGATATCAATACCGTCTTGTTGCAATTTGGTCAGTAAATCTGCTTCAAGATCGGTTAAATTGATGGTTTTAGAGTAGTTTTTTGTGCCTTCACGTGGTTTAGTACCACCTAAATTAAGGCTGGTTATTTTGCCTTGCGTGCCACGGATTAATTTTTCAGCATCTGCTACTGATTCAACGACTATCAGCATTTGATATTTATCAGTTGCGCCTGAGTTTATCGCCTCAATACTGTCATCAATTGATTTCATCACTAATTTTGCATGCTCTGGCTTCGCCAAACGAATCGCAGATTTACGTAGTTCGTCGTTGGCTACAACATCATTAGCAACTAAAATCGTGTTTGCATCCATACTTTCGAACCATGAAACAACAACTTGACCATGCAATAAGCGATGATCAACGCGTAACAATTTAATCATTGGTGTACCTCCTAAGTGAAATCGACCACATATTTGGTATTACTAGCAAACTTATACTCGAGAGCAATCGGTTCGCTATTAGTATCAAAATAGTGATTAGAAATTTTAAATAATGGGTCGTTAATCTGGATTCGAAGTTGTTTAGCGAGCTCGGAGTTGGCCACAATCAGTTGCAAATCTTGTTCTAATTTATCGACTTTTTTCTTGCCTGAATTGATGATTTCGAGCGCAGATAACACTTTGATAATTGAAATTTGAAAATCGGGAAAGTTATTTAATGGCAGGACAAAAATCTCTTTCGTAATACTGTTTTTTGCCACTTCAAGGAAGCTAATGTAATAGATCAGTTCAGCCGGTTTTATTTTTAGTAATTGACTGTAATATGCACCTGCTTGTCTTAAGTAAGCTTCTTTGATTACTTTTTTGTGATTGGGGTAGATGTATGGTTTTATGATACCTGTCATCTCTAAAATATTTTGGGTCGAGAGCGTTGGCGCAACAAACAGACCAACTCCTTTTTTCCTAACCACCATATTTTGATCAACTAATCGATCTATTGCTTTACGAACAGTTGTTCGACTTACATTATAATCTTTTTGCAATTGCCCTTCGGGTGGTAACTCAGCACCAACGCCATATCGTCCGGTATTTATCTGCTCGAGTAATTGAGCGGCAATTTTTTCAAATAGCTTCATTTATGTTTTTCCTCATAATTGAAGATATTTTTGGCCGATAAGTGATACCGAAATCGGTTACCAATCAAATATTGTTCAGTATATTCAAATGGTTGAAAATTATTATCGTAACTATAACTTGATACTTTATAGATAGGTGTTCCTTCGGCAATAGCTAAATACTCTGCTTTATCTTCGGTCGCCGCTTCGTAGGTGATCTCTTCCCGTCCATGGCTTGGTGTAAAATGATAATGCTCTTTAAGGTATTCATAGAGCGAAATGTTATTTAAGTCCTGTTTTTCTAAATCGGTAAATTTTTCTGAAGGGAGATAATTGATTTCATAAGAAAGCGGTATTTTCCCCAAGAGACGTTGTCTGATAATTCTAATTAGTTGCTGGTTAGATCCGAAAAAGGTACGCAATTGTGCAGGCATCTTTATAATTTGATTGGACAATACTTTTATTTCAATTTGAACATTTTCTTCTTTTTGGATCTCTTCACTAAACGAAGACATTTTTAGCATATTGATTTCAAAAACATTGTGTTCCGGGCTGTAGTTATCTGTTTGAAACATATAACTTTCCATAGCTAAATCATGCAAGGCTTTCCTGACAGTTGTTCGGCTTACCTTAAAAAATTCCGCAAGTCCTCGCTCAGTCGATTTTTCCGTAATAATTTTAGGATTTGCTCTTATTTGTTCTTCTACATCGGTTTTAGACGCAATATCTCGGTATTCCAAAGATCACTCTCCATTACTGGGCTTTTTTAATTCACAGATATATCTTAAATCACATAATATAGCTCAAAAAATAGATAAAAAAATACATGTTGTCAATTTTAAGTACCAAAAGTGTAAGGGAGATCACAAATTTTATGAGAAATTTAATAAAATCAATTAAATGAATATTAATTAGGGTTGACAGTGGGGTAAAATAGCAGCAGATAATGCGTTAAATAAACACTATAAAGCAACTGTTTATATGCTATTGCTGAGAATACAAGCGATAAAGCGGATAATAAAAAAGCCTACTCATTGAGCAGGCTTTTTTATATAAAATTGGTCGGCGAGAGAGGATTCGAACCTCCGACCCACTGGTCCCAAACCAGTTGCGCTACCAAGCTGCGCTACTCGCCGTTAGATGTTTCATACTTTGCATAAATGGGGTGGCTAATGGGATTCGAACCCACGACAACTGGAATCACAATCCAGGGCTCTACCAACTGAGCTATAGCCACCATATGAAGTAGGACGAAATATTACGCATAAAAAATAATATTGTCCAGTATATTTTTTAAAAATAATGCTAATTGGTTATATTAAAAGCGCTTAAAGTCTATTCTTTTACCATCAGGGATAACATTAGACTTTATGTGACATAATATCAATTATCTGAGTATCCAATGCTTTCATACTATTACTTGCAATCGCCCCTAGATTATTAATGGTCGTTTCAACACTATCACAAACAATGCCTTCATTACCGGTTACTCGAATCCGATTTAAAGCCATCAATACAGCTTTAAATCCAGATGAAACCGATGTTGACACTTTCATTGCACAACTATTTGATGCACCATCACATATTATTCCAGACAAATCACCAACCATATTGCATATTGCCATATCTACTGGCTCATATTGCTCTTTTCCAAGCAACCATGCCATACCAGCAGCAACGCCCATTGCAGCCGTTGATGCTGCACAAAGTGCTGATAAAGGTGGGAATTTGCTATGTATATAGATCGCAATAGTATGAGATAAAATTAATGCTCTAGCTAATTGCTCTGGCGTCGCATTTAAATAATCGGCGACAACAACTACCGGCATAGTTGCTGTTATCCCCTGATTACCCGATCCGGAGTTACTCATTGCAGGTAAAGTCGCACCACCCATTCGTGCATCAGATGCTGCTGCGGTGCGAATCATCACTTTGGACAGCAAGTCATCTGCTAACAATCCTGTTTTTGTTTGTTCATACAATGTTGCAGCAATACTTAAACCATATTCTCGCCTTAATCCTTCTTGTGATAAAGCATTGTTTAATTCTGCCGAATGTAAAATAAATTCGATATCATCAAAATTAGCTTGCGTTGCAAACTCATATATCTGTTTGACTGACATATGATTTATGATCGACTCTTGTTTAGATTCACTTTGCGTTTTTTTATCTGCTTTTAAAATAGTTTCACCATTTTTTTCGATCAGAATTACGTTAGTATGTGAGTTTTCGATGCATACCCTAACATGATCGGTATTCGTATAAATATTGGCTTCAGAATAAATAGCAGTATTATTATCAGCAATTTGTACATTAACTTTATGTTCACTAATTAGTGTTTTAGCCTGAGTAATTTGTTTTGGTTTAATATTTTTTAATACTTCAAGGCCAGCTTGAGCATCGCCACCTATTGCCCCTATTGCTGCGGCAATAGGTAATCCAACCATACCGGTACCTGGAACAGTAACGCCCATGCCGTTTTTCATTAAATTTGGCGAAACAAAAGCCTCAATACGATTAATATTATTTTTATCAATATATTTAGCTGCAACTGCAGCAGCCAAAGCAAGCGAGATAGGCTCTGTACAACCAAGAGCCGGTAAAACTTCGTGTTTCACCAATTTAATTAATTGTTGCCAAGTTAGTTTCATTTATTATCTCCATATAGCTAACAATAAATAGTGAAACGTTCAATTTATAAATAATGTGACTATTTTATTCTATTTAACTTGAAAACTGAATGTACTGCTCACATATTACATAACAAGTTAGTTAAAAAATATTAATGAAACATAGCTTTTATTAATAAATTACATCACTACTAACAGTTCCTTATTCAATCGTTTTTTGATTGAAATATATACTATGAAAATAGAGTAAATCTAAATTTCTATACTTAGTTGCATAGTAAATAAATTAATCAGGAATAGTTCAAAATATGTAATATTTTAGTAAATCCACCTGACTTTTTTTTTATTATTGCAATAATGTAACTATCTAAAATTAAATAATAATGGCGACGTATGATAAATATTTTATTAATTGATGATGATGTAGAATTATCACAAATGCTTAGCGAATATTTAACCAATGAAGGTTTTAATATTAAAAGTGTTTATTTGGGTAAAGATGGTATTGATGAAGCGCTTTCAGGTAAATACCGTGTAGCAATTTTAGATGTAATGTTACCTGATATTAATGGAATTGATGTCCTTAAAAGCATTCGTCAACAATGTAATATGCCAGTAATTATGCTAACGGCTAAAGGTGATAATATTGATCGCGTGTTAGGGTTAGAATTAGGTGCAGATGATTACATTCCAAAACCATGTTATCCACGTGAATTATTAGCTAGATTACGAGCGGTTTTACGTCGTTTTGATGAACGTTCGGTTGAATTAGTCGATGATAAAAAATATCACTTTAATGGTTTAACCTTAGATATTCCTCAGCGATTATGCACTTGGAATGGTCAACCTATTGATTTAACGTCTACCGAATTTAACTTATTAGTTTTACTTGTGAAACATAGTGAGCGAGTGGTAACTAAAGAAGAATTATCTGAAATTGGGCTTGGTCGTGCACGAGAGCTTTATGACCGTAGTGTAGATGTCCATATCAGTAATATTCGCCAAAAATTACATCAAGTCGCACAAAATGATGTGACCATTGAAACGATAAGAGCCGTTGGTTACCGTATTCGTTAATGTAGGTTTGACATGAATCGTCGATTATTTTGGAAAATTCTGATTATCTTTTGGATAATCTTTTATCTTACTTTCCAATTAACTTGGATTGCTTTCTCTTATTATATAGAGAATAAAAATCAACGATTCTTAAATCATATGCCAACTAAAGTGGATATGATTGCACAATTACTACATGTTGCTGGTGAAGATGAGACTCTCAATTTTATCGCACATCTCCCCGAACGTGAGCGAGTTTTATTGTCGATAAAATTGGTCTCTCCTCAAAATGATCAAGTCAATATCATCACAGATGAATTAGAATCAACCAGTTATTTATATCAAAGGATGGCGGTTGCACCAGACGGAACACTTTACTCGGTATCATTTAAAGACGATAAAACAGATCATAGCAATAATAGGAAAACTTTATTCAATATGCCAACTCCCATTGTATTAATGGGGATATGTGTTGGGTTAGTATTCAGCCTTTTTTTAGCATGGAACTTAACCAGACCAATGAAGTTATTAAGGCAAGGTTTTTTTAGAGTTTCTCAAGGCGATCTTTCTGTCCGCCTATTCAAAAAATTAAAACCTCGTCGTGATGAGCTTAGCGAATTAGGTAAAGATTTTGACATGATGGTTGAACAGCTCAATATCTTAATTTCTGATCGCCAAGCATTACTTCATGATGTTTCACACGAACTTAGAACGCCACTGGCCCGTTTGCAGCTTGCCATCGGCCTTGCACAGCAAAATAAACAAAACATAGATACTTCATTAGCTAGGATTGAGTTAGAGTCGGAACGCCTAGATCAATTAATAGGTGAAATTTTGAATTATTCACGCGCAGAAATGAATAATCGAACCGATGAATATTTTGACTTAAAAGAGTTAATTGGTGTTGTTGTTAATGATGCTAACTATGAAGCAAATCATCAATCTATTGAAGTAGTATTTAGCATATCATCGATTTCACATTCTATTGTTAAAGGTAATTCAGAACAAATACGACGAGCGATTGAAAATATTATTCGTAATGCTATCCGCTTCTCTAAAGCCGGTCAGACTGTTGAAGTATCGTTAAAAGAAGCAGGAAAATATTTACAAATAGAGGTTAAAGATCGCGGTCCTGGTGTAGATTCAAGTAAATTATCAAGCATTTTTGAACCTTTTGTCCGTATTCAATCAGCACAATTAGGTAAAGGCTATGGGCTAGGCTTGGCGATTGCAAGAAAGACCGTTATTATGCATAACGGTACTATTCAAGCTAATAATCGAGATGGCGGTGGTTTAGTGGTAACAATAAAACTACCTTATTGGCGAAAGCATTAATAACATTCTGAATTAACAGTTAAAACATACTCTTTCACAAGACTTTCAAGTGTAATTTTATCATAACCAGTAAAATTCAAATTTTTCATAATTGTTTGTGGATTAGTTTCAAGTATCGCCTTATATTCAGCTATATATTGCTTTGCAATTGGTTTATAAGACCAGTGCCACTCTTCTGGTAAATATCCACCCTTTCTTCCTTCATTAAATGGCTGGCAAAAACCATATTTTGGTAAGTTTTCACGAAGCCATTGATACAAAATAATACCCTTTTTATCATTTTTAAAATATTCAGATGACACGCTGGTAATATCAATATCTGTTCCCCAATGATGCCTTGATGTGCCAGGCATTGAAGATAATTTTAAAATTTCTTCGGCAATTTTTTGTGGCACTTTTAACTTAGGTAATAAGGCGTCCCATTTACGTTGCCAAATGCCATTTTGATACGTGTAATTACGTGTTGCACTCACAACTATAAACGGAATATCTGGATAAGATTTTTTAAAATCGTTATAAGCTTTAATTAGCTGCTGAGTGGGCTCTTTTTGAAGATACATGCCTTTTTTATTTACTGGTAATATTGTTGAATCCAGAGCAATAAAATCGCTGTCTTTTTTCTCATCAAATTGGCCAGTAAGTTTATTTAATGGAATTGATTGTGCCATAGCAAATGTTGAACATAAAAGTAGAGTTAAAGTTTGAGTAAAATTGGCAATTGTTTTTATTATTTTTTTCATCATTCAAATTGTAATTAATATTATATTAGCCAGACAAGGTGAAAAACAGTATAATCCTTTCCCTAAAAATTGAAATAGCCATAATGTGTAAAAACGAGGCAATATGTTAACACCAGCTACACAAAAATCGTCTGGCGATTGTTCAGATGTGACAACCAATCAAAACACCACAAATCCAACCAACGAAAAAATTAACTTGCTTAACTTCACTAGACAACAGTTAAGAGAGTTTTTTATTTCCTTAGGGGAAAAACCATTTAGAGCTGATCAAGTGATGAAATGGATCTATCATTTTGGGATAGATGATTTTGATCTGATGACCGACATCAACAAAAAGCTCCGTGAACAACTAAAAAAATTAGCTGAAATTAAAGCACCTAAAATTGCTCTTGAACAGCGATCATCGGATGGTACCATTAAATGGGCGTTAGATGTGGGTAATAATCAGATGATTGAATCGGTTTATATCCCTGAACGTGATCGAGCAACTTTGTGCGTATCATCACAAGTGGGCTGTGCGCTTGAATGTAAATTCTGTTCAACTGCTCAGCAAGGTTTTAATCGCAATTTAACCGTTTCTGAAATTATTGGCCAGGTTTGGCGAGCATCAAATGCGATTGGTGTTACAGGTAAATTAGCCGATCGGCCTATCACGAATGTTGTTATGATGGGTATGGGAGAGCCTTTACTTAATTTATCTAATGTTGCACCAGCAATGGAAATCATGTTAGATGATTTTGGTTATGGTTTATCAAAAAGACGGGTCACACTTTCAACCTCTGGCGTAGTACCGGCATTAGATAAATTGGCAGGAATGATTGATGTTGCTTTAGCTATTTCACTTCATGCACCAAATGATGAAATCCGAAGTGAAATTATGCCAATCAACCAAAAATATAATATGGCAATGCTACGTGATTCAATTTTACGTTATCTATCAACATCAAATGCTAATCACGGTAAGGTGACAATTGAATATGTTTTACTCAATCAAATCAATGATAGTGTTGAACATGCGCATGAACTGGCAAAATTCTTAAAAAATGTGCCTAGTAAGATCAATTTAATTCCATGGAATCCATTCCCTGGAGCACCTTATTCTCGTTGTTCAAATACCCGAATTGATCGCTTTATGAAAACATTAATGGGTTATGGATTTACGGTTATTGTTCGTAAAACACGCGGTGATGATATTGATGCGGCTTGTGGGCAACTTGCTGGAGAAGTGGTTGATCGTACTAAACGCACACTGTATAAGAAACAAAACCTTATTCAACAATAAAAAGGAGTTGTGGATGAAAGGCGTATTAATTGCATTAATTAGTATGTTAATACTAGCTGGCTGTCAAACAAATGCTCGTGAAGAATTTGATCCTGAAGCAGCGGCACTCGCTAGAATGCGATTGGGGTTAGGCTACTTAGCTAAAGCCAATGAATCCGAGGATAATGTTAAAGCTGCACATTATAATCTAAAATTAGCCGCTCAGTATTCACCCAATAATCCACAAGTGATGCTGGCAATGGCAATGTTTGATCAGCATGTTGGTGAATATAATGAAGCAGAAATGATCTACAAACGTATTACATTAATGCAACCTGGTAATGGCTTATTTCATGTCCATTATGGCTCCTTTTTATGTGGCAGGAATCGTTATCAAGAAGCCAAAGAACAATTTAGCAAAAGCCTAGAATTTGATCGACACCGCTGGAAAGCCGATACCTACGAGCAATATGGTTATTGTGCGATTCAAAATGGAGATACAAAAACGGCAGATCTTATGTTCAAACAACTTTTTGAATATGATTCAAACCGCCGAAATAATGTAATAAAAACAGCAGAATTTTATAAAAACAAAGGCGATAAAAAGATAGCTAACTATCTATTTTTAATATCAAAAAAATAAATTATAAAAATTAAAATAAAAATCATTAGAAGCAAGAGTAAATATCATGAGTTTTGGGGCTATTTTATTATTAGCATTAGCCATGTCGACTGATGCATTTGCGGTAGCGGTTTGTCGTGGCGTTTCGCTTAAATCAACACCCTTTTTCGGTGCATTAAAAGTAGGCGTTTTATTTGGCTTTATCGAAGCTATTACCCCTATACTAGGCTGGTTTATTGGCTATATTGCACTTCAATATATTGAAAACTGGGATCATTGGATCATTTTTGCCGTCATGCTTTTGTTAGGTCTTAATATGATTTATCATAGTTTTAAAGAAGAAAACGATGAAAATGACGACCAAAAACCCCTCTCCTCAAAATCATTTCTAATATTAGTCCTTACGGCTATTTCAACTAGTATTGATGCTTTTGCAATTGGTGTTGGATTAGCCCTTGCTAGTGTCAATATCTACTTCGCATCAACAATGATCGGGTTAGCGACTTGTATTATGGTTACCCTTGGGTTATTGCTAGGTAAAAAAATTGGTTGTTTAATTGGGAAAAAAGCATCATTTATTGGCGGTATAGTTCTTATCATCATTGGTTCAATAACACTTTACCAGCACTTAACAAGTTAATTTTGAATATTTTATATAATCAATCGCTAGGTATAAAAAAACCACTCACATAACGGAGTGGTTTTTATTAGGAGAAACAGCAGAATTACATCATTCCGCCCATTCCACCCATGCCGCCCATACCTGCAGCAGCACCTAAATCAGCTTTATCATCTTTAGGTAGATCAGTAACCATACATTCAGTTGTGATCATAAGACCAGCAACAGATGCAGCATATTGTAATGCGCTACGAGTTACTTTAGTTGGATCTAAGATACCCATTGCGATCATATCGCCGTACTCTTCAGTTGAAGCATTGTAACCATAGTTACCTTTACCACCTTTAACTGCGTTAACAACAACTGATGCTTCTTCACCACAGTTAGTCACGATTTGACGTAATGGCGCTTCCATTGCACGAAGGGCAACTTTAATACCAACGTTTTGATCTTCGTTTGCACCTTTAAGGTCTAAAATTGCAGATGCAGCACGAACTAACGCAACACCACCACCGGCAACCACACCTTCTTCAACTGCTGCACGAGTTGCATGTAATGCATCTTCAACACGTGCTTTTTTCTCTTTCATTTCAACTTCAGTTGCTGCACCAACTTTAATCACAGCAACACCACCAGCTAATTTAGCTACACGTTCTTGAAGTTTTTCTTTATCGTAATCAGAAGTTGATTCTTCGATTTGTTTACGAATTTGTTCAACACGTGCACTGATTAAAGACTCTTCACCAACACCATCAATGATAGTGGTATTGTCTTTATTGATAACAACACGTTTAGCTTGACCTAGATCTTCTAAAGTTGCTTTTTCAAGCTCTAAACCAATTTCTTCTGAAATTACAGTACCGGCTGTTAAAATAGCGATATCTTGTAACATTGCTTTACGACGGTCACCAAAGCCAGGTGCTTTAACTGCGGCAACTTTAACAATACCACGCATAGTGTTCACAACTAAAGTTGCTAATGCTTCGCCTTCAACATCTTCAGCAATGATTAATAGTGATTTACCTGCTTTAGCAACTGCTTCTAATACTGGTAATAATTCACGGATGTTAGAGATTTTTTTATCCGCTAATAAAATATATGGGCTATCTAATTCAACAGTAGCTGTTTCTGGTTTATTGATGAAATATGGTGATAAATAACCACGATCAAATTGCATACCTTCAACAACATCAAGCTCGTCTTGTAAACCAGTACCATCTTCAACAGTGATAACACCTTCTTTACCCACTTTTTCCATTGCTTGAGCAATTAAAGTACCAACAGTTTCATCTGAGTTAGCAGAGATTGTACCTACTTGAGCAATCGCTTTAGAATCAGCACATGGTGAAGATAATTTTTTAAGCTCTTCAACTGCTGCAACAACTGCTTTATCGATACCACGTTTTAAATCCATTGGATTCATGCCCGCAGCAACCGCTTTTAAACCTTCATTAACAATAGCTTGAGCAAGTACTGTTGCGGTAGTTGTACCGTCACCAGCAGCATCGTTTGCTTTTGAAGCCACTTCTTTAACCATTTGTGCACCCATGTTTTCGAATTTATCTTCTAATTCGATTTCACGAGCAACTGACACACCATCTTTAGTAATAGTTGGTGCACCGAATGATTTATCTAATACTACGTTACGTCCTTTTGGACCTAAAGTGACTTTAACTGCATCAGCTAATACATTGACGCCTTTAAGCATTTTAACGCGAGCGTCATTACCAAATTTTACATCTTTAGCTGCCATTTTGTATTTCTCCTAAATTCTGTCTATAAATTAAATTATTTGCCAATTACGCTTGAACAATGGCTAAAATATCGCTTTCAGATAAGATAAGCACTTCTTCGTTATCAATTTTTTCTGTTTTAACGCCATATCCTTCATTGAAAATAACGATATCACCAACTTTTACATCGAGTGGTTGAATTTGACCATTTTCTAAAATGCGACCATTACCAACAGCTAAAACTTCACCACGTGTTGATTTACCCGCAGCTGAGCCTGTTAAAACAATACCGCCAGCTGATTTTGACTCTACTTCTTTGCGTTTAATGATCACACGATCATGCAATGGACGAATTTTCATTAGTTATCTCCTAGCACTAATATAAATTAAATAATTATTAACAATAAATCATAAAATTATGATCTATATAATATAGTGAACATTAAATGGGGGTTGTTTTAAATTCTTCAAGAGAATAACATTAAAAAATTTTTTAATTGATTAATTATTAGTCATCTTTACGCTCAAATTCACCCTCAATTACATCATTAAGTTGCGCATTGTTGCTAGAAGAAAATGATCGAACTTTGAAAGGAAATTTTTTAACAATAAAGCGAACAATATAATCTTGAACGCGTGGAATTAACAAAATCCCGCCAAGCATATCGGTTAAAAAACCAGGAATTAGCAATAAAAAACCCGCAAAGAGTAAGGACACACTCTTAATAATTTCATCTTTAGGGCTTTGATTATTAGCGATTTTTTGTTGCATAATACTTAGGTTATTTAAACCCTGCTTTTTAATTAAAGAAAACCCAATAATCGAAGTGGCAATAATGCCAATTAAAGCAAGAAAAACACCTATTGAATCAGCAACTTTTATAAAAAAGCTGAGTTCCAAATAAGCATAAATAAAAAAAACAATAAATCCAAAGACTCGCATATAAAATTCCTCTAAGTATAGAGTGATATTATGTCATAATAAGTTACTAATATAGTAATAACTAGTTAAATTTCAACCAAACGACATATATTTTTCAAAATATCTTACAAAAGGGATTGACTGATAATCGCGAATCGTGTTTAATACACCTCCATTGTTGCCCGGATAGCTCAGTCGGTAGAGCAGGGGATTGAAAATCCCCGTGTCCGTGGTTCGATTCCGCGTCCGGGCACCAATTACGAAAAAGGAACACCAGCGAAAGCTGGTTTTTTTGTGTCTGAAATTCCGCTAAATAAATATATTATCTATCTTTTTTAAGCATTTCCGTTGTATTACCAATGACAATTATGATGCTTGGAAATTCACTTTAAAAAATAAACTAAAATAAGATTAATCCACTAGTTCTAATTAGCAGTCATATCAGTTAAATTATTATAGATAAAATAAAAAGTATCAATAAACTTAAGCAGCAATTGAAACAAAAACGATAATAGCAACATATAGAATAACTTATTTATGGTATATGGCTAATAATGGCGTTTATAGATTTTTGCGGTATTCGCCTGTATTATTATACTCAAAATAAGTCAATTAGGTTGTTCGTCAAAATCATGAACTAGCTCGGCTAGCAAGTTAAAAAATTGCGGATTGGCATTATGGCGCCTAAACGATTCAATTAAAAAAATTAGTTCATTTTGATAAAAATTATCAAAATTTATATTGTAAAGATAATTGTTAGATTTTATCTGATTTCGATAACATCACCAAACAGGATAAAAATGAATAAACAACAATTGGCCGCTAAGATTTGGGAATCTGCCAACCAGATGCGTTCTAAAATTGAGGCGAATGAATATAAAGATTACATTCTTGGTTTTATTTTCTATAAATATTTAAGTGATCAGTTAGTACAATTTGTTTCCAAAGAAGGCATGACACCAGACGATATCAAATTGCTTACTGAAACAGATACAGACACGGTAAAGTTCGTGCAAGATAACTTAGGTTACTTTATTGCCTATGATAATTTATTTTCCACTTGGATAGATCCCAAATATCCATTCGATGAATCTAATGTACGTGATGCACTATCAGCATTTAGCCGTTTAATTTCACCAACCTATAAAAAGCTCTTTGAGGGAATTTTTACCACTTTAGAAACCGGTTTAAGTAAGCTCGGTGAAAGTGCAGGTAAACGTACCAAAGCTATCAGTGATTTACTTCAATTAATCAAAAGTATTCCAATGAATGCTAATCAAGGATACGATGTATTGGGTTACATTTACGAATATTTGATTGAAAAATTTGCGGCGAATGCGGGTAAAAAAGCTGGTGAATTTTATACACCGCATGAAGTTTCAGTACTGATGTCAAACATCATCGCTCATGAATTAAAACATAAAAATACTATTAAAATTTACGACCCAACATCGGGGTCAGGTTCTCTGTTAATTAATATCGGTGAGGCGTTCCAGAAATACGGCAAAAATAAAGACAGTATTACCTATTATGCTCAAGAATTAAAAGCGAACACTTATAATCTTACTCGTATGAACTTAATTATGCGGGGTATTAAAGCCAGCAACATTAAAACCCGTAATGCCGACACATTGGAAGAAGATTGGCCTTATGTTGACGACAGTGACCCACAAGGTTCATATGACCCTTTGCATGTTGATGCAGTAGTATCAAATCCACCTTACTCCCAAAGCTGGGATCCAAGTTTTAAAGAGAGCGATCCTCGTTATTCTCGTTTTGGGCTCGCCCCCAAAACCAAAGCCGATTTTGCGTTTTTGTTGCATGATCTATACCATTTAAAACCCGATGGCATTATGACAATTGTTCTTCCTCATGGTGTTTTATTTAGAGGGGGTGAAGAGGGCGAGATTCGTAAGCAACTTATTGAACAGAATCATATTGATACGATCATCGGTTTGCCGGCAAATATCTTTTTTGGTACCGGTATTCCGACGGTAATTTTAGTACTTAAACAAAAACGTCAAAATACTGACGTATTGGTAATTGATGCCTCGAAACATTTTATTAAAGAAGGAAAAAATAACAAACTGCAAATTAGTGATATCAAACGTATTACAGATGCGGTGATTAATCGTGAAAGTATCGATAAGTTCTCACAACTTGTTAGCAAGGATACTATACGTGCTAACGACTTTAACCTTAATATTCCTCGCTATGTGGACTCTTCAGAAGCGACACCAAACTGGGATTTACATGCCACTATGCTGGGCGGTATACCTAACAGTGAAATTGCTGAATTACAGCACTATTGGCAAACTTTTCCAGCGCTGCGTAACAAACTGTTTGCTGCTAAATCAGCGGCTTATAGTGAGCTAGCTATCGATAAAAAAGACGTCAATGTCACTATTGTGCAGCATCCACAAGTGTTGGCATTTATTGACGCCTATAATCAAGCCTTTAACGGTTTTGATACATACTTACAAACGCAATTAATTGAAAATTGGCAGAGTGTTAAACGTAATCAGTGTGAATCGGCGTTAAGTGCTGAATTATTTAACCGTTTAGCGTCAAATAATCTAATCGACAAATATCAAGCTTATCAGTTTTTAAGTGATCAATGGCAAATCATCAGCGCTGATTTAGAAATGATGCAAACAGAGGGGTTTTCCGCCACTAAACAAGTTGATCCCAATATGGTGATCAAGAAAAAAAACGGTCAAGACACTGACGTACAAGACGGTTGGAAAGGCCATATTTTACCGTTTGATTTAGTACAAAAGACTTGTTTGAATGATGCTTTACAGGCATTAGCTGAAAAGGAAACTCGCTTAGCTGAAATTGCGAGTTTGCTGGAAGCGATTCTAGAATCGCTCACCGAAGAAGAAAAAGAACAAGATACCATTAAAGAGAGCCAAGATGGTTTTGCCAACACCGAAGTTAGTAAAGCAGCCAAAAACTTCTTAAAAGAGCAAAAAGAGAGCAAAATCAAGTTTGCTGAAGAAAGTTATGAGCACAAAATAATTCAAGCTAGTCGGCTGATTGATGAAGAAAAAACATTAAAGAAAACGGTTAAAGACGCCGCTATTGAGTTGCATCTAAAAACCAAAACGACTATTGAAAGTTTAACTGATGAACAGGTGAACAATCTACTATGCCTTAAATGGATTACCCCATTATGCAATGAACTTGCCACAATGCCAAACGTAGTAATTAACCAACTCACTAATCAAGTACAAGCGCTTGCCGATAAATATGCTGTGACCTATTCGCAAATAGCCAATGAAATTAAAACCACTGAGCAAGAGTTGGCACAGATGATAGGTGAACTCACTGGTAATGAGTTTGATATGCAGGGTCTTAATGAACTCGCGAAATTACTAAAAGGTGAATAGGATGAGTGCGGATAGAAAAGTGCCAGAGATTCGGTTTAAAGGGTTTCATAAAGAGTGGTTTGAAAATAAGCTAGGTGAATTAATAGATATTAGATCTGCTGCAAGAGTTCATAAAAAACAATGGACTGAAGCAGGAGTACCATTTTTTAGAACAAGCGATGTTATATCTATTTACAAGGGACAGAATAATAGTAAAGCCTATATACCTTATGAGGTTTATCAACAGCTATCTGAAAAAATCGGCAGAGTAACAAAAAATGATCTACTTATAACTGGTGGAGGTTCAATTGGTATCCCTTATCTAATTCGGAACGATAATCCTTTATATTTCAAGGATGCAGACTTACTATGGCTAAAGAACGATAAAAATTTCAATGGATACTTTCTATATACATTTTTCTTTAGCAAATGTTTCAAAAAACATATTAAAAGCATTTCTCATACAGGAACGATTGCGCACTACACAATTGAACAAGCTAAAGCAACACCAATAAATATATGTAACGAAGAAGAACAAGTCTCTATAAGCAACTACTTCCAAAAACTCGACACCCTTATCAACCAACACCAAAAAAAGCATGATAAGCTTTGCAATATTAAAAAAGCCATGCTGGAAAAAATGTTCCCCAAGCAAGGTAAAACGATTCCAGAAATCCGTTTTAAAGATTTTAGTGGACAATGGGAAGAAAAAGCTATTTACGAACTGTTTACTATCACTCGTGGAAATGTGTTGTCGGCAAATAAAACCAGTCCGATTCCAACTACTTCTATGTGCTACCCCGTATATTCATCACAAACAAAAAACAATGGATTGATGGGATTCTATGATAAATATTTATTTGAAACAGCAATTACATGGACAACAGATGGAGCAAATGCAGGAACAGTTAATTTTAGAGATAGTAAATTTTATAGTACGAATGTAAACGGTGTTCTTTTATCTAATAAAGGTTATGCTAATAAAGCTATTGCAGAAATATTAAACAAAGAAGCTTGGAGACATGTTTCACATGTTGGAAATCCTAAATTGATGAATAATGTTATGAGCACAATTAAAATAACAATTCCTAACTCGATTGCAGAACAAAACGCCATTAGCAATTATTTCCAAAAACTCGACAATTTGATCAACCAACACCAACAACAAATCACCAAACTCAATAATATCAAGCAAGCCTGCTTGAGCAAAATGTTTGTTTAAGGAGAAACAATGATAACCTTTAGAACTGAAGCCGAATTTGAGCAGGCCTTTATTGATGTCCTTACCCAAAAAGGGTGGGAATCGGAAATACTTAAAAACAAAACTGAGGCGCAATTGTTGCAAAACTGGGCAACTATCTTGTTTGAAAATAATCGCCAACAGGATCGGTTAAATGATGTGCCCTTAACCAATACCGAAATGCAGCAAATCATTGAGCAAATCAAAGAGCTTAAAACACCGATCAAACTAAATGGCTTAATTAACGGTAAAACTATTGCCATCAAGCGAGATAACCCATTAGATACCTTGCATTTCGGTAAAGAGGTCAGCTTAAAAATTTACGATCGCCAAGAAATTGCCGCCGGTCAAAGCCGTTACCAAATTGTACAACAACCCAAATTTGAACGTGGTAGCCCTTTGCGTAATGACCGTCGTGGTGATGTTATGCTACTCATTAATGGAATGCCGGTGATTCATGTAGAGCTAAAGCGCAGTGGTATTCCGGTTAGCCAAGCTATTAACCAAATTGAAAAGTACAGCAAAGAGGGAATATTTAGCGGGCTGTTTTCGCTTATCCAAGTATTTGTGGCGATGGAACCAGAGGAAACGAAATACTTTGCCAATCCGGGGATAGAGGGCAATTTTAACCCTGATTATCAATTTCACTGGGCTGATTTTAATAATGAGCCGATGAATCATTGGAAAGATATTGCTTCGACCTTGTTGTCTATTCCTATGGCACACCAATTGATTGGCTTTTACACTGTTGCTGACGATACTGATGGCATCCTTAAAGTGATGCGTAGTTATCAGTATTATGCTGCCAATGCAATATCGGACAAAGTTGCCAAAACCAATTGGCAACAACTTAGTAATACTGCAAATAATTCAGATCGCCTCGGTGGTTATGTATGGCATACTACTGGCTCAGGTAAAACCATGACCAGTTTTAAATCGGCGCAGTTAATTGCTCAATCCAAAGATGCCGATAAAGTAATTTTTTTAATGGATCGTGTTGAACTCGGTACACAATCCCTTGCAGAGTACCGCAATTTTGCCAATGATGGTGAAGACGTTCAAGCTACGGAAGATACCCATACGCTCATTACCAAATTAAAAAGTAGTAATCCAGCCGATACTTTAATTGTTACTTCTATTCAAAAAATGAGTAATATTTTTGAAGCGGTTAACGATGAAGGGACAGCTACTAACTCTGCCGATATTGAAAAAATTCGTACCAATCGCTTAGTGTTCATTATCGATGAGGCACATCGATCAACGATGAGTGGCGGTAATGAAGATAAAGAAGGCATGTTGGTGCGAATAAAAAGAACTTTCCCTAAGGCACTCTTTTTTGGTTTTACTGGCACACCGATTCATGAGGAAAATCAGATTAATCTCAATACGACCGCTGATGTGTTTGGTAACGAACTACATCGTTACAGTATCGCCGATGGTATACGCGATGGCAACGTACTGGGTTTTGATCCCTATAAAGTTTCTACGTTTAGAGATATTGATTTGAGGGAAAAGGTAGCACTTGAGCAAGCTAAAGCTAACACCATTATAGAGGCCATGAACGATCCCGTAAAGAAAGAAAAATTTAATTATTTTATGAATGATGTGCCTATGGCTGGCTATAAAGATGCTATGGGTAAATATCACAAAGGCATTGAAGACTATATACCGAAAAGCCAATATTTATCCGATGCGCATCAAGAAAAGGTTATCAGTGATATCTTAGATAAATGGGAAATACTCAGTCAAGGCAATAAGTTTCATGCTATTTTAGCTACAAGCAGTATCGCCGAAGCCATTGATTATTATCGACGATTAAAAGCAGCCAAACCGGAACTGAAAGTGTCCGCCTTATTTGATCCACATATTGATAACAGTGGTGATGAAAATCGAGGCCCAACCTTTAAAGGTGATGGTTTAGAAGAAATAATGGCCGATTATAACGCACGTTACAGTCAGAATTTTGATTTTGCCCGCCATGCTGCTTTCAAAAAAGATTTAGCGGATCGTCTTGCTCATAAAAAACAATACAAACATATACATACTGAGCCTGCAAAACAGTTAGATTTATTGATTGTAGTAGACCAGATGCTTACCGGTTTCGATTCTAAATGGCTCAATACGTTATATTTAGATAAGGTGATTAAATATCAACATATCATTCAAGCGTTCTCACGTACTAATCGCCTGTTTGGTCCTGATAAACCTCATGGCATTATTCGTTATTACCGCTACCCACACACCATGGAGCGGCACATCAACGATGCGGTAAAACTCTACTCTGGTGATAAGCCGATTGGTCTATTTGTTGATAAGTTGGCAAGCAACCTTGAAGCTATGAATGAATTTGTCGCAGATATGCGTGAGCTGTTTATTAACGCAGGTATTGATAATTTTGAAAAACTGCCAGAAGATATTGATGCTTGTGCTAAATTTGCAAAACTATTTAATACGTTTAATCAACACTTAGAAGCAGCAAAAATACAAGGATTTAATTGGAAACAGTCGATCTACTCCTTTACTGAAAAGGATAAACCGTATGAGGTAACATTAGCTATAGACGAACAAACTTACTTGAGTCTCATTTTACGTTACAGAGAGTTGGTTGCAAAAGGCGAAAGCATTGGTGCGAGAGGTGGGGATGTCCCTTTTGATGTCAGTGGTTATTTAACGGAAATCGATACCGGTAAAATCGATGCCAACTATATGAATAGTCGATTTGATAAATATTTGAAAGAGCTGAATCAAAATTCAATCAATATTGAAAACACCTTAAATGAGCTGCATAAGTCATTTGCTTCACTTTCTCAAAGTGAGCAAAAGTACGCTAAACTTTTTTTACATGATTTACAACGTGGTGATGCGCGGTTAATAGATGGTCACACTTTTAGAGATTATATCAATATTTACAAAGATAACGCTGAAAATGCGCAAGTGAATATGGTGGTTGATGCGTTTGGTTTAGATAAAAGACTACTTTTAAAGTTAATGAGCGATAGAGTGAATGAGAATAATCTCAATGATTTTGGTCGATTCGATGCCTTAAAAGAAACGGTCGATAAAGCAAAGGCGAAAGCCTATTTTGAAAAACAAGACGGCATCACAATATCATTGTTTAAGCTCAATATTCGCATTGAACAGTTTTTGAAACAATTTATTTTTTCACGAACAGATGATCTTTAAGATGACGTTGTTTGCAGGGATTTTTTCAAATTAAATTTTTTAAATAAGTTTTAATCTAACCATTACGACAAACTTTGGTTTTTTCGATTCAACTCATAACGTTTTGTAACGTTATACAACAGATTATAGAGTTTTTTTCTCTATTGATATGAATAAGTTGAATTTAATGGGACCGATATAGATGGTTGTTATAAGCTTAAAAATATCATCCATTATATTAAGGAGCAATAAATGGCTATTCCCGATTATCAAACGCTTATGCTACCACTTTTAGAATGGTTATCCGATGGAAAAGCGCATACAACAAGGCAAACGTATGATCATTTGATTCAACTATTCAACTTAACACCTGATGAAGCAAATCAATTACTCCCTAATGGCAATCAAGCGATTATTGAAAATAGAATCGGTTGGGCTAAAACCTATTTGAAAAAAGCAGGATTAATTGATAACGCTAAACGAGGTATTTGGCAAATAAGTGAATTGGGATTAAAGTTTTTACAAAGCAAGCCTACGCGATTAACAAATGAAGAGTTAATGCACATACCAGAATTTGTATCATTTAAACAATCATCGTCTGCCACTCCAACGCAAACAAAGCCAATTAACGTTGAATCAGAAAACACACCGACAGAACTTATGGATTCATCCTATCAAGAAATTCGAGGCTCACTTGTCACTGATCTACTGAGTTCAATTAAAACGTGTTCACCTGCATTTTTTGAACGGTTAGTCTTGGACGTCATGCTTGCTTTAGGTTATGGTGGCTCTCGCCGTGATGCAGGGGAGGCAACTCGCATAGCAAAAGATGGTGGAATTGATGGGATCATCCGAGAAGATAAGCTTGGACTTGATATGATTTATTTACAGGCTAAAAAGTGGGAAGGTACTGTCGGCCGACCTGAAATACAAAAATTTGCTGGCGCCCTACAGGGTGTAAAAGCTAGAAAAGGCGTGTTTATTACAACTTCCAATTTTAGCAATGAAGCAATTGATTACGTAACACATTTAGAGTCTAAAATTATTTTAATTAATGGTAGTCAGTTAGCAGAGTTAATGATTGATCACAATGTTGGGGTTTCAACAAAGCAGACTTATGAAGTAAAGCAAATTGATAGTGATTACTTTGAGGAGGTTTAGTAAAAGGTATTTCCTATATGAGTTTAATGTCATCATAAATCGATACTTTATTAACGCAAAATGAAAAATAATGCGGAATTAGTAACCGTTGCTCCGATAAATTTTTCCAGCATTTATCCAATACAACGATTATTAAATATAGAAAAGGGAAATAATATGGAATCTGCTCGTGATAAATTGACAAGACAAATTGTTGAAGCTGAGGATTTATGGAAGCTAAATGTTGTTGACCCTAAAGGTTATGAATGTTGGGGGTGCGGTATTGATATGGCACCCCGTTCATGGCGTAAAGAAAATAAATTGCGTCCAAATTTCTCTAAATATCCAAATCAATCTCATGCTGAAAATTGTGATGCAGACGCAGAAGAGAAAATTATTAATCAAGGGATAGGAAAAAAACAGAGTATCAAAGATAAATTAGAAAACACTCCTGGATTATCGCCTTCAGGATTAGTTCTGATTGAAAAAAGAGAGCATGTGGGGGATTCAGTAAATCCAAATAGCAAAAAGACATCCTCATCAGTTAATACAAATAGTAAAAACCAAGATCTAAATCATGATCTTAATAAAAAATCCAGGCGGGCTGCTAATACTATTCGTCCAATATGTCGGGCTTTTGTCAACTTTCCTTACGATCGTAATATGTCTTTAAATGTTCCCGAAGTTTCTGGTTATAATTATATGACAATTTTCAAAAAAATTGAAAATAATGCGATTAAAAAATATCACGAAAAGAAAATTTTTTATTCTCCATTGCAATGGAATAAAATCATACATAATGATGAGTTATTGATTATACCGTTGACTGCTGGAATTTGGACTGACAATAAACCAGAACGTACTTATAAAATTCACATCGATTGGTCTACATGGTCTAAAGCTAAAAAAACAATGTTATTGAATGAACTCGAAGCCGCTCAAGACGAGGCAAAGCAGGCTAAAAAAGAAAATAAGAAAGATAAAGCTTGGGTCTTTTTTATCGGCGAACAAGATGAAGATAACGATGATATTTTTTATCTAAAAGATCAAAGGCTGATTTGTTCTATTGTTGGTCATATCCTTTACCCTCGACTAACATAGTTAGATGAGTTCTATCTTAATCGTAAAAAAATTCATTTTTAAAGGAATAAGGCATTACAAGGATCGATTGAACAAAATTTTGATAACCAAAATGCTATTCATCATTTTTTAAAACAACATCATTTATCTGAGAATGTTTCTCTTGATTTTGAAGATTTCAAAGAATTTATTTTAGAACGTGAAAAATATATTAAGCAGGATTTACTTGATATATTGAATATTAAGCCGAGCCTTTAAATATTATAAATATATTAATTTTTATATTCACCTCTCCTCATCTCCCTCCACACCTATATATCTATTTTTGTTATAACTAAATGCAAAATAATCGTTTTCGCATCTCACCATAATTTGGTCTAATTATTTCATATTTTTATCATTACTAATCCAATACATTAGTCGTGTAGCGTGAGGTGTCGAGTGAAAAATTTACCTCTTTTTCAAAAATTATATAGGCATGGGATCAGCTTAATCTTATTGGCAATTTGCACTTTTATGCATCAAGCGCAAGCAATTGAATTACTCAATGTTTCTTATGATCCCACGCGAGAGCTTTATAAAGCATATAATCAGGCTTTTATCGAGCATTGGCAGCAGCAAACCGGTGAACGGTTGACGATAAATAATTCGCATGGTGGGTCTGGTAAACAGGCGCGTTCGGTCATTGATGGTTTGCAGGCCGATGTGGTGACGCTTGCTTTAGCGAGTGATATTGATGCGTTAAACCGTTATCAAACTAACATATCACCTGATTGGCAAGCTAGGTTGCCAAATAATAGTGCGCCTTACCATTCAACTATTGTCTTTTTAGTGCGTAAAGGTAATCCAAAACAGATTTATGATTGGGGTGATCTCATAAAAGATGATGTTGAGGTAATAACACCCAATCCCAAAACCTCGGGTGGGGCTCGTTGGAATTTTTTGGCGGCTTGGGCTTATGCTAAAAGTACCTATGGTAACGATGAACAAGCTCAAGATTTTGTCACCAAATTATATCAACATGTTCCGGTTTTAGACACAGGTGCCAGAGGCGCAACCATTAGCTTTGTACAGCGAGGCTTAGGTGATGTTTTAATTTCTTGGGAAAATGAGGCTTATTTGGCGTTAAGAGAGCAAGGTGGCGATCAATTAGAAATTATTATGCCCTCATTATCCATTTTAGCTGAGCCGACTGTGGCTTTAGTCGATAAAGTTGTTGATAGCAAAGGTACACGTAAGCAAGCGCAAGCTTATTTGGAATACTTATATAGCGATCCGGCACAACATATTATAGCCAAGCATTTTTACCGTCCTGTTAATCCTGACATCCTTAAACAATATGCAGATCAGTTTCCTACCATTAAGTTAGTTACGGTTGATAATGATTTTGGAGGATGGCAAACAGTGCAAAAAAAATTTTTTAGTGATGGGGCCATCTTTGATGCAATTTATGCTGAGATAAACTAATTACTACTTATTCTGGCAATTTTATGTGTGTGCTCACTTAGCTTTGCGGTATAAAGGTGAATGTTATGAAAGTTGCAAGCATTAAACAACAACGGATCATCCCAGGTTTTAGCTTAACGTTAGGTTATACTTTAACCTTTCTTAGTTTGATTGTGCTTATTCCGTTATTAGGTTTGTTTCTTTATTCAACAAAGCTGTCTTTTGAGGAGTGGCATCGGTTATTAGTCAGCAAACAGTTTTTATTGGCATTAACTCTTTCATTAAGTACCGCATTTATCAGCGCCGGTTTAAACAGCTTTATTGGTTTATTATTGGCTTGGGTACTGGTACGTTATCGATTTCCAGGACGTAAGATAATGGATATCTGTATTGATATCCCGTTTGCTTTACCAACAGCCGTTGCTGGCATTGCGTTAACCGCAATTTATGCCAAAAACGGGCCAATTGGGCAATGGTTCAGTTTTAAAATTGCTTATACCCCCATTGGCATTACCTTAGCGCTGTTATTTGTTACATTGCCGTTTGTTGTGCGCACTTTGCAACCGGTTATGGCTGATTTACCACGTGAACAAGAAGAAGCGGCGAGTTTACTTGGTGCATCGCCTAGGCAAATTTTTATGCATATTATTTTACCTGCCATTTTACCTGCTTGGCTAACGGGGTTTACCCTCGCTTTTGCTCGTGCTATTGGCGAATATGGTTCAGTGGTCTTTATTGCCGGTAATATTCCATTTAAGACCGAAATATTACCGTTATTAATTGTCTCAAAACTTGATCAATATGCTTATGATGCCGCTGCCGCGATTGGCGTAACGATGTTACTGATTGCTTTTGTATTGTTATTAATTATGAACAGTTTACAGCGAAAAATTAACCGTAAGATTAATAAAAACCATTAATATAAGATTATGCAGATATTACAATCAATAACAGAAAAAAAGAGAGTAACCCGTTTACAGCTATTGCTAATCTTGTTGGCGGTATTACTGTTTTTCGGACTTTTATTGTTGCCGCTAGTTGTGGTGCTCGCGCAGGGGCTAGCTAATGGTGTAAATGCATTTTGGCAAGTGATTATTGAGCCAGATACCTTATCCGCTTTTAAATTAACACTGATTGCCGTTGGTGTAGCGGTGCCATTAAATGTGATATTTGGTGTATGTGCAGCTTGGGTCATAACTAAATATCAATTCAAAGGCAAACAAATATTAGTCACATTAATTGATTTACCGTTCTCGATTTCCCCCATTGTTGCAGGTTTAATCTATGTATTGCTATTTGGCGCACAAAGTGCGTTGTATCCGTTTTTGCAGGCGTGGAATATTCAAATTGTCTATGCGATTCCAGGAATTATCTTAGCAACGATTTTTGTATCCGTTCCTTTTGTGGCAAGAGAACTCATTCCGATAATGGCATTACAAGGCATTCATGAAGAAGAGGCCGCCAGCGTCCTTGGTGCGAATGGCTGGCAAATTTTTTTCCACATTACTTTACCCAATATTAAATGGGCCTTAATGCATGGTGTTGTTCTTTGCACCGCTCGCTCACTCGGTGAATTTGGCGCGGTATCGGTTGTTTCTGGGCATATTCGTGGTTACACCAATACCTTACCGCTTCATGTTGAGATTTTATACAATGAATACAATATTGTTGCCGCATTTAGTGTCGCTATTTTGCTATTAATTATGTCGCTTGCGTTACTCTTGATTCGTCAATGGATTGAAAGGCGCTTAGCCAATGAATGTCATTACGGGAACTAAGAGGTAGATATGAGTATTACACTACACAATATCAATAAAAGTTTTGAACACGTTAATGTCTTAGAAAATATCAATTTCAGCATAAAACAAGGTGAATTAGTTGCACTATTAGGCCCATCTGGTTGTGGAAAAACAACTTTACTGCGCATTATAGCGGGTTTAGAAACTGCCAGTTCAGGGCAAATCTATTTTGCTGATAGGGAAGTAACTAAGCTGAGCGCCAAGCAACGAGATATTGGTTTTGTCTTTCAAAATTATGCGTTATTTCGGCATATGAATGTAGCTGAAAATGTGGCATTTGGACTAAAAATGAAACCAAGATCTGTACGATTAAATAAAACAGCAATTGATGAACGCGTTAATCAATTACTCGAATTAGTGCAACTTGACCATTTTGCCAAACGTTATCCAGACCAACTGTCAGGTGGTCAGCGTCAGCGAGTTGCGTTAGCGCGTGCGTTGGCTTCGAAACCTAATGTGTTGTTGCTTGATGAACCATTTAGTGCTTTAGATGCTAAAGTCCGTAAAGATTTAAGACGTTGGTTACGTGATTTTCATCATGAACTTAATGTTACCAGCATCTTTGTTACCCATGATCAAGAAGAAGCACTGGAAGTTGCTGATAGAATAATTTTAATGAATCAAGGTCACATAGAGCAAATAGGTACCCCTGCTGAAGTCTATAAGCAACCAAAAACCGCCTTTGTTGCGCATTTTCTAGGGGATGTTAACCTTTTATATGGTTATATTGAAAATAATACATTAATCATTGGTGATTTTCACAAAGATATGAGGGAACAAGGTACCTGGCCTGATCAGTCTGCTATCGCTTATGTTCGACCTCACGAAATCAGTATTGCTAAAATTGCCCGAAAAAATGATATCCAAGGAGAAGTTGTACGTATACATACTGCTGGTCCAACCGTCTTTCTGGAAATTGCTGTAGCCGGACAACCAAAGCATATTGATGTATCTATTAGCTATCGACAATATGAACAACAGCAAGTTGAAATTGGTGATACTGTCTACTGGCAACCTGCACTCGTTAATATTTTTATGCAAGATGAACTATTAGAGTTTATGATTTAAGGAGAATGATTCCTATAAATTAAATCTGATAATCTAGTATTTTGGAATGAGTTTGCTCAATTAATGCATGACTTTTGATATCTTCCAGTGACAACTCTTGATTGCATAATTGAATAAAGCGCCAAATATAATTACGTTGTAATTTATGTCGTTTTAATCCTAGCCATGTAACATGTGATTCAAACAGATGTTTCGCATCCAATTCAACTAAATTGATATCATGATCAGGGTTATACATTTTATTACCTAAAATACCAATCCCTAAACCTAACTCAACATAAGTTTTAATAACATCAGGCTCCTGAACATTGAGCGAGATATTGGGTGTCAATCCAATAGCCGAAAAGGCTTTATCAATACTTTTACGAGGAAATATTCCTTGACGATAAGTGATGATAGGTAATGTTTGTAACATATCTAACGTCACTTTATCGACTTTAGTCAAAGGATGATCTTTAGGAGTAACTATAGAGTAATGCCAACGATAAAAAGGGTAAATAGCAAGTGAATTGTTATCCACTCTTTCATTATCAATACCAATATCTGCTTCGCCAGAAAGAAGCTGAGAGATAATTTCACTAGATGATCCCTGATTGATAATGATATGAACTTTAGGAAAAAGCATTCTAAAAGATTTTATAATATTTGGGAGAATATAACGGGCCTGAGAGTGGGTGGTCGCTATCACTAATGAACCTTCATCAGTATTAGAAAAAATGGTTGATAACCGCTTAATATTATTAATTTCATTTAAAATTCGCTCGGCAATAACCACCAATTCTAAACCAGGTTCAGTCATGTTAATCAAGCGCTTACCTTGACGAATAAAAAGATCAATATTCAGCTCTTCTTCTAGCTCTTTGATATGTCGGCTTACACCAGACTGAGATGTGTATAAAGAATTTGCGACTTCGGTTAAATTATAATTACAACGCGCAGCTTCGTGAATAATCCTTAATTGTTGTATATTCATGACGATCTTCCTAGTAAAAATTACTTTATTCCCGTTAGATAGTTGTATTATTTATGTGTAAGTTGCTGTATATAATTAATAACTAAAAAGTGAATTATTTAAAAAATTTCAGACCGCCAGCAAGCATAAGCAATATGATGAAACTGGTTATAAGCATTTTGTCTAATTTATAAATTATGCTTATTCGTAATTTTATTAGTAAAATTATGTACTTTGATAAGTAATTTCAGTATAAAAGAACGTATAAAAAAGACAAATATGATAAAGTAATAACCATATGAATTATGGCTATATATGCCTACAGTCAATAAACATAGTTTAAAATTATCAATCAACAACTTTTATACTCATCTCAATTCGCCTCTTGATAAAAATCGATCGCTGAATTGAGTACCGGTTTTACAATCTCATGACGAATAACAAAATCACCAAATCCTTCTTCTTTATTGCGATGAATGGACCATGCGGCAATAAGTGGTTCGAGTGCTAATAAAATCTCCTCTACATTCACGTTTTCTTTATATAAGCGAGGAATTCGTGTGCCTTCTCGATTACCGCCGAGATATAAATTGTAGCGACCAGGTGCTTTACCCACCATGCCCACTTCCGCCAACATGGCTCTGGCGCAACCGTTAGGACAACCGGTTACACGCAAAATAATATAATCATCGGATAAGTGATGCTGAGTTAACATCTGTTCTATTTTAGTTACAAACGTCGGTAAAAACCGTTCTGCTTCAGCCATAGCTAGTGGGCAAGTCGGGAAAGACACACAGGCCATGGAATATTTACGTTGTAATGTGACAGTATCGTCAAGCAAACCATATTGACGTGCAATTTGTTCAATGGCTGCTTTTTGTTCCTCTGGCACGTTAGCTATAATTAAGTTTTGATTGGCGGTTATACGCAGATCACCTTGATGAATTTTGGCAATTTCTGCAACGCCGGTTTTTAATGGTTTATTGGGATAATCAAATAACCGACCATTTTCAATAAATAGCGTTAAATGCCAGTTATCATCAATACCTTTATACCAACCAAATTGATCACCTCGTCGACTAAAGTTATAAGGTTTACTACTTAGAAATTTACTTCCGGCACGTAGTTCAACCTCTTTTTTGAAGTTTTCCACGCCAACACGTTCAAGCGTATATTTAGTTTTGGCATTTTTTCGATTATTGCGGTTACCCCAATCACGTTGGGTGGTCACAACGGCCTCAGCAAACGTCAGTACTTTTTCGACAGGAATAAAACCAAAATCGTCGGCTTTGCGTGGGTAAGTTGTTTTATCACCATGCGTCATTGCCAAACCACCACCAACTAATACATTAAAACCAATCAGTTCGCCTTTTTCTGCTATTGCCACAAAGCTAAGATCATTAGCATGAACATCCACATCATTAATCGGGGGAATGACAACGGCAGTTTTAAATTTACGCGGTAAATAAGTCGAACTTAAAATTGGCTCACTATCGGGTGTAGAAAGCTTTTCACCATCCAGCCATATTTCAACGTAAGCACGGGTTTTCGGTAAAAGATGTTCTGAGATTTTACTTGCCCAATGATAAGCTTGTTGATGAACTTTTGATTCCACAGGATTTGAAGTACATAAAACGTTACGATTCACATCACCGGCAGTGGCAATCGAATCTAGCCCTATCTTATGCAACAGCTGATGAGCAGACTTAAGGCTGCGTTTAAACAGTCCGTGAAATTGGAAAGTTTGTCGAGTCGTGAGTCGAATACTGCCATATTTTGTTGCTTCAGTAGCAAATTTATCGATAGTCAGCCACTGTTTTGGGGTGATGATACCACCGGGCAGGCGGCAACGTAACATCATGGAGATCAGTGGCTCGAGTTTTTGTTCTGTGCGTTCTTTACGAATATCGCGATCATCTTGCTGATACATGCCATGTAAGCGAATTAGCTGAGAATTATCGCTGTTAAAGCCACCCGTTAAACCGTTATTAAGATCATCAACGATAGTGCCTCGCAAATAATTACTTTCTCGCTTAAATCGTTCAGAATCCGATAAAGGCAGATCAGAGACATCATTTTGTGGCGGTGTTAAATTGACTGTTTGAGTCAGGGTAACTGTTTTAGATTTGCTCATATTACATCACTCGATAAATTAATATTAGTTGTTGTATCTGTTTATCATTAGTAAACATCTCGTTGATAGCGCTTTTGACTTCTTAATTCATCCAAATAACTGATAGCTTGTTCTTGACTATATTGTGCTTGAGTCATCAAAATTTGTTGAAACGCTAAATCAACCGCTTTTGCCATACGTTTAGCATCCCCACAAACATAGATAAAGGCACCTTCTTGTAGCCATTGCCAAATATCACTGGCTTGAGCAATTAATTTATCTTGTACATAGATTTTCTCAGCTTGATCTCGTGACCAAGCAAGATCTATGTGAGTTAACAGACCATCTTTAACATAGCTCTGCCATTCCACTTGATAGAGAAAATCGGATATAAAATGTGGATTGCCAAAGAATAACCAATTCTTACCGGTAGCACCTTGACTCGCACGCTGTTGTAAGAACGCCCTAAAGGGGGCAATGCCCGTACCGGCAGCAATCATAATGATTGGTGCATGAGTATCATCAGGTAATCGAAAATTATCATTATGCTCAATAAAAATTTTGACTTGATCTTGATCTGCAATTTGATTTGCTAAGAATCCAGATGCGCCGCCCATACGGATCTTATCGTCGACCTGATAACGTACTACATTTACGGTAAGATGAACTTCTGAGCCAACTTCATCTTGCGCAGAAGCAATGGAATAGAAACGCGGAGTAAGAGGTCGAAGCAATTCAACAAAGGTCTGTGCCGTTATCTTGCCACGATAGCGGTTAAGCATATCAACCAGTGGTAATGTTTGACTCATTTCCAATAAGGCTTCTCGATCGCCCATTAAGGTAAGAAGTTCGGGATGTTGAACGGCTTGAGCGTATTTTTCAATAATGATCGGCGTATTTTGAGTCAATTCAACATATTCAGTCAGAACCGTTTTTAAAGCGATCTGTTGTCCATGATGTTCAACTGGCGTTTCACCTGCAAGCTGGGTGATACTTAGTATCTCCTCCACAAGTTCATTACTATTTTGATACCAAACACCTACCGCATCACCAGGTTGATAATGAAGATTCGAATCGGACAGGTCAAGCTCAATATGACGAATATCACGATCTGAATCGCGTGAGGTGATTTTTTGATTAACGTTAACGGTTGCAATAAATGGATTATCGCGGTGATAAAGGCTACTGTTAACGGCTATACTGGTTGAATTTTCTGTTGGCGATTGTGTGTTTGATAGTTGTAATTGACTAAGTTTATCAATCACTGCCTGTCGCCAAGAGGTACTTACGGTTTGAAAATCTGTATCAGCATCTACGCGTACTAGCAGGCGCTGAGCATCTAATTCAGCGAATCGTTGATCAAAGTCTTTAGCGGCTTGACAAAATTTTGGATAAGAAGCGTCGCCTAAGCCAAAAACCGCAAACTGTAAATGAGTTAATTTAGGCGCTTTAGCTGCAAACAGATATTTATAGAGTGACAACGCTTCTTCCGGTGGCTCTCCCTCACCTTGGGTTGAGGTCACCAATATTAATATCTCTTCCTGACTGAGTTTTTTAGCTTTATATTCTCCTGCCGGCAGATGAGTCACCGCAATACCCAAACGTTCAATATCCTGACTTAACTCGTTAGCTACTCGGCGGGCATTACCAGTTTGTGATGCCGATATAATTGTGACTTTTTGCTCAGCTTGTGTCATATTGGAGGGGAGAGTGGTACTCGGTAAAACTTGTTCGACGGAACTTTTTTCCGCCCGCCCCCATAAATAACCCGATAACCAAGCTAGCTGCTTATCGTTGTAATTTTCAATAATTTTTTTTAATTCATCACAATTAAAAGGAAATTGTTGTGTACTCATACGATGACCTTATCTGATAGCGTTTAGCTATCGTTAAATTGCTATTGGCTCGTAACCTTAACGTGCTATGGTAAATCCAACCAACTTAGATTCACTTACCTTTTGCCAGTAAAGTCTAATGTTGTTTATTTATAAAAAATCAAAAAGTTATTTTATGTAGACCGCACTCTCTACCTTGTGGTCCTTTAGTTGGATCGACGTAGTCCATTTCGTTAGGTAAATTATGTTTTTCGATATAATTCTGCATATCTTGACTCGTCCAATCGAGTAGTGGGGCGATCTTAAATAAATTGTCCCCTGCTTTTGTTACAATATTGAGTTCTTGCCTTAGCGCAGATTGTTCACGGCGTAGTGCAGTAAACCACAATGTGGGTTTAAGCGTAGACAAAGCACGGTTAAACGGCTCAATTTTAACAATTTGTGTAAACTCGGTGTGTTCCGGCGTATCAAGTTCAGGTAGCCCGCCATATCGCACATTTAAATAAGCAGTCGTCCTTTGTGGGACAAAAATATGTAGATTAAGATTAAGTTGCTTAGTAATTTCATTGGCTACACGATAGGTTGCATTGGTTGCATAGCCGTTATCAACCCAAACAACCTTAATATTCGGATCGATTTGGGTAACAAGGTGCAAAAGTACTGCCTCATAAGGTCCAAAATGGGTACTGATAATACTTTTAACTGGAATATCTTGTTGTTTTTTCAGTGCCCATTCAATAATGGTTAACGGTGACTGATTTTGCAATTTTTGGTTAACTTTAGTTAAATCTAGCATGGCTTTTCCCTTTATTGATTTATGGATGATTAACTATTTAGCTGATTACTGATTTACCCATTGATATAACTCAGCAACGACTTCTGGCCGACTAAATGTTTCTGGTATCGGCTCTTTGGCTTGTAAACGCCGTCTGACCTCCGTGCCTGAAATAAGAACGTGATCAGCACTACCGTGTGGACAGGTTTTCGTTGATGCCATACCGTCACATTTATGGCAATAAAATGTCCAATCAATTTTAATTGGCTTAATGAGTAAATCGTTGTCTTGCAAATGGCTAAAGATCTCTTGTGCAGCAAACGGTGAGTAAAAATCCCCAACCCCAGCATGATCGCGGCCGACGATAAGATGACTACAACCATAATTTTGTCTAAAAAGGGCATGTAGTAACGCCTCTTTCGGCCCAGCATAGCGCATATCTAAAGGGTAACCGGAATGAATAACGGAATCTGGCACAAAGTAATTATGAATTAAACTATTAATTGCTTTAAGACGAATGTTGGCCGGTACATCGCCGGGTTTTAAGTTACCAAATAATGAATGGATAAGCACACCATCAAAAAGTTCTAACACGGTTTTAACTAAATATTCGTGTGAGCGATGCATTGGATTACGAGTTTGAAAGGCCGCTATTTTTTTCCAACCTAATTGATTAAAGCGTTCCCGTGTCTGTTGTGGCGTTAAAGCATATTGACCAAATTGTGCTTTAAAGCCATTATCGTGCAGAACCCGGACTTTACCACCTAAATTAACCGGTGGTTGAGCCATCAGCATTGCAACACCAGGATGGCTTGGATCTGTCGTTGTAAATACCTGATTAGCTTCATATTGTTTATCTGGACGATAAATGCTATCCACATTCAAAATACCGATTATCTGCCCATCTGGTGTTTTTAAAGCGATTTCATCACCTAATTTTAGGGTATCAGCTTGAGCATCGGTCACGGATACGGTTATGGGAATTGGCCAAAAAACCCCGTTCGCTAAATGCATATTATCGCAAACGCTACGCCAGTCCTCTTCTCGCATAAAGCCATACAGAGGTGTAAAACCCCCGATGCCTAACATGACTAAATCTCCAGTTTCACGACTGGATAAGGTAATGGCTGGTAAATTTTTTGCATATTGTTGCAGGGCTAGCCGTTCATCGTCATTAACCTGTAAAGGTTGTAAACTGTCACTAGCATGAGGCGCGATCAATCCCATAATGATTCCTTACCGATATTTTTATTAAATCTAATTAAAAGCGATTATCGATAAATAAGGAAATATCAATTTTATATACCATTATGCGATTTGTGCATATTCAAAATTGATTGAAGATGTTATCACTACAATAAGATAAAAGTTATCGGAAGCCCAAAGCTAAAGTGTTATAATTAATTCGCATACATCAAGTTGAACGTATTTAGTAAAATAGAAATATTATTAAATTTCTATATATAATTTTTAATCTCTTTTCAGATAACGAATTGTGATGTTGATAGCTTTGTGCTAGTTTTATTATTCATTATTGGTCATACATTCCTCTACCCAAGGTTTACTTATGTCAAATTCATCTGCAAAAAAAGTGGCTTTTGCTGCTTTTATTGGTACTACTATTGAATGGTATGATTTTTATATCTATGCGTTAGCATCGGTATTGATTTTTGGTCAGCTATTTTTTCCGTCTGATAACGAGTTTGTACAAATTTTAGGGGCATTTGCTACCTTTGCAGTAGGTTTTTTATCCCGTCCTTTAGGTGCGATGTTATTTGGGCATATTGGTGACCGTTTAGGGCGTAAAAAATCACTTATTATCACTTTGCTTTTAATGGGGACGGCGACCACTTTTGTTGGGTTATTACCGTCTTATCAACAAGCAGGTATTTTGGCACCAACGTTATTGGTTGCATTGCGAATTTTACAAGGTGTTGCCGTTGGTGGTGAGTGGGGTGGTGCCGTGTTGATGACGAATGAACATGCGCCTAAAGGGTTGAAAAACTTCTTTTCATCCTTTGCTCAGTGGGGAAGCCCAGCAGGCAATATTTTAGCATTACTGGTTTTTTCTTATATTATTCGTTTACCTGTTAATGAACTGATTGATAGTGGTTATTGGCGTATTCCTTTTTTAGCCAGTGCGATTTTGTTAATTATTGGCATTATTGCTAGAGTGACGTTAACCGAATCGCCGGTTTTTGTTGAAGCATCTAAAAAACAAGCGGACTTAAAGCAAGAGTCAGCACCGATTATTGAAGTATTTAAAAAAGCATTGCCATTATTAATATTAGCGATTGGTGCTAATGTGCTGTCATTTAGCGGTATCTTTTCCAATACCTTAATGATTGGTTATACTACTTTGGTACTTGGTGTCGAAAAATCAGTGATAGTTGATGCACTGTTTTGGATCGCTATTGTCCATTTTGTTGCTCAACCGTTTATCTCTTATTGGTCAGAAAAATTCTCGGCAACACGCTTTTTGATTTGTACAGCAATGTTGGCAATGGCATCGGTATTCTTGTTATTCCCGATTATAAATTCAGGCACAAAAACCAGTTTTATTATTGGGATTTCGTTAAATGTGATTTGTTACAGCGGTTTTTATGGTGTAATAGCTGGGTATTTGAGTCGTATTTTCCCTGCCAGAATGCGTTATACTGGGTTATCAATGAGTTATCAAGGGTGTGCAGCTATTTTTGGTAGCTTAATTCCGATGATAGGTGGTTATGTTATTTATACCTTCAAAAGTTTTTGGTTACCCTTAGCCTTGTTTTATTGCGGTTTAGCACTGATATCCATTATCTGCATCTACTTGTTAAGCAAATATCGTTATTATGATGAATAATAAGGTCAATATATGAAAACTGTTTTATCAATTCAGTCCAATGTTGTTTATGGTTATGCCGGTAATAAAGTGGCGACGCTAGCGATGCAATTGCAAGGTGTCGAAGTGATGCCAATTCACACCGTTCAGTTATCGAGTAATACGGTTTATCCACATTATGACGGCATTGTGCTGGGCGCTCAGCAAATCACTCGAATCGTCAATAGTTTAGAAAAAATTGGCGTATTGTCATCCATTGACGCCATTATTTCGGGCTATATTGGACTTGCCGAACAAGGTGAAGAAATCCTTGAAGCCGTAAAAAAGATAAAATTTTATAATCCTAATGCGATTTATGTTTGCGATCCGGTGATGGGGGGCGACATCAATAAAGGCAGCTCTCTGCCACAAAATATTATTGATTTCTTCACTAAGCAAGCAATCAAATACGCTGACTATATCACGCCAAATTTATTGGAATTACAGATATTATCGAATCTGGAAATTAAAACCTTTAACGATGTGCTTAACGCCATAAAAACACTGCAAAATAAGCCGATTCAAGCCATATTGGTTAAAAATCTGCTACATGCCGGTAAAACGACGGAATTATTTGAAATGATTTTAGCCACACCATCGCAAAGCTATCATCTGGCTCGACCATTATATGATTTTCCACACCGTCCATTGGGCGTGGGCGATTTAATTTGTAGTCTGTTTACTGCCCATTTAGTGAATGGACAATCCCAATTAACCGCCTTTGAACTCGCTGCCAATGCTGCAAATCACGTGCTCGATATCACCAAACAAAAAAATGCCCGAGAGCTGGCGATTATTGATGCCCAGCAGTGGATTAAACAGCCGGATTTGCAGTATCGCGGAACACCGCTTGCATTATAAGGCAATTAAGATCGGTATTATTGTCATTGGTCATAATCATTTTAGCTGCAAAATTTAATTAGTTTATTCTTGGCATAGAAAATGCATTCCTCAAAATGTTACTGTTAACAATTGAGGAACGACTAAAATGTGGAAAAGACACCCAATATTATTAAGTTTATTGCTTATTAATCCTTTATCTGGTGCTGCTGATATACCGCTATCAGAGACAGGAAAGTACTGTGATACCCCTTCCCGTTGTCTTAACCCGATAACGACCAATGTTATGGTAACGTCCCCCAATTATTTAGCGACTCAAGCTGGAATTGATGTATTACGCAAAGGAGGCAATGCGGTTGATGCAGCGATTGCCGTAGCCTCAACGTTTGCTGTTGTTTATCCTCAAATGAATACCATAGGTGGCGATAACTTTTGGTTAATCTACAACGCTAAAACCAAAGAACTAAAAGGGCTAAATGCCAGCGGTCGTTCTGGTAGTTTAGCCACGATAGACTATTATAAAAATCAAGGTTTCCATAAAATTCCCTCACGAGGTTATCTGGCAGCCAATACCGTTCCTGGGGTGGTTTCCGGTTGGGATGAAGCATACCAATATGCCTCTAAAAATATGAAAACTGCACTACCGTGGAACACGTTATTTGCATCAGCAATTGATTATGCCGAAAATGGATTTTCGGTTTCACCTAGCCTAAATTATTGGACAACAATCAATATTGATCCAAAAGACAAAGAGTTTCGGAATTTACAGCGTTTTTCGGAGTTTAAAAAAGTATTCTTAAAAGACGATGGGCAAGCTTACCAAATTGGCGAAATCCTTAAACAACCCGATTTAGCTAACACATTAAAAATTATTGCAAATAAAGGCGCTAAGGAATTTTATCAGGGTGATATTGCCAAAAATATTGTCAACGATCTGCAAAGCCATGGTGGTGTATTGACTTTAGATGATTTTGCTAAGCATCGTGCTACATGGGTAGCCCCGATCCATGTTAATTATCGACAATATACTGCCTATAATCTACCACCCAATACACAAGGTATGGCATCGTTAGAGATTCTAAATATACTCAATAATTTTGATATAAAATCTTTGGGGGAAGGCAGTGCGGATTATTACCATTTAATAATTGAAGCAACAAAACAAGCATTTGCTGATCGAGATAAATACCTTACTGATCCCGATTTTAATCAGATTCCGCTTGATCTCTTATTATCTACCCAACATGGTCAGCAACAAGCAAAACAGATTGATATGCAAAAGGCTCGTGTAGAAATAAAGCCATTAGATCCTAAAGGCGATACCGTTTGGTTTGGTGTTGTTGATGCAGAAGGAAATGCGGTATCTATTATTCAAAGTATTTATCATGATTTTGGTTCTGGCATTGTTGCTAAAGATACAGGAATTTTATTGCAAAATCGTGGTAGTTTTTTCTCCTTAGATCCTAACCATATTAATCGTTTAGAGCCAAATAAACGCACCTTTCATACGTTAAATCCAGCCATGCTTTTAAAAGATAATAAACCTTATCTGATTTATGGCACCATGGGCGGAGAAGGACAACCACAAACGCAAGCGGCAATTGTGACACGAATTGTTGATTTTGGCATGACACCACAAGATGCCATTAATGCACCAAGATGGTTACATGGCCGCACATGGGGTGCATCTTCCAATAATCTTAAAGTGGAAGGGCGCATACCTAACGATGTAATTCATTCCCTCAAATTACGTGGGCATGATGTGCAAATTGTTGATGATTACACCGATACCATGGGTCATGCCGGTGCCATTCTTATCGATACCAATCATCATCTACTAATGGGCGCCACCGACCCGAGAGGGGATGGTTTAGCGGCTGGGTATTGATACTATTTGGGTATAGCTATTAAATAAAGTTGCTAAACACAGAAAAATCCCTTTTAAACTATATATAATCTTGTTAAGGTTTCCACCGTTAAATGTTGGAAACCTTAAACCGGATAACGGTATAGACTCCTCAATATTTTTTACAAATTTTAATAAGCAATAACTATTGGCTTGGTATTGTTTGCTATAAACAAGTTGTTGTGAGTTTTTTTGCTGATTTAGCCAATGCTTGCGCAAACAAAGTAATTTTTAAAACCGCATCAAGCCAATTCAATGCGGTTGTTGTATAAAAATTACACCTTAAACGTAATCCACGGCTTAAGTTTAACCACTGTTTGAATCAAACCGGCGTTTTGTTGTGCGTCAATCACCGGTGTGATCGGTTTGTAGGCTGTAGGAGCCTCTTCACGTAGGCGTTCTTCTTTTAAGGTAATACATTGCCATGGCAAATTAACCTTATCATATTCGACTTTTTTGCTACGCATAGCTTGTCGTCTTTCTGCTCGACCTGCACCGTGTGAGCAAGACCATAACCAATCTGCATTACCTTTACCTACTGCCACATAAGAGTGATCACCCATTGAGCCAGGGATTAAAGCTATCTGACCAGCATAAGCAGGCGTTGCCCCTTTACGATGAATATTCATCTCATGTTCAGGCAAAATGATATTGTGTGAAATATCGACCACAAGTTGACTATCATCTTGATGAAAAATAGTTGCAAGCGATTTACGTATCAATTCGGTAATCACAATTCGATTAATCCAAGCATAACGCGCAGCAACGCCCATAGCTTGTAAATAGGCCTGTGCGTGACTATCTGTTAAACCAAACAATCCTGATTTTGGTTGTTTTTCATTAATCGGCCATAAAGCTTTTGCTCTATCTTGCCAACGCTGACCAATGTAAAAACCAACATCACGCGATCCGGTGTGAATCATGACGACGACACTATTTTTTTCAAGACCTAATTGATAAGCTAAATGCCGATCGATAATATCATCAATAATTTGTAACTCGACAAAATGATTACCAGATCCGACAGTACCTAAACTCGCTGGGCGAATAATATCGCGCTTTTCAAAAAAGGCTTCAGGCGCATACTGACTATCTGCCTTAATTAAGTGATTACCCGATATTTTATTAAGCTCTGCGTGTAACCGTTCATAATTAACTGAATTCCACAAACCTTGCTGCGGTAACGCCGATAACCATGCTCCAAGACCTTGATCGAATAATGCCTGAAAAGATTGCGGCGTAACAGGTACATCACGCTCATCTTGCAATAACACACGTTTTAATTGTGCAATAATTGTCGATTTTTGTTCACACACCTGATCAAAGCTTAAACCCGTGGTAAAAAGCCGCATACCGCAATTAATATCGGTACCAATTGCTGCCGGAATAACTAAATCCTGTGTAGTTGCAACAATACTACCAACAGGCGCAACCGCACCCGGATGAAAATCAGGTGTAGCACGAGCCATGCAAACTTTCCCTACACTATTAGGAACGCTCACAGATGCAAAGTTCAGTAGCTGTTCTACCGCTTTTTGCTCTAAAGGCAATGGACTCGGTAACAAAATCTGAGCAGATGTACTTTCTTTATTTAAAGTATAAATATCATTATTAAAATGACTTTCAATCCCAAGACGGGACAAACGTTTTTGTAAACGGGAAAATGTAGACATAATAGCCACCTAGAAAACAATAAAAAAGCGTCTACTCAAATTGAGAAGATAATTACTGTTTTCCTGCAGCAGCACTATTCAGGAAAGCGGGTGAATTTTATACGCTGATTGTTTATTTGTAAAGGATAAAATTGATATAGTAAGTCTGATAAATTTATTTTTATGACTCGCTCATTTGCTTTAAAATAGCAAACTCACCGATAAATTGATGAAGTTTATTTAAATCTTAAAAGGTGTTATTGATGGTCAACCTTGGCAGATTGATATGCAAAAACAGCCGATCATTTTGGGTGATGATTTGTATTTTTCAATCCAAATATTGGGAAGGTTTTCCTATGCTTTGGAAATTTGGCTTTGGGCTTGTGCAAGTGTTAACACACTATTTGCTTGCTAAAGATTATCACGTGACTTTGAATGACGGATCGAAGCTAATTGAAGTAAAAGAAAAACATCACATCACTGCTGAATCTGATCATTTATCGCAATGAGTTAAACTCAATGGCTAGAGGGTTCACTCGTGCTAATTCAAAGTAAAATAGACAAATACGGTGATTAAATGGACAAAAAAGCAAAAAAGATTCTGTTTCAAACCTATTGGAAAAATGGCTGGAAGGACAGAAAGGAGATAAAAACAGAGCCGAACGACTTCGCGTATGCGAAAGAAAAAGGATTAATGTTTGATCCCATTACCATATCACACGATGATTGTGTCAATAAAATCATAAACATCGTCTCCACAATCACACTTGAACACGTTGCCAAGGCCTTTTTGAGCAGCTTATCAACGCGGCGACTTGATTGGCGCTCAGGTATTGCATCATACTTTATCGCCAAATTAATGACAGCGCATCAATATACGCCAGTCGTGTCTGGTCAATCTTATCAAGATGGCCAAATGATTCATTCATCCCATACGTGTCAGGTCTGCCGTGATCTCAAATATGGCATGATTGGTAATGAAAACTACGTCAAAGCAGATTTAAATATCTTAAACTTTGAACGAATAAAGTGGGGAGGAGTGCGTCATGGTGATTTACTTTATACCTACTTTGATCTCATGCAATTCACTAAACAGGCAATCTCTGAACCGACCAAAGATGATATAGCTATTTTAAAAGGGATATTAGCCATTATTGCATCCTGTCAGCAAGATGATTATCCGGGTTCACTGAGTGATAAACTGACGGATGTACCTAACTTTAAATCCAATCAGGATGAACGTAACACCATTATTGAGATTTTGGCTTGTGTGGGGATTTTACAACCCGCTTCTTATGAACGCCCAACAAGGGGAAAACACGATTGGGTATATGCCACTTATTGGCGTGGTCAGGATAAATACAATCAACAAATGGTGAAGCAATTATTTGGTCTTTAATTCATAATCTCTAATTTGCTCTAGGGGCTGTTGAATCTCATCCCAACTCAGCCCACCAAATATTTTTTCAGCCTGTCGGCATCATTACTCTTCTGTTTTTTGGTTCTCGAAATCGCAAAAAGCTCTATTTTACAATAACTGGTCAAAGCAGATAGTTTCTGCTCCTGTTCACATTGTGTTGTGAATGATAAACCCAACAGCGACGAGAAACAGATTTACCATTAAAGATCAAATCAAAGCAACGGCACATGTCGAATGTCGAAAAGATGCTAATGTGATTAATGAAATCCTCGATTTTTATTTAATCTTTACTACTATCAACTTTAAATTGCCAAACTTACTAAGCACTGTAATTGCATTAGTTTTCTCTTCAATAAGATCCTTACAGATCCTCCCTTTAGGTTATTGCAATGGGTTTCGCCTTGAAAGCCACCGTGCAATATTGAAGTTCAGGTGTTCAGGCGACCGAGGGGTTCAAACCAACCCCTCTGGCTCCCCGTTCCACTGCGCGTGGGGCGTAAGGGCGAATATTTGAAAAATTAATGGGCGATTAGTTGTTTTATCAGCTAATTAATGATATCGCTATACATAAAGCTCAAGTAAGATAAATTTTTGTGAGATATCTTAAAAAAGTATGAATCAATCCATCAATGGTTCAAGCAGTGGTGCTAATTCCTCATCTTCTAAAATGCACCATCTAACAAATGCAGAATAAGGTTTATTGCGTTTGATTATCTCTTTCATTTTTTCTAATGAGTCTTGTCTTTCTTTTTCACTGGAATCTTGGCCATAATATCTATTTAATTGGGTTATTAACTCATTGTATCGTTTAAAAACTAATTCTCGTAGATAGGCGGCTGTTATGTGTTTATTGATGGTATTATTATTGTTAAATATTTCTTTTAGTAGCTCTGCTGTCTTAATTGTTTTAGGATCAGCATTCATCGCTTGGATATCAACTCTTTTGGCTCTTGGCGACGAAGGAACACTGAGTTTAATAGCTCTAAATACATCTGTTTGTTCGTCACAACAATCTAGAATATCATTGAAATTTGCAAGCTTGATGTTATTACATCGCCCACAAACATAATAAAGGTTGTTCCAATTAAATTTTTTATCTGGATCACCTTGATGAGCATCTAAATGTTCGATATTTATTGATAGTGGTCTTTTGGTCTCACACAAGTAACATTTTTCGAAAAAAATCTTTTTCAATGCTTCATACACATCTTCTTCATCGTATTTTTTTCTATTCTGCAAAGAGACTGGCACATCAACTTTTGTTCTATCAACATTAAACATTTAGCTATTCCTACTACATTTGTTAATCAATAACTGCGCTCTTTTTAGAAAGGAAAGAGATTCAGGATCTAGCTTTGCTTGATGCGGTTCAATTTCGTTGACTAAGTTTTTTAGTTCATTAATTTCGCAATTATTATTACTGATATACTTTCCTAATTGCTCAATTTTGTCGCTTAACATATCTGAAATAGGCAACACGCCAAATAAGCCTTCAAGGATCGCTTCATAGGAGTACATAGCTAAATTTTCATTAACAGCTTGAAGAGCCGATAAATCATAAATGACTGCATCGTTTACCGAAGAGACAATAAAGGGTGAATGAGTCGTGATAATAAATTGAATATTAGGGAAAGCATTGGTTAAAAACGAGAAGATTTTTCGTTGTAAGGATACATGTAAATGTGCATCAATTTCATCGATTAAAACAATTCCTTCTAGCTCATCGGGTGTAAGATCTCTTAATCTCACTTTCATTAACAAGTCAGCATAAACCGCTAAAATAGATGAAAATCCTGAAGATAATTGCTGAAAACCATAAGGTTCTTTATCTACTTGTTGAATAAAAAATCGGTGATTTTGGTGATCAAAATTTATTGATAGCTGATTATCTTCAAATAACTCTCTAAAATCATCTTCCAGTTTGTTAAACCAATGTTGAATATTTTGGGCTTCTTGCGGATTATTACCAATATTTTTTGAATCAGCAAAAGCTTGTTGAGTTTTATAACTTACTAAATATTGTTCAAAGTAATCAGCAGCTGATCCTCTATTATTTTGAATTTCTTTATTTTTTAAGCTTTCAACACTTACAACGGATTCTGTTTTTGCTATTTTAACTTGGCGAGTTGCCTCAAATTTTAAACACACCACTTTGCCATCGGTATAATTAGCAGTTAATTGCTCAAGTTCTGTTGGGTTTATGATCTGATTCAATGCTTCTTTTAGTTGAGTTTCGTAGAATTCTATGTTCCGAAGGTAATAATCATAATCTGTACTTGATTTTTTAGTGTTTTGAAGACTAAATCGAAGATCTTGTAAAATTCTTTTTGAGCCATCTATATCTGGATTTTGTTTTTCAACGATCCGTTTTACTAAATAATCATGGATTAGATTGATGAGCTGAGTTTTTCCGCAACCATTTTTACCAGTTAGAATTAAATTTTTGCCCTCTAAATTAATGTCGACTTCTTTTTTTGAATTTGGTATTACCGTTTGAATCCTTTGTATATAACCTTTTTTATTAATATTTGTTGGCATTGACTGAATGATTTTATCTTTAGGATCAGCAAAGGTTAAACTATCTCTTTTCGGTGTCTCTGACCAAACAGCAGTAATGCTTTGTTCACTGCAATAGTCTTTGATCTCTTTACCAAAATAACGTTGAATTTTATTTAATGAATCGGGACTTGGTCTTGAGCGTCTCCAGTGGTCAAAAAACGGGCGATCACCTTCTGAATCATATTTTTTGTCGGCTGTTATACACTGCCTTATTAATTGGTTTATCTCATCACTTTTTGGGGAATTTGTATTTTCATTGAGAAGATTGAGTTGCTGTTTTAATTTTTCAAAAAAAGCCTTATTTGAATATTGATCATCAAATTTTAAAAAGTCACGAATTACTTGATAGGCTTCATTGGGAATTTTTTCACTTAACATTCCATTTGATATTTCACTTTGCCACGCTACATTTTTATCTGTAACTCCAATCATTAACGTTTGTGGTTGTGAAAAAAAGATACATTTAATTTTGAGTTCATTAAAGAAAAAATTAAACAGTAATGAATTATTTTTATGGCGCTTGGCTAAATTATTTAATTTAGGTAATTCTGCTTTTAAATCAATCATCTCGCTTATCCTGTTATTTATTTTTTATCTATTATTTTTTCAACCACTTTAACCGTTATCTTTAAAATCTTCGCAATATTTTCAATTGAGCCATCTTTTTGTAGTAGGGCGTTTATCAGTATTTTCTTTTCAGACTCTGCTTTTTCTCGACGTGCTTTTTCTGTTTTTGTCTTATCCTTTTCAACCGCCAACTTCTCTTTAGCAATCAACTTTTCTTCGTTGCGGATGCGTTCAACCACTTGATAAGTCGGTACGTATTTTAGGCTTTGTTCTAACTCGTCCATAAGCTTAGTACTGCGAGAGCTGATATAGGATTTAGGGGCGATAATTAGGTGGTCGATTGGGTTATCACGCAATAACACACGTTGCATAATGCTGTACACATCGTCCGTGCCTTCATCATACTTGGTGAGTTTTATATCCATCTTATCACCTTGTAAAATCAGTTAAAAAATAATATAGCATATTCTGTTTAGGCTGGGCAGTTGTTAATTAAACAATTCCAAGAGTTTACTTTTTAGGTTATAGTGTTTGTGAAAATTATTGAGGAGTCTATACCGTTATAAGGAGCGTAATGATGTATCATGCAATTTTACCGAGTAGGCAACAGCCTGCTGCAGAGCGATTTTTGCAACAGTTGCCAAAGTTAGTTGCAGCAAGTCCATTATGCCAGCGCCTTAAACCGACATCATTGCTGATTGATATTGCTCCGTACACCTTAACGGCTCAGCCCCACAGTTTTATTGCAGCTCAGTTCAACCTGTCACCACGAGCAGCTCGTAGGCGGGATAATGTTATTCGACAATTGCTGGAACAGCATGAGCCTGACCTTTATCAAGCGGTATTAGACCTTGAGAAAACCACCCCTAACCAAGTCAGTCAGCAAGCGCAAGCATTTAAATCATGGCTTAAAGATTTGCTCAGTACATTCGTCATGCCTTGCGATTATTGCGAATCACCTCTGACGGTTCGTATTGGTCACCGCCTTAATTTTCGTTGCCGAAGCTGTCGACGTACGTTTAATCCGCTCAAAAAATATCAATTAAATCATTTATCTCATTGCGAACTGTGGTTGCCTTTTGTTGACTTATTGCTACAAGGTGAAACCCTCAAAACCGCTAATCAGCAATTAGGGATTAACTCCAATACCGCCGCTAAATGGAAGTCCTGTTTTCTATGGATAATGGAAAAGCAAGGGTTTTCCATATTGGCGAATTATTGCCGAGTAAAGCGACGCCAACGTTATCGGCAAATTTGGTTAGATGTTAAAGCCGGAGCAACATTTTTACCCACCGTTGGCTCTCGTTTTAGGCATAAATCACATTTTTGATTCATATCTTTGTAAAAAAGATTGAGGAGTCTATACCGTTTCAATCAGCACGTTAAATGATTTCTCTTTAAAATCGCGATTATAGAATTTTGACTGCTGTTTTTGCTTTCTACATTCTATAGTCGATATATTAACCAAAATTCATTCAAATAAATCAGCTATATCAATTTAAAATCAAGTTAGCTACTTTATTCAAGACAAAGCCAATTATCTATCTAATACTACTGTTTTCTACCCTTAATTATGTTGTAGTTAGACGGACAAAAGTATGGATAAAGAGATAGATTCGCCACCGCACCCAATTAAACGTAAAAAGAAGCTGATTATATTAACGCTATTATTTCTTTTTTTTGCTTTGGCTTATGGCGTTTATTGGTTTATGTTTAGTCGATTTACTCAATCAACTGATAATGCCTATGTTATGGGTAATCAGGTCCCGGTTGATGCGCAAGTAAATGGTGGAATATTGACGATTAATGTCGATAATAACGATTTTATTCAACAAAATGATGTGATAGCAACGATTGATGCAGTTGATGCAGAAAATGAATTTGGTTATGCCAAAAATGCGTTAATCAAAGCGATTAGAGAGTTGCATCAAATTCAGATCACAAATGAAAAACTTTCAGCCAGCATTCAGTTAAAACAAGTCACCTTAGACAAACTTAAGCAAGATCTTGTACGCCGGGAGAATCTTTGGTCACGAAAGGTCATTTCAAAAGAAGAGATTATTCATGCAAGGCAAGATGTCGATTTTGCTATTAATGATTTAAAGATATCTCAGCATGAATTAGCCATTAATAATGCGCTACTAATGAAAACGCCATTATTAGAACAACCAAGTATTCAGCAAGCAATTTTTAAATTAAAACAAGCTTGGCTTAACTTAAAGCGAACCAAAATCACCGCACCTGTAACTGGGTATGTCGCGAGGCGAAGTGTCCAAGTTGGTACACAAGTGACTAAAGGTGAGCGTTTAATGGTTATTGTTCCATTAGATCAAGTATGGGTAGAAGCAAATTTTAAAGAGGTACAGTTAAACGATATTCGTATCGGTCAACCAGTTACCTTAGAAAGTGATTACTATGGTGAAAAAGTTGAGTATAAAGGAAAGATAAGTGGTATTGCGATGGGCACCGGTGGCGCTTTTTCTTTGCTACCTGCACAAAATGCGACAGGAAATTGGATCAAAGTGATTCAACGTTTACCGGTACGGATTGAATTAGACAAAGCGCAACTTAAACAATTTCCATTACGTATAGGCTTATCAATGAATGTTAATGTGGATACGCATGATACGTCAGGTAAGCTTTTAACCGATATTCCAGCGAAGACGATAAAATATCAAACGGATTCACTTTCTTTTGATGAAAGTGAATTTGAGCAGCTCGTTGAGGATATTGTAAAAACCAATTTCTACGCTACGCAGATTGTTCAATGAATCAAAGTAAAGCGTCCTCATTGCCTTTAACTGGCATCAGATTTATCTTACTAATTATTTTATTAGCGGTAATCGCGTTTTTACAGATTTTGGATTTAACAATTACTAATGTGGCGTTATCAACCATTACGGGTAATCTTGGTGCTTCAAATTCGCAAGGAACGTGGGTTATCACCTCTTTTGCCGTTGCTAATGCTATTTCGATCCCCTTAACGGGATGGTTAGCTCAGCGTTTTGGTGAAGTGAAATTGTTTACTTATTCTATCTTATTTTTCGTAGTCACTTCTTGGCTTTGTGGTATTTCAAATAGTTTAGCCATGCTGATTTTTTCAAGATTATTGCAAGGTATGGTTTCTGGACCAATCATCCCTCTATCGCAAAGCTTGCTATTAGCGTATTGCCCGCCGGCCAAAAAAAATATGTCATTAGCCATATGGTCAATGACAATTATTATTGCGCCAATCTGTGGTCCAATTCTAGGTGGTTGGATTAGTGATAATTATTTTTGGGGATGGATCTTTTTAATCAATATTCCTTTCGGGATCATCATTTGGTTTGGTGTTCACCTTTTATTAAAAGATCGTGAAACGGCTACCAGCAAATTACCCATTGATAGAATTGGATTAGTTTTATTTATAGCTGGCGTGGGGTGTTTACAACTGGTATTAGATAGAGGAAAAGAGCTTGATTGGTTTAATTCTAATCAGATTATTATTCTTTCTGTATTAGCTGTTGTTTTTATTAGTTATTTTATTATTTGGGAACAAACAACAGATTATCCAATTATTGATTTATCCGTTTTTAAATCCCGAAATTTTACCATTGGCACAATTTGTATCAGTTTGGCATTTTTACTCCATATTGGCACGCTGGTTATTCAACCACAATTATTACAACGTGTGTTTGGTTATACTGCAACTTACGCCGGTTTAGTGTTGGCGCCAATTGGTTTGGTTCCTATTTTTCTTGCGCCAATAATTGGCCGATTTGCTTCAAATGTTGATATGCGTAAAGTGGTGACGTTTAGCTTTATTGTGTTTGCACTCTGTTTTTTTTGGCGAGCATATACATTTGAATCAAACATGACTTTTGCTGATGCAGCATGGCCGCAGTTTTATCAAGGTTTTGCGATAGCGTGTTTTATTATGCCATTAAATATCATTATTTTATCTGATATTCCTATTCATAAATTAGCAATTGCCGGCAGTATTTTTAACTTTTTTAGAACGTTGTCGACATCAGTTGGTACCTCGTTAACCGCTACTTTATGGGAGCGTCGTGAAGTGATTCATCACAGTCAATTGACTGATATAATTTATCAAAATTCCCAAGCATTAAATTACACTTATCAACAGTTCAATCAACTAGATTTATCTAACATGCAAGTGTCAGCTATGCTGGCAAAACAGATTACCAATCAAGGCTTATTAATTGGCATTAATGAAATTTTTTGGCTATATGGTATGATATTTTTAGGTTTAATTGGTATAGTATGGTTAGCAAAATCTTCAGTGAAGGTTAATTGATACCAGGCTAATTAAATCAACGTGATTTTTATTTTGTGGCAGGAGTTAAGTATCAATCATTCGTATAGTATTCAGATATAAAATAAGCAGGAGAGCGCATTTTGCATATTGATTCAGTGATTCAATTAGATGAACAAGATTCAGCAACTTTGTACTTTCTCCATAACGTTAATACCGATTTTCATCGCCATCCTTGTTTACAATTAACGATATCACTAAACGATATTTTTTTAAGTACAGAAGATAAAAAGTATCGTGAATTTGGTTTTATTATTCGTTCAAATCTGTCACATAAATTAAATACAACTTGCGCTATCAATTTTTTACTCGAACCCGACGCGCCTTATTTTCATTTGTTGTCACATTTTACCGAAAACGATCCTATTTATCGTTTATCGCGTGAAGAAGCCTCAATACTGGCACAATATTTTATACATACTATTGAAAATAAACAGGTATTCGATATCGAGCATATTGTTAATCTATTATATCGCCCTAATACCAGTTGTCTTTGTCGGCAAGATAGTCGCATAGTTAAAGCGACCTCAATAATTTCGTTATTGCCGGTAAAACAGATATCCTCAAAAGAAATTGCTGATAAAATTTATTTATCCGAAAGTCGTTTTTTACATCTATTTCGAGAAAATCTAGGTATCAATTTCCGAGGCTACCTGTTATGGAAAAGATTGCGTGATGTTATTAACACGCTTGACGCATCGGCAACATTAACAACTTTAGCTAATGATATGGGCTTTGCCGATTCAGCTCACTTTAGCCGAACTTGTGTTGCAAGTTTCGGATTAAGACCCTCAGAGCTGAAACGAGCGTTAATTTATAATCAAAAATTGCCAAACAATAAACATGGTAAACATATTTATTGTTTGCAAAAGCCAGCAGAAAAATAACTCACCAGACCCAGCTGAACCATTCAATTCTGCGTTAATTTTAGTATGTTAAAAATTGCTAATTATTTTCGTGCAACAAATACGTTGCTTCATAAGGCTGTAATACCATTTCACCTTCGAGCACTGTTTGATTTGAGTAATTACTTAACAATTTTTGCCAAGAACTATTTTCTAATGCTTTAGGCAATTGCCATTTAACCGTATTTTCGGTCAGATTGGCTATCACAAGTAATGTTTGATTATTCCAATGTCTGACATAGCACCAACAATCAGCATTATCAGGCGTTAGATCTTGATAGTCACCGAAAATAAAGATCGGGTATGTTTTGCGTAATTTGATTAAAGTTTGATAGCAATAAAAAATGGAATTAGGATCGTCAAGTGCTGCCTTCACATTGATTTTTGGGTAATTGTTTGCCACCTCAATCCAAGGTTTACCTTGACTAAATCCGGCGTTGACGGTGTTGTCCCATTGCATTGGCGTTCGGCTATTGTCCCGTGATTTACTGGCAAGAATCGCTAACATATCAGACTCTGACACACCTTCGGCAATTTTTTCTTGGTAGATGTTAAGACTTTCCACATCTTTATATTGCGAAATATGGGTAAAATGGGGATTGGTCATCCCAATCTCTTCACCTTGATAAAGATACGGCGTGCCTTGTAGCCCATAAAGAATCATTGCCAGCATTTTGGCCGATTCGCTGTGGTATTGATCTTCATTACCTAAACGTGACACAATGCGGGGTTGATCGTGATTACACCAGAAAATCGCATTCCATGCTTTACCGTGCATACCCACTTGCCAATAGCCAAGTATCTTTTTGAGTTCAAGTAAATCGGGTTTAGCCAGCGTCCATTTTTCCCCATTTGGATAATCAATCTTTAAATGATGAAAATTAAACGTCATGGTCAACTCTTTGCCATCCAATGCGGCATATTTTTGACAGTTTTCAAGCGTAGTGGACGACATTTCACCCACGGTTTTTAAACCATTAGGTTGAAAAACATCTCGACTTAACTCTTGTAAAAATTCGTGTATTTTCGGGCCATCCGTATAATATTTTCGTCCGTCACCTTGTACGTCATCCGGAAAGTCTTGCTGTTTAGAAACCAAATTGATCACATCCAACCTTAATGCATCAACCCCTTTATCCGCCCAAAATTGACAGACGTTTTTAATCTCTTGGCGGACGGTTGGATTTTCCCAGTTAAGATCGGCTTGCTGTTTTGCAAATAGATGTAAATAGTATTGTCCTGATTGCTCATGCCACTGCCAGGCTTTGCCGCCAAATTTAGATCGCCAATTGTTGGGTTCTGATCCGTCAGCTTTGGCATCTTTCCAAATATAAAACGATCGAAATGGGCTGGTTTTATCTAAGGCGGATTTAAACCATGGATGCTCTGTTGAAGTGTGGTTAAATACCATATCCATCATAATACGGATATCACGTTCATGCGCCTGCTTAACCAATAATTCAAAGTCGTCCATCGTGCCATAAGCCGGATCAATATCATAATAATCCGATACATCATAACCATTATCTACTTGCGGAGAAGGATAAATTGGCGTTAACCAAATCGCACTAATTCCCAGATTTTTCAGATAATCTAATCGACTTATGATACCTAATAAATCCCCCGTTGAACTCGCACCACTGGCTTGAAAACTTTTGGGATAGATTTGATAAATAGTACCATTTTGCCACCAAGGGATTTCGTTCGTATTCATTGTTTGCTCTTTATTTTTAATCAGTAAAATTAAATTCACATAAAACGGGTGAATTACTATTTATTATCATTATTGAATATTTAGTGTGCCTTTTTTCTGTTTTATTTTATAAACAATGATGGTTAATGCGATTGGAACAATAATCGCTACTAGCATTGCTAAGGCATAAATTGACCAATAAACAGGTTTTATTGATAAGATACCAGGCAATCCTCCCACACCGATACCATTAGATAATACACCATATAAACCACAGATTAAGCCAGCACTAGCTGCACCAACCATGGCACAGAACATTGGGAATTTATAGCGTAAGTTAATACCGTACATAGCTGGCTCAGTAACACCTAGATAGCCGGATATAGCAGCAGGAATGGAAACTTCGCGCTCATTATGTTTTCGACTGATCAAAATGATGCCAACAACGGCTGAAGCTTGAGCAATATTGGATAAAGCAATGATTGGCCAAATTGGTGTACCGCCCATACTTTCTGTCATCTGCATATCGATAGCTAATGTAGTATGGTGAATTCCAGTAATAACCAACGGTGCATAAAAGAATCCAAAAATTGCCGAACCAATGAAGGCATAATCACCAGTCATTAAGTATTTAACCACATAAGCAATACCATTGCCTAACATTCGTCCGATTGGCCCTAAAAGAAAATGTGCAAGGACGACGGCTAATAGTAGTGATACGATTGGTACAATCACTAAAGTTAGGTAATTAGGGACAATTCTACGTAATCGAGTTTCGATCCATCCCAATGCCAAACCAGCAAAAATAGATGGAATCATTTGTGCTTGATAGCCGACTTTTTGAATCGTAAACCAACCAAAATCCCACACTTCAGGAACGATTTTCCCTAAATTATAAGCATTCATCAGTTGTGGAGAAACCAGTGTTATGCCTAAAACAATCCCTAACACAGGAGAACCGCCCATTTTTTTGACTGTAGACCAGCAAATAGCCACCGGTAGAAAGTGGAAAATCGCTTCACACGGTAACCAAAGGAAACTGTGAATAGGTACCAACCAAGTATACGTGTCAGTAAGCGGTTTATCGTTAATAGTTGGCATCTCACCAATTACATTACGCAAGCCGAGTAATAAACCACCCGCAATCAGTGCAGGTAATAATGGTACAAAAATTTCAGCTAAATTTGAGATTAACCGTTCAAACCATGACATATTTTGTTTAGCGGCGGCTTTTGTTTGCTCTTTGGTCGCTTCGTCAATATTTAATTGCTCAATCAATAATTTGTAATAACTATCCACATCCGTTCCAATAATAACTTGAAACTGCCCTGCATTATTAAAGCATCCTTTGACAAAAGACAATCCTTCAATCGCTTCAACATTGGCTAATTTGGGATTAGCAAGCGCAAACCTTAATCTTGTCAAACAATGGGTAACACTAGCAATGTTTTCTTTTCCTCCAACAAGTTCAATCAATTGCATAATTGATTTTGTTGAAACTTTAGGTGCTTTTGCCATTGTTAAGTCTCCTTATTTTCAATTTAAGCCAAAATTTTTTAATTATTTCGACCCTAATTTGGTAACAATTAAGCATAAATTGAATTATTATTTAAATAAATGGGAACGTTCCCTTTTTGTGATAAACCTCACAATTTTAGGCAATATATCACTCAAAAATAGTTAAAGAAGTATTTGGGAAGGAACCGTAATAATTTTAGGTTTTGCTCCACTTTGTAGTATTTGCAATAACTCGTTTGCAGCATAAGTACCCGCTTTATCAAAACCAAGATCGACTGTAATCGTTTTGGCAAACAAGAATTTAAGCAGATCGCTACTACCAATGCTAATAACAACAATATTATTGATATTTTTTTCAGATAAGAATTTATTTAGGCCTAAAGCAATTGAATCGGTAGCACAAACGATTGCTGTTGGTGAATCAACCAATACTGACTCGGCAAGTTCATAACCAGAATAATAACTTAATTTGCCAAGCACCGCATTTGGCTTAAGTTTATGAGTATGACAAAAATTAGTATACGCTTGGTAGCGTAATTCGCCAGTAGTCTGATCTTGTTTAGTAATACCAATATAGCCAATTTTTTTATGCTTTTGATATAAATAGGTTAATGCTTTGTTTACCGCCCCTACATCATCATAACAAATACAAGTATAATCAGAAAAAGGCCTAGCAATAACCACACATTTATCTTGCCAAAATGTCAGTCGAGAGCTATTCAATCCTGTAAAAGCAAAAATCACTACACCGTCAGCTTGCTTTTCTTTTAACATTGTCAGGTGTTCTTCGACTTTTTGCGGGCTAAATTGGCTCTCAATGATAATCGGATCATACCCATTTGCATAAAAAACAGGCAACATGTTTCGAACTGCATGATTTTCGGATATGGAATCTAGGCGAGTAACAATTATACCAATCACTTTATTACCATAACCACGCATTGCTCTAGCTGATTTGGATGGGGTAAATTGATATTGTTCAACAATTGCCATCACTTTGTTACGTGTCGATTCCTTCACCATTGGGTCGTGATTAATAACTCGCGAAACAGTGGATTTACTCACCCCGCTCAATTTGGCAATATCTTTAATGGTTAAATTCGGTGATGGCTTATTCATAATCAATTTTTATAATGAAAATCAATTAAATCATAGTAATATAGTTTTAACAAAATGGCGATAGGGTGGCTAGTAAGTTAATATCAAAATTATTAACTATTACTTATTCTTCATTTATAATTAGATTGAGATTTGACAGAGGAATAAAACAGAATCAACAAAGCATTAATAACCTCATATAGACAATGAATTATGAAAAAATCATATTTACTTTTAGGTTACACGCTATTTTTTTTGAGTTTATCTGGCTATGCGTCTAGTGATGACACGAAGACTATAACAGAACAATTTAGATCAGCTTTATTATGTCAGTCAAAGCCTTTTGCCATAGAAGATAAAAAGATCATTGCTGAACTTGCAAAACAAAAAATTACTATAAAAAAACGAGATAGTATAAATGAAATCGAATACTATTTTGAGCAACCTATCAAAGTTAAGAATGTATGGGTTAATATGATTCGTTATGAAAGCGATAATTTTGTCACATCTTTTTATGCTAAAGCCAAAGGTGATATGTACAAGTTCGCTAAATTGATTGAGGTTAACCCTATATTACGCAGCTGTGAAGAACCTATTCCTTTGAATGATACAGACATATTCCAAAAGGAAATTACCCCGATTACCGACAATAATCTCTACCCAGATACAATCGTTATTGGTCAGGATAAAGACTCAAAGCCGGATGAATTTTATTTCATATGTTCTAAATTTGAGGCTAATTAGCCATAATTTTCTGCTTAATGAAAATCATGCTATTAGTTTACTAACATTACTTATGTATAAATAGAAAAATTATTTTATAAATGAAACCTATTTATTAGCACTTTGTTTTGATTTATAAGCACTTCCCCACGCTAACATAGCATCATGCACTTGTTTTAAACTTTGCCCGACATCGGTCAATGTATATTCCACTTTAGGTGGTACTTGGGCATAGACTTTGCGGCTGACTAAGCCGTTTTTTTCCATTGTTCTTAGATGTTGAGTTAAGACTTTTTGAGATATACCGTTTAGTGATTTTTTTAATTCTCCAAAGCGTTTTGTACCTGTTAATAAATCACGAACGATTAAGACTTTCCATTTATCACCCATTAACGTAAGGGTAATTTCGACAGGGCAAGGAGGTAAAATTCCGTTGAGTGACATTAGTTAAAAATCCTTTAAATTCAATAATAGTATCATTTCGGTAACTATATTACTGCTTGGTACCTACTTTACAATAGATACTTAGAATATTAACCTAAAAATATCAAATTGTTAAAAGATTTTTCCAATTTAAAACCTGAATCAAACAATACTTATAAATTAATAAAGGAGTAAAAAATGAAAATTGCGGTTATTGGTGCTAGTGGTAAGTCAGGTAGTCTGATAGTTAAAGAAGCAATTGCGCGTGGACATGATGTAACGGCGATTGTTCGTAATCCAAACGCTCATGTTGACCCTAAGGCAAAAATTCTAGTTAAAGATCTGTTTGATCTAACTTATGAAGATTTGAAACCTTTTGATGTCATTATTGATGCTTTTGCGGCATGGACGCCAGAAACCCTTCCACAACATCAAACTAGCTTAAAACACTTAACTGATATTTTAAGCGGTAAACCTAATCGTTTATTAGTTGTTGGCGGTGCAGGTAGTTTATATGTCAATCCTGAGCATACTATTCGTTTAGTTGACTCTCCGGATTTCCCAGATGAATTTAAACCATTAGCCAATAACATGGCAAAAGCTTTAGATCAATTAAGAACTTGTAATGATGTAAATTGGACCTATCTAAGCCCAGCAATTGAGTTTATTGCTGATGGCCCAAGAACTGGTCATTACATTGTTGGTGGCGAGCAAATTTTGGTTAATAGCCAAGGGAAAAGTCAAATCAGCTATGCTGACTATGCAATCGCGATGATTGATGAAGCAGAGAATGCAAAACACATTAAACAACGTTTTACTGTAGCTACTAAATAATATTTTCAAGGCCTTACATTACTAGCGATACCTAAAAGGTTTACTTTAATGTAAGGCACATAATCTAATCATTCCAATGTTTTATTCGATTTTCCTATCTAATCACCCAAAATGGTGCAAAAAAATTAACCAAACTGATTTAAATGGATCATTTTAGTGCAATTACACTTACAGAAAACCAAATCATGTCAGTTATGACTTACTTTTTGATTTTGTGGCACGTTTATTGCATAAGTATAAAGATTATTATGAAAATTTGATAAAACAAATAATACTGATAATATGAATTAGTATATGTCTAATTTGTAATCAATTCAGTTGGGAAAATTATTATGCAGTACGATCTCATTATTAAAAATGGTCTTGTCATTCTCGAATCTGGCGAAACTTATACCGATATTGCAATAAAAAATGGCAAAATTGCAGCAATTGGCCCTAATTTAGTGCAAGCCGATGAAATTATTGATGCTAATGGCTTAATTGTTAGTCCCGGAATGGTTGATATTCATGTTCATATTAGTGAACCTGGTGGTGTTCGTCATGAGTGGGAAGGCTATATCACAGGAACAAAAGCATGTGCAAAAGGTGGCGTAACAACCTTTGTTGAAATGCCTCTTAACCAACTCCCTGCCACTACTAGTGGCGAAACTCTTCGTACCAAATATGCTGCTGGTGAGGGAAAACTTTATGTCGATGTAGCTTCTTATGGTGGATTAGTTCCTTATAACCTGACCAATAATGGTATTGCAGAACAAGTCGAAGAAGGTGTCGCGGCATTTAAATGTTTTATGGCAACCTGTGGTGATCCAAACCTTGACGGTGATTTTGCCAATGTAAATGATTACGCATTATGGGAAGGAATGCGCCAAATTGCTAAAACCGGTAAAGTGTTAGCTATCCATGCAGAAAATGCCGCAATTACTGATATTTTAGGGCAACAAGCTAAAGCACGAGGCGAAAGTAAATTATCACAATATGTAGCAACCCGTCCGGCATTTACTGAAGTTGAAGCAATTCGTCGAGCAATCTTTTTCGCTAAACAAACTGGGTGCCCGATTCATATATGCCATGTCGCTTGTCCTGAAGGAGTTGAAGAGGTTATCAAAGCACGCCAAGAAGGCATTAATGTGACGTGCGAAACCTGTATCCATTACCTCTATTTTACTACAGACCAATTGGATGCTATTGGACCAATTGCAAAATGTTCTCCACCAATCCGTGATCAGCAAGCTCAAGAAGGATTATGGAAATATCTATTTGCTGGCCACATCATCACTGCGGTGTCTGACCATTCACCATGTACTTACGATTTAAAAGACAAAGCCAATGCCTTTGATGCTTGGGGCGGAATTTCTGGTGTGCAAAATAATGTAGATATTATGTTTGATGAAGCCGTACAAAAACGGGGTATGTCATTAAAACAATTTGCCGATATCATCGCTAAAAACCCAGCTGAAAGATATAACTTACCAACTAAAGGTTCAATTCAAGTAGGTAAAGATGCTGACATCATCTTTATTAAACCTCATTCTAACTATGTATTAAAAGAGCAAGATCTCGAATATCGTAATAAATTTAGTCCTTATGTAGGACGACAAATTGGCGCACAAGTTGTTCAAACATTATTACGAGGCAAAACTATTTATCAAATTAATGCCGGTATTAGTTCAATACCAAGAGGTGAATTTATTCGGCGTTAATAATGGAATTGAAACGATAGAAATAAGTAGGGAAGGAAAGTCATGAAGAATAATACAGCACAATCACCAAATACATCTATGCAGATTGATAGTTCTTTATTACCCAAATCTAGCAAAGATCGAACTATGAATCCTTTAGCCTATTCTTTTATGTGGATTGGCGATGGCATGAATTTGGGTAATATGACCTTAGGTGCAAGCTTAGTTGTAGCTGGTGTGGCCACCATGAATATTTTCCAAACTTTTGCCGCAACATTAATTGCAATATTGATTATCACGACAATTTTTGTTTTTAATGATCGCTTAGGATATCGCACAGGTATTCCTTATGTGGTACAACTTCGCATGTCATTTGGTATAAAAGGCGCTATTATTTCTTCATTACTCCGTGGTATTCCTGCTATTGTTTGGTATGGATTTCAAAGTTGGATAGGTGCAACTGCGCTCAATGAAATTATTAGAATATTATCTAATGGTGATTTTAATAATATATTTATCTGCTTTCTTATTTTACAATTTTTCCAAATCGCTTTGTCGCTATATGGATTCCATGCAATAAAATGGGTAGAAACGTTAATTTCAATTGTTATTCTTTGTGCGTTAATTTATGTCTTTATTATATTACTCAATAATCATCAAGAGATTATTATAGACAAATGGGTAAATACCGAAGGGACTTGGGGATTACCATTCTGTGGCTTCATTATGATGTTTTTAGGTAATTACGCCGCAATTTTTCTTAGTGCAGCTGATTACTCACGAGAACTAAAAGCTGGCTTTAGTGATAGAAAAAGAGGGCTCCTCTATTTTCTACCAATTTTTGTTGCTTACGGTTTTATTATTACCATTGGTGTGATGTTGGCTTCAGTCACAGGTAACTCTAATCCAGTTAAAGCATTTGCGATTGTAGTAAATAATCCATATATCACCATCGTGGTATCATCCTTTATTGTATTAGGCACCATTGCTGTAAATATCGTTGCTAATATTATCCCACCAGCTTACGTAATTACGTTATTAACAAAAGCTAAATATAAAGTAGCAGTAACCATTACAGGATTATTAGCTATCGCTTCTTTTCCTTGGGTTCTTGTTCAGGATACCTCAGCAAAAGGATTAGGTTTATTTATTCTAATTTACTCCGCATTTTTGGGACCAATTGTGGCAATTTTGTTGGTGGAATACTATCTGTTACGTCGCCAAAAAATTGATGTAAATACACTATATGATAACAACGGTCAATTTGCTGGATTTAACCCCGCTGCTATTCTAGCGATGCTTATTGGATCAGCAGCTGCATTTTATGAAGTGAGCTTAACATGGATTGTCGGCTTTGTTGTTGGTGGTATAAGTTATATATTGCTCACCAAATTCTCATTTAAAAACTCACCTTTCAAAAAAGGGACAATATTTGAAAAAAAATAGATTAAATGACGATCAATATTGTGCAGTAAATTTATCATAATTCACTGCCAATTTGATATGTCACTTGGATCTTTCGGTTATCAGGTATTTCTAAATTAGATAACACGGCTAATTGAGGAAAATTAGGTCTTAAAAACTGGGAGAGCATAGCTCTTAATGTGTGATTAACCAATAAAACAGGCGGCGCTCCCATTGCATCTTGCTGATTTAATGCTTGTTTGAGTTGTTGAAGAATATGTTCTGCTAGTCCCGGTTCAACATTACTAGTATTTTGCAAAGCTTGCAGTAATATTCTTTCTAAATCAATATTTAATCCAATTACTCTTATCGGTTCTGCCCCAGGAAACCATTGTTGGGTAATCACACGCCCTAGCGCTATTCTAACAATACTGAGTAAATGATAGGCATCATTTTGGTTTGGTGCTTGTTCACAAATCGTCTCAATAATTGTGCGCATATCACGAATCGACACTTTTTCAGAAAGTAAGTTTTGTAGAATTTTATGAAAAGTAGTTAAAGGCACTACGTCAGGAATAAAATCTTCGACTAATTTAGGAATATCCTGCTTTATTCGATCCAATAATTCTTGTGTCTCTAATCGTCCCAATAAATCACTGGCGAATTGATGTAACAAATGATTGAAATGGGTGGCAATCATGGTACTAGTATCAACAACAGTGTAACCCAATATTTGTGCATTTTCTTTGTCATTTTCATCTATCCAAACAGCAGGTAAACCAAAAGCCGGCTCAATAGTTTCAATGCCATCGATAGTTTCGGTTACTGTGCCGGGGTTGATCGCTAACCATTTATTATTCATTATTTCGCCTTGACCAATTTCACCACCTTTTATAAAAATTTTATATTGATAAGGTGATAACGAGAGATTATCGCGAATATGAACTTGAGGCGGTAAAAAGCCTAATGTTTGCGCAAACTTTTTACGCAAACTACGAATTCGACCAAGTAATTCACCATTTTGGTTTTGATCAACCATAGGAATGAGCCCGTATCCAACTTCCATCGCTAAGATATCTTCAATATTGACATCAGACCATGAAGCGTCAACATTTGTTGGCGCTGCAACACTTTTTGGTGGAGTAGCAACTGTTTTCTCAACTCTCTTTTGTTTGGTTAACCACCAAGAAATTACTGATAATACCGCAGTAAACATTAAAAATACTAAATTTGGCATCCCTGGAATAAGTCCAAGCAAACCAATAACAACCGCAGTTAAGATTAATACTTGAGGATTATTAAATAACTGTTTGAGCATTTGATCGCTAATGTTTTCTTGTGAGGTAACCCGAGTCACAATTACACCCGCAGCGGTAGAAATAATCAGTGAAGGGATTTGTGCAACTAGACCATCACCAATAGTCAGTAATACATAGGTTTTACTTGCATCTGAAAATGTCATACCATGCTGCATTACCCCAACTAATAATCCACCAACAATGGTTATGGCCATAATTAGTAATCCAGCGATGGCGTCACCACGTACAAACTTACTCGCACCATCCATTGAGCCATAAAAATCGGCTTCCTGTGTAACTTCTGCGCGCCGTGCTTTGGCTTCATCTTCACCAATTAATCCAGCATTGAGATCAGCATCAATTGCCATTTGCTTACCTGGCATACCATCCAACGCAAAGCGAGCACCAACTTCAGCAATCCTACCAGCACCTTTAGTGATTACCATAAAGTTGATGATAACTAAAATAATAAAGACAACAATACCAATAGCAAAATTACCACCCACTAAAAAATGCCCAAAAGCTTCAATAACTCTACCAGCTGCATCACTACCAGTATGACCTTTTAACAGTACAACCCGAGTTGAAGCAACATTTAGCGATAGTCGTAATAACGTTGCAAAAAGCAGAACGGTAGGAAACGCTGCAAAATCTAAAACCCGCTTAGTAAACAAGGCAACAATCAAAATAATAATTGATAATGCAATATTAAAAGTAAAAAACAGATCCAATATAAATGCAGGTAAAGGTAATACCATCATTGAAAGAATCAATAAAATAAGCATTGGCCCTGTTAAAATTCGATAATGACCACTTTTTGATAGATTTACTGATAATAAATTGGCTAATTTTGATTTCATCATAGAGATTTACTTTTACTCATTTACGGATAAAGATTCAGGGATCGGTATATTCGTTGGTTTTTGAGGCTTATCACCACCATGTTTATGCCAACGTTTCAATTGATAAACCCAGGCTAAAATTTGCGCAACGGCAGCATAGAGTTCGGCTGGAATGGTTTGTCCTATTTCACCATAGCGATATAAAGCCCGAGCGAGAGGAGGAGCCTCTAATTGTGGAATGCGGTGCTCTTGGGCAATTTCTTTAATTTTGATAGCGATATTATCGGTACCTTTAGCTATCAGTTTAGGGGCAGACATAGTTTTATCATCATATTGTAGTGCAACCGCATAATGAGTTGGGTTAGTGATAATAACATTGGCTTTTGGTACATCTTTCATCATTCGACGTCTGGCTATTGCTTGTTGCATCTGGCGAATCCGGCCTTTAATTTGTGGATTACCTTCTTGCTCCTTGAACTCGTCTTTAATCTCTTGTTTAGACATTTTTAATTTTTTTAAATTACTCCAGATTTGATAAAAAATATCAAATCCAACCATAGGAATTAAAGCTAAAATAGTTAATATTCCTGAATAAATAAGCAGTTGCATAACGTTAGATAATGCACTATTTAAATACATATTTGGCAGCGAAAGCATATTTGGAAATTGATTGATTAGAAACAATGTCACGGCAAAACCGATTAAAACAACTTTAAGCAGGCTTTTAAATAACTCTGAAAAAATTCGAATACTAAAAATTCTTTTAAATCCGCTAATCGGATTCAATTTACCAAAATTGGGTTTAATTGATTGCAAACTAAAAAGTAAACCACCAACCCCCATAGGTGCAATGATGGCAATAATGACTAATCCGAAAAAAATAGGTAAAATCGACCAAAATCCAGCGGTTAATAAATTAATTAAATTGAAAATAATTTGTTTATCATCATCTGTTCGGTATGCAACCAACATAGCGTGTTGAATAATTGTTTTTAAATTAGCAACAAAATGACTGCCCATCATCCAAAATAATAGGATACTAACCAACAAAATAATTAACGATGTTAACTCGCGAGATCGTGGGATTTGTCCCTTTTCCTTGGCTTTTTTTAATTTGCTATCGGTGGGTTGTTCGCTTTTATCTAGATCACTATCATCAGCCATATCTTAATTAAATCAATTTTATTGCCTAATTACCGTTTACAGCACAGTATGAACGCAACTTGATAAAGTTATTGGCTTAATAAGACCCTAATTTAATAGTTATTTATCTCGTTTACCGTAAAACAACTTCAAAATGATTAAACTTTAGCGCGTTTAGATGAAATAGTTTCTGGTTGTTGATAACCATTATGGGTATAAACAGCAGGATTATTCATGCTTTTTAAATAGTCTATTGAATGTTGCGTCACGTTCATTCGGTTTTGAATAAGCACTCCGTTTTCCCGATTGATTTGAGCTAATCGCTGAGTCATTTTTGTGATAGCTTGCCATTTTAATGCTAACTCTTGTTTTTCACTATAAGGTGATTGAATATTGCATTGCTGACTAACTTTTAGTCTTTTTTCATCAAGTAATTTTAACTCAATAAGTAATTGGCTTTTTTGGTTTATAATTTCACTCAATTGATTTACTGAATTATTTTTAAATAATATTTGTTGTTCAGCTTCTAAAATATCTGACAGGGCTTGTAACATAACTGTTACATTATTAAAAATGTTATCTAATTCTAACATGACGACATTCCTTCAAAATCAATTAGATTTCAATATTTTCGAAAGTTTGCTTAATAATTTCATCGGCAATTTTATTTGGATTGATCACTAATTTACCTTCAGTAATGGCCTGTTTTATCTTTTCAATTTTACTAGTATCGATATCATTTTCAGTTGAATGCAACAAAGCTATAGTATTTTGGCTTAACTTAACATTCAACGTTAAGTTATTTGAGTTTTGCACAGATGCATTAGTTTTTTTATTTTGCTCATTTATACGATTAAGTACCCCTGATACGGCGGTAACCATTTTTGTTGCATCTATACTCATAAAATTCCTTCAATTAACGTTGAGGTTTATAGGGGAGGTTTAATCTAATTATCGGCAAAAATTAGAAAATCATTAATTTTATTTGTTTAAAATTATGATACCTTTTTCTGTAACAACACCCTGAACAATATTACCTGTATTAAGTTTGATATTTATTAATTCACCCAAGGCACCATTGCTTAGTGTTTTGCCATTAGCAGCAATTGAATAACCCTCACCATTAACAATTACTTTTACAGTTTGACCTGCTTTAACATGCCAATTTTTCTGTAACATTGAATTTTTAATTGGCTCACCATTATTAATATTTCTTAAAGCAATATGATTGATAACCTCTGATTTATTCAAAATTACAGCAGGTGGTAATTTATCTAACCGCCCAGATTGCATTTTCACTTGCTGCTCTGTCATTAATGTTCCTGCACTTATCGGCTGATTCGCCATAACATAACTCCCAGTAACAGCAACATAAACTTGAATATATTTAGTGATATTTTCACATTTAGCAGTGATGGTTAAATTACCCCACTGCTTATTTTTATTTAAAATCGCAAATGTTGGTGAATCACAATTTAACTGAGGTTTCAAAGTGAGGTAATCAATAGCAATATTATCAATATTAGTTTCGCTAATTTGTTGATAGATTAGATCGCTAATCTGTTTTTCCATTGAGTTAGCCAAAGCTATTTTTGAGCTACACAACACACCTAAAAGGCTTAGATATTTTATAAACTGAGACATATTTGTTCACAACATTATTGGTAACTAAATTTTACTTTATCAGCTTATTTATTGAATGTTGAAATAAGGGCAATTTTTATCGTTATTTATACGATGATTTTTTTTTGATTTGCTTAAAATTCTCTACATAAAAAAAGATGAGATGATTTTATGCTAAATAAATTAGATACTTTTGTTAACTTTCATCAACAAGCATTAAGTGTTCGTGAAAAACGACAAAATATACTTGCGACCAATATTGCCAATAGTGATACGCCTAATTATCAAGCTAGAGATATTGATTTTAATATTGAATTAAAAAAAGCTATCAATAATCAACATACGCTTAATAATATAAAGCTTAATATAACATCAGCAAAGCATATCCAAACCATCGGCTCAGCAGATTATCAACTTCTGTATCGCATTCCTTATCAATCATCTGCTGATGGTAATACTGTTGAAATGGATCAAGAAAGAACAGCTTTTATGGATAACAGTATCCATTATCAAAGTAATTTAACATTTTTAGGTGAACAATTTAAAAATGTAGTATCCGTATTACAGCAAGGATAACCATTATGAGCTTCTCTATTTTTTCTATCTCTGGTTCTGCATTAATGGCACAAACTCAACGAATGAATGTTAGTGCGAGTAATTTAGCAAATGCTGATAGTGTTACAAGTACTTCAGGTCAAGCTTATCGAGCTAAACAAGTTATTTTCCAAGTCGATGATAACAATTATCCCAATAGCATAGCTGGAGTAAAAGTATCTGAGGTCATCGAAGACCCATCACCAATGAATTTAGTCTATGACCCTAAGCACCCTTTAGCTGATGAGAAAGGTTACATTCAAAAACCTAATGTAGATGTAGTGGCAGAGATGGTCAATACCATTTCAGCATCTCGTAGCTACCAAGCAAATGTGGAAGTCATTAATACCGTAAAAAGCTTAATGCTTAAAACACTTACCTTAGGGCAATAAAGGGGCTTAATTCATGGGTATTTCGAATGTACCAGTTTCAGAATCGTCAAATATGGCTAGTCCACAAGCAGTGAGGAAAGGTTCATCTGATGGTAATTCTAGTCAGGAATTACAAGATAACTTTTTAACATTACTTATTGCCCAAATGAAGAATCAAGATCCAACTAATCCAATGGATAATAGTCAGTTAACCTCGCAATTGGCGCAAATTAATACATTAGCAGGCATTGAACGACTTAATACAACGTTAGGTATGGTTTCAGGCCAGATTGACGATAGTTTATCAGTCAACGCGAGCAATATGATTGGTAAAGGCGTTATGGTTCCTGGTAATAAAATATTAGTCGCAACTTCAGAAATAGATGGTTCAAAAAGTGATAAAGAGACCATTACTACGCCGTTTGGTTTTGAACTTATGCGTGATGCTGATTCAGTTGTTATCACCATAAAAGATGAAAATGGTAATGTTGTACGAGAAGTCGATCTTGGATCCATCCCTGCTGGTGTCAGCTCTTTTACTTGGGATGGAGAACTTAACGATGGAACTTTAGCTCCAGATGGTAGCTACACGTTTTCAGTTAATGCTACTTACGAGGGGCAAAAAGTCACATCAACACCATTAGCTTACTCTGTTGTTTACGGAGTAATTAATAGCAAAGTTAATAATAAAGTATTACTTGATTTAGGGATACTTGGTTCAATTAGTATTGACGAAGTGCGTCAAATTCTTTAAAGGGGAATAAGTTTATATGGGATTTTCTCAAGCAATCAGTGGTATGAATGCCGCTTCTAAACAATTAGATGTTATTGGTAATAATATTGCCAATTCTGCAACAGTTGGCTTTAAAAGTGCTAGTATTTCATTTGCTGATATCTATGCCGGTTCAAAAGTAGGGATGGGTGTTAAAGTTGCTGCTGTTATGCAAAATTTTAATGACGGGACAACAACCTCAACCAACAACAGTTTAGATGTAGCGATTTCAGGTAATGGATTTTTCAGATTAGTTGATAGTAGTGGACAAATCTACTATACCCGTAATGGTCAGTTTCAATTAGATGCTGAACGTAATATCGTATCTGCTGACGGTTTCAACTTGACTGGTTATCTTGCGACAGGTACTCCACCACAAATTCAACAAGGTTCAGCACCAGGCCCATTAAAAATTTCACAAGAAATGTTAAATGCATCAGCAACCAATAAAGCTGCTTTGCAAACAAATCTAAATTCAAATAGTAAAGTTCCTGAAAAACAACCGATTAATGCAACAGATGCTGACACATTCAATTATTCAACCACTATCACCACTTATGATTCATTAGGTAATCAACGTAATGTTCAGCTTTTTTATGTAAAAACAGCAGATAACCAATGGGATGTTCATTACCTTGATAGTAGCGATCCTAATGCAACTCTACAAGCATTAGGAAAAATGGAATTTGATTCATCAGGCAAATTAATCAGCGATCCCGAAATGACTATCAATATTAATGGCATAAATGGATCAGAAGATAATAGCTTTACATTATCACTTGCAAACAGTACGCAACAAAATATGGGTAAAGAAGTCGGTAGCATAAAAACGCCTATCGTAGATGGTTATGCAGCAGGTGATTTAGTTGGTTATAGTATTAACAATGATGGCACTATTTATGGTGTTTATTCCAACCAACAAACCATGTTATTAGGTCAAATTGCCATGGCTGATTTTGCCAATGTTAATGGATTAGAGTCAGCAGGGAATAATAACTGGCGTTCAACACTAAATTCTGGTGGTGAAGTATTAGGCTCAGCCAATACTGGTACTTTTGGATCATTAGCCAGTGGTGCCGTTGAATCATCCAATGTTGATATGAGCCAAGAATTAGTCAATATGATTGTTGCCCAACGTAATTATCAATCTAATTCTCAAACCATTAAGACACAAGATCAAATTCTTAATACATTAGTTAATTTAAGATAATTTAAGGAATATGTATGGATCGCGTTATTTATACTGCCATGTCTGGCGCTAGCCAAACATTAAATCAACAATCCATAACCAGTCATAACTTAGCTAATGTATCAACAGCAGGCTTTCGTGCTCAATTAACGGCAATGAAAGCCGTTCCTATTGTGGGTAATAGTATGCCAACAAGGACCATGGTTGCAGCAACCACGCCTACCTATGATTCAACAATGGGTGCATTTAATTACACTGGGCGAGATTTAGACGTTGCTTTATCTGAAGATGATTGGCTAGCTGTACAATTAGCTGATGGTAGTGAAGCATATACCCGTAATGGTGCGATTCAAATTGATGAAAATGGCACGCTTAATATCCAAGGTCATCCATTACTTGGTGATAATGGCGTATTAACAGTTCCTCAGCGTTCACAAGTTAGTATCAGTGCCGACGGAACTTTATCAGCGTTAGGTGCAGGTGATAAACGCACAACCATTGCTCAAGTTGGAAAAATAAAGAAAGTTCACCTTGAACCTAATGAGTTGGTACGTGGCGATGACGGTTTTTTTCATGCAACAACTGTTAACAATCGTGGTGCAGTATTAATAGATAATCCTAACGCAAAACTGATGTCTGGAGTATTAGAAGGCAGTAATGTTAATCCTGTTACTGCAATGGTGAATTTGATTAGCCATTCTCGTCAATTTGAAATGCAGATGAAGCAAATTACTACAGCAGATGAAAATGCACAAAGAGCCAATCAAATATTATCGTTAACATAATTAAAATAGGAAAAAGCAATGATTAAATCATTATGGATTGCAAAAACTGGGCTAACTGCACAACAAATGAATATGGATATAATTTCCAATAATTTAGCCAACGTTAGTACTGGTGGCTTTAAACGCCAACGTGCTGTTTTTGAAGATCTGTTATATCAAACTATTCGCCAACCTGGCGCTCAATCATCTGAACAAACAACACTACCTTCTGGATTACAAATTGGTACCGGTGTTAGGCCTGTAGCTACCGAACGAATCCATAGCCAAGGAAATTTAGAATTAACTGATAATAGCAGTGATATCGCTATTAATGGACAAGGTTTTTTCCAAGTTCTGATGCCTGATGGAACGCTAGCTTATACTCGAAGTGGTGCTTTTCAAGTTAACCAAAATGGTCAATTAGTTACGGCTGCTGGTTACGAAATTCAACCAACCATCAACATTCCATCAAATGCGATAAAAATGACCGTGGCACGGGATGGTATTGTTAGTGTGACCTTAGCCAATCAATCAACTCAAGTGCAAGTTGGTCAATTAACATTACATACTTTTATTAATGACACTGGGTTAGAAAGTGTTGGGGAAAATCTCTATTTAGAAACCGAAAGCTCTGGTGCTCCAACTGAAAATACACCGGGATTAAATGGTGCTGGATTGCTGTATCAAGGTTATATCGAAACCTCTAACGTAAATGTCGCAGAAGAGTTAGTTAACATGATTCAAGTACAACGTGCTTACGAAATTAACAGTAAAGCAATATCAGCGTCTGACCAAATGTTGCAACGTTTAAATCAGTTATAAAACTATGATAATGAGATATCTTTATATTTTAGTAATGATGTTATTAGTCGGTTGTAGCCAATTACCTAAAAAAGCATTAGTTGAAGGGCAAACCAGTATTGTTCCTCAAATGCCAGAAATTGTTAATTCAAGTGGCTCAATATATCAAGCATCACAACCAAGTAGTTTTGGCTATCAACCAATGTTTGAAGATCGTAGACCTCGCAATATTGGTGATGTATTAACTATTGTATTACAAGAAAATGTGAGTGCGAGCAAAAGTTCATCTATTAATGCTGGCCGTAATGGTGGGGTAAATTTAGGTGTAAAAACTGTTCCTCACTTTTTAGATGGGCTAGTTGGTCGAGGCAAAGTAGATACTGATATCTCAGGCAGTAACGATTTTAAAGGTTCTGGTGGCGCTAATGCAAAAAATACATTTAGTGGAACCATCACCGTCACCGTTCAAGATGTCATGATTAATGGCAATTTAAAAGTAATTGGTGAAAAACAAATTGCAATAAATCAGGGAACAGAATTTATTCGATTTTCAGGCGTTGTTAACCCAAGGACAATAAGTGGTAACAATACCGTTATTTCAACTCAAGTTGCCGATGCTCGCATTGAATATGTAGGTAATGGCTACATTGATGAAGCTCAAACTATGGGTTGGTTACAACGCCTGTTTTTTAATCTTTCACCTTTTTAATGAATCTGATTATGCTTAATAAATTACGAACTTTTATTATTTTAATAATGATAGTGGGCACACCCTATAGTTATGCCGAACGAATAAGGGATTTAGTAACTATTCAAGGCGTGCGTGAAAACGCCTTAGTAGGCTATGGAATTGTTGTTGGGCTAGATGGTACTGGAGACCAAACTTCACAAACACCATTTACCATTCAAAGTATAACCAACATGCTTTCGCAATTAGGTATTACCGTACCATCAGGTAGTAACATGCAATTAAAGAATGTTGCTGCGGTAATGGTTACGGCTAAATTACCATCTTATGCACGAGTTGGGCAACAAATTGATGTTGTTGTCTCTTCATTAGGTAATGCCAAAAGCCTTCGCGGTGGCACATTGATTATGACGCCATTGAAAGGTGCCGACAATCAAGTTTATGCCATTGCTCAAGGTAATCTTTTTGTTGGTGGTATGGGCGCAAGCAGCAAAGGGAGTAGTGTAACAGTTAATCAAATGGCTGGTGCAACTATCCCGAGTGGAGCGACAATTGAGAGGGAATTAACAACCCGCTTAGATGAAAAAAGTTCCATTCACTTACACCTTAACCATTTTGACTTTACCATGGCATCAAAAATCGCTGAAGCAATTAACAAGGTACAAAAAAATATCGCAGTTGCTTTAGATGGTATGACGGTTAAATTGAACATGCCACAAGATAGTCAGGCAAGAGTTAAATTATTATCGAAGATTCAAAACCTACAAATTAGTGCTTCACCAATTTCAGCAAAAGTAGTCATTAATACACGCACTGGCGTGGTGGTGATGAATCAAAAAGTTCAATTAGACAATTGTGCCGTTGCTCATGGTAATTTGTCTGTGGTGGTCAATAACAAATTAAAAGTTAGCCAGCCTAACACTCCGTTAGCCGGAGGACAAACCGTAGTTGTTCCTGATGATGAGGTTAGCATCGAACAAGATGGCGGAGCATTACATAATTTAGCTTCTGGCGCTGATTTAAACCGAGTAATTAGCTCACTTAATTTATTAGGCGCAAATCCAACAGAATTAATGTCGATACTTGAGGCATTAAAAACCGCTGGTTGTTTGCACGCTGCATTAGAAACGATTTAAAGCATAATTATTATGAAAAACCTAGTTAATCAGTCTATTAATCGCTTTGCTTATGATTTTTCGAGCATTGGCCAATTAAGGCGTAACGCTGTTAGTGGATCAAGTGAAAGTGTCAAGCAAGTTGCCGATCAGTTTGAAACACTATTCGTCAATATGATGATGCAATCTATGCGAAAAGCCGTTCCTAATGGTGGATTATTTAATCAATCTGCAATGCAGTTATTTACTTCGATGTTTGATCAGCAAATTGCTCAACAGGCTGCAGGTAAAGGATTAGGTCTTGCCAATATTATTGCCAAACAATTAAATAATCAGCCAAATAGATCTATTACCCCACAATCTCAGGCTAATAATATAGAATTAGCACAATCTTTATTTAGTGATTCAAATTCATCGCCTGCGGCATTAGGTCAAATGCTTTACCAGCAAACGAATAAATTAACTAATACTAACGTCAAACCATTACCACCAGCAGTTAATGATTTTGATAAAGACCATATCACGCAATTTATAGTCGAGTGGTTTGAGCCAGCTAAAAAGGCATCCAAAATGTCAGGTATTCCTTATGAGGTTATCATTGCACAAGCGGCCTTAGAAACAGGTTGGGGTAAAAAGCAGATAAAAACAGCCGACAATCAACCAAGTCACAACTATTTTGGCATAAAAGCGACATCATCATGGAAAGGCAATTCAACTCGGTTAACAACACGAGAATTTTTAAATAACAATATGGTTAAGATTCAAGATGAATTTAGAGTTTATAAAAGTAAACAACATGCATTAGCAGATTATCTTGATTTACTTACCAAAAGCCCACGTTATCGTGCCGTTGTTAACGCACCTGATGCAAGAACCGCAGCCAAAGCACTGCAAGATGCACACTATGCAACCGATCCTAACTATAGCGAAAAGTTAATTCAAATTATTAGTCGAATTGAAGAAATTGCTAGAAATACACCGCAAAAATCAATATCAGGTTTTAGACAAATTGCCTTTAAATAATAACTAAATAAATTAACTAAGTTTTAATGAAGTTAATAAATAGGAGGCATAAGCCTCCTGTTTATTAACGATTTAAATAAGTGATGACAGAAAGTTATTTCATTTGAAATAAGGACATATTTTGCATATTCATAAAAGTATATTGAGCTGCTTGTAAATTCGCCTGTAACATCACATAATCTGCAATGGCTTCATACCAATCAACATCTTCAATTTGGCTAATTTGTGTTTGAAAATCAATGTCCAAGGTTTTACCTAGTGCAGTTAATCGCTCAACTTCCGACAACACATTACCACCTGCAGCCCTAACTGTTGAGATATTTTCAAACGAATTATCAACGCCTTGACTAGCTTTCGATAAACCTTCTCTGAATTGCGTAATCGCATCATGGTCATTATCATCTAACCCGATTTGCAGTACTTCTAATGCATAGTCAATGCTAGCAAAAACATCACTTTCCACAGAACTATTGGCGCCTGACATAAAAATCTGATCACCAGTGAAACTTAATGACACTTCACGCGTATCATCAATAAAAATATTAATCGTTGTAGAACCGCCGACATAATTAACTTTACCTGATTCATCCACAACAAAAGGAGGTGTATCATTTTTATTTCCAGCAAAGATATAATTACCATTTGTGTCTTTAGCATTAGCTAACGAGATTAATTGATCTTTTAATCCTTGTAATTTATTGGCTAAGTCACGTCTATTTTCATCGTTTAACGTCTCATTACCCGCATAAACTAGTGTCTCTTGAATTGATTGGATAACAGTATTCGCTTCTTTTAGTACTGTATCTTGGCGACTTAACGAGTTATTAACACTTTCACGAGCTGATTGATACTGAGTATTTCTTGATTGAGCCTGTTTTAAAATTAATGCTTGCGATGACCCCATAGGATCATCAGAAGGTGATAAGATTTTTTTACCGGTTGCTAAATGCAATCCTGATTTTTGCCATTTACTGTTGGTATTTAAAATACTCGTTAAATTTTTTTGATACATTGCATTAGTACTAACACGCATATTTAAACCCTTCTATTATTTAGCTAAACCTAAAATGGTATCGAATATTGTGGTTGCCGCATCAATAATCTTTGCATTAGCTTGGTAATACTGCATATAAACCTGCATAGAGATATATTCTTCTTCAATATTAACGCCTGATATTGATTGATTTTGCTCATAAATTTCTTGAGTAATATTATGACTAGATTGCGCTGAAATTTTAGCTGTCTGTGTTTCACTTCCCACATAACTAACTAAGGCGTTATAAGCACTATTTAACGTTTTAGTGCCATTAATTAATTTTTCATTTTGGATATCAAGCAATTTAGCTACATTACGATTATCGCCATTACCATTTTCATCATCATTAATACCTGTTGCTAGTTTGTTGACATCCTTAACTAGTAGCTGGAGTGATGATGCTACATCTGCAACAGGTTTAAGTAAGATACTATCACCCGCTACTGGATCACCATTTATTTCAATAGATAACCCATCAAACAACAACTTACCATCTTCAACTTGAGGGGTAATTTGCTTGTTATCAGATAATCTGGTTACGACCCAATCGTTACCATCAAACTCAATTTTATAATCAGATGCTTTGACGTCTGTCACTGAGTTATAGTTAATTTTAGCAGTGGCATTACCTTGATTTTGGGCGTTAGCAATACTAGTTGGGCTATGATAATCAAATAATTTCTGACCTGGTTCGCCATTAATATCAACCCCTGACATGTGTACTTCATTAAATCGTTCTGCTAGATTTAACGCAATCAAACCTAATTGGTTGCGAGCTTCTAGGAGTGGTCCATCACGAAAAGCTAATAATCCATTTAATCGGCCTGATGCGATATTTTGACTTGATAGTTCTTGAGTCGCACCAGAATTATGAGTGTAAATAATTGTATTTAAAGCAGGATCATCTTTAGACGGCTGTACAGATAACTGAGTTGCCGATGACCCTTGCACTAAACTTAAACCATTAGGTAGTGAAATATTGTATTGTCCATTTTGCTCAGTAACAGTGATGCCTATCATCTCGCTTAATTCATTAACCAGTTGATCGCGTTCATCAAGCAATGCATTCGGCTCATGACCACCACTTACTGCCTGTAATCTTGCTATTTTTTGGTTAAGATCAGCAATTTGTTGGGTATAAGAGTTAATGGTATCAACATTATTAACAATTTCAGTATTGATATTGGCAATCTGATTTTTTAAATTCAATTCCGTTTTATTAAACTGACTGACTAACGAGCTAAGATCATTTATTACTGTTTGCTTGGAAGCGGCATCACCCGCATTTGAAGAAAGTTTATTTAAACTTGCAAACAGACTATTTAGTTGCGAGGAAATACTATTATCATTCTCCGCTAATAAATTATCGACTTTTGACAACTCATTGTAATAAGCCTTTATAGAGCCATTTTGTGATTGAGATTGACGTAATTGACCAACCACAAAACTATTATATGCCCGATTAACTGATGATACAGATACACCGTTACCAACAAAACCATAATTATATTTAGTGCCATTTGCTTGTTGCAAAATTTGTTGTTGACGATTGTAACCAACGGTATGCGCATTACTGATATTATTGCTTATAACATTAAGCATATTTTGCGCAGCATTTAATCCACTAATACCGGTATTCATCAATGAATTTGACATAAAAGCTCCTAAATATATTTAGTCAATAATCAAATTATTAACTTAAAGGGTTATTCTTATATCGGATAAAAAAGATAAAACTTTAGTTATTTTTAGAAAATAATTGAAATTTAATTTTTTAACAGGCTTAACCTGTGTAATTCCAATGCTATTTTTCAGATTTAGTTGCTTGTTTTAAAAAATCTATTCCCGTCATTGTATTTTCATCTTCAATATATTTTTGAGCTGACTTATTCAAAATTAAAATACTAATACGGCGATTAGCATCTTTACTATAATTAGGATTGTTTAAACCTACCGTATCAGCTAAACCAATAATTCGAATAATTTTGCTTGAATCTAATCCAGCAGCGATAAGTTCTCGTCTTGACGAATTTGCTCTATCAGCAGATAACTCCCAGTTACTATAACCTCTATCACCTGTTATATATTGACGCTCATCAGTATGCCCTGATAAGGTCATTTTATTGGGTAAATCGTTTATTATTGGTGCTAGAGCGTGAAGAATTTCTTGCATATTAGGATGAATAACTGCACTACCAACATCAAACATTGGTTTATCATCAGTTGCTAAAATCTGAATTCTTAACCCCATTTCAGTTAGTTCAACAATAAGATTAGCCGCTAATTTTTGCAGTCGAGGATCAAGTTCAAACGCCTCATAAATTTTACGAGCAGTTTCGATCAATTGATTTCTTTCAACTATATTGGGATCTATTGGTTGTTCATTTATTATGCTCTGTTGCTCTTCGCCCAAACTTTTACTGACATCATCGCCACCACCAGGAATAGGGCTTTCGCTATCGCTAATATTTTTACCACCATTTTGACCTAGTATTAATGGCGTTCTGAAATATTCGGCAATTCCTTGTAATTCTTGTGGGCTGGATTTGGCTATCAACCACATGACTAAAAAAAGTGCCATCATAGCAGTCATGAAATCTGCATAAGCAATCTTCCACGAACCACCATGATGGCCACCGCCATGCCCTGACTTTTTTTTAGAAATAATTATTCTTACTGGCTTATCTTTCATTATTCATTATTTTCTGTTGGGTTAGCATTTTTATCTTTCACTTCTTGAATATATTTTTCTAATTCAAAGAAAGATGGTCGCTCATGCGAAAAAATAGTTTTTCGACCAAACTCAATACAAATCTGTGGAGCATAATCATGCATACTGGCAATAAGAATAACTTTAGTACATTCTAAAATTTTTACTGTATCAGCATTCTTCTGTCTTAATAAAGCAGCTAGTGGCGAAACAAACCCATAAGCCAGTAAAATTCCTAAAAAGGTTCCAACCATAGCATGTGCAATAAGTTCACCCAACTCGCTAGCAGGCCTATCTGCTTGTGCTAATGTGTTAATCACTCCCATAACCGCAGCCACAATCCCAAAAGCAGGTAACCCATCGCCCACACTAGAAATCGCATCTGCAGGTTTTTCTAATTCATGGGTATACGTCTCAATTTCTTCATTCATTAATGCTTCAATTTCATAAACTTCCATATTTCCGCTAATCATTAAGCGTAAATAATCAGTGATAAAATCGCATATTTGTGGATTGGCAAGAATAAGTGGATACTTTTTAAATAACTCACTCTCTTTTGGATTATCAATATCTTCTTCAATAGATAACCCCCCATTTTGACGTATCTTAGTTAAAATGGTGTACATTAAATTAATTAATGTTAAATAAAGAGTTTTATTATATTTTGATGTTTTAAATAAACTACCTAACGATTTAAGTGTAGCAATTATTGCTTTCTTTTCATTACTTACAATGAAAGCACCAATAGCTGTACCACCAATTATCAAAAACTCTAATGGTTGAAAAAGTACTGCCAAATACCCTCCACTTAGCACATAACCAACTAAAGCAGAAGCGATAACAACAATATATCCTATAATTATTAGCATTGGCTTTCCTTTATCTCTATAAAATGTAACTAAACTTTTTTAATTAATTGCTTATCTAAACCGTTACCTGATTTGCGGTGACTAAGTTGAATGCACTAGGTATTGATAAAACTTGTAAGCATTTTGCTTGGCTTTCTTTATGCGTTTTATTATTTTTTTCGGCCCTTGATGGCGGTTGGCATAAACTGCAAACAAAACTATTATGTGGCTGGTAAGCGTGTGTAATAAATCGCCCTTTACACTCTTTGCAACACGATTGCTGCATAACATTACTTTCAACAAATTTAACTAAAATCCATGCACGAGTTAAGCCTAAAACCGGCTCTTCATCGTGATGAAGGGAACATTGCTCTAAATAAAGTTGATAAGCTTTAACAATTGCATGAACTCCAGATTTAGTACCATGCTTGACTAAAAATCGGTAAGCATTATAAAACATGCTTGAATGAATATTAGGCTCCCAAGTCATAAACCACGTGGTAGAAAAAGGAAGTAAACCTTTAGGTGGTGGGCATCCTTGGATTTCTTTATATAATTTAATCAGCTTTCCACGGCTTAAATTGGTTTCACTTTCCAACATTTGAATTCTAGCGCCGAGTGTAATTAATCGAATAGCTAATTGGACTTCTTTATATTTTTGGATAATGCTTTTGCTACTCATTTTTATCATTTACCTACTTATTAATAGAATCTAAAAGTAAGCTTGATAGAAGGATCCCTGTATGCATCTGCTTTATATCACTAACGCGAGACTCTTCAGTTAATTTTTCCATCATTGCTGAATTTTTAAATCGAAATTGAAACGTTAATTGATTGGTTTCAGATAAAACCAACATTTGAGAAGCACTTAAATTACTCAAAATATCAGCGGTTTTTTCATCAATTCCTAATCGATACATTGCCATCACTTTATCTTTCTCTATCATTCTTTGGCTTAATAAAAGCGTTGAAAGATTTAAATGATGTATACATTTCAAAATATCGTCTTCTTGTATATTTCCCAATTTACTCACCAAAATTTATATTTTTCTCGCATAAAAAAATGCGAAATCAGTAAAAAATATCTTAATTCGTTTTTTTTCACTTAAAGTTACATTTTTAAAAGCAAAAGGTCAATAAAAAAATCATTTCGATTTATTTTCAATTTATTTTTTCATGTTTTACTGTTTTATTCTGTTTTTTATATATTAATTTTACTTTGTATTCGTTTTATTGCTTGGCTATGTAATTGACTTACGCGAGATTCGCTAATATCTAACACTTTTCCAATCTCTTTTAAATTCAACTCTTCTTGATAATAGAGCGCTAAAACCATTTTTTCTTTTTCAGGTAAGTTATCAATTTGTTGAACAATAATATTGCGAATTTCATCATTAATAATAAAAGCAAAAGGATTGTTATCGGAATCAGGCTCAATCAGCGCATCCAAATTATCGCCGAGTTTTTTTTGTATCTCATCGTAAGAACAGATTTGGCTATAATTTGAATCTAATAACACCTTGCGATATTCAGTAAGAGACAATTGCAGATGTGCAGCTATCTGGTGATCATTAGGTGGGACACCTAGAATTTGTTCCAATTCATTAATGGCGTTAGTGACATCTTTAATTTTTTTTCGGGTTTGCCTTGGTAGCCAGTCACGACTACGCAACTCATCTAACATTGCTCCCTTTATTCTAGGAATAGCAAATGTAGTAAAAGTATAACCTTGTGCTGCATCATAACGTTTTATGCATTCTAATAAACCGATATAACCAACTTGTAACAAGTCATCAAGCTCAATCGTCGTTGGTAAACGAACAGCTAATTTCAACGCTTCATTACGAACTAAATAGATATATTGTTGCCAATCGATTTGATTCACTACACCCTGAGAGTTATACAGGTTATCACTCATTTCCTAAACCATTGTAAAAAATGCTAAGGAATATTATGACGATAATTGACTGAGTTAATGGCAAGAATAAAGTATTAAAAAATAGGTAATTAACATTATTAGCAATAATGGTATTAAAAAATACCATTATTACTATAGTATAAAAATTAAAGTAAAATTTTAGAGATATACTTTATTGTAATAAAGACAGTACAGATTGAGGTACTTGGTTAGCTTGTGCTAATACTGAAGTACCTGCTTGTTGTAAAATTTGACCACGAGTCATATTAGATACTTCTTCAGCATAATCTGCATCTTCAATACGGCTACGCGCTGAGCTTAAGTTATTTACTGTATTGTTGATGTTAGTCACAGTTGACTCAAAACGATTTTGTACCGCACCAAGCTCACCACGTAATTCATCAATTTTTGATAATGCAGCATCAAGTGTTTTTAAAGGATCTGCTGTTGGGCTTGAAGAAACATTAAATGAAGCTAAACCGAGTTCAGTACTGTCAATTTTTTTCAAATTGATTTCAATAGTTTCACCATCATTTGCACCCACTTGTATTTTAAGTGTTTTATCAGCAGATAATACTTTAGTACCATTGAAATCAGTTTGTTTAGATACACGGTCTATCTCTTCTAAACGTTGATCAATTTCGTTTTGAATTGATTCTAAATCGCTTTGAGAGTTTGTACCATTTGCCGCTTGAACAGTCAATTCACGAATACGTTGAACGTTGTTATTAATTTCGTTTAATGCACCTTCAGTTGTTTGAGCTAAAGAGATACCGTCATTTGCATTACGTGCAGCTTGAGTTAAACCACGAATATTTGAAGAAAAACGATTAGCGATTGCTTGACCTGCTGCATCATCTTTAGCGCTGTTGATACGCATACCTGATGATAGACGCTCAATTGCAGTTCCAAGAACACTTTGAGAATTATTCAGATTGTTTCTTGCCATTAAAGACATAGTATTGGTATTAATTACCTGTGCCATTTTTATCTCCTTTAATATGATTAGTTAGATCAACGAGATATTGAAAATATTATTCAATACTTTTGCTGATGATTTAGTTATCGGTATTAAAAAAAGAAACTTTAATATTTTTTTAATTTTTATTTTATGTCGTCGAATAAAACCGAATAACTAATTAAGTTTGATAAAACGATCAGAGGTCCTAATACATTTTTATATGTAAATTAATCGGTAAAAAACAGTTGATAGCCTTATTTAATAAAGGCCGCGGCAAAAGTGCCTAACCTCCTATCTATTTAAATAATTGCAATATATTTACTAATAATAGAAATTATATTAGAAAGATCACTACTTAATTTTATTTTTAAATTACGACTGCCATCCTTAAAACCATTTAGAAAAACATTTAGCTTTTAACACTCTGGAATATCAAAGCTCATTGATTAAAAAGATAATTTATAACTCCAGCAGCGATAAGTCACCTACATCTTTTTACAGAGCAAAATTGATATGGATATAACATTGATAACTGAATAAATAACTGGTTTTTGAATAGATAAAATCGCCTAGCAATATATGCATTGCCAAAACCTAATTATTTATTAGTAAAAATATCTAAACTTTTTATTACATCAGTCGATAAAACAAGAGATGAAAGAATTTATAATAGGATAATAAAACATGGCAATGAGTATATTGGGGATTGGTTCTGGTATTGATTTAAATGAAGTATTAGATCAATTAGAAGCGGTAGAAAAAAACCGTCTTACGCCAATAAAAGCACAGCAAAAAACAATTAATAATAAAATAAGCGGTTTTGGCAAATTAAAAAGTGCATTATCAACATTTAATAGCGCAACAGCAAAACTACAAAAAAAAGAGCTGTTCCAAGCTAGAACAGTATCGGGCAATGACAACTACTTTACTACTAACGTAAGTAGCAATGCTCAATTAGGTAATTATGCAGTGAGTGTGCAACAACTTGCAAGCGCACACAGCGTTGCTACTAATACAATAAACGATAAACAAACAGCGTTAGGTAACAATAATGAAACGCGAACAATCACCATCGAACAAGCTAATGGTCAAAAATTAAATGTCACTTTAGGTAAAGATGAAACATCCTTAGAATCAATCGCAAATGCAATTAACCAAGCTAAAGTGGTTAATGAAGATGGTTCAATCAGTGAATCTCCCGTTAATGCAACAATTGTTCGTTCAGGAACCGATAGCTATCAACTGGTTATCACATCTAAAGAAACGGGTGAACAACAAACTATAACTTCAATATCATCCGATGATGAAAAACTCAATTCATTAGTTGGTTTTGATATTAATCAAGCTGATTCATCAGCAATGAGCGAAGTCGCTAAAGCGCAAGATGCTAAATTTAGTTTTAATGGTATTACCGTCAATAGTGCATCAAATACCGTTAAAGATGTCATCCCTGGCGTTGATATCACTTTAAAAGCAGTAACCACCACATCGCAAAATTTAACTATTAACGCAGATAACGAAAAAACCCAAGAGGCACTTAAAGAGTGGGTGGAGGCATTTAATCAATTACAATCAACGATATCAACCTTAACTCAATTTACTGCTAGTGATGCCAATTCAGATGAATTAAATAGTAATAATGGACCACTGGTTGGTGATTCAACACTACGTAATATAGATCAAAGTATCCGATCTATCTTTTCGAAAGGTCAAGCTGGTGAAATCTCTGTATTGGCTCAAATCGGTATCAATATGGATAGTAATGGCAAGCTAATTATTAAAGAAAACGAATTAGAAAAAGCCCTCAAAGAAAACAGTGAAGCAGTCGCCATGCTATTTATTGGTGATGGTGAAACGACAGGCATAGCTAACGAAGTATGTGCCAAAGTGAGTAGCTTCATTGATAGTGATGGCATGATTGATACCGCAACTAACGGCTTAAACTCAACCTTAAAATCATTAGATAAACGCTATGATCAAGTTAACAACTCTATTGACCAAACTATTGAACGTTATCGTGTACAGTTTACTAAATTAGATATCTTGATCAATGAATTAAATGGTATGAGCAATTACTTAACCACACAATTCGAAATGATGGCGAACATGAAAAAATAAGGAATATAAAAATGGGAGTTCAAGCTTATAAGCAAGTTAATTTAGAAACGAGTGTTAATCAGGCTTCGCCACATCAGCTTATTGTTTTATTATTCGAGGGCGCACTTAATGCTATTCGTTTAGCTGAGTTATATATAGAAAAAGGGAATATTGCAGGCAAAGGGCAAGCCATTTCGAAAGCAATTAATATTATAGATAATGGACTTAAGAGTTCACTTGATCTAGAGCAAGGTGGTGAAATTGCCGAAAATTTAGATCAATTATATCAATACATCAGTCAGCAGTTGGTTTTAGCCAATTTACATAATGATAAAGACAAACTGCAAGTCTGTTTTAATTTGCTTGATAACATTGCTCAAGCTTGGCGGGAGATAGCATAGTTATGGGAATATCAGTTTTAAATAATAATTTATTATTAGAACAATATGAAAAGCTTAATTATGTTGTTGAGCAAATGCTAATTAATGCACAAAAAGAAAACTGGGAATCATTAATCAGCTGGCAAGCTCAATACCACCAATTATCTAAAGATATCCAACTAAATGTTACAGATACTATAGCATTACCTCAGCAAGATATTATTCGAATGTATATCAATAATATTTTGGGTTATCAAGAGCAATTAGAACAATTAATACATCTACGGCATGGTGAACTTACCAGACTCATTGGCGAGCAGGTTAATTATCAAACTAAAATAGATAGTTACCAAAAAATTGCCAACCTAGCATAATTCACTAAGTAATCAAAAAGATCGACTAAAAATAATTGAGGAGCGGGGTTTTTTGCATATTAGAATCGCTAAAAACCCCGCTCCTCAAACTTTTTTTATTATTAAATTAAACTTGTTAAGGTTATAAAAGGTGAATAGTAGGCTGACTTTTTAACAATATAGATGAAAACCAATTTTTGATAAGAATTGGCAGCTAATGAATGACGATTTTTAAACAAATAGAATCATTAATAAATTAAACATTCATATTCATGATTTCTTGATACGCTGCTACTAACTTATTTCTAACTTGCACGCCAAATTGCAATGAAACCGAAGACTTTTGCATATTAACCATTACTTCATTTAATGAAACATTAGGTTCACCCATCTCAAACGCTTTAGCTTGCTTACTTGCCTCAATTTGAGTTTGGCTAATTTTATCTAATGCCATTTTTAATTCAGCAACAAAATTTTGCTCTTTACTTACCTGTTGATTCGAAGAAAAATCCAATTTAGTTGCCGGATTAAAAGCCTCGATACTGTTCATCATATTAATTATATTCATCTTAATAAAATTACCGCTTAAATTATCACAAAGATAACAATCTAAAAGCGATAACTAAAGGGTAAAGCATGTGCTTTTTTAGCTATTGATTTTTATAAATACACAGATAATAGACCCTAGAATTAATCTAACCTGTTTAGAATTAGGATACATATGGATAGCCAGTCAGTAGGTAACAAAGGCGAATCAATATTGAATAAGTTACCATTTATCAATCAATTAAAACAAAATCGAAAAATGCTGCTCCTTATTGTAGGAGTGATCGTAATAGCTATAAGTAGTATCACCTATTTATGGCTTAAGAGTGATGCTTACGGTGTGCTATTTAGTAATTTGAATGATAAAGATGGCGGTGAAATCATTAGCCAACTTGATAAAATGAATATTCCTTATAAGTTTTCATCATCCGGTACAACGATCTTAATTCCCGAAAATAAAATTTATGATACTCGCCTACGAATTGCTCAACAAGGTTTACCTAAAGGCGGTGCTATCGGTTTTGAACTACTCGATAAAGAAAGCTTTGGAATGAGCCAGTTCAATGAACAAATCAATTATCAACGAGCATTAGAAGGCGAATTATCCAGAACAATTTCAATCATTAGTAGTGTTGATGATGCCAGAGTGCATTTGGCTATGCCAAAACCCTCTTTATTTGTTAGAGAAAGAAAATTCCCTTCTGCATCAGTCGCATTAACTTTATTACCGGGTCGCTCGCTATCTCAAGGTCAAATTGACGCTATTATCCACTTAATTTCAAGTAGTGTGCCGGAATTACAAGCGGATAAAGTCACTATCATCGATCAAAACGGTAATTTATTGACTGGAGAAAAATACCGCGATACTAACGTTAATGTTGCCCAATTAGAATATAGTGAACGAATCGAAAATTTGGTGCGTGAACGCGTAGAAAAAATCATTATACCGATTTTAGGTAAACAAAATGTTAAAGTTCAAGTTAATGCTGACATTGACTTTAGCCGTCAGGAATCAACATCCGAAATCTATGATCCTAATAGCGATGTTAACAATCAAACCATTCGCAGTAAGCAGCAAGTTGAAAACCGTCAATTAGCATCAAGCAATGCTATTGGTGGTGTACCAGGGGCTTTATCTAACCAACCAGTACCAACACCAAGTGCACCAATTGATGGAGAGAATGAAGTAAAAGATAAAGACGACAAGCAAAAAATGTATCATTTACAATCCAATAATACGTTGAACTTTGAAGTTAATCGTCAAATTATTCATAGCAAAATTCCTGAAGGTCGTATCAAGCGCTTATCTGTCGCGGTTCTAGTTAATTACAAATTTGCGACAATCAATGAAGTTGCATCGTCAAATGAAGAAAATCAAAAAAATGAAGCGGTCGAAAAATGGGTAAAACTCGATAAAGAAGAGCTTACTCATATTGAGGCGCTAGCACGTCAAGCTATGGGATTTTCAGACTTGCGCGGTGATTCATTAACGGTGGCAAATTTGAAATTTACAGATCAAATAGATGATGAAAATGACGCCATCACCTTTTTACAAAAACATGAAGTTTACAACATGCTGAAAACGGCAATTAAATATCTAATTTATATATTAATAATATGGTATGCATGGCGAAAAGTACTGCGTTCGGTATGGATTAAGATTCAAAGACAATACCTCAATACGGATAAATCTGACGGCACGATGGGCGCTGAAGATAAGCTTGATTATAAAGCACACAGTAAACTGCAACAGAAAATTTTTGAAGATAATATGCAACAACAGCAATACATCCGAAAAATTGTCGAAAAAGATCCTCGTGTAATGGCTCTCATTATTCGTGGTTGGATGAACAAGAAGGACACCGAGTAATGAATTTAAGTGAATCTCAAAAAGCAGCGACAATTTTAATGATTTTAGGTGAAGAATTAGCTGCAAAAGTAATGCAATTTTTAGACCATAAAGAGGTACAACAAATTAGTAGTGCCATGATGGGATTACCACAATTAACCCAAGAACAACTCAAAAATATTCTTAATGATTGTCAAACCACACTTGATGATTGTGCCGTATTAAATACCGATACTAATGGCTATCTACGAAAAGTTCTCGAAAAATCAATTGGTAGTGATAAAGCCAGCCGTCTACTTGATGAACTGTTAGATACCGATATTGAAGATACTACCGATGGCTTAAAAATGCTTAACTTTGTTGATGCGGCCAGAGCTGTTGATTTGGTTAAGAAAGAGCATCCACAAATTATCGCCACAATTTTAGTTCACTTAAATCGTGACTTAGCTGCTGAGATATTAAATCTATTTGATGATGATCTGCGTAATGATGTAATGCTACGTATTGCAACCTTCGGTGGAGTAGAGCCTTCAGCGTTAGAAGTTTTATCAACATCGTTATCAACTTTACTACATGGACAAAATATTAAACTTAATAATATGGGTGGTATCCGCACCGCAGCAGAAATCATCAACCTGATGAAATCACAACAAGAAGAATTGGTTATCAATGCATTACGTGATTATGACAATGAGTTAGCTCAAAAAATCATTGATGAAATGTTCTTATTCGAAAATCTGGTTGATGTGGATGATAGAAGTATCCAACGTCTACTCAAAGATGTGGATAATGAAACCTTAATTATTGCCCTGAAAGGTGCGACAGAACCATTACGGGAAAAATTATTATCGAATATGTCGCAACGTGCTGCATCTATATTACGTGAAGATTTAGAAAACAGACCACCAGTGCGCTTGTCACAAGTTGAAACCGAACAGAAGAAAATTTTGGTTATTGCTCGTCGTTTAGCTGAAACTGGTGAGATGATCTTAAGTAGCGGTGATGATGAATATGTATAATCAAGCTAGTACCTTAACTTGGAAACCATTACACTTTCAAGATTTAGCAGAATCATCACCACTTATACCAGAAACCGATGAGCTAGAAGAGAGTGAACCAGAACTTGAAATAGTCGATGAGGCCGATACCAATTTTATTGATATTAATAGCCCTGAAATAACGCTAGAACTTGAAAATATCAAACAACAAGCACAAGAAGAAGCCTATCAAGAAGGCTTTAATCTAGGTAAAGAAGAAGGTTTCAATATTGGTAAACAAACAGGGTATGAGGAAGGGTTAACAATAGGCCAACAAGAAGGGCTGGAGAAAATAGAACAACAGATAAACGAAGAAAAATTAAATACTGTTGAATCCATCAAAAATCTAGCAATTCATTTTCAGCAGTCACTTAATCAAATTGATGAAAAAATTGTACCAAAGCTATTTGATCTCGCTTTACTTGCCGCTGAAAAAACTGTTGGTTCGTTATCCAAAGTAAAACAAAAGCAATTAATGCATTCGATCAAGTCATTAATTGAACAAAATACAATTACACCGATTGTGGTTCGAATCAATCCGAATGATTTTTTATGGCTAGAGCCACTGCTAGATGATCAACTAAAAAACGAATGGCAATTTATTGCCGATGCAAATATAGAATTAGGTGGCTGCAAAATATTTACTGAAACAAATGAGATCGACGCAAGTATAACCAATCACTGGCAAATTATTTCAGACACAGTGCATGGAGATGAGCGTTAAGGTGAGCTTTTGTACGCAATGGGCAACTAAAATTGATAGTGCTAAACAGAAATTAGAGTCTGCATCTTTAATTCGTCAATATGGTCGATTGGTTAAAGCGTCTGGTCTTGTTCTAGAAGCTATTGGTTTAAAACTACCATTAGGGTCCAACTGTTTTGTTGAACGACAATTAGATGGAAAAATCCAAGCCGTTGAGTGTGAAGTAATTGGTTTTAAGGGAAAAACACTATACCTCATGCCGTTTGAATCAACAGACGGTATATTACTCGATGCAAGAGTTTATACATCACAATATGATTTAACACATTTTAGCCACAAAGTTTTACCAATTGGTATGGGGTTATTAGGCCGAGTTGTCGATGCAATGGGAAAACCTCTCGATGGCAAACCATTACCTGAAGATATCGAATATGAAGGATTAATTAATAAAACACTAAATCCGCTAACCCGAACACCAATTCATCAAGTTCTCGATGTTGGCATTCGTGCAATCAATGCATTATTAACCGTTGGTCAAGGTCAGCGAATGGGGCTTTTTGCAGGTTCAGGCGTTGGTAAAAGTGTTTTACTTGGCATGATGGCAAGATACACCAAAGCCGATATTATTGTGGTTGGTTTAATCGGTGAGCGAGGTCGAGAAGTAAAAGATTTTATTGAAAATATTTTAGGTAAAGAGGGCTTAGCTCGATCTGTTGTTGTTGCCGCGCCTGCTGATGTATCGCCATTATTACGTCTACAAGGTGCAGCCTACGCGACTAAAATTGCTGAAAAATTTCGTGACCAAGGATTTAATGTATTACTCATTATGGATTCATTAACACGATACGCCATGGCACAACGTGAAATAGCCTTAGCGATCGGTGAACCACCAGCGACTAAAGGATATCCTCCTTCAGTATTTGCAAAATTACCAGCATTAGTTGAAAGAGCCGGTAATGACGCAGAAGGCAAAGGCGCTATTACCGCTTTTTATACCGTGCTAACCGAAGGTGATGACCAGCAAGATCCTATCGCTGACTCAGCTAGAGCAATTCTCGACGGACATATTGTTTTATCCCGTTCTCTTGCCGAATCAGGTCATTATCCAGCTATTGATATTGAAGCATCAATAAGTCGCGTGATGACAGAACTAACCAAAGACGAAAAAAAATCACGGTTATTTAAGCAATTATTTTCAAGTTTCCAACGAAATCGTGACTTAATAAATGTTGGCGCTTATGTAGCAGGAACCGATCCTTTATTAGATAAGGCAATAACGCTTTTTCCTGCTATGCAACAATTTTTACAACAAGGAATTTATGAACATTGTAGTTATCAAGACGCTTATCAACAGTTAGCAAGAATTGTTGATTCAAACTTAGGAAAGAACAATGGCCAATCAATATAATGGTAAATTTGCCTTTTTAACATTAAAAAAGTTAGCTGAAAAATCAGTCGACGACAAATTGATTAAATTAAAAAATGCGCATGATAATAAGCGTAATGCTCAATCACAACTAAATGTATTAAATGATTACTATAATGAGTACCAACAGCGCTTGAATAAAGCATTATCAGTTGGCATTACGGGATCAGAACTGAACAATTTTAATGCTTTTATTACTGCTATTGAGCAAGGGATCACACAACAAAAAAAGTTATTGTTAACTTTAGAAATTAAACAAAAACAGATCACCAATGAGCTAAATCAATCACAAAAAAGTCTCAATACTTACACCACATTATTGGATAAACAAGATAAAAAACGACTGCTACAGCAAAGCCGTTTACAACAAAAATTAACCGATGAATTTGCACAGCAGCAGTTAGCAAGGAGAATGTTGAATGAATATTAATCAATTTAGTGATATCCCATTAATATCACCTATAGAATTGAATGAAGTATCAATTATTGAAGACGATTTTTTTCAGCTTTTATTACAGTTTAATGAAAAACAAGGCGAAAATAATAGCCTAGCCAAAGCTAATATTCTCGAGAGCAAACTCGATCATCAATTAGATGATCAAGAAGAGGAAGATAGTGATGAATTATTCACACTATTTCCACTAACTTTGCAAGTCGATGAAGAGCCTATAATTAATAATGAGCATAATCATACTGAACAGCCAGCAATACGTGAATTAAAAATTAATACTACAGCTAATGATATACTTTTAAAGGCACCAGTTTCTGATGATATCAATGTAGATGAAAAAGCAGCAGAAATACTCACTATTATTAATAGTAGTGAACAAGTGATCATTAAAGCAAATGAACAAACAAGCTTGCTAACGAATGATGAACATAATATATCAACCAATATAAATTCAGTTAAAACCTCAAATCAACCATTACCAACTCTTACTAATACTCAAAATAATAATATCGATTTACCTATCACCAATTTTGATATTAACCACTTTGAACAAGAACCTACATTACTAGTCCATAGCCCAAATCAATTAACCACATCAACACCATTAATTGAAAGTCAAAAAACGTTAAATATAAATTTGCCTATGCCAATGGATATTACTGAATGGCAAAAAACATTAAACGAAAAAATTAGTCTCGTTTGTCGTCAAGGTATCCAAAATGCGGAAATCAAATTACACCCTGAAGAATTGGGTTCGCTGCATATTAAATTGGCAATAGTTGATGACAAAATGAATCTTCACATGGCTGTTGCACATAATATGGTTAAAAGCGTGTTAGAATCAGCTTTACCGCAATTAAGAACTTCATTGGAAGAACAAGGTATTATGTTAGAGCAGACCGATATTAGTGATTTTTCAATGATGAATGACTCCTCATCACCTTATAAACAAGAGTTTGAAATAGAGCAATTAATGGGCGATAAAAATCAAACACTTCATGAACTTGATCATCCATCAAACATTGTTCAATCAGGATTAAGTATTTTTGCCTAAATAATAGTATTTAAAACAGTACTATGTTTTGATAGCTAGAGATTAAAAAGGTTGAATAGGTCATATTTTTACTGCCTATTCTTCCAATTAATTCTCAAAGCATGATTTATTATTTTGGTAATTTTTGGCTATTTAAATAGACATTTCATTAATTTTCATTGAGACAATAATAAATATGCAAACTACCAAGAAAAAAATAAGTATTTTAAATCTAGTACTTATTTTAATTACCCTTTTAGCAACAGGTTTTGCTGCTTATTTATGGTTACAAGACTCTCCTAAAACGACGCCCCATGTAGAACCAGAAGTGTTATCACCGGTTTTTTTAACATTAAAACCTTTCACAATTTCACTTCCACCATCTAAAGAAAATTTAGAAATCAATAAAATTCTATACGTTGGTATGGTGTTACGCGTCGCTGATGAAGAACAAAAAACCGTTTTATTAGATTATCTTCCTGAAGTAAGAAGTGACGTACTTTTGTTAACTTCAAAACAGTACGTTAATAATTTAAAGAAAGAGTCAGGCAAACTTGAATTACAAGAGCAGATAAAAATGGCATTATCTCGCCAATATGATGCAAAACATTCAGTAAAAATTGATGAAGTTCTATTTACTGATTTCATTGTAAGGTAATTATCATGTCTGATAAGCTTCAACCTAATACCGATAAAAGTGAATCTTTGCATTCACAAAATAATTCAGCCAGTATAAAAAATGATGTTGAGCAAAATTATCATTTACAACAAAGTAAACGGACTGAAGTTAAGCCTTATGATATATCAGTTAAACATAGCTTTATCCCAGAAAGACTAACCGCGTTAGAGATTATTAATGAACGCTTTGCGCGTCAATTTAGAATTGGATTATTTAATTTATTACGCCGAAATACTGATGTTATAACCTCACCCATTGAGCCTCAAACGTTTAAAGAGTTTTCACATGTTTCAGCAACCAATCATTTAAATTTAGTTCATCTTAACCCTTTGCGGGGAAGTTGCTTATTTTCATTTTCACCTGAATTAGTATTTATTGTTGTTGATACTCTTTTTGGTGGGGATGGCCATACTACTAATGTTGATACTGAAGGACGAGAGTTTACTCATACTGAGCAAGAGATTATTCGACGAGTATTAAGTCTTGCTTTAACAACTTATCAAAGCTCCTGGATTGATGTATACAATATTGAAACCGAATACATCCGCTCTGAAGTAGAAAGCAAATTTACCAACATTACCAGCTCGCCTGACGATGTTGTGTTAACTTCATCATTTTTAGTCGAAATTGGTAATTTTAAAGGAACATTTTGCATATGTATTCCTTATGCAATGGTTGAACCAATTAAAGAGCTATTAATTAAACCACCGATAGAAAACCAAACTCACCAAGATGATAACGTGTGGATGAGCTCACTGACGAGTGGTATTAAACAATCAACCGTTGAGTTAGTCGCAAACTTTACAAACATTCAAACAACTGTTGCCAAATTATTAGCATTAAAAGTCAGTGATATTTTGGATATCGAAAAACCAACAAGCCTTGATGTCACCATTGGCGGTGTACCAGTATTAAAAGGTCATTATGGTAGCGTAAATAAACAGTATGCAATCCAAGTAGATCAGATAAGCAATCCAGTTTTAGAACAATTGAATGAAGGAGTGTTCAATGAGTGATATACCAAGTGATGATAGCCAACTAAATATTAGTGATGAATCAGTAATGAAAGAAGCTATTTTCGAAACCCTTTCACCACAACCAACAGACGTAAAAAAGCAAGATATTAACCTTATCCTAGATATTCCAGTTAATCTAAGCGTAGAACTTGGTCGAACCAAAATGGCCATTAAAGATCTTTTAAATTTAACTCAGGGTTCAGTTATAGCCTTAGACGGTTTAGCTGGTGAACCTTTAGACATCCTTATTAATGGCTATTTAATTGCGCAAGGTGAAATCGTTGTAGTTGGCGATAATTATGGAGTACGAATTACCGATATTATTACTCCATCAGAACGTGTTCGTAGATTAAGCCGTTAAAAATGAGATAACCATGAACCAAACTTTATCCGCCATTCCAGTAGAATCAAGCCTATATAGCCAGATCGGCATGGCATTTTTTTGTGTAATTGCTGTTATCTTATTTTTAGCATGGATAATAAAACGAATTGGTTGGAAAAAGTCTACCAAACAATTCATTGATATTAAAGCAACTTATAATATAAGTGCTAAAGAGCGCATTCTTCTGGTTTATGTTGATCATCAATTACTGGTAGTTGGTGTTACTGCACAACAAATGACATTACTGCATACCATAAATGAACAACGCACTGAAATGTTATTAGCTGAGCCCGCTGAGGTTGAGCAATTGTCAAAAAGTAACCTGTTTAATCAGATATTACAATCTGTGTTAGACAAGAGGTAAGATAGTGCGGTTAATACATATTATTTTGCTAAACGTACTGTTTTTTAGTCAATGTAGTTTTGCTCAATTATCACCATTAACAATTGTTTCTCAAACACCCTATCAAGAAGGACAAAGTTGGTCTTTACCTGTTGAAACCTTAGTCTTTTTAACTTTACTCACTTTTATCCCTATTATTCTACTACTAATGACGAGTTTTACTCGGATCATTATTGTATTAGGATTATTGCGAAGTGCACTTGGCACACAATCTGCACCACCTAATCAAGTGATAATAGGCATTGCGTTATTTATGACATTTTTTATCATGTCACCAACACTCGATAAAATATATCAAGAGGCGTATGTGCCTTATTCGAAACAACAAATCACCATGCAAGAAGGGTTAAATGAAGCAACAAAACCGCTTCGTGAATTTATGCTCTCTCAGACTCGTGAAAGCGATTTAGGGTTATTTGTAAATATGTCTCATACGAATGAAATTCAAACTCGTGAAGATATCCCACTACGAATTTTGGTGCCGGCTTTTATCGTTAGTGAACTCAAAACCGCTTTTCAAATTGGCTTTACACTGTTTATTCCTTTCTTAGTAATTGATTTAGTTGTCGCCAGTACCTTAATGGCGTTAGGGATGATGATGGTCCCACCCGCAACGGTATCTCTACCATTTAAAATTATGTTGTTTGTATTAGCTGATGGCTGGCACTTACTATTAGGTTCGTTAGCACAAAGTTTTTTTAGTTAAAGTAAAGGAATATAATGCCATCTGAATATATTAGCCATTTCGCCATACAAGCCATCAAGGTTGCAGCATCGCTTGCTGGTCCTTTATTAATAGCGGCACTGGTCACAGGATTAATTATCAGTTTACTACAAGCAGCAACCCAAATTAATGAGATGACGTTATCTTTCATCCCAAAAATTTTGGCTGTTATCCTAGTATTAATTATTTTAGGTCCATCAATGCTAACCACAATGATCGACTATATTCGCCTTGTCATCACTAGCATTCCCAACCTAACAAGTTAACCTTAATGGATTTAGCTATTGTCGATCTATTGAATATTGATTTTTTTGCTTGGGTTCAATCAAGTTTTCTCCCTTTTGTTCGTATTTTAGCTTTAATTATGGTCGCACCAATCACTGGCGAAAAAGAAGTACCAAACCGTGTAAAAATAGGTTTAGCAATACTTATTGTCATTGTGTTACCTTTACCAAAGTTAGACGACAACCTTACCCTTTATTCATTAATGGGCATCTGGATTATTGCTCAGCAAATCATGATTGGCATCCTAATTGGTTTTGCAATACAACTTACCTTTATGACGGTTAGATTTTCGGGGGAGTTAATTAGTATGCAAATGGGATTAGGAATGGCCACTTTTTATGATCCTATCAGCGGTCCATCAACCTCGGTATTATCACGTTTAATTAATATTATTGCTATGTTGATATTTCTTAGTTTAGATGGTCATTTATGGTTACTTTACGGATTAGCTAACAGTTTTGATATCATTCCTATTACGGTCTATCCTTTAAAACAAAACGGCTATTTAGCCTTAATCGAAATAACGGGTCTATTATTTAATAACGGTATTATGTTGGCATTACCATTAATGACATTATTACTTATTATTAATCTGTCATTGGGCTTATTAAATAGATTTACACCGCAACTATCAATTTTTGTGGTCGGCTACCCGCTTACATTATTATGTGGGCTAACGATGTTATCGTATCTATTTTCTGCTTTACCATTGTTTGTCGAATCAATTTTAGAACAGATCTTTTCAACAATTTCTCGAATCTTAATCTATCTTGCTGATGTATCTACTTAGTAAAAAAAGTTGAGGAACGGGGTTTTTGAACGCCTAAATTAGAGATAATTAATGCTTGATAAAATCAAATTTTGCTTAAAATAAAAAACCGCTGCGTAAACAAAAGTCACACAGCGGTTATTAAGAAAAAATTAATTAAATAATTTATGGAATTGTAAACATATCCAATCCCAAATGCCGCCGAAGAATCCAGTTTCCTCAATATTTTCAAGCGCAACTAAAGATTGTTCATTGATAACTTTATCATCCAATAAAAATTGAATTTTACCAACCGCGGTTCCTTTGGTTATTGGTGCATAAATATAATCATCAATGGTATATTGCACTTTAACATCTGCTGAACGACCTTTCGGCACTGTGATATAAGCGCCATTGATCGCACCTAATTTAACTTTATTTTCATCACCATACCAAATTGACTCAATCGCGAGTGGATCATTGGGTTTTACTGGATTTGCCGTTTCAAAGAATCTGAATCCCCACGTAAGTAATTTTTTACTTTCTTCTTCACGACCTTTAAATGTTCGACCACCCAATACCGCTGAAATTAAACGTGTATTACCATCAACAGCAGAAGCAACAAGGTTATAACCGGCTGCGTTAGTATGTCCAGTTTTAATTCCATCTACATTTAATGTAGTATCCCAAAGTAATCCATTACGATTCATTTGAGGTTTAGAAAGATTGTAGGTAAATTCTTTTTCTTTATAAATTGCATATTCTTTTGGTAAGTCACGGATTAAAGCCTGACCTAACAATGCCATATCTTTAGCTGTGGTATATTGACCCGGTGCATCAAGTCCGTGCACAGTTTCAAAATGAGTGTGTTGTAATCCAATTTTTTTCGCATATTCATTCATCAAATTAACGAAAGCACCTTGGCTACCTGCAACATGTTCAGCCATAGCAATACATGCGTCGTTACCCGATTGAATAATGATACCTTTATTTAAATCAGAGACCGAAACAGTCTTACCGACTTCTAAAAACATTAATGATGAGCCTTTTAATACTGGGTTACCTGTTGCCCACGCATCTTTACTCACTAATACCATATCATCATTTTTAATTCGGCCTGATTCTAAGGCTTGACCAACAACATAACTTGTCATCATTTTAGTTAAACTTGCTGGATCGCGTTGTTGTTCCGCATTATATTGCGCTAAAATTTCGCCAGATTTGGCATCCATTAAGATATACGCTTCAGCATCTAGTTGTGGAATAGCCGGTATAGGAAAAGCCATTTCCGCAGAAGCAGAAGAACATATTGCGAGCACTAATAATCCAAAAGATAATTTAAATTTCTTTTTCATTTATAAAAATTCCGTTAAATGTTTTTAGATAACATATATCGATGAGTGTGAATAGACATCATAATGCCAAAACTTGCCATTAAAACGACTAATGATGAGCCACCATAACTTATTAGTGGTAATGGTACACCAACTACTGGCAATATTCCACTGACCATACCGATATTAATAAATACATAGACAAAAAAGACCAAAATTAAACCACCAGAAAGGATTCGGCCAAAAGTCGTTTGTGCTTGAGAGGCAATAATCAAACCTCTAATTATTAAGCATAAGAATAAGACTAGCAAAATAATCGAGCCAATAAAGCCAAACTCTTCTGCGATGACTGAAAAAATGAAATCAGTATGGCGTTCAGGTAAAAATTCTAACTGTGACTGGGTACCTTCTAGCCAGCCTTTGCCCCATATTCCACCTGATCCAATTGCTGTTTTAGATTGAAGAATATGATAGCCAGTACCATTAGGGTCACGTTCAGGATTAATTAGCGTTAATACTCGTTCACGTTGATAATCGTGCATTAAGTAGAACCACATAATCGGTACAAAGATAGCCAACAATATCAAAGCAACAAGAATAAATCGCCAATTAATACCAGCCAAAAAGATAATAAAAATACCAGACATGACAATTAAAATAGCAGTTCCCAAATCGGGTTGCATTGCCACTAATAGTGTTGGCACACCGATAATAGCTAATGTTTGTAAGGTGGTTTTTAGCGGTGGAGGGCAACCATCACGATGAATAAATTTAGCTACCATTAAAGGAACAGCAATTTTAGCAATTTCTGAGGGTTGAAAACGAATAACTCCTAAGTCTAACCAGCGTTGAGCGCCTTTACTGGTGTAGCCAAAAATATCAACCAATAGTAATATAAAAATACAGGCAATATAAAGATAAGGTGCCCACTGTTCATAACTTCTTGGTGAAAACTGTGCAAAGACAATCATCACAAAAAAACCAAGTAATATTTGGATCACTCTTTTTTGCATCATATCTATATCTTGGCCGCTAGCACTCCATAGAATATAAAGGCTATAACCAAGTAGTAAAGAGATAAATAAGCAAAAAAGCGGATCGATATGTATCTTTTGCCAAAAAGATTTCTTAATATTATTCATCATTAATCTTCATGTCCTGTATTAGGTGATTCATCGTTTAATTCCGTTGAGTTATCACCTTCAAGATAATAATCTAGTATCTTACGTGCGACTGCACCACCGTTGGAGCTTCCTCCTCCCCCATTTTCCAGAACAATCGCTAAGGCTATTTTCGGTTTATCGTAAGGTGCGTAAGCAATAAATAAAGCATGATCGCGTAAATGTTCAGGTATTCTATGTGCGTTATAGGTTTCGTTTTCTTTTAAACCATAAACTTGAGCAGTACCTGATTTACCCGCGGCTTGATATTTAGCGCCTGCATAAACTTTACGCGCGGTGCCTCGAGCACCAAACATTACTCGGTGCATACCTTCTTTTGCTAATGCCCAATAGGTTGGATTAACATCAACAAGACTGTTTTTTTCAATATATTTTGATGGATCAATCAGTGGTTGATTTTGATTGGTATTAATAATGTCGCTCTTTTTATATAATAAAAAGTGTGGTGTATAGGTTTTACCATTATTAATTAGTGTAGTTAATGCTTTAGCCATTTGCATTGGCGTTGCTGTCCAATAACCTTGACCTATACCGACAGGAATAGTGTCTCCTTGTAACCAAGATTTTTTATGGCGTTTTAATTTCCATTCACGACTTGGCATGACAGCTCGTGTCTCTTCACTAGGTGAGATATCAATGCCTGTTCGCTGGCCATAACCAAACTTAGTCATCCATAAATTTAAGCGATCTATCCCCATGTCATATGCAACTTGGTAAAAATAGGTATCTACTGATTCTTCTATCGCTCGTAATACATCGACATGACCATGTCCCCATTTTAACCAGTCTCGATAACGTCTTTCAGTACCCGGTAATTGCCACCAACCCGGATCGTTAACCACACTTTTTGGTGAAACAACGCCTTCACTTAATGCTGCTATCGAAATAAATGGTTTAACAGTTGAAGCTGGGGGATAAGCACCGAGCAAGGCACGGTTAAATAGTGGTTTACTTGGATCATTAAGTAACTCACTATATTTCTTACTTGAAATACCACCTACAAAGTCGTTTGAATCATAACTTGGGCTTGATACCATTGCTAATATTTCACCATTATTTGGATTAATAGCAACAACCGATGCTTTACGGCCAGCAAGCAGTGATTCAATATAGAGTTGTAATTTGAGATTAATGGATAAATAGATATCTTCACCCGCTTGTGGTGGATGTTGTTCAAGTAAGCGAACAATACGACCTCGGCTATTGACTTCAACCTTTTCGTTACCCGCCGTGCCATGTAAAACATCTTCGTAATATCGTTCAATCCCCATTTTTCCAATATTAAAGGTAGCCACGTAATTGCTAGCTTTATTTTCTTCTTCTAGACGTTGCTTATCTTGACTGTTTATTTTAGATATATAACCAAGAATATGAGTAAGTGAAGCACCGTATGGATAATATCGATGTTGAATTTTTACAATCGATACAAAAGGAAATCGATGCTGATCAACAATAAACCGAGCAATTTGTTTTTCGGTTAAGTTTTCTTTAAGTGGTACAGGACGATGAGATCGATAATTTCGTCGCTCCTTTTGGAAGTTTTCAATATCTTCATCAGTTAAATCAACAATCTTTTTTAATTGTTCAAATTGCTCATTAAGGTTTTTAGTTTTGTCAGGAACAATATTAAGTTGATAGGTAATATTATTTATCGCTAATGGCGTGCCATTACGATCATAAATCATACCGCGACTTGGAGGAATAGGGATAATTTCAATACGATTATTGTTCGATTTGGTGCTGTAATAACTAAAATTCGATATTTGCAAATCAGCTAAATTGGCTAATAATACAAAAATTAGTAGTATAATTACGACAAATGCAAACAGTGCTCTACGCAAAAATAAGTTTGTTTCTGCGGAGTGATCGCGAATATAGCCTTTTTTTGTTTTACCTGAAATAGAGATAATCTAACTCCTCTAAATTCTGTTTATAGATGTTCTTTTTGTTCCCATTTTTCATAAGCATTAACAATTCTAGCTACCACAGGATGGCGAACTACATCTTCACTCTTGAAAAAATTAAAACTAATATCTTCAACTTCATTTAATACTTCTATTGCGTGACGTAACCCAGATTTTTGATGACGAGGTAAATCTATTTGGGTTATATCTCCCGTTATTACCGCTTTAGAATTAAAACCAATGCGCGTTAAAAACATTTTCATTTGTTCTATTGTTGTGTTTTGGCTTTCATCAAGAATAATAAATGCATCATTGAGTGTACGCCCACGCATATAAGCTAACGGTGCAACTTCAATCACACTTTTTTCAATTAGTTTTTCGACTTTTTCAAAACCAAGCATTTCAAATAAAGCATCGTAAAGCGGACGCAAATAAGGATCGACTTTTTGGCTTAAATCACCTGGTAAAAAACCCAATTTTTCACCGGCTTCAACTGCAGGGCGTGTTAATACAATTCGTCTAACTTGTTGTTTTTCAAGTGCATCAACTGCGGCAGCTACAGCTAAATAGGTTTTACCTGTACCAGCAGGACCGATACCAAAAGAGATGTCATAATCTAATACATGAGCAATATATTGTGCTTGATTAGGCGTGCGGGGTTTTATTACTCCTCGCTTGGTCTTTATCATCACTTGTTTGCTACCATGCAGATCAACATAACTAGGTGCGTGTTCATTAGCTTTTTCTAACGCACCTGATTCTTTAATAGCTAAATGTATCTGCTCTGGTTCTATATCGACAATACTGTCTTTTACTTTAGTTTGTTTATACAGCGATTGTAAAATCTCAGTTGCCGCTTTTGCGCAAATTGTATCGCCAGTAATAGCAAATTGATTACCCCGATGGTTTATTTCTAATCCTAATCGTCGTTCAAGTTGTTTGATATTGTCATCATAAGGACCACAAAGACTATTAAGCCGCTGATTATCTGCTGGTTCAAGCATTGTTTCATATGTCGTAATATTCAAAGATATGTCCCCAAATCGTTTATTTTAAACACGTTCTTTTGAGCCAAAATTTATCAACATGTTATATATTATTATTTCAATCATTATTTAATTATGGTTGATAGATAGCCACACCTAAATCGTTTTCTTTACGGGTACGAGAGATGACCGATATTGGTGATTCACTTACACGTAAATTCATCTGATCCTCTGTTCTTACTACTTTACCACGCAATGAGTTAGGATAAACATCGGTAATTTCAACATCAACAAATTTACCAATCATATCCGGACTACCTTCAAAATTAACAATACGATTATTTTCTGTTCGTCCAGTTAATTCCATAAGATCCTTTTTAGAAGGACCTTCAACTAAAATACGTTGCACAGTATTTAACATGCGACGACTAAATTGCATTGCTTGTTGATTGATTCGTTCTTGGAGAATATAGAGCCTTTGTTTTTTCTCTTCTTCAGAAACGTTATCCTCCATTTCAGCAGCAGGTGTACCTGGTCGTGCTGAATAGACAAAGCTATAACTTAAATCAAAATTAACATCAGCAATGAGTTTCATGGTTTGTTCAAAATCTTCTTGGGTTTCACCAGGGAATCCAACAATAAAGTCTGAACTAATTTGAATGTCAGGACGAACTTTGCGTAATTTGCGAATGATTGATTTATATTCAATTGCTGTATGAGTGCGTTTCATTAAATTTAACACTCGGTCAGAACCACTTTGTACCGGCAAATGTAAAAAGTTAACCAGTTCTGGCGTATCACGATATACATCGATGATATCATCAGTAAATTCAATTGGATGGCTGGTTGTAAAGCGAATGCGATCAATACCATCAATAGCAGCAACTAAGCGTAGTAGTTCAGCGAAAGAACAAATATCACCATCGAAAGTTGGCCCTCGATAAGCATTTACATTTTGACCCAGTAAATTAACTTCGCGTACACCTTGTTCAGCAAGTTGAGCTATTTCATAAATTACATCATCACAAGGTCGGCTCACCTCTTCACCACGGGTGTAAGGTACCACACAATAAGTACAGTATTTATTACATCCTTCCATAATTGAAACAAAAGCTGTTGGACCTTCACTGCGAGGTTCGGGTAAACGGTCAAATTTTTCAATTTCAGGAAAACTAACATCAACCACATGATGGCCATTACCACTACGAATTTGTTCAATCATCTCGGGTAAACGATGAAAAGTTTGTGGTCCAAAAATAATATCAACAAAAGGAGCACGCTTACGGATATGTGCACCTTCTTGTGATGCTACGCAACCACCTACACCAATGATGATATCAGGGTTATGTTGTTTTAAATTTTTCCAACGGCCTAGTTGATGAAAGACTTTTTCTTGGGCTTTTTCTCGAATAGAGCAAGTATTTAATAGTAAAATATCTGCTTCTTCGGCATTTTCTGTTAAAGTTAAACCATGGGTGGATTCAAGGAGATCTGCCATTTTTGTTGAATCATATTCATTCATTTGGCAACCCCAAGTTTTGATATGTAATTTTTTGCTCATCAATAACTCAGCTATATTTAATTGTTAAAATGAAAACGGGTTTAAATCCGTGATTTTAGCGTGCCATATTGTAATCCTTTGTGATTGTAGGGTCTATAATTAATATAAAAAACTATATTTATATGCTTTATTTAGAAAATAATGTCTAATTAGTAATTAATCTATCGAAAAAACAACTGATTATGATAATCATTCTTTTTAATATCGTTTTATTTTATGCTATTATTCTTGGCCTATTAATATTACTAATATAAAAGTGTCTAGGTATGTCGAAAACTTTTAGTCCAACAAAGCGCTTTTTGATCAAAGGCATTATTGCTACTTGTCTATTATCTGTTACACGAGTTGGCTTTGCTGCGGCAATGGCTCAAGTTGTGGCTGTGCGTGTTTGGCCTTCATCAACCTATACACGAATAACGTTAGAATCAAACGTTAAGCTTAATTATAAAAGCGCACAATTATATAACCCTGATCGTATGGTGATTGATATTGATAATCTCAATTTAAATCCAATATTAAAAGCCGTTTCGACAAAAGTTTTAAGCCGTGATCCTTTTATTAAATCTATACGTGCATTACAGTTAGATCCTAAAACTGTACGTATTATGATCGAATTAAAACAGGGTATTGATCCTAATACATTTACATTACCACCGATTGCTGAATTTAAACATCGATTAGTCGTTGATCTTTATCCGTCTAAACCGGCTACAGCTAATGATGATCCTTTACTTGCTCTTTTAGAAGAGTATCAAAAAGGGGATCTAAATAAAAAACAAGCGCAAATAAAATCGCCAACGAATAAAAATAAAAACTCGCCTGTTATTGTTATGCTCGATCCTGGTCATGGTGGTGAGGATCCTGGTGCGATTGGCTACAAAAGAACACGAGAAAAAGACATTGTTTTGCAAATTGCCAGACGAACATATAGTTTGCTAAAAAAAGAACCAAATATAAAAGTTTATATGACTCGTAATGAAGATGTTTTTATTCCATTAAAAGTTCGAGTAGCGAAAGCGAGATCTTTACATGCGGATCTATTTGTCTCTATCCATGCTGATGCTTTTGCGAGTCGATCTGTTAGAGGGTCATCTGTATTTGCTTTATCAACACGTGGAGCTAGTAGTTCTGCTGCAAGTTATTTAGCCCAAACTCAAAATGATGCAGACCAAATAGGTGGTGTTAGTCGAAGTGGTGATAAATATTTAGATAACACTATTTTAGATTTAGTTCAAAAAACAACCCTTTCTAATGGTGTATTATTAGGAAGTGCTATTTTAAATCGAATGAAAAATGTGAATAAATTACATAAACCATCGATAGAAAAAGCAGGTTTTGCAGTGTTAAAAGCGCCAGATATTCCATCAGTTTTAGTTGAAACAGCCTTTATTAGTAATATAGCTGAAGAGCAAAAACTTAAAACAGCAGCCTTCCAAAATCAGGTTTCTAAAGCCATAGTTGATGGTATTAAGGATTATTTGAAAAGACGTAAAAATTGATCTAAAAAGTGATTAGATCAATTTGTTTTTTATTCAATGATCATTAATCGTCTTTCAGCATTCAATTCAGGTATAGTAAGTTTTATATCTTGTTTCAGTGTAAATCCTTCAGGGATAGGATCAAGATCACTGCCTTTTAACGCATAAAATAATCCTTGTTCATTAGGAAGATGTTTACACCAGGTTAACATATCTTGTAAAGAAGCAAATGCTCGACTTATTACCCCATCGAATTTTTTTTGATTATATTCTTCAATACGGCTTTGAATTGGTTGAATATTTGCTAGCTTTAATTCAAATTGAACTTGTTTTAAAAAACGGATCCTTTTACCTAAACTGTCAACGAGATCAAATTGTTTGTCTGGATTGATAATTGCTAAAGGAATCCCTGGTAATCCAGGGCCTGTACCTACATCAATAAACGTGCTACCAACTAAATAAGGTGAAACAACTAAGCTATCCATAATATGTTTTATTAACATTTCATTAGGATCACGCACCGCTGTTAGGTTGTAAGCTTTATTCCATTTATTAAGCATTTCAACGTAATTGATCAGTTGATCAATTTGCTGACAATTGATTGGAAGATCCGTTTGATCAATAAGATTAATGAGTTTCTTTTTTAACATAGTTCTTCTTTTTTAAATAAACTAATAACATTGAAATTGCAGCTGGTGTAATACCTGAAATACGTGAAGCTTGGCCAATTGAAACCGGCTTATGTTGTTTTAATTTAGCAACAACTTCGTTAGATAACCCTGATATTTCAGCATAATCTATATGTTCAGGTATGAGAGTTTCCTCATTTCGTTTTTGTCTTTCTATTTCTTCAATTTGTAGTTTTATATAGCCGTCATACTTAACTTGAATTTCAACTTGTTCTGCTGCTTGATCATCACTTAGCCCTGGTGCAAATAAAGACAAGGATTGTAGAGTTTTGTAGCTCATTTCAGGGCGTTTAAGCAGCTCTTCTCCATTGGCTTCTTTGGTAAGGTTAGCGCTTAATACCGCATTAACTTCATCAATTGTTTCAATGTGAGGATGAACCCAAATGTCACGAAGACGTGCTCTTTCTTGTTCAATAGCTTCAAATTTTTCGTTAAAACGTTGCCAACGGTAATCATCAACCATTCCAAGTTGTCGTCCAATTTCTGTTAAACGAATATCTGCATTATCTTCACGTAACATTAAGCGATATTCAGCTCGTGAAGTAAACATACGATAAGGTTCATTAGTACCTAAAGTACAAAGATCATCAACCAAAACCCCTAAATAAGCTTGATCACGCGTTGGATACCATTGATCTTGATCATAAACAAAACGAGCTGCATTTAATCCTGCCAGCATACCTTGAGCAGCGGCTTCTTCATAACCTGTAGTACCATTGATCTGTCCTGCTAAAAACAAGCCTTTGATCACTTTACTTTCAAGAGTAGGTTTGAGATCACGAGGATCAAAGTAATCATATTCAATCGCATAACCTGGTCTGACTATATTGGCATTTTCCAGTCCTTTCATACTGCGAACAAAAGCTAATTGTGTGTCAAAAGGTAAACTTGTTGATATTCCATTTGGATAAATTTCATTACTGTCTAAACCTTCCGGTTCTAAATAGATCTGGTGCGAGTTACGATCAGCAAAACGCATTATTTTATCTTCGATTGATGGACAATATCGTGGACCTACACCTTCAATAACACCTGTATACATAGGGCTACGATCTAAGCTGTTTCGAATAATATCATGTGTGGTTTCATTAGTACTTGTTATATAACAAGGAATCTGTCTAGGATGCTGTTTAGCATCACCTAAAAATGAAAATACAGGCACAGGATCATCACCGTATTGTGTACCTAATTTAGAAAAATCTATGGTTCTTGCATCGATACGAGGTGGCGTTCCTGTTTTTAAACGACCCATTCTAAATGGGTATTGATGCAGCGATTTGGAAAGACCTATCGAAGCAGGATCACCAGTTCTACCGCCACTATAATTATCAAGTCCTATATGGATCTTGCCATCTAAGAAAGTGCCTGTAGTTAATACAACAGATCTTGCTTTAAATGAAACACCCATTTGTGTAACCACGCCTGTGATCTGATCGTTTTCAATGATCACATCTTCAACTGATTGTTGAAATAACATTAAGTTTTCTTGGTTTTCAAGGGTTGTTCGTATTACTTTACGATATAAAGATCGATCCGCTTGAGCTCGTGTTGCTCTTACAGCAGGACCTTTGCTGCTGTTTAAGATCCTAAATTGGATCCCAGAAAGATCAATAGCATGTGCCATTAATCCACCCATTGCATCAATTTCTTTTACTAAATGTCCCTTACCAATACCACCAATAGCAGGGTTACATGACATTTGTCCTAACGTATTGATATTATGGGTTAAAAGTAATGTTTTTCGGCCCATTCTTGCTGATGCCATTGCTGCTTCTGTTCCGGCATGGCCACCACCAACGACGATGACATCAAAAAGATCTGGATAAAACATATAAAGCCTCGTTTTTTATTTTACAGATAGATGATCATTATTTTGATCAGGTGATTTGGTTTTATTTAGCGTAAGGAATTTTACTCATCTTTTTTATTACGTCAAATGATCTATTTTGATCATCATTTAAATTAAATAAGATCTTTTTGTGATCTTTTTTATTTTTACTATTATTAGTTTGGATCATTTTTGTTGATAACTCTTTTTTATGATTATTTTATAGGATCTTAATGATCGTCTAATGCTGTTAATTGATCGGATCTTTTTTTAGTTAATCCTGTTTATAACTCTTATTTTTATCCACAACCTTTTTTCCTTTTAAGGTTATTAATATGATTATAACAGCTTATATAGTGGGTTTATCACAGAGTTATCCACAAAAAATAAATTTGTTTGCTTAAATTTTATCTTTTATTGTCTATAATTTAATCTTAATTATTTAGATCATTTTGGTTAAAAAAGTTATACATCTTAAATATTATGATCAATAAAAATGTAATTATGAGTTTTAATGATCATTATAAAGTTCGAAATATGATCTTTGATCATACTTAGCGACATTTATTTTATTAATTTAAATTTTAAAAATAACTAAGAATAGGGTAATTAATTATCATTTTATTAATTTTTTAAAATACCTGAAAAAGAGATTTTTCTAAAAGATATTGGTGTTTTTAGTAGAAAGCTAATGTAACTAATGTTTAAAAGTAGGATTATAAATATTTGTTTCTTTTAATTCGGAAGTGCTGTGAGGTGGCAGTACCATCATCACTTAAAATAATAGTACTTATTAAAAGCTATTTAGGAAAAGGTTAAAATGTTTTTTTAAGTGTTAGATAATAATAAAATGGGTTAATTTCTATATCTAAATGAATTTTTAATTAGGTTATTATTTAGTTTTTTAGAATTGATATATTAATTTTTGATAGTTACTTTCGTTAACTTATTTGTTTGCTGTAAAAGTGATTGATTTTTGTAAAAGCAAATTTATACTTAGTAAGATTATATTTTTATTGTGAGGTTATTTTATTACTCTTTCACAGTTGCCTTTACCTTTTATATTACCTAATAACGAAACATTTGATAGTTTTTATGTAGGTAATAATCAATTATTGTTTGAATCTTTGCAAACCTTACTTGATAAGGAAGGCTTCAACGTCTTTTATATATGGTCAGCAAGTGCCGCTGGTCGTACTCATCTATTACATGCTTCATGTCAAAATAAGTTAGCAAGCTATATTCCTTTAAAACAGCATGTTCTACTTGTACCTGAGATTTTACAAGGTTTAGATAATTATGATTTGGTTTGTTTAGATGATATTGATGCGATAGCAGGTCATCGTGATTGGGAAGAAGCAATATTTGATCTTTTTAATCGTTTAACCGAAAAAAACGTTAGTAAATTATTGATAACTGCCAGTGCCCCTCCAAAACAAGTTCCTTTTATACTACCTGATTTGGTATCAAGGTTAACGTGGGGGCAAGTTTATCAGTTAAAAGAGTTAAGTGATGAGGATAAATTAAAAGCTTTACAACTTAGGGCTAAGCTAAGTGGATTTGAGCTATCAACGGAAGTTGGATTATTTTTGTTAAAACGTGTTAATCGCGATATGCGAACTTTATTTTCTCTAATGGAAGAGTTTGAAGTAGCTACGTTAGCTCAACAACGCAAATTAACCATTCCTTTTATTAAACATATTTTGGATTTATGAAATGAAAAAGAAACCTGAAGCTATTGTTTTTTTCGATTTAGATGGAACCTTATTTAATAAAGATATAGATGTGTTACCTAGTTCTTATGATGCAATTAGAAAACTAAAACAAAATAATATTGTACCAATAATTGCAACTGGTAGAACACCACCTGAAGCGGTTGATTTGATGAGGGATACTGGTATAGATTCAATTATTGGTATGAATGGCCAAGTAGTTATTTATGAAAAAGAGGTCGTTTTCACAAACAATATTGATAAAAATCTCATTACTCGATTATATGAATATTCAAGAGAAAAGATGAATATTCCATTATCTTTCTATAGCTATAAGACTATGCGAGTGAGTGAAAACAGTCTTCCAGCTCAAAAATTCTATACTTCTTTAAAACAACAAGTACCTCCTGTTGATGATCAAATTTACTTAAAAGAACCGATTCAAATGTTATTACTGCTTTGTGAACAAAGCGAATCACCTTATAGAGAAGTTTTTCCTGAATTGACGTTTATCCGTAATACACATTATTGTGTTGATGTTTTTAATCATGGCGGTTCTAAAGGTAATGGCATTAAAGAATTATTAAAAACTAAAGGTTTTAATGACGTGCCTACTTATGCCTTTGGTGATGGTATGAATGATTTTGAAATGTTCCTAACCGTTGACCATCCTGTAGCAATGAGCAATGCGGTTGATCAGCTAAAAGAAAAAGCTGAATATGTCACTGATACCAATAATAATGATGGCATAGCGAAGGCATTGAAAAAGTTTGGATTAATTTAAGATAAAAAAAATCATCTAATTGTTTAGATTAGATGATTTTAAGTTTAATTATATTACTTTTGTTTAGTGGTGTTGTTTAAAGCCTACATTATTATTACCAAAACAGTTGTCATACTCAAAGCCTGTTAACTCTTTAACTAAACTTCTTATTTCTGGTGTTGCATCTTGTTTTTTGCCACCATTTTTTAATCTATCAAGTTCTTGAATAATAAGTGCATGAGTCGATTTATCTAATTTCATACGATATGTGAAGAAGATACCTAATAGTGCCATTCCACACACACCGAAGATTAATACTAAGTTAATTGCAGTAACGGCACTCTCTGGTTGAACAGCATCTACGCCAGACACAAAACCAGAATATTTCAATACAATACCTAAGACAAAGACGATAGTTGCACGCATTAATTTACCGGCCATGGTCATAGCACCAGCATAAATACCTTCGCGACGTCTTCCTGTTAGTACTTCATCGATATCTGCTAAGAATGTGTATACACTCCAAGGAATATAATAAACACCACCCGTTCCTAATCCAAACCAAATAGTAATACCAATTACAATCCATGTAACATGAGGCATATTAAAGTAGTAGACACCGATATAGCCGATTACCGAAGATATTACTATCAATATTGCAATAACAAATGGTCTTTTGAATCCACGTTTGACACACCAAGCCATGAAAAAGGCTGTTGAGATTAATTGGCAAATACTACTTAAACTGTTCATTTGTGAAACGAAGGTTTTGGGTTGGCCTAAGTTAAATACCACAAAATAAGTAAATGTTGCTGCAAATAACCATTCAGCACCAAAGCCAAATAGATACATACCTAAATGGTTTCTAAAAGTTTTTAAACGGAAAGTTGAAAAAACATCTGAAAATAATTTAACAATACTTTCCCAAAGGCCAGAAGTTGTTTCATCTTCAATTTCATCAACTGATTTTTCCCAGCTATTAAAATAAAGCAAAATTAGTGCTATCGCCATAATAGATGCATAAGTAATACCTGTTAATAAGAATGGTAGTGGAGAGTCTTTACCATCAAATAGATAGAAAAATACACCAGGAATAGCTGCAGCTAAGAAGTTTGCTACTTTACCAAACATCGCTTTGGAACCTGCTAGGTAAGTTCTTTGATCGAAGTTTTTAGTCATCTCTACCGGTAAAGTATTGTATGGAATCATAATCATGGTATAGATGAATTCAAATAAAATATAAGTAGTTAAGTAGTACCAGAAATTCATCCCATCTACCCAAAGTAATGGGTAAATAATCATACATGGAATAGCAAATAGGATGAAGAATCGACGGCGACCAAATCGACGTCCAAGTTTTGTATGGTTAAAGTTATCAGTAATAAAACCCATTAGTGGATTTAAAATTACATCTAAATAGGTAGCTATAGAAAAAATTAACGTTGCTTGAAATGCCGAAAGTCCACAAAATGTTGTATAAAAGTATAGTAACCAAGCGGCACTAATTGCTAGAGCACCACTTCCTATCAAATTACCACTACCATACGAAAATCGAGTGAGTGTGGTTATTTTTTTCTGATTATCAGCCATAAATCTATTTCCTTTAATAATTATGAAATACTGTTTTAAAATTATTATTGAAATAATACTAAATTTATACAAATTAATTTTAATTTTTTTTTAGAAATGTGACGTTGGTAACAAATTATTTTGATTTTTAAGGTATATATATTAATATTATTTTAAACAAAAACTAAATATATCATGTAGTTATTGTTTTTTTTGAATTGTTTTCTGAAACTGTGATCTTATTAACAGAAAAAATTAATAAAATAATAAAAAATATAAAACAGTATTTCAAAAATAAATTTAAAAATTTAGGAAAACAATAATGAGTCAATTTAAATTAAAAAAAATACCGCTTTTAATGTTTCTGTCTACCTTTCCTATTTATTCTTTTGCTGGTCAAACAACTTTTCAATATGAACATAACTGGAAATCTATGGATAGGATTCATGGGGATACAATTAAGTTAATCCATAAAACCGACGATAATTGGCAATATGAATTTAAATTTGGTGTTACTGAAGGTGGCGGGAACAAACGTGATGTTTTATATGATGATATGCAAGGTGGATCAGGTGGTGTCGTTATTCAAAAAACATTTACGCTTGATGATGGCTGGGGATCGATTATTCCATCATTAGAATTAGGTTTTAGCAAGGATTCAACTCTTTATCAACCAGGATTGAAATATAGTTATAAAATTAATAGTGATTGGTCAACAAGTTTGCGCTATCGTTATGAATGGAAAAAAATATCTCATGCTGAACGTTATAAAAGAGCCAAAATAGCTGGCAAACAAGTTAAATATGTTGCTAGTAGTAATACAGGAAGGAATCGTTTAGATTGGGCATTAATGTATTCTGGTATAAAAGCATTTAATTTTGCCTATACCTTTAACTATTATATTGGTGATTATACTAACAATTCTTATAAAGCCTTGAAAAAAGGTTTTTCTAAAAATGAATATAAAGCTTATAACAATAAAAAAACTGATTATGAGCAAGAATTTAAAATTACCTATAATTATTCAAAATTGTTCCGTCCTTATTTTTCCATTTCTGATGTATCAAAAAATAAAACCACAAATACTCGACAAGCTAAGTTTAAAGTTGGTTTCAATTACGCATTCGGTCAATCAAATAGCAAAGATTCTAATTTCGCTTATAAAACCTATTTCAAATATGCGCATCATTATGGTTTAACTTCACATTACCATGGTGATAGTTTTGGTCTTTATACAGATTTTGATAAAAAAGGCTATGTTGGTCTAAGTGTAAATACCTATAACCAATTAAAAAATAGATTATTCTTTGATGATATTGTTTCTAGTCATTATCAAATTTATGGAGGTTACAATTTTTATTTAGCTGATAATTGGGTACTAACACCAAATATGGAAGTTAGATTCTATTCAGGTGGTGGTTATAAAGCTAAAAGTAAAGAAAACTTACCCCATTATCAGTTAGGTGATGTAAGTGATTCACAACGTCCAGGTGTTCGTTATTCTCCCGCTTTAAAATTGACTTGGTTACAAAGTGATGATCTATCTTTTTATGGCCAATATCGATTTGAATATCGCAAAGTTTCAAGAAGTAAACGCGAAGATAGTATTCAAGGTTATGTCGATAATCGAGCGCGCAATCGTTTTGATATAGGTACTGATATTAATCTAACTCCTGATTGGAACATTGGCTATCGCTTCTCATACTTAAAAGGGAACTATGTATTACACAATGATAAAAAGCATGATTATCAACAAGAACTGGATATAAATTGGCAAGCAACCAAAGTTTGGCAAGTTAACTTTGCTGCAGAAGATGTGGCAAAAAGTGTTCATTCTGACGCAAGGGAAGCTAAGTTAGCACTAGGATTATCTTATTTGTTTTAATCGATAAAAGTGTTAAAAACAGTTAGTGGTGAAAAAATGATAAAGAAAATTTTTTTCGGATTTTTATTGGTTGTCACTTCAATCAATCAAGTATTGGCAAGTACTGTAATACAAGGTTATGTTTATGTTAATAAACCAGTTGTTTCATCGGTGATAGTCCGTGATGTGAATAATAAAATTTTAAAAACGGCGACTAATAGCGATGGGTTTTATCAACAAGATGTTTCTGAACTGACTCCACCACTAATTGTTTTTAGTAATGAAAACTCACTTGCCCGAAAAGCGGATGAAGGGCAAATGTGTAACGGTAATTGTTTGGTTTCATACGTTCATACCTTACAAAAAGATGAAAAAAATACTGTTAATATTAATCCATTAACTGATTTTTTAACTAGTGAACTAGCTAAACAAATCAATCTTCTAGGCCCAGAACAATTTACTGATAATCAATTATCTTTTTCAATAGATGATGCTGCATTAAGCCATGCTTATAAAAATTATCATTTGCTGTTTGATAAAGCATTACGCCAAGTAGGTATTATTGCTAATTCTTTTGATCCACTTACCACCGAAAATCCAGATATTAACAAGTTACTTAATGTAATGTACTTTAATCGTGGATACGATTCTTCTACTGGTAAAGTAAGTGGTACTGTATTGTTTGATATGCGTTTAAGACCCATTAGCCAAGATTCACCTTTTGATTATGATCAGGCAGTTAAGCAAAAAGAAAGAAATATAAATGCTAAGCAACGTATTTTTATTTTAGGTGATTCGACTGCGTCCAATTATGATAAAAAAGTTTATCCAAGAATGGGATGGGGCCAAGTTTTTGATCAGTTTATTGATGATAAGGCTGATACGGTTGTCATCAATGGCGCACAGTCAGGCCGTTCAAGCCGTAGTTTCAAAACTGAAGGATGGTTAGATTTACTGATCCCTTTAATGAAAAAAGGCGATTATATGATCATCGCTTTTGGACATAATGATGAAAAATGTAACGGTAACAATCCGAAACGAGGTAAAGTGGATGTTGCTAATTTATGCACTTATCCTAATGATGATAATAACCAAAAACAGTATCCATCAACGCAAGAAAATATGTCATTCCAATCCTCTTTAGAAGGTTATCTCTCTGTGGCAAAAGCGTTGGATATGACGCCAATTTTAATGACACCAGTCACCCGTTATAAAGATAAGAATAATAACATTGCTTATCAAAATACTAATCCTGTTAGTCATATGCATTATACCGCCAATAAACCAGGTTTTGCTTATTGGGGAGATTATTCGAATACGATTAAACATACGGCAAAAGTTAATCAAGTTGCTTTAATTGATTTGGAGTCATTTAGTATTGATTTTGCGAACCAACACAAAGATGACTGGCAGTCTTACTGGTTAGCTGTAGATCCTAATGATCCTAAATATCCTTATTATAAAAATCAAACTTCTGGCGTGATTAACAATCCTGATGCAACGCATTTTCAAGAAAAAGGCGCATTAGCTATCGCCAAAATTATTGCTAATGCCATAAACAACGATCCTTGGTTACAGCAAGGAATCACTTTCGATCAAACTCAGATTAACTAATAAAAAGGTATTTGTTAAATGAAAAAATTAATCATTGCGCTATTAGTTCCTTTGGCAATTAATTCATCTATTGCTGCATGTCATGCATTATCTCCGTCTCCTATCAAAATTAGAGAAGCTCGTGATGTTGCACCTAGAGACGGTTTTGGTGGTTATGATTTAACGACAAATACGGGCACGATCGGTGGCGCTAAAGCAAATGAAAAAATGATCTTTATGGTGAATAACAAAAAAGATCTTTTAGATGCGATTGCGATCAATAAAAATCAGCCTCGTATTATTCAAGTCTCTGGGATTATAGATATTAGTGAAGGCAAACCTTACAAAGACTTTGATGATCAAAAATCTCGTTCGTTGATCAAAATTCCTAGTGATACCACATTAATTGGTGTTGGTAATAATGCTGGTTTTATCAATGGTTCACTTATGTTGTCTAAAGTAAATAATGTCATTATTCGAAATTTAAAAATTGAAGCACCAATTGATGTTGCGCCAAAATTTGAAGAGGGAGATGGATGGAATGCTGAATGGGATGGGATTAATATTATTACCTCAACTTATGTTTGGATTGATCATGTCACTCTAACTGATGGTAAATTTACCGATGATATGTACCAGGAAAAAGATGGCTGGAAATATGTACAACATGATGGTTTATTGGATATTAAGCGTGGTAGTGATTTCATTACTATCTCTTATTGTCTATTTGAAAACCATGATAAAACTATGTTAATTGGCCATAGTGATAAAAATGCTGATCAGGATGAGAATAAGTTAAATATCACGCTTCATCATAATGTTTTTTTAGACATCACTCAACGCGCACCAAGAGTAAGGTTCGGCAAAATCCACATGTATAACAACCTGTTTAAAGGATCGGTTAATAAATCTAAAACTGTATACCCATATCAATACTCTATTGGCTTAGGCTATAAAGGCAGCGTGCTTTCGGAAAATAATCAATTTATGATTGATGGTTTAAAAGATAACTGCAAAGTAGCTAAACAGTTTAAAGGCGATAACCTTCGGGATAATAATTCTCTATTTAATCAATCTAAGTTGAAATTATCATCATGTGGTTTTGTTGATAATTTGAATTGGTCTGTGCCTTATCAATATAGCGTGGATGATATTAAGCAATTTAGTAAAAACTATAGACGATTAGTCGGTAGTGGAAAGCTTTAGAATTATTGAAATAAACAAAAATGTTAGGACCCACAATGAAAAAAATATTAACTTCAATACTTTGTCTGTCTTCGCTTTATGTTAGCGCAGCTTCTGCACAAGAGTGGAAAGCGATAGCATTTGGCCAATCGACTGACTTAAATTTTGCCTCACTTATCAAGCCTGAAAAAGTGGGAACCAATAATGCATGGATAGCTGGTCAAAAAGATTATTTAGTTCCAAATCAACCTTATCAATTGCCGTCAGATTTCTATTTAGAAAGTCGAGGCGGTAAAATTGCTAACTCGCATGATGGAATGGTGGTTTTTTATACTCAATTACCCGTTAATCAAACTTTTACTTTAGAAAGTGATGTTACCTTAGAGCAAATAGGACCTGAAGTGGATGGAAAAACGCCTGCCGCTCAAGAAGCGGTTGGTTTATTTGCTCGTGATACTATTGGTGTAGCTAGAAGTGATCCTCAGCCGGCTGGTTATGAGGAGTTTCCAAATGCTTCAAATGTAATTATGAATGCATTAATTACTCAAAATCAAAAAAATGATAATTTAGTAAAAGTAACCGGCTTAGTACGTGATGGTGTAAAAAAAGCATGGGGTAATGAAGGCATATCAATTGAGAAAGTTGGTTATGTTGAAAATGTTAATTATGTTGATGTTAAAAGTATGCATTTAACAATGACCAGAACGGCAGATCAATTTATCTTATCGATGAAAAATAATGCGACTGGTGAAGAGAAACAGTGGGCAACCAATGATTATTCAGGATTCTTAAATCAACAAGATAACAAAAATATTTATGTCGGCTTTTTTGCTTCTAGAAACGCAAAAGTTGAGTTCAAAAATTCTAAATTAACCCTCAGTGATATAACGGTTGATTATGATAAATTACCCGCTAAACCTGAGGTAATTGTTGATGTTAAACCAACGTTAATTTTATCATCACCAAATGATGTATATAGTAAAAATTATACATTACAATTTTTTCCAAATACTTCAGGTACCGTATTTGTTAAAGAAATTAATAAAACGTTGAATGCGGAAGTTGGTAAGTTATTACAGTTTCCAGCTCAGCTAAAAGATGGAACTAATACCTTTACTGTTGAGTTTACTGATAATGCTAAAAATAATACTCAAATTTTTACAATTAATCTAAATAAATCATCGATTGAAAATTTATCTAATATTATTGTTTCGCCAGAAGGTAAAAAGGATAATAAAGGTACCAAACAATCACCGGTTGATTTCGAAACGGCTGTTAATAGCGTTGAACCGGGCGGTGTTATTCATTTGATGGATGGTTATTATGACGGCATAACTCTTCCGGCTCAATTAAGTGGATTACCCGGTAAATTAAAAACCATACAAGCCATTAATAAGCATAAAGCGATTTTTATTAACACTACGTTTAATTTAGATAGCAACTATTGGTCTATTAAGCAGGTTATCTTTGATGGAAATATTGATGATAAAGATAATAAACCAGCTTATTTAAGAATTTCGGGCAGTCATAATGTGATTGATCAAGTTATTACACGTAATAATAGTGATACAGGTTTGGCAATCTCAGCTAAAAAGAAAAATCAAAATCGAATTTATTGGCCATCTTATAACCTAATTCTTAACTCTGATTCTTATAATAATATGGATAAATCAGGTAAAAATGCTGATGGTTTTGCCGCTAAATTGGGTGTTGGTAAAGGGAATGTATTTAGAGGGTGTATTGCTCATAATAATACTGATGATGGTTTCGATCTTTATAACAAGATTGAAGATGGCCCAAATGATCCGGTATTAATTGATAGTTCTGTTACATATTCAAACGGTTTTCCTTTTTCAAAACCCAATATTGCTAAAGGGAGTATAGGTAATGGCTTTAAATTAGGAGCAGAAGGTCAACCGGTAAATCATAAAATTATCAATTCAATTTCCTTAAATAATAATATGGATGGCTTTACTGATAATTTTAATACTGGTTCTTATATCATGAATAATAATATTTCGATCAATAGTGCGAGGTATAATTATATTTTACGTGCTAATCCTTATGAATTTTTAAAACCAGTGGTCATTTTTGAACACAATTATTCTATTCGTGATAGCTGGCAATCAGCGATAAAAGATTCATTTGGACCACAGATTAAAAGTAAAGATTTTAAATCTGTAACCAGCAATCAATTATGGAAAGGAAATAGTGACTTTAAAATCACTCGAGATAAAAACGGTAATATAGTGTTACCAAAAGAGCTAAAAACGCTAATCGAAAAAAATAAAGCTAAATAATTAAAATAATAGAGTGCTAGATCTAGTAAGATTTAGCACTTTTAATCTTTTCAATCAGCAATCTCATTCCTCTATTTTTAAATTAAATCGGTTTAATCATTTGTTAATGAAAAATACATTAGAATTTATTCTATTAAGTTAGAAACGATTAAAAATAGTGAATTGAGCCATTTCACCAGTTAAGTTGAAATGGCACAAAATTGAAGGATTTAGTAAACTCTAAATTAAGCTAGTAAGCTTTTGATGTAATTGGTTATTTCAGGATCTTGACTATTTTCAAATAAACATTTTTGGAAACGCTCACCTCTGATCGCATCTTTAAGTAATGATTGATCAATTGATTTCAATGCATCAATTAAACTTTTTCCTGCTGCATTTTTCATATCATTTAAAATTACAGCATTAGCATTTTGAGATTCACGACGCTCAGGTGGATAACCCAATCCTTTTTCGCCATCAAATGCTTTTTCAAAAATATAACGAGCATTGAGTTCTGCACCCCAACCAAAGCCTTTAGCAAAAGCAAGTGATAGCGCATTACCATTATTTACTTGTGCAAATAAATAAGCATCAGTAGGTTCAATACAATAACCACAGTTAACACCAGGGAATGCATTTAACGCCATTAATGCGCCTTGTCCTGTTCCACAACCTGTGATAACAAAATCAACGGCTTTACTGTTTAATAAAATAGCGCTAATAATACCTAAATGAACATAAGTTAATTTTTTATCATTGTCGCCATCCATGCCAACGTTAAAAACAGTATGTCCATATTTCTCAGTTGCGTTTTTTAATTCATTTAAAATAATTGGATTTTTAGCAGCTTGGCTAAATTCGTTCATTAGTGCTATTTTCATGATTTTCCTCTATTTTGATAGAAATAATAACTAATTGCATATTAGTACATTTCGTTTTCATTATAATCCTACCCAAAAATATATCAATTTTTTTAACTAAAATAAAACGATGTTTTAATAAATTTATTGCAATGTGATGAAAGTCACAAAAACGTCTTAATTTTTATATTACTATATTTAATAAATGAAAATCTTTTAAACATTTAATTATATTTATATTCAGGGAGTTCATATGGCTAAGGGGAATATCGTAAGGCTATCATATTCATCATTTACAGATGAAGATTCAAAAAATGAAATTATTCGGTTAACGCCAGAAGGTATTTTATGCCACCGTAATTATTTTTATCAAAAATGTTTTACCAATGATGGTCAAAAATTACTTTTTGCTGGTGAATTTGATACTCATCGTAACTATTATTTACTCGATATTGAAAAACAAACAGCAAAACAACTTACTGAAGGACCTGGCGATAATACTTTTGGTGGTTTTTTATCACCAGATGATAAATTTTTATACTATGTTAAAAATGAACGCAACTTACAACAAGTTAATCTTGAAACGTTAGAAGAAAAAAATGTTTATACTGTTCCTGATGAATGGGTTGGTTATGGCACATGGGTTGCTAATAGTGATTGTAATGAAATTGTTGGAATTGAAATTGATAAAAAAGATTGGACGCCACTTACCGATTGGACAATATTTAAAGCATTTTATGATAAGAATCCACACTGCCGTTTAATCAAGATTGATATTGAAACAGGTGTAGCTAAAACAGTTATTGATCAGAATGTATGGTTAGGTCACCCAATTTTTAGACCTTTTGATGATAAAACTATCGCATTTTGCCATGAAGGTCCTCATGATTTAGTTGATGCAAGAATTTGGTTGGTTGATCGTGATGGTAAAAATGAACGAAAAGCGCATGATAATTTACCTGGTGAAAGTTGCACTCATGAATTTTGGGTTCCAGATGGTTCTGGATTAGCTTATGTATCTTATATGAAAGGGCAACAAGAACGATATATTCGTCTTTATAATCCGGTAACTGATGAAGATAAAGAAATCATGGAGATGCCAGCTTGTTCGCACTTAATGAGTAATTTTGATGGCACACTTTATATTGGTGATGGAACAGGCAGTCCTGTTGATGTAATTGATACAAGTGGCTATAAAATTGAAAATGATCCATGGCTTTATATTTTAGCACCTAAAACAAAAACAGCTCATAAGTTGGTTAAGCATAATAGTACATGGCGAGTTTTAGATGGTGATCGTCAAGTTACTCACCCTCATCCATCATTTTCACCTGATAATAAATACGTTTTATATTCATGTGATGCACAAGATGAACCTGCACTTTATTTAACCAAAGTGCCAGCTAACATATTAGAAGAAATGTGATAGACCTTTTTGTCTATCATAACTATAACGGAGAATATAATTATGTCGATTTTAAATAAATTTTCACTCAACAATAAAATAGCGCTGGTAACGGGCGCTTCTTATGGCATCGGTTTTGAGATAGCAAAATCATTAGCCGGTGCCGGAGCGAAAATCGTATTTAATGATGTCGTGCCTGAAAATTTACAAAAAGGACTTGATGCTTATAAAGCAGCTGGTATTGATGCCCATGGCTATCTATTTGATATTACGGATGAAGCTGCTGTTGAAAAATCGATTGCTCAAATTGAAAAAGAACATGGTGTGATTGATATTTTAGTCAACAATGCTGGTATTATTCAACGCAAATCAATGCTTGAAACAAGTGCGGCTGATTATCGTAAAATTATTGATATCGACTTAACAGGTCAATTTATTATGGCAAAAGCAGTCCTTCCTTCAATGATCAAAAAAGGAAGTGGCAAAATTATCAACATCTGTTCAATGATGAGTGAACTTGGCCGTGAAACGGTTGTTGGTTATGCATCGGCTAAAGGTGGTTTAAAAATGTTAACCAAAAATATCTGTTCTGAATTTGGTCATGCCAATATTCAATGTAACGGTATTGGTCCAGGTTATATTGCCACTCCTCAAACTGCGCCATTACGTGAAAAACAAGCAGATGGTTCTCGTCACCCATTTGATCAGTTCATTATTGCTAAAACACCGGCAGGCCGATGGGGGACTCCTGATGATTTAGCTGGTGCAGCAGTATTTTTAGCATCGGAAGCATCAAATTTTGTTAACGGCCATATTCTTTATGTTGATGGTGGTATTTTAGCTTATATCGGTAAACAACCTTAATAAAATAAGGTTAAAAATTATATAATTTAAGAGATAATAAAATAAAAGGATATTATTTATTATCTCTGTTTTTTTATAAATTTAGGAGTAATGTCATGTTTTGTTTTAATTCAGATATTGAATTAATTGATTTAGGAAATGGGGTTAAACGTAAAATTTTAGCTCATGATGGTAATATGATGGCGGTTGAAGTTCATTTTGAAACTGGCGCAATTGGTGCGATGCATCATCATCCACATGAACAACTAACCTATGTTTTGTCTGGTGAATTTGAATTTACTATCGGTGATGAGACTAAGATTGTTCGTGCTGGTGATACATTATATAAAAAACCCAATATTGAACATGGTTGTGTTTGCAAACAAGCTGGCGTTTTGCTTGATATGTTTACTCCTCAAAGATTAGATTTTTTATAAAATAGCTAGTTCATTATTAATTATGATATACTTTCGATAATTTTGATTTGTTCTAGTTGATCATTTAATAATAGAATAATGACTAATTTTTAGTAAGGAGATGTGCTAATAATGAATGATAGCTCACCAGAATCGGTTGCTTCGGTTTTAAAAGTTTTCGGAATTTTAGAAGCTTTATCCGAATCTAAAGACATTGCTATATCAGAATTATCGCAAAAAGTAATGATGCCCAAAAGCACAGCCTATCGTTTTTTACAAACCATGAAATCATTAGGTTATGTTAATCAAGAAGAAGATTCAGATAAATATTCTCTTAATTTAAAATTACTTGATTTAGGCAACCGTGTACTTTATCACCAAAACTTTTTAGCTATTGCTGATTTAGAAATGAGAAAGCTAAGGGATAAAACTAAAGAAACGATCCATTTAGCCGTTCGTGAAGGTGACCAAATTATTTATATTAATAAAGTGGCATCTGAACAGTATAGTCTTTGTTTAACCTCTAAAATTGGTAATCAAGCAACTGTACATGCCAGTGGATTAGGTAAGGTTTTATTGGCTTGGTTAGATGATGAAAGCAAAAAAAGTTTAGTAAACGGCATTAATTTTGTTCAATACACACCTAAAACAATCACTAATAAAGAGGCATTTTTTGCTGAACTTGATGAAGTTAAACGTTTAGGTTATGGCAAAGATGATGAAGAATCAGAGCTTGGTTTACGTTGTTTTGCAGTGCCAATTTATAATCGTTTAGGTAATATTATTGCAGCTTTAAGTTTATCTACCTCTATCTTTAGATGTAATACAGCAGAAGATGAAGCTAAACTTGTCGGTGAAATTAGCCAAGCTGCCGCTAAAATATCTGAACTAATTGGTTATAATAAGCAATCAAAATTATCAGATTAAAGGTTATTATTGATAAATAACTCCTAAGCTTACCGCTTGGTTTGCTCCAGTGACTTCTGGAATATTAGATGGAATATTATTCATCCTACAATATGCAAGCCAAGCGAAAGCAATCGCTTCCATATCGTCACTGTTTACCCCTTTCACATCTGTGGTCAAAACTTCCCATTTTGGTAATAATGCTGACAATCGATTCATAATCAGAGGATTTTTTGCCCCTCCGCCACAAACTAGCAATTGACAAGGTAAATGAGCATTTATTGATAATTTATTAATCTCATGAGCAACAGTGGTAGCAGTAAATTCAACGAGTGTTGCTTGAATATCTTGAGCGTTTAGATTGAAGTTACTGAGTTTTTGGTTAAGCCAAGTTAAGTTAAATAATTCTCTACCAGTACTTTTTGGGGCTGGTAGTTGAAAATAATTTTCATCACATAACGTATTTAATAAACTTTGATCAACTTTTCCTAATTTAGCCCATAAGCCGTCTTTATCATAATTTTTCCCTAGATTTTTATTTATCCAACTATCAAGTAAAACATTGCCTGGCCCAGTGTCATAACCAATTACAGGTTGGCCTGGTATTAGAACGGAAATATTGCTAATACCACCAATATTTAAAACAACACAGTTAATTGACGGATTTAAGAATATCGCTTTGTGAAAGGCCGGAACTAATGGTGCTCCTTGGCCACCATAAGCCATATCTTTACGACGAAAATCAGCAATTGTTGTAATGCCTGTTTTAGCAGCAATGATATTGGCATCACCAATTTGCATAGTAAAGGGATGTTGGCTATTAGGAGAATGATAAATAGTTTGCCCATGGCAACCGATGGCTTTAACTTGTTTTTTATCAATATGATTTTGCTTTATAAACTGATCAATGCTTTTTGCGTAAAGCATACCAAGTTGGTGATCAAGCTCACCGAGCGCTTGTAATGTAGTTTGCTTACTATTACAAAGCGTTAATAATTGGCTTTTAATATCAGTTGGCATTGGGTAGCAATCACTAGCAATCGAAGTAATATTCCCATCAGTAATATCAACTAATGCAATATCAACACCATCCATACTGGTACCTGACATTACGCCAATGTATAAATTTTGCATAATATTATCCTTGTCGAATGATAGTGCCAGTTTGGACATCCCGGATGATTGATGGTTGTGAACGCTCACCGGTTTTACCATCTAAAATTGGAAAAAATTGACCAAATTGGTTTGCAACTTCTATTGCTGTTTTACAAGATTGATGACCAGAAAGGTTGGCACTGGTCGAAACTAATGGCTTACCAAATAAATCACAAAGTTTACATACTAATGGATGATCAGTAACGCGAACGGCGATAGAATGATATTTTCCGCTCAAAAAATTTGGTGTATTAATATTTTTCGGAAAAACCCAAGTATTAGGACCGGGCCAACTATCAATAGCCATCTGTTTTTGAACTTGAGTCAAAGCCGATTGATCAATATAAGGGATCAGTTGTTCATAGTGACTCGCAATTAAAATTAAACCTTTTTCAACAGAACGTTGTTTTAATTTTAACAATTTAAAAACTGCTGATTCACAATCGGGATCACAACCTAAACCAAAAACAGCTTCAGTTGGATAAGCAACCACTTCACCTTTTTTTAATAATGAATTGATTTCTAAAAGACTTAATAAGTTTGCCATTAAATTTTGTATGTTTACCAACTATTGTTAAAAATTATATTAAACTGAGGTAAGCCTATTTGCAAATTGAAGATGGTAGCAGTGATATTAAGATAAATACTGGTTTAAGATAATTAGTCAAATTACTCCCAATTCATTTGTGGGAAATAGTTAACAGTTAAATCAACAACCTGCTGCATACTGATTATTTTTACTCTTGGATCTATTAGTGAAGCTAAACTACGAGCATTAATATCATTATCAAGCACAAAACAATTTTGGGTATTTTGTAAAATAGCCTTCAATATGGGATTATTTTGACAAGCTATAATTACGCCATTTTGCCAGAAAAGTACTGCATCTTGCGCTGAAATTAGCGTTGGATCAATTGTTGATTGGTTATTTGTTGTGATGGTATGTAGCATTTGTTCCTTTTACCTTTAAATTCCCCTTCAAAAACCCCGTTCCTCAACTTTTTTTGATATAAATTAGAGTTAATTTTACTTGGTACATCTTTATTAGTATATAATAAGGACTATTTATTGAGCAAAGAATTCGTCATGAAACCCATTATTTTAGCCAATGAACAAGAAACAATTTTGTTTGGTCAACAATTGGCTGAGCAGTGTTTAAAATATTTGTCTAATCATGATAGTGCAATTGTTATCTATCTGATAGGCGATCTTGGTGCTGGTAAAACAACATTTTGCCGTGGCTTTTTGCAGCAGCTCGGACATGTCGGAAATGTTAAAAGTCCGACTTATACTCTTGTTGAACCTTATCAATTTGATATGTTTTCAGTATATCACTTTGACTTATATCGATTAGCTGATCCAGAAGAGTTAGAGTTTATGGGGATTCGTGAATATTTTTCATCGAAATCAATTTGTTTAATTGAGTGGCCTATGCAGGCTGAAGGTATTTTACCTCCTGCTGATATTGAAATTCATTTGGCTTATTTGGCGCTTGAACGCACAGTTTGTTTACAAGCAAACAGTGAAAAAGGGCAAGCTATTATTAACCAATAAAATTAGCGAAAAAAATGAAAAAAATACTCACTTTTTTTATATTATTACTGCTTTGTGGCTCAGTTTATGCTTCACAAGTTATCATTGCTGTTGATGCTGGTCATGGTGGTAAGGATTCTGGTGCCGTTGGTAAAAATAAGTTATACGAAAAAAATGTCACTATTTCGATAGCAAAAAAATTAACTAATTTATTGAATAAAGATCCTAATTTTAAAGGAGTATTAACGCGTAGCACAGACAATTTTATTTCTGTTCCTCAACGTTCTGATATTGCCCGTAGAAGTAAAGCAAACTTATTAATTTCTATCCATGCAGATGCCGCACCTAATCGTAGCGCGTCTGGTGCATCAGTTTGGGTATTATCTACTAAGCGAGCGGATACAGAATTGGGGCGCTGGCTTGAACAAGATGAAAAACAATCGCAATTATTAGGTGGTGCAGGTGACGCATTAAGTGATGATCATGACCAAAATTTAAGCCAAGCAGTATTAGATTTACAGTTTTCATATTCACAGCAGGTTGGCTATGAATTAGCAACTCAGGTTTTAAAAGAGATGAAAGGTGTTATTAAATTGCATAAGAATAGGCCTGAACATGCAAGTTTAGGTGTATTGCGTTCACCTGATATCCCTTCAATATTAATTGAAGTTGGATTTATTACTAACGAAACTGAAGAAAGTTTGTTAGCAAGTAATGCCCACCAAGATAAAATTGCTAAATTGATTTATCAAGGTATAAAAAATTATGTCAAACAGAACCCTAAATTTGGAAAACAGCATTAATGGCTATTCATATATTATCTCCTCAATTAGCTAACCAAATCGCTGCCGGAGAAGTGGTAGAACGACCAGTATCGGTGATCAAAGAGTTAGTTGAAAACAGTATTGATGCTGGTAGTACTCAAATTGATATTGATATTGAACAAGGTGGCAGTAAATTAATTCGTATTCGTGATAATGGTAATGGTATTGCTAAAGATGAATTGGCATTAGCTTTAGCTCGCCATGCAACCAGCAAAATTAATACGTTGGATGATTTAGATACCATAATGAGTTTGGGGTTTCGTGGTGAAGCGCTGGCAAGTATCAGTTCTGTTGCTCGGTTAACCTTAACTTCACGCACAGCCGATCAGTCTGAGGCATGGCAAGTTTATGCTGAAGGCCGTGAAATGAAACCAACAATTAAACCGGCTGCACATCCTGTTGGAACGACGGTTGAAGTTCTTGATCTGTTTTACAATACGCCTGCTAGACGTCGCTTTCTTAAAACTGATAAAACAGAATTTATGCATATTGAGGAGTTTGTTCGTCGAATTGCACTTGCTAGACCTGATATTACTTTTAATTTGCAGCACAATGGGAAACTCGTCAAACAGTATCGAGAATCACTTCTTGAAAAACGTGTTGAATTGGTTTGTGGACGTACATTTGTTCAAAAAGCAATAAAATTAGATTGGCAACATAATGATTTATTCATCCAAGGATGGGTAAGTAGCAGTGAAGTGAGTGAGTTGCAATATTTTTATGTTAATGGGCGGGTAATAAAAGATAAATTAATTAATCATGCTTTGCGTCAAGCTTATAGTAGCCGGACTAATGAACAACAGAGTTATGTCATTTTTTTACAGATCGACCCTAAACAAATTGATGTGAATGTTCACCCAGCTAAGCATGAAGTGCGTTTTCATGAAGCAAGATTGGTGCATGACTTTGTTTATCAAGCTATTGTCATGGCGCTTGAGTCAAACCAACAACTTGCCAATGACGAAAATGTGCTAATGATGCCGAATCGGCAAGCAGCTGGTGAGAATATTTTTAATAATAAAACTGAGAATAAAACTTATTCACCAACTAGCGCATTACCTAAAAAAGCAATTAATCATGTTAAAGAAAATAGACTATATGGGCAATTGGTTGATACTAAGTTAAAAGGAGCAATAGAAAAAACGCTCTTAAAATCTTTTGAATTATCGGATGATGATAGTTCTATAACTGCACCACAACAAGCGGTTATTGAGGGATTGTTTCCTAAACGAAATGTACCTTTGCAATCACTACATCAGCAAATTGATAGATCTTCACTAGTACAATTTGGTAAAGTATTAACGGTTATTCAACCAGATATAGCCTTAATTGAAAAATCAGAAAATAATCAACAAAAGTTCATGTTAATGAAGTTGTCGGTTGCTCAACAGAAAGTAAATTCAGTTAAATTATTATCTAACGAGTCAGAAAGATTACTCATTCCATTGACAATTTTGATTAATAAGAAAGAACAAAAAGTATTAAATGATTATCAAGAACAATTGAAGTTTTTAGGCTTTGATTTTTATATTGATAAAGCAAAATTGCATTTGCATAATGTGCCAAAAATGTTAAGAAATACAAATTGGCAAAAATTATTACCAACTTTAATTTCGTTTCTTTTATCATCCGGTAAGGATGTGCTCGATCCAACGCAAATTATAGCTTGGTTGGTTGAAAATTGTGGAGATGATTCTGTTGAAAATTGGAATGTAACTAAAGCTATCGAGTTATTAGTACAATTAGAACAGATAGATATTAATTTATTACAACAAGATAGCTTTTTATATCCGATTGATCTTCAATCTTTTTCACAATCAATTTTATCATGAATAAACCAAAAATTATTTCGTTAATGGGGCCAACCGCATCGGGTAAAACTGCTTATGCCATGGCGCTTTACGACAAGTATCCTATAGATATTATTAGTGTTGATTCCGCACTTATTTATCGAGGTATGGATATTGGCAGTGCAAAACCAACTAAAGAAGAACAACTTAAATATCCACATAAACTTATTGATATTTGTGACCCTGCAGAAAGTTATTCTGCTGCTAACTTTAGGCATGATGCGATTGTAGAAATAGAAAAATCATTAAGTAATGGCCGAACGCCATTATTAGTTGGTGGAACAATGTTGTATTTTAAGGCGTTAATTGAAGGACTTTCTCCTCTTCCTGCGGCAAATAGTGATATTCGCGATCAAATTGAGGAAAAAGCAAATCGATTAGGTTGGCAAGCGATTCATGAGGAGTTAAAAAAAGTTGATCCTGTATCAGCTCAGCGAATCCATCCCAATGATCCACAACGCCTTAATCGAGCATTAGAGGTTTATCTTATTACTGGTAAAAGTTTAACTGAATTAACTAAAGAAAGTGGTGATGCATTACCTTATGATATTATGCAATTAGCTATCATGCCGGAAGATAGAGCAGAATTACATCAACGAATTGAACAACGCTTTTTACAAATGCTAGATCAAGGCTTTGAAGATGAAGTAAAAAAACTTATGCAGCGACCCGATCTTCATTTAAATCTACCTTCTATACGTTGCGTAGGGTATCGTCAAATGTGGGAATATTTAAATGGCGATACCAGTTATGATGAAATGGTTTTTAAAGGAATTTGTGCTACTCGCCAATTAGCAAAAAGGCAAATTACATGGCTTAGAGGTTGGAAACAATCGATAACATGGTTAAATAATGATAATATAGATTCAGTTCTTAATCAGATTTTTTAAGTTACAAATAGTAGTAATAGTTTTTGGTATTTTTTCTATTGGTTATTATAATACGCTAAATTTTTTCATTTCTTAAAAAAATTTCTACTTTTCTTAACGATTAAGGTTACTTGTTTGTATAAATTTCGTTAATTTATTAAATTTTTAGTTATTTGTGCATAAATTACTGTTGATTAGTTTAAGAGCTGAGTTTTTTATGTTATTTTGGTAAATACTACATAAGTATTTTATATTGCGATCAATTAAATTATTATGTTGATTGTAAACTTATTTTATCTTTATATTTTTATTTCATCTTAAAGGATAAACTCATGTCAAAAGGGCAGTCATTACAAGATCCTTATTTAAATTTGCTTCGTCGCGAGCATATTCCTGTATCTATTTATTTAGTTAACGGTATTAAATTACAAGGACAAATTGAATCATTTGATCAGTTTGTTATTTTATTAAAAAACACTGTTAGCCAAATGGTATATAAGCACGCTATCTCAACTGTGGTACCATCAAGATCAATTTCTGGATTGATATCACAACCTGAAGAGGACAGCGAAAGCTAATTAGTTGGGTGGAGAATGTGATTGTTTGAGCGATATAAAGGTGGTGAATCTGCCTTATTAGTCCATGTATTCTTCCCTCAAGAAAGCGATATCGAGGATTTAAAAGAGTTTGAAGTGCTTGTTTCTTCTGCTCAAATTGAAATTCTCGATATTGTGACAACCTCAAAAAAGTCCCCACAAGCTAAATATTTTATTGGTGAAGGAAAAGCATTAGAAATCGCCGATAAAGTAAAAGAACTTAATGCTTCAGTCATTTTAGTTAATCATACTTTAACACCGACCCAAGAACGCAATCTTGAGCAATTATGTGAATGTCGCGTAGTAGATAGAACTGGATTAATTCTCGATATTTTTGCTCAGCGCGCTAGAACACATGAAGGTAAATTACAAGTTGAATTAGCACAATTGCAATATTTATCTACTCGATTAGTTCGTGGTTGGACTCATTTAGAACGCCAAAAAGGTGGAATTGGCCTTCGTGGACCTGGTGAAACTCAGTTAGAAACTGATAGAAGATTAATTCGCCATCGTATTCAATTAATTTTATCAAGACTTGCTAAAGTTGAAAAACAGCGCAATCAAAATCGCCAATCTAGAAGTAAAGCAGATTTATCAACGGTATCATTAGTTGGTTATACAAATGCTGGTAAATCGACTCTCTTTAATGCATTAACTAATGCTGAAGTTTATGCTGCCGATCAATTGTTTGCAACGCTAGATCCGACTTTAAGACGCATTAATGTTGAAGATGTTGGAGAGGTTGTTTTAGCTGATACAGTCGGATTTATACGTCATTTACCACATGATCTTATTGCTGCTTTTAAAGCAACTTTATTAGAAACACAGGAAGCATCACTACTATTACATGTTGTTGATGCAGCTGATCCTAATATATTAGATAATATTCATGCCGTTGATGAGGTATTACTGGAAATTGATGCACATGATATTCCTACTTTGTTAGTGATGAATAAAATTGATTTAATAGAAGGTAAGGAACCGAGTATTGATCGGGACGAAAATGGTGTACCAATTCGCGTTTGGATTTCAGCTCAAAATAGTTTAGGATTAGATCTTTTATTTACCGCATTAAAAGAGAGGCTCTCTGGGCAAATTCAAGTTTGCCAATTAAACTTACCTCCTTATTTAGCTAAACTTAGAAGTCGGCTATATAAATTAAATGCAGTGGAGAATGAAGTCATTGAAGATGATGGGAGTTTTCACCTAAATATAAGAATACCTTTAATTGAATGGAATCGCCTCTGTAAACAAGAGCCAGATCTGTTATACTTAATCAATACGCAAAATAACAACTAATTGTTAAATGGAGCATATAAAATATGGCGTGGAATCAGCCCGGCAATAACGGACAAGATAACGACCCATGGGGAAATAACAAAAAACCTTCCAATTCTTCGTCGGGAGGAATATTTGATCAAATTAAAGATCTCTTAAAAAAAGGTGGATCAAGTAATAATCGAGGTTCCTCAGATATTAACTTGAATTCTTCTAAAATTATTATGTCGATGATTTTAGTGCTTGCTTTGATTTGGGGGGTAAGTGGTTTTTATACCATCAACCAAAACCAACGAGGTGTAATAACTCGTTTTGGACAAGTTCAACCTGAAATTATCCAACCTGGTTTAAATTGGAATCCAGCATTTATTGATACAGTTTATAAAGTAGATACCCAAGGAACTTATAACTTTAATGTTCAGGGTGATATTATAACGACTAGTTATAACGGTGAAAATCTAGTCTTTGTTGAAATGAATGTTCAATATCGAATTAGTGATCCTATCAAATATTTATTTAATGTAACTAATGTTGAAGATAGCTTGCGTCAAGCAGCAGATAGTGCGCTTAGAACATCTATCGGGAGCTCTAATATTGATGCAATTATTTCAGATGGACGCTCAGTTCTAGAGAACAGTACAAAAGAAGAACTCATCAATGTTATTTCTCATTATGATATGGGTATTACTATTGTCGATCTTAACTTCCAAGTAGCGCGTCCTCCTGTCGAAGTGCAAGATGCTTATGCTGATGCTATTCGAGCTCAAAATGATAGTGAGCGGGAAATAAAAAAAGCTGAAGCATATAAAGTGCAGTTAATTCAGCAAGCGGAAGGTCGTTCTGCCACTATTTTAGAAGATGCAAATGCTTATAAAGTACAAGTTGAATTAGAAGCAGCTGGTGATGTTGCACGGTTTGAAAAATTATTACCACAATATAAAGCAGCGCCTGAAATTACTAAAGATCGTTTATATATTGAAACAATGGAAAAAGTATTAACTAAAACCCAAAAAGTGATTGTTAATGATAAGAGTGGTAACTTATTGGTATTGCCGTTAGAAAAATTAATGAAAAATAAAATTGAACCTGAATCAGCAAACTTATCAAATTTAAGTAGTGATGGCAATAACAACCCGCCAGCAGCTTCAGAAACAGTTGATAGTACTTCTCAAAATAACAATGAAGCACAAAACGCTACAACTGATAACACTCATAACACTGCAACTCAAAATAATAGTTCTATTAATCGAAGTAACCGAGCTATGGGTCGATAAGGAGAGAAAAATGCGAAAATTATTGATTCCTATAGTTTTAATTTTAATTGTTGGGCTTTATTCAAGTGTTTATGTGATTGAAGAAGGCACGCGTGGTGTGGTTTTACGTTTTAATAAGATTATTGGGTTATCTCAACCGGGTCTCCATTTTAAAATGCCTCTTGTTGATAGCATTAAAATAATCGACGCTAAAATACAAACCACTAATAGCTCAAATAATAATAACGAAAAGCGCTTTTTTAACGTTCATAAGAAAGAGTTAATAGTCGATTATTTTGTGCAATGGAAAATTGTAGATTTTAATCGTTATTATGAAACTATTGCTGGTGGTAATGATGTTAATGACTTAATCTTGGCTCGTTTAAATGGTCGTTTGCGTTCTGAAATAGGTAAATTAAGTAACCGAGATATCATTAATGATACTAATGCTGATACCAAATCAAGAAATTCATTAATGGCAAGTGTTAAAGATGCATTAAATGGTTCACCGCAAGATGTAGAAGAAAATTTACCAATCGATAAATTGGTCAATGATGCGAAAAAGGATCCTGAAAATAGTAAAGCCAGTTTGAGGTCCTTTGGGGTAGTTGTGATCGATGTTCGAATCAAACAAATCAATTTCCCTGCTGAAGTGTCGGGATCAATTTATGCTAACATGCGAGCTGAACGTGATATTATTGCGCGTGAAAAACGATATGAAGGTGTTAAAAAAGCTGAAGAAATAAGAGCTAAAGCTACATTTGAAAAAACTAAAATAATATCGGAAGCTGAGCGCCAAGCTCGATCTATTCGTGGTGAAGGTGATGCAAATGCAGCTAAACTTTATGCAGAAGCTTTTGGTAAAGATATTGAATTTTTTAGTTTTATTCGTAGTCTGAAAGCTTATGAACAAAGTTTTACAGGTAATGATGTTATGGTCATTAGTCCTGATAGTGAATTTTTCCAATATATGAAACTAAAGTCTAACAAATAATACAATGAGTAAATAAACTATGAGTAATAATGTTGTTGTGCTAGGTACACAATGGGGTGATGAAGGCAAAGGAAAAGTTGTTGATTTACTCACAGAAAAAGCAAAATATGTGGTACGTTATCAAGGCGGACATAATGCTGGCCATACCTTAGTTATTAATGGTGAAAAAACAGTATTACATTTAATTCCATCAGGTATTTTACGTAATGATGTCATTAGCATCATCGCAAATGGCGTTGTGCTTTGTCCTGATGCTCTTATGAAAGAGATGAAAGAGCTTGAGGAAAATGGTATCCCTGTTAAAGAGAGACTTCTAATTTCAGAATCATGTCCTTTAATATTGCCTTATCATATAGCATTAGACCAAGCTCGAGAAAAAGCACGTGGAAATAAAGCGATAGGCACTACAGGTCGAGGTATCGGTCCTGCATATGAAGATAAAGTCGCTCGTCGTGGATTGCGTGTTGGTGATTTACGTGATCGCCAAGCATTTGCTGAAAAATTGAAAGAAGTTATGGAATACCATAACTTTCAATTAGTAAATTACTATAAAGTTGAAGCGGTTGATTATCAAAAAGTCCTTGATGACACATTAGCGATTGCAGATATTTTAGTGGCTATGATTGCAGATATTCCGACGCTATTAGAAGATGCTCGGAAAAAAGGCGAAAGAATCATGTTTGAAGGGGCGCAAGGTACTTTACTTGATATTGATCATGGTACTTATCCTTTTGTTACCTCTTCAAATACTACTGCTGGCGGTGTAGCAACAGGATCAGGCTTTGGTCCTCGTTATGTTGGTTATGTTTTAGGTATTGTTAAAGCTTACTCTACTCGTGTCGGTGCAGGCCCTTTCCCAACTGAATTATTTGATGATGTGGGTGAATATCTTTGCAAACAAGGTAATGAATTTGGTGCAACAACTGGTCGTCGTCGTCGTACTGGTTGGCTTGATGCGGTTGCTGTACGAAAAGCCGTACAACTAAATTCAGTTTCTGGTTTCTGTTTAACTAAACTTGATGTTTTAGATGGTCTTAAAGAAGTCAAAATCTGTGTTGGTTATCAATTACCAAATGGTGATGTCATCAAAAATGCACCAGCTGCTGCTGAAGATTGGAGTTTAGTAAAACCTGTATATGAGTCTATGCCTGGTTGGAGCGAGTCAACGTTTGGTATTAAAAGTTATGATGCTTTACCACAAGCAGCCAAATCCTATATCAAACGAATTGAAGAATTAACCGAAACACCAATTGATATTATATCAACAGGTCCGGATCGTAGCGAAACCATGATTCTACGTGATCCTTATCAAGCGTAATTGTAAATAAAAATCGGGTGCGTTTTCCCGATTTTTTGTTTTTAGGATATTAAAAATAGTTAACTGAGTATGAGGACATTATGGCTAAATTAGGGACGCCGTTATCACCCACTTCAACCAAAGTTATGCTGTGTGGCGCAGGTGAATTGGCTAAAGAAGTTGTGATAGAGCTACAAAGGTTTGGTTGTGAAGTTATTGCTGTTGATCGCTATGCTAATGCACCAGCAATGCAAGTTGCTCATCGTTATCATATTATTAATATGCTAGATGGTAATGAACTGAGAAAAATTATTGAACAGGAAAAACCGGATTTTATTGTTCCTGAAATTGAAGCCATTGCAACGCAAACTTTAGTTGAGTTAGAGCAAGAGGGATTTACGGTTATTCCTACTGCAAAAGCAGTAGCGTTAACCATGAATAGAGAAGGGATTCGTCGCCTTGCTGCTGAACAACTAAATCTACCAACTTCACCTTATCGGTTTGCTTCAACCGAAATAGAATTTAAAGATGCGGTAAAAGAGATTGGTTATCCCTGCTTAGTTAAACCAGTGATGAGCTCTTCCGGTAAAGGGCAAACATTATTACGCAGTGAAGCTGATCTTCAATTAGCCTGGAAATATGCACAAGAAGGTGGTCGAGCTGGTGGCGGTAAAGTTATTATAGAAGGTTTTATCGACTTTGATTACGAAATTACCTTATTAACAGTTAGGCATATCAATGGTGTTTCTTATTGTGAACCGATAGGGCATCGTCAGGAAAAAGGCGATTATCGGGAATCTTGGCAGCCTCAACAAATGTCTTGTAACGCTTTAGAGCAAGCAAAAGATATTGCAACTAAAATAACTGAAGCATTAGGCGGGCACGGTTTATTTGGTGTTGAACTGTTTGTTAAAGGCGATAAAGTTTGGTTTAGTGAAGTATCGCCTCGTCCTCATGATACCGGAATGGTAACTTTAATTTCCCAGAATCTATCTGAGTTTGCCTTACATGCCAGAGCCATATTAGGCTTGCCTATTCCACTTATTGAACAATATCACGCTAGTGCATCTGTGGTCATAATGGTTGAAGGTGAATCAAAACAGGTATCGTTCACAAATTTAGATAACGCATTAAGTCAACCAAATACTGATTTACGTTTATTTGGCAAACCACAAGTTGAAGGTTGCCGTAGAATGGGGGTTGCACTTGCTAGTGCTGTAACAGTGGAAGAAGCAATAAATAAAGCCGATGCTATCGTAAAACAGTTAAAAATAACCCTATAAGACGTTGCTTTGTGTAAAAAGCAATCACTTAATCCAAAAAACGCAAATTTTGCAAAATAGGGGTTGACGTAAACATGTGAAATGAGTAACATACGCAACCCTTGAGACAGCAAACTAAAACAACAAAATGTTTAGTTAAATTTAAAGCTGTCAGCTCTTTAAAAAGAAGAAACAGACAATCTGTGTGGGCACTTGCGAGACGAAAAATTAAAAGTCTACGGACTGAAAAATTAAGTCTTGATAAGTGACACTGAAGATTCATTTGAATTATGTCAGAGACAGTTATTGAGCATCAAACTTTAAATTGAAG
>NZ_JAFNNJ010000006.1:0-153406 GCF_026536825.1 Gilliamella sp. B3367
CTTCAATTTAAAGTTTGATGCTCAATAACTGTCTCTGACATAATTCAAATGAATCTTCAGTGTCACTTATCAAGACTTAATTTTTTGAGTCCGTAGACTTTTAATTTTTCGTCTCGCAAGTGCCCACACAGATTGTCTGTTTCTTCTTTTTAAAGAGCTGACAGCTTTAAGTTAACTTCACAATTTCTTGCTTCAGTTTGCTGTCTCAAAGGCTGCGTATACTACGCTACACCTTTTTATTCGTCAAGATCTTTTTTTAAAAAATTTGATCTTGTTCACCAACTTCATTATCGCCTGCTTTCGCTGACGCCGTGTCAGTGGATGCGCATTATAGGCACTTCTTTTTTTTTGGCAAGTGAAAAATCACACTTAGAATTCCGTTTGTTTTTTATTTGTTCAGCGGCAATATTGATATACTCTAGATAAAGCAAAAATTGTTACTATAAAAATTCGAAAAATCAAAACGTTGCTTCAATATACATATTGTTATATGTTTTGAACCATAAAAACACATAATTTCTATCAAGTATTCGTTTAACTATCATAAATATTAACGATTACCACCAATCAAATATTTTGCTTTATCTTTGAATACTAATTTAATGGTATACGCAACAAGAACACTTATAGTTAATGTACATATTAAAAAGCTAATAGCACCAAGTGATGCTAATTCACCATTATCTGTTTTGATAATGTATCCAAAAGGTGAGTTCAGTAATTGTGCCTCTAAAAGGATTACGATAATTTCATGAACAAAATAGATGGGAAAACTAACATTTGCCATAAAAGAAAAAAACTTAAATGTTTTACTTTCATTATTTTTATGGTTCAAGCTATCCAAAAAATAAAGTGCTAAAATAAATAAAATAATCTTTTGTAATGTATCGTAATAAAGTTTTTCAACACAAAGATGATCAACATAGCGATAAGCAAATGGAATAAAAAAGCATAAACCAAAAAAGAAAATCACCAAAACTAAATTATCTTTAACTAGTTTCATAATTTTTTCATAATTTTGCTTTATCATCATTCCCGTCAAATAAACAGGTCCATAATGCAATAAATTTAGCAATGGCTGAGTATAATCAGGCTTCGTGAACATAACTACCCAGAACATCGAAACTAACCCTACGATAATCAAACTTTTTTTTGACCATTTATATAATAAAGGGCTAATTGCGAAAATAATGATAATCATCGGCATAAACCATAATGGTAAAAGCTGGGTTCCGGTCAACATCATTTTAATGATTGAAGTACTCGAACTTGGTTCCGTTAGCGAAAATATAGGTAAACTGGATAGATATTGGTAATGAAAATATAGGAAACAAAATATCGATACAGAAATATATGGGCAAACTACTGTTTTAAACTTAGATAAATAATACGCTTTTACATTATATTTATAAGTTAAATGCTGAAATAAAAACCCCGCAATTAATACAAAAAATGTTGTGAAATTAAAAGCAAATAAATTTAAAAAAGAAAATAAATAACTATTAGCAATTAAATGGCTATTTTTAAATACACCTAAACAATGGCTAAAAACAATCATAATGATGGCTACGCCACGCAATACATGAATAGAATGAATTTTTTGGGGTTTGACTATTGTCATTTCAGTTATCAAAACATAACAAAGAAAATTTGCTATACATTAGCACAAAATTTCAAGATAAAAACTAGTATTATTTTAGAAAATGCACAAAATATTTCTTGACAAATTTCTGAAAAAATTACAAATATTTATCAAATATAAACACAATTAGTTGTCTAGCTTACTCGCAGCAAAAGAACATAAAGGTATGATTTCACGTTTTTCTTGCTTTAATGTTTTTATCACAAGCTCAAGTAACTTATCTGCTATTCCTTGTCCACGATAATTAGGATCTGTATAAGTATGATTGATGGTTGCTTTATCTTGCCCAATTCGAGTAAACGTCATTTCTGCTATTTCTTGATTATTGTCATTACACACATAGAAACGATCGTTATCTTGCTTATATTGTAATGTCATAAAATTCCTCAATTAGTATGATTTTCATCGAAATTAATTAAATAAGAAAAGAAAAATTTGTTGGAATTTATTAAAAAAATAGTTTTAAACTTATAAAGTGAATAATTGATAAACCAAAATCAAACCATAGTATATCAATTATCCACATCTTATTAGATTATCAATGGAGCAATATTTAGAATAAACGTTTCGCTGTATTGTAAAGATCCATATCAAATGGTCTTTTCATATTATTGATAGCATCAATGATATCATGATGAACCAATTTACCATTTTGAATTCCGACGCAACGTCCAGCATGACCATCAATGAGTAATTCAACCGCATAAGCCCCCATACGTGAACCTAAAATTCGATCATAAGGTACAGGTGAACCACCGCGTTGTACATGGCCTAGGATAGTTGCTCGCGTTTCATGATGTACTGCTGCTTCAATATCTTTTGCTAATTGGTTTACATCACACATATGTTCAGTAACAGTGACAATTGCATGTTTTTTACCTTTAGCAAAACCTAATTTTATCTCTTCAATTAAGTCTTCTTTAGTATAAGAAACTTCAGGAATGATCATAAATTCACAACCGCCAGCTACTGAAGCACTTAATGTCAAATCACCACAATCTCGCCCCATAACCTCAATTACAGAAATTCGGTGATGTGAAGAACAAGTGTCTCTCAATCTATCTATAGATTCAACAACTGTACTTAATGCAGTAAAATAACCAATCGTGTAATCAGTTCCTCGGATATCATTATCAATGGTGCCAGGTAAACCAATACATGGAAAACCTTCTTCAGTTAATCGCATCGCACCCATATATGAACCATCACCACCGATAACCACTAAAGCATCAATTTGATGTTTCTTTAAATTAGCAATCCCTTTTTTTCTAATTTCTTGATCTTTAAATTCAGGAAATCGAGCTGATCCTAAAAATGTTCCACCTCGGGTAATGATATCTGAAACACTAGAACGATCTAACTTGACAATGCGATCTTCACAAAGACCCAAGTAACCATCATAGATACCGAAAACCTCTAAGCCTTCAGTTAACGCAGTTCTCACAACTCCACGAATAGCTGCATTCATCCCTGGCGCATCACCACCACTGGTTAAAATACCTATTTTTTTTATCATAAAAAATAACTCCAATTTATAAACCTTTGGCTATTATAAAGTCATAATAAATAACTAACAATATAAAGTTTAGAAGCTATTTTGAATAGTTTTTCAGCTGATTTGTTTCAAGAGGAACAACAGAAATCGGATCTTGATGGATAATCACTGTTGCTGGAGCAAATTCTTTAGAGATATGTTTTTCGATTGTATCAGCAACTGCATGAGCTTTTATTAATGGCATATCATCATCTAATTCAAGATGTAGTTGTATAAACTTCACCGGGCCTGCTTGCCTAGTTTTCAAATCATGAAAACCACGCACATTTGAATAAGAAGAGACAATTTCACTAATTCTTTGGTTATCACTTTCAGGTAAAGCCTTATCTAATAAGTCTTGAATTGCACTATAGGCTATTTTACAAGCATTATAAAAAATATATAACGCAATAAAGAATGCAAAACAGGCATCAGCATACGTAATACCATACCAGCTTAAAAATAGTGCAATAATAACTGCGATATTCATAAACAAATCTGATGAGTAATGCAACATATCTGCTTGAATCGCTTTACTATTTGTCTGTTTTATCACATGCTTTTGATATAAAACTAATGTGGCAGTCACAACAACCGAAATCATAGATACGATAATACCGAATAAAGGGAACTCTATTGCAGTTGGATGAATAATAGATTTAATACTTGATAATAATAAAATGGTCGCCGAACCAATAATAAAAGCACTTTGTGCTAATGCGGCTAATGATTCAGCTTTTCCATGACCGAAAGTATGATCATCATCAGCAGGTTTTAATGCATAACCGACTAAGAAAAAGTTAAGCCCAGATGCAAGCAAATCAATACTTGAATCCAACAGTGATGCAAATAAACTCATTGAGCCAGTGAACCAGCACGTAATTAATTTAATAATGATAAGGAAAATAGAAATTAAAACTGCACTCAATGTCGCCTTTTTAATTAATTTTTCATACAAATGTGATTTTGACATTTGTTACCTATTTATTGGTAGGATTCTATCCCTTGTGGAAGCACCAATTGCGCAGCTACTTCGGCTGCAATCTTTTTGTCTAATAAAACTTCAATAATTTTTAAAGCAAAATCAATTGAAGTTGCAGGGCCTTGACTAGTAATAACTCTATTTTGAACATCAAAATAAACTCGATCCGATTTCCAGTTTTTAATAGCATCTTTGGTTGATGGATAACCAGTCATATATGCATTCGGGAATAAATTATGATGTTGAAGAACCATCGCTGGGGTTGCACAAATAGCTGCAATAACAACCCCGGCTTGATGAGATTGCTTTAATTTTTCAATTAATTGTTGAGAGTCTCGAAAGTTTTCAGCTCCAACTAATCCACCAGGTAAAATAATCGCATCAAAATGAATATCGCTAACTTCAGAAAACGTTTTTTGAGTTAGGATAGTGACACCGCGAGAACATTGAACTATTTTATCTTCAGTGATACTTGCATAGGTAACTTTAATTCCAGCTCGTGTCAACAAATCAATTGTTGTCACGGCTTCAGTTTCCTCACAGCCATTTGATAAAAAAACTAATGCTTGCTTTGTCATATTACACCCCTTCCTATCAACTAACTGTCTTCACAAAATGTTAAAAATAGAACTATTTAACACGTTCAATGTTAGCGCCTAATTTTCTCAGCTTATTTTCAATATTATCATAACCACGATCGATATGGTAAATACGATCAACAATTGTTGAACCTTCAGCTATACATCCAGCCAAAACTAGACTCGCAGAAGCACGTAAATCAGTTGCCATTACTTGAGTTCCACTAAGTTTCTCAACACCATGAGTAATCAGAGTATTACCTTCGATTTCGCCATGAGCTCCCATACGAATAAGTTCTGGTACATGCATAAAACGATTTTCAAAAATTGTTTCTTTGATAATTCCAGTGCCTTCTGCCACCATGTTTAATAATGAAAATTGGGCTTGCATATCAGTTGGAAAACCTGGGTGAGGTGCAGTATGAATATTAACGGCTTTTGCTCGTTTACCTTGCATATCTAAACAAATCCAATCTTCGCCAGTTTCAATATTGGCTCCCGCTTCCTTCAATTTTGATAATACAGCATCAAGTAAGCTTGGATCAGTTTTACGACAAGTTATTTTGCCGCGTGAAATAGCTGCAGCAACTAAAAATGTTCCAGTTTCAATACGATCAGAAACGACTGAGTGTACACCACCACCAAGACTAGCAACACCTTCAATTTCAATGCGCATAGTACCGGCACCAGTGATTTTAGCGCCTAACATATTTAAAAATTTTGCGGTATCAACTATTTCTGGCTCACACGCAGCATTTTCAATTATCGTTTTACCTTCAGCTAGAGTTGCTGCACACATAATAGTAACTGTCGCACCAACACTAACCTTATCCATTACAATATGAGCGCCTTTTAAACGACCATCAACTGTAGCTTTAACATACCCCTCATCTAAAGTAATTGTCGCACCTAATTGTTGTAGTCCAGTAATATGTAGGTCTACTGGCCTTGCACCTATTGCACATCCACCTGGTAATGAAACTTGCCCTTGACCAAATCGAGCAACAAGAGGACCTAGAGCCCAAATTGAAGCTCGCATCGTTTTTACAAGTTCATAAGGCGCACAATAGTTATCAATCTGACCTGCATCAAGATGAATAGAACCATTCCGTTGATATTTCACGCCTAATTGCTCAAGAAGTTCCAGTGTAGTATCAATATCTTTTAACTTGGGAACATTTTGTAATTCAACTGGTTTTTCAGCCAAAATTGCAGCAAATAAAATAGGTAGCGCCGCATTTTTAGCGCCAGAAATGACAACTTCTCCATTTAAAGAAGTTGGGCCTGTAACGTGAAACTTTTCCATTGTTAACTCTTATTCATTTTAAATGGCGATTATTATAAAAGTTATTCACTAATAGATAAATGAATTTTATCAAAATATGGTGACTATATTTGTCATCACCAATCCATAACAAAATAATTTCAATTATTTATTATCAATAAATAATTTGTTATCCCATACAAAATCAGATAAATATTAAATAAAAAATTCTTAATTTTGTTTTTAAATCAACTAGTAAGAAGTATAAATAGGTTTCAAAAACCCCGTTCCTCAACTTTTTTTACTAAAATTGATTAATTTCCTTATTTTCCTATTCACTACAATTTTATCGAAGTATGGTAAAATAGATAATATTCAATCTTATAAATCAAACAATACAATAATATGGATTACGATATTGCTATCATTGGACTTGGACCTGCAGGTAGTACCCTCGCACGTCTACTTAACCCATCTTTTAAAATTATTGCATTAGATAAAAAGCATCAAGCTGGTAATGAGGGTTTTCATAAACCTTGTGGTGGATTATTAGCAGATGACGCTCAAAAAGCATTTGTGCGACAAAAGTTAAATTTACCTACTGATATATTGACTGATCCACAAATTTTTAGCGTTAAAACGATCGATCTTCAATCCAAACTTATTCGTAATTATCAACGTAGTTATGTTAGTTTTGACCGACATAAATTTGACCTATGGTTAAAATCATTAATTCCCAACACTGTTAATGTTTTACATAACACACTATGTAAAGAAATCAGAAGAGTAATCGATGGATATCAAGTTACTTACATCGATGAAAATAAAATCGAACACAAAATTACGGCTAAATATGTAGTTGGTGCAGATGGCGCTAACTCGATTGTTAGACGAATGCGTTATCCTCATCATTCCATCAGACAATATGTTGCTATTCAACAATGGTTTACTGAAAAACATCAACGTCCTTTTAATACATGTATTTTTGATAATCAATCAACAAATTGTTATGCGTGGAGTATTTCTAAAGATGGATATTTCATTTTTGGTGGTGCTTTCCCCAAAAAAACCGCGAATCAACACTTTGAATCGTTGAAAGAAAAGCTAACAAAGCAAGGGTTTATTTTTGGAGAACCGTTAAAAACTGAAAAATGTCTTGTGGTTTATCCAAATCGCTTCCAAGATTTTTATACAGGCAATGAAAATATCTTTTTAATCGGTGAAGCAGCAGGTTTCATCAGCGCAAGCTCATTAGAAGGTATTAGTTATGCGCTTGATAGCGCAGAGATTTTAAGCAAGATATTAAATAGTGGTATAGCAAAACCAAATAAGCGTTATTATCAAAAAACAATTCCATTACGCTTAAAGCTTTATAGCAAAATTATCAAGGCTAAAATACTGACTACACCATTGTGGCGTAAATTAATTATGAAAAGTAAAATTCAACATATCAAAACAATTTAATTTATAAAAAATGAAATATAACAAGGAAAAGGCATTATGTTTGATGTCAACGATCTAATTCGCTTTAATCATGAATGGTCAGAAAAGATAGCACAGGAAGATCCTGAATTCTTTAAACAGCTCGCGGTTGCGCAAAATCCTAAATTTTTGTGGATCGGTTGTTCCGATAGTCGCGTTCCAGCAGAAAAGCTTATCAAACTAAAACCGGGTGAAATGTTTGTTCATCGGAACGTTGGCAACCAAGTGATTCATACGGATCTAAATTGCCTTTCAGTTGTCCAATACGCAGTTGATGTACTTAAAATCGAAGATATTATTGTTTGTGGTCATTTAGATTGTGGTGGTATCCGTGCCGCAGTTGAAAATCCCGATTTGGGCCTAGTTAATAATTGGCTACTTCATATCCGTGATTTATGGTTTCGCAACAGTTCTTTACTTGGTAAGTTTCCTGCTGATATTAGAATGGATATTTTATGTGAACTCAATGTAATTGAACAAATCTATAATTTAGGGCATTCGACCATTATTCAAGCAGCATGGCAACGTGGTCAAAAGGTTAATTTACATGGTTGGGTTTATGGAATCGATAATGGAAAAATTACAGATTTGCATATTACATCATCAAGTAGTGAAAATCTCGAAATCAACTATCGTGAAGCGATTTCTTATCTGTTAAATCTGCATAAATTACAATAAATTTATTTGAATCGATGGATAATTTGATTACTGCTACCTCGCCATAATAGTTTAGGATCAGCGAGATCTTGTACAAATTTTCCATCAATCAAGACATCAATATATGGCACTACAGATTGCTGTTCATCGGTTAATTCATTAAGTTTATAACCTGTCCATAACCAAATATCTTTATTATCACATTCGGCTTTTACTCGTTTAACTAATTTCAAAATGGTTGGCACATTTTTAGGGTGTAAAGGATCACCACCAGAAAGTGATAATCCTTGGCGTTTTATTTCGGTATCTTGTAAATCTTTAATGATTTGATCTTCAAGTGATTGTGTAAATGGCTTACCAGAGTTTATTCCCCATGTGCTTTTGTTATAGCAGCCAGGACATTGATGTACACAACCTGCTACAAAAAGTGTACAACGAGTCCCTTCGCCATTAACAACATCAACAGGATAATAACGATGATAATTCATAATAACAAAATTAATTTTTTAGCCTATTTGGCCATTATCCAAATGTTTAACTCGACGTTTTACTTCTTCTTGCTTACCGGCATTAAATGGACGAGCATCAGGACTTCCTAAATAACCACAAACACGGCGAGTCACAGAAACTTTTGACGAATCATGGTTACCACAACTAGGGCAAACAAATCCTTTGCTAGTACATGAAAACTCACCGGTATAACCGCATTCATAACATTCGTCAATCGGGGTATTAGTGCCATAATAAGGTACACGAGTGTAGCTGTAATCCCAGACATCCTCTAATGCTTTAACATTATTAATCATGTTAGGATACTCGCCATAACAAATAAATCCGCCACTAGCTACTGCTGGATAAGGTTTTTCAAACTCGATTTTTTCATATGGGTTAACCTTTTTCTCAACATCGAGGTGGAAACTATTCGTATAATAACCTTTATCTGTTACTCCAGGAATAATACCAAATTGAGCTGTATCTAAACGGCAGAATCGGTCACATAAATTTTCACTTGGTGTACTATATAAGCTAAATCCATAGCCTGTTTCTTTCTTCCATTGGTCAACAGCTTTAGCTAAGTGTTCAACTATTGCTATACCTTTTTTGCGTAAAGTTTCACTGTCAAATGGATGGGTTTGGTTTCCGTATAGTGCATTTAGTGTTTCATGTAGACCAATATAACCTAATGAAATTGACGCACGGCCATTTTTAAAGATTTCAGAAACACTATCATCTTCTTTCAATCGAACGCCACACGCCCCTTCCATATATAAAATCGGAGCAACACGTGCTTTTACTCCATCAAGGCGAGCAATACGCGTCATCAATGCTTTTTTACAAAGGTTTAAACGTTTATCTAAAATTTCCCAAAAACGAGCTTCATCACCTTTTGCTTCAATTGCAATACGAGGTAAATTAAGGCTAATTACACCTAAATTGTTACGGCCGTCATGAATTTGTTGTCCGTCTTCTTCATAAACACCTAAAAAGCTTCGGCATCCCATTGGTGTTTTGAATGATCCAGTTACTTCAACAACTTTATCGTAATTTAAAATATCTGGATACATACGTTTGCTAGCACACTCTAATGCCAATTGTTTAATATCATAATTAGCATCACCTTGTTTATGGTTAATACCATCTTTAATAGCAAAAACAAGTTTTGGAAATACTGCTGTTTTATGATTTTTTCCTAACCCTTTTATACGCACTTTTAAAATTGATTCTTGGATAAGTCGTGATTCCCAACTGGTTCCTAAACCAAAACCAAAAGTAACAAAAGGCGTTTGTCCATTTGCAGTATGAAGTGTATTAACTTCATACTCTAAAGATTGAAATGCATCATAACACTCTTTTTGCGTACGGCTTTCTGCATACGCTTCAGGATTTGGAATATCCCACTCTTCTGCAACTTTTTTATGCTTTTGATAACTGATAGTCACAAATTTTGCTAGAATTTCATCAATTCGATTAATGGTTGTACCACCATAAATATGACTAGCGACTTGTGCGATGATTTGAGCGGTTACCGCAGTTGCAGTTGCAATAGATTTAGGTGGCTCAATTTCAGCATTACCCATCTTAAAACCGTTTGTTAACATCCCGTCTAAATCAATTAACATACAGTTGAACATTGGGAAAAATGGCGCATAATCGAGATCATGATAATGAATTTCACCACAATCATGTGCACGAGAAATATCTTTAGGTAACAAATATTGTTTAGCATAATGTCTTGCAACAATACCCGCTAATAGATCTCGTTGAGTTGGAATAACTTTACTATCTTTATTCGCATTTTCGTTCAAAATAGCAACGTTACTTTGTTCTATTAAGCCACGAATATCTTGATTCAAACGGCTACGTTCTTCACGCGCGCGATCACGATCATGTCGGTATTCAATATAAGTTCTTGCCAATTTTTTATAAGGCCCTGACATAAGTTGATTTTCAACGACATTTTGAATTTCATTGATATCAACACTTTCACGATCCATCATTTGATTGGTCACAACGCGAGCAACGGAGGCACAATAGTCTGGGTCATTAACATTGGCCGCAACAGCTGCTCTTATAATAGCGTCTTTAATACGAACCTCATTAAATGCAGTTTGACAGCCATCACGTTTGATTACTACGGGCATATATACTCCTCAATATTCATTAATAGTTAGCGCTTGGCATGAGTTTTATATCAACCTTAATAGTTGTTGTGGCTATTCAAAACTATTGATTTTTTATTAAAATATGGGCCTTTTGATATAAACTCGGATTTTCACATCGCTTTAGAAAACACTATATGTAGTAAATATTAGTAAATTATACACCATATATTGTGTTTTTCTAGTTTATTTAAAAAATAAATTTGCTTGACAAGGCCAACGCTAATAATTGCAAGTCTTTCGATGATTAATTTGAGAAAAATTTGGGTAGATTGGATATAAAAGATGGATAAATTTTGTATGAGTGCAACTGATTTTGCACTCATACATCGAATACAACAACAGATCTTAATCAGAATTAAGATTCAATATTTAACCAATCAGTATGGAACACACCTTCTTTATCGATACGTTTATAGGTATGAGCACCAAAATAGTCTCTCTGAGCCTGAATTAAATTAGCAGGTAGCACAGCTGAACGATAGCTATCATAATATGCTATTGCTGCCGACAAAGTAGGAACAGGAATACCTTGCGAAACCGCTAGACAAATAACATCACGTAATGATTGTTGATAAGCCTCAACCGTTTTACGAAAATATGGTGCTAACAGTAAGTTATCAATATTGTTATTTTCAGTATAAGCATCAGTAATTTTTTGTAAAAATTGCGCTCTAATAATACATCCTGCTCTAAAAATCTTTGCAATTTCACCATAATTTAATTGCCAATTATAATGTTCTGATGCAGCTTTTAACTGTGCAAATCCTTGCGCATAAGAGATAATTTTACCCATATAAAGTGCTTTACGTACTTTTTCAATTAAAGTTTGTTTATCCCCTGTAAAAGCTACTTTTTCCGGCCCTTTAAGCACTTTTGATGCAGCTACTCGCTGATCTTTAATCGCTGAAATATAGCGAGCGAATACAGATTCAGTTATCAAAGATAAAGGCTCACCTAAATCTAATGCACTTTGGCTTGTCCATTTTCCGGTACCCTTATTACCAGCAGCATCAAGGATCATATCGACCAAATAATCGCCATTTTCATCTTTATATTTAAAAATGTCCGCTGTTATCTCAGTTAAATAGCTGTCTAATTCGCCTTTATTCCAATCAGCAAACACATCGGCAAGCTCATCATTTGTTAAACCAACAACATGTTTTAGTACACTATAGCTCTCTGCAATTAATTGCATGTCACCATATTCAATTCCATTGTGCGCCATTTTAACGTAATGTCCTGCTCCATCAGGACCGATATAAGCCACACATGGTTCACCATTCGCTTTAGCCGCTATTTTTTCTAAAATCGGAGCAACTAACTCATACGCCTCTTTTTGACCACCAGGCATAATTGAAGGTCCTTTTAATGCACCTTCTTCACCGCCAGAAACACCTGCTCCTATAAAATTAAAGCCTTCATCGGATAACATTTTATTACGACGAATAGTATCTTCAAAGAAAGCATTACCACCATCAATAATGATATCCCCTTTATCTAATAAAGGTCTCAGCTCATCAATTACGGCATCTGTTCCTTTACCTGCTTGCACCATAATTAATATACGCCGTGGTTTTTCTAATGAGTTAACAAAATCTTCAATACTATAATAAGGAACCAATCGTTTATCAGAATGTTCAGCCATTACTTGTTCTGTCTTATCTTTAGAACGATTATAAATTGATACTGAAAATCCTCGACTTTCGATATTAAGTGCAAGGTTTCGCCCCATAACGGCCATTCCAATAACACCGATTTGCTGTTTAGACATAATTTGGCTCCTTTATTTAATCTCTATAACCTTAACGAGGTTTGGTACTGTTACCTTAACGCTGATTAACAATATAAGTTATATATTGCCATAAAAAAACCGTATCAATACATAATACGGCTTTTTTTCATTATTTTAATTAAAATGCTTTGGAATTAAGCGAATTATGAACGCTTCATCATTTCAAAAAACTCATCATTAGTTTTTGTCATGGCAAGTTTATCAATTAAGAATTCCATTGCATCAATTTCACCCATTGGGTTGAGGATTTTACGCAAAATCCACATTTTTTGTAGTTCATCAGGTGAAGTCATTAGATCTTCTTTACGCGTACCTGAACGATTAAAGTCAATAGCAGGGAATACACGTCGCTCAGCAATTTTACGTGATAAGTGAACTTCCATATTACCGGTACCTTTGAACTCTTCGTAAATGACTTCATCCATTTTAGAACCAGTATCAATTAAAGCAGTAGCAATAATTGTTAAACTACCGCCCTCTTCTACATTACGTGCCGCACCAAAAAAACGTTTAGGGCGATGTAACGCGTTAGCATCAACACCACCAGTCAATACTTTACCTGATGATGGAATAACGGTATTGTACGCACGAGCTAAACGAGTGATTGAGTCTAATAAAATAATGACATCTTTTTTATGTTCAACTAAACGTTTTGCACGCTCAATTACCATTTCAGCGACTTGAACATGTCTTGCTGCTGGTTCGTCAAACGTAGAAGCTACAACTTCGCCTTTAACTAAACGTTGCATTTCAGTAACTTCTTCTGGTCGTTCATCAATCATCAATACGACTAATTCACATTCTGGATGATTTACCGCTAAGCTTTGTGCAATGTTTTGTAATAACATTGTTTTACCCGCTTTTGGCGGAGCAACAATTAAACCACGTTGACCTTTACCAATTGGTGAAGCTAAATCAAGTACTCTTGCGGTAATATCTTCTGTAGAACCATTACCTCGCTCCATACGTAAGCGAGAATTAGGATGTAAAGGAGTTAAATTTTCAAAAAGGATTTTATTGCGAGCGTCTTCAGGTTTATCGTGATTAACTTCATTTACTTTTAATAAAGCAAAATATCTCTCACCTTCTTTCGGCGGTCTAATTTTGCCGGCAATGGTATCACCAGTTCTTAAATTGAATCGTCTAATTTGACTAGGTGAGACATATATATCGTCAGGTCCAGCCAAATAAGAACTATCTGCAGAACGCAAAAATCCAAAACCGTCTTGCAAAATTTCAAGTACACCATCGCCAAAAATATCTTCACCACTTTTAGCGTGTTGTTTTAATATTGCAAAAATAATATCTTGTTTTCTAAGGCGGGCAAGATTCTCAAGCCCCATTTTTTTCTCACCCAGCGCTACAAGCTCGGAAACAGAAGTGTTTTTTAATTCAGTTAAATTCATAGTTTATAAATTCTTGAGGATAAAATTGATATGTTTACAATTACTGCTATTTTTGTATATTTCTTTCATTTACTTATAAAAAATTTTCTTTCTAGCAATATATAAAATTAATTTATTAATCAGCTTTTTCGATGATAATTATGTATTTGGGCATTGAATTTTAACCACTTTATCAAGAAAAACAATGGATTGCTGAAAGGGGTTTATGTAAGAAATTAGCAATTTACACTAAAATTATAGGTATGTCTATACTTAATTGCGATTTTTGGGAATAAAAAATAATAAGCGTAATAAAACGCTTATTATTTATATTTTTTCAATTGATTAAAGCTGTGGATCAATAAATGCTTTAAGTTGTGCTTTTGATAACGCACCTACTTGAGTGGCAACAACTTGACCATTTTTAAAAATTAATAGGGTTGGAATACCTCTAATCCCAAATTTTGGGGCAATATTCGGATTTTGTTCAACATTTAATTTGGCGATAATAATTTTATCAGCATATTCTGGAGCTATTTCTTCCAAAATCGGGGCAACCATTTTACAAGGTCCACACCACTCAGCCCAAAAGTCAACCAATACTGGTTTAGTTGATTCGCTGATTACTTTATCAAATGTAGCTTCAGAAAGTGCAACAATGTTATCACTCATTTAATTATCTCCTAGAAAATTTGTCTAAAAATATATTAGGATATTTTCATACCTACCGCTAGTAATTATTCTAATAGGACATAATTATTAGTGAAGTTGTTGTATTTAGTATGCTACAATTACCGAATTCTGATAATTATATTCTAAACAATAATGATTCAATCATATCTTACAAAAACAACTTTCAATCAATTTCCCTTACACCCATTAGTCATAAAAGCGTTGGAGAAAAAAGGTTTCGTTTACTGTACCCCAATTCAAGAACAAACATTGCCATTTACAACAAAAGGAATTGACATTGCAGGGCAAGGACAAACTGGAACGGGTAAAACGATTGCGTTTTTGGCATCAACATTTAATCATTTATTGAATAATGCTCCATTACCCGATCATAAATCTAATCAACCAAGAGCAGTCATTATTGCTCCAACACGTGAGTTGGTTGTACAAATATATAATGATGCTCAAACTCTCTCAGAAGAAACAGGTATTAAATTAGGACTAGCTTATGGCGGTGATGGTTATGATAAGCAACTAAAGATGCTTTCTGCTGGTGTTGATGTATTAATTGCAACAACAGGAAGACTCATCGATTATGCAAAACAAGATTATATTAATTTAGGTGCAATCCAAGTTGCAGTTCTAGATGAAGCGGATCGTATGTTTGATTTAGGTTTCATCCGTGATATCCGATGGATATTTAGACATATGACATCGCCACAAAATCGTCTTACCATGTTATTTTCAGCGACGTTAACTCATAATGTTCGTGAATTAGCTTTTGAATACATGAACGAACCACAATATGTTGAAGTTGAGCCTGAACAAAAAATTGGTCACAGAATAAAAGAAGAGCTGTTTTTTCCGTCAAACGAAGATAAGTTAGCTCTATTACAAACGCTTATTGAAGAAGAGTGGCCTGACCGTAGCATTGTATTTGCTAATACTAAAGTTGCCTGCGAAAAAATCTGGCGTCATTTAGTTGCAGATGGGCATCGAGTAGGACTACTTACTGGTGATATCGCACAAAAAAAACGTTTATCCATTCTTGATAAATTTACCCAAGGTGATCTTGATATTTTAGTAGCAACAGATGTTGCTGCCCGTGGCTTACATATCCCAAATGTAACCCATGTTTTTAATTATGATCTTCCTGATGATTGTGATGATTATAGACATCGAATAGGTCGTACAGGACGCGCCGGTGCCGAAGGTTATTCAATTTCATTAGCTTGTGAACGTTATTCACAAAACTTACCTGCTATTGAAAAAGCCATTGATCACACTATTCCTGTTAGTCAATATGATCCTCAGGCGTTATTAACTAATTTACCAACACCTAAACCATTCAAAAGACCAACTCGTAGAAAACCATCATAATAAAGATTGTTGGTTAATCCCTAATTAGCATCGAATTTAATACCATCATTAAAAACTAAGTTTAATGATGGTATTTTCCTTATTAAAAGTAATTGATTAAATCAAATCTTGTTTTGTATTCAAGAAATTTTGATAAGCTAATTCAATTTCTTCTTTAGTTTCGGATGATAATGTTCCTACATGTCGATCATGTAGGGCTCCATATAAACCAAACAGAACATTAATTGACAGTTTTGGATTTTTACTTTTTATTCGATAAAAAGTTTCCAAATAACCGACTTCTTTAAATGTTTCTATATCGGTAATATCAGAACTTACCATCAATTTTTCCAAAGAAACCGTCATGTTGGGTAAAGATTTTAAACGACTTTGGTATCTAGCTACTTTTTCGTCTAGATCTTGTTTTGCATGTTCAATGACCATTTTCACTATATCATGCAATTTTTTTCGATCTTGGCGTAACGCATCACTTGCTTTATAGTAATCAAGCAATTTATGTGATCCATCAAATACCAGATCAAGTGGTTGCATACCGAGTTCAACAAACATTGAACGATATTTATCATGGGCTCTCAGATAAACATCATTTTGATCGACCCAAGCAAACATAACTGATTCACTATTAAGACTAAATCCTCCAAAAAATGACCTTAATGAAATGTCTTCAATGCAAGAAAACTCCTGTTTAATATTCACTGCTAATGTTTTAAGCATATAAATTCCCTTTCACTTACCTTTATAAATAACTTTAACTAATATGTTTATGCTAAACTATATTAATTTTATTAATATTAAAACAACTAATTAACATTAATTAATAAATATGGGATCTGTCTTCCATAAATGAATATTTGTTTGATTTGTACTTGATTAATTAAATTTTTTTTGCTCTAAAAAAATTTAAGGTTTTTTTTTGCGGTTAAATATTTGTCAAATCTTAATATTTCTTAAAAAAGAAAAAATGCATTAACATTGTTATTCTGCTGTAATAATTATACAATCATCAATAATTAACTAAATGGTATCTATTATTGTCAACTTCAATCAACATGCTCAAAAACGTTATAATCCCGCTTTTTATGTTTTGTTCATTTGCCGTATCAGCAGATAAATTACCGCTGATTGAAGAATTGACATCCTGTAATCCTGACTTTTTTAATCATGTCTATGAGCATAGAGAAGAGTTAAAAAATCATACTAATGTTGAAATTTTTAATCATAATCAGGCTTATATTCCAGTCGAAAACCGCACAGACACGAATAAAAACTTCATTTATTTCAAAACGCCTATTCAATATAAAAACTTAAAACTCATCGGTTATTATGATAGTGCGATGGATTTGAAAAAAATGGGAAAATATTATTTCTGGGGATTTATCATTGATAATAATATGAATGAGATACGTGAAAGTTTGGACTTTTTAGAGTGGAAAAATATGGAAGATGATCTTCTGTATATTGCCAATCCAAGAATTCGAAATATTACTGATGATATCCAGGTTTGGCATAAAAATACAGGAACAGTAGTTGGTGTAAAAACAATACCTGCTCCAAATACTACCGAAAAGTTATTATTGCTTGAAAAAGGTGATAATATGCAACTCCTTATTTGTTCGATTCAGGGCGTTGTCACCAATAATCTACTTCGGCAAGAACGTCCCGATATTCAAATCGATAAAGTTAAATAGCTGACTCATCCATTTCACCAGTACGTATACGTATTACTTGCTCAACGTTATAAACAAATATTTTTCCATCACCAATTTTACCTGTTTGAGCGGTTTTCATGATAGTCTCAATACATGTTTCTAAAATATCGTCAGCGACAACAAGTTCTATTTTTACTTTTGGTAAAAAATCAACCATATATTCAGCACCACGATAAAGCTCAGTATGCCCTTTTTGGCGACCAAAACCTTTCACTTCAGTAACGGTCATCCCCGTAATTCCTTGATCAGCAAGAGCTTCTCGAATATCATCTAGTTTAAAAGGTTTAATAATTGCTTCAATTTTTTTCATATCTCTTTGCCCTTAATTCGAGATTACCAATTCTTAAATCCAAAAGCAGAAGTAATTGGATATCGTCTACCTTTACCAAAATTACGAGTTGTAATTTTAGGACCTACTGCTGATTGACGTCTTTTATATTCGTTAATATCAACTAATTTAATCACTCGCCTTACAGTTGTTTCATCATAACCTTGCGCAACCAGTTGTTCAACGGAAAAATCGTGTTCAACATAGCCTTTTAATATCCCATCTAAAATATCATATGGAGGCAAACTATCTTCATCTTTTTGATCTGGTGCAAGTTCAGCTGAAGGTGGGCGTGTAATGACTCGTTCAGGAATAACAGGCGATCTACTATTTCGATATTTAGATAACGCAAATACCATGGTTTTAGGTACATCTTTAAGTACATCAAAACCACCAGCCATATCACCGTAAAGTGTTGCATAACCAACCGACATTTCACTTTTATTGCCTGTCGTTAAAACTAATCTACGACGTTTGTTTGAAAGCGCCATTAAAATCACACCGCGGCAACGTGCTTGTAGATTTTCTTCAGTTGTATCTTTTTGTGTACCCATAAACATCGGCGTTAAAGAAGACATAAAAGCATCAAACATCGGTTCAATTGAAATAATATCAAATTCAACACCCAATATTTCAGCCTCTTCTTTTGCATCAGCAATACTAATATCTGCCGTATATCTGAACGGCATCATAACCGCTTGTACTTTATCTTTACCCAAAGCATCAACTGCAATTGCCAATGTTAAAGCGGAATCAATTCCACCAGATAATCCTAATACTGCACCTTGAAAACCATTTTTAGTAATATAATCGCGAGTCGCTAAAACTAATGCATCGTAAACATTTGCTAATGGATCACTTTTAGAATCAACAACTGGTTTATAATTATGTCCAAGATGAAAAATAGAAATTTGTTCTTCAAAAAAGTTGAGCTGATGAACGATATGGCCTTTATCATCACATACAAATGAGCCACCATCAAAAATAAGCTCATCTTGACCACCAATTTGATTCACATAAATAATCGGTAAGCCGGTTCTTAAAGCATGGTGTTTTATAAGTTCTTCGCGATTTTTCTGTTTTTCATAAGCATAAGGTGAAGCATTAATAGAAATAACCAGATCCGCATCCTGAGCGCCAATTCGATCAATAGGCTCACATTGCCAAAGATCTTCACAGATCAATAAACCAATTTTTTTACCTTTAAAATCGATAACACAATTCTGCTCACCAGCACTAAAATAACGTTTTTCATCAAATACATCGTAATTAGGTAACTGCTGTTTATGGTAACACGCTATTTGTTGTCCTTCAGAAAACAATGATAACGCATTATAAACCACTCCATCTTGCCAATGAGGATGACCAACAATAACACTACATTGTTGACTAGCTTGCTTGATAGTCAATAAAGCTTGTTGACAACGAATTTTAAAATCATCGCGATAAATTAAATCTTCTGGAGGATAACCACAAATTGCAAGCTCAGATAAAATAATTAGATCATTAGAGGAATAGTTTTGTATCAGTTCAATGATTTGCTGAGTATTACCTTCAATATCACCTACACGCCAATTTTTTTGTGCTAACACGAAAGATAAAGTCATATAAATTCAACATTACAGAAAAAAATTGCCAATAAGTTTAAATGATTCTAAGTTGCGCTGCCACTTTTTTATCGTTAACATTAAAGATTAAATTGGCATGAACTTATCTGGAAATAATTATGCAAAAGATCCTAAATGTTGCGTTAGATAATCGCAGTTATCCTATCACTATTGGTGAAAACTTACTTAGTCAATTTGAATATTTCAAACTACATAGTGGCCAGAGAGTCCTCATTGCTACAAATGACACTATTGCTCCAATTTATTTACAGCAATTAATTAAAATGCTTGAAGATCATGGGGTCAAAACTGATTTCATTATTGTTCCTGATGGCGAGCAATACAAAACTATCGAAACTTGGAATAAAATCTTGACCGCTTTACTTGCCAACAATCATACTCGCAGTAGCATACTTATTGCACTTGGTGGTGGCGTTATTGGAGATGTGGCAGGTTTTGCAGCTTCCGCATATCAACGTGGCATAAAATTTATACAGGTTCCTACTACTTTATTATCTCAAGTCGATTCTTCCGTTGGTGGTAAAACTGCAATTAATCACCCTCTAGGTAAAAATATGATTGGTGCATTTTATCAGCCGCAATCAGTCGTAATTGATATTAATTGTTTAAAAACTTTACCACAAAGAGAACTTTCAGCAGGTCTAGCTGAAGTGATTAAATATGGCATTATAATGGATTGTGAGTTTTTTAATTGGCTAGAACTACATATAGATGATTTACTTAATTTAGATGTCGATGCATTAAGTTACTGTATTTATCGTTGTTGTGAATTGAAAGCTCAGGTTGTCGCTGCTGATGAAACAGAACAAGATATGCGCGCTATATTAAATCTTGGCCACACCTACGGTCATGCAATTGAAGCTGAACTTGGCTATGGGAATTGGTTACATGGTGAAGCAGTTAGTGTTGGAATGCTAATGGCAGCTCAAACAGCTAAGTTACTTGGCAAATTTACTGATGAAGATTTTGATCGGATTGAAAAGTTATTAATTAAGGCTAAATTGCCAGTAAAAAGACCTACACAGATGCCAAATGAATCTTATATTCCTCACATGTTACGAGATAAGAAAGTTCAATCTGGGCAAATTAGATTAGTTTTACCGACTAAAATAGGTTCTGTTGAAGTCATTGATGTTATTGATAAACAATTAATATTAAAAGCAATATCTTCTATCTAAATCTTATTTATCCTCATTGATATACGAGTACTTGTAATTAATCCAAGTATTCGTACACATTTGTTTCCATTCATTTAAATTAAACCCTTAAAATGTAAACAAATGTTTACGGGTTAATATTGTATTTTATCTAACAATAAGTAAAATTTTAATTTACTATTTCGTAATTTTGTGTTTACATATTAAGTGTTTATGTAATCAATATTTTACATATAAAAAATATGCATGATTTTAACAAGGAAAATAAAATGTTAAAAGACACACTAAATAACGTTCGAATTAGAGATGAGCACATGTTAATTACACCAGAAGAAATTAAGAATCTTTATCCATTATCATCAGAATTAGAAAATCAAATTGCTTCATCTCGTCAAACTATCGTTAATATTTTAGAACGTCGTGACCATCGATTACTTATTGTTTGTGGTCCTTGTTCTATTCACGATACTGAAGCCGCAATTGAATATGCACATAAACTAAAAAAACTATCTGATGAAGTTAAAGATAACTTATTTATCGTTATGCGTGTTTATTTTGAAAAACCAAGAACCACTGTTGGTTGGAAAGGCATGATCAATGACCCACATATGGATAGTTCCTTCGATATTGAACATGGTTTAAAAAAAGCACGTAAATTACTTCTTGATATCACTAAAATCGGGTTACCAATTGCAACTGAAGCATTAGATCCAAATACACCTCAATACATCGGTGATTTAATTAGCTGGTCAGCTATTGGTGCAAGAACCACTGAATCACAAACTCACCGAGAAATGGCGTCAGGATTATCCATGCCAGTTGGCTTTAAAAATGGTACAGATGGTAGTTTAGATGTGGCGATTAATGCAATGAAATCAGCCTCAATGGCACATCGATTTGTAGGTATTAATCAACAAGGGCAAGTTACGGTATTACAAACTTTAGGTAATCCACATGGTCACGTGATCCTAAGAGGAGGAAAAACACCTAACTTTGATGCCGAAAATGTTGCATTATGTGAAGTTCAAATGAACAAGGCTAAATTAGTGCCTAATTTAATGATAGATTGTAGTCACGCCAACTCAAATAAAGATTACCGTAATCAACCAATTGTTGTTGACTCAATTATTGAGCAAATTAAGCAAGGCAACAATTCAATTATTGGTGTCATGATCGAAAGTAATTTATTTGAAGGAAATCAATCATCTGAGCAACCAAAAGAAAACTTTAAGTATGGTGTATCAGTTACTGATGCTTGCATCAATTTTGAAACAACTGAGCAATTATTGCGAAAAATGAACAATGACTTAGCAGATCCTCTAAATAATAGGCAAAAGTAACCGATTAAAGTTTATATTATTTTCATGAAACTAAATCGCCGACAAAAGTCGGCGATTTTTTTATCCAAGTTGCTTGCGTGCATTGCGGAAAATTCGCATCCAAGGACTTTCTTCGCCCCAATTATCAGGATGCCATGAATTGGTTACAGTCCTAAAAACTCGCTCTGGATGTGGCATCATTATAGTTGATCGACCATCACTTGACGTTACAGCTGTAATACCATTTGGTGATCCATTCGGATTTGCAGGGTACTGCTCTGTCGCTTTTCCAAAATGGTCAATATACCTGACTGCCACTAAACCTGAAGCCTCTAAACGAGTTAAATGATCTAAATCTCTAGTTTCAACTTGACCTTCACCATGAGAAACCGCAATAGGCATATGCGAACCAGCCATATCAGTAAAGAGTAATGAAGGACTTGATTGGATTTTGACCAAACTAAAGCGTGCCTCAAAGCGTTCCGATACGTTTCGCACAAAACGAGGCCATAACTCAGCACCTGGTATTAGATCTTTGAGATTTGACATCATTTGGCAGCCATTACATACACCTAATGACAAAGTATCATTACGATGGAAGAATTGCTCAAACTCATGGCGAACTTGTTCATTAAATAAAATAGACTTAGCCCATCCTTCACCTGCACCTAATACATCTCCGTAAGAGAAACCACCACAAGCAACGATGGTATTAAATTGATTCAATGTCACTTGCCCAGATAATAAATCCGTCATATGGACATCAATTGATTCAAATCCAGCTCGAGCAAATGCAGCAGCCATTTCAACATGCGAGTTGACACCCTGTTCACGTAAAATTGCAACTTTAGGCTTCACACCTTTGGCTATATAAGGTGCAGCAATATCTTGTTCTGAATCAAAAGTAAGGTGAACATTTAATCCCGGATCGTCATCATTTTGTTTGGCTTGATGCTCCTGATCAGCACATGCTGGATTATCTCGCAAACGCTGCATTTGCCAAGTGGTTTCTGCCCACCAAGTTCTCATGGTTAATCGAGATTCGCTATATACCACAGCACTGTTATTACGCACAATAAATTGCTGTCCGGCTTTAGCTGAACCTAATTTATAAATCGCATGGGACAGTCCAAAATGCTTAAAGCATGTCATGACTTCGTCTAAATCACTACCACGAATTTGAATAACTGCCCCTAGCTCCTCATTAAATAACGAGGCAATCACATCACTACCGAGAGAATGAATATCAACATCAATACCGCAATGCCCTGCAAATGCCATTTCAGCCAAAGTAACCAATAACCCACCATCTGAGCGATCATGATAAGCCAGTAGATTATTTTGAGCGACTAGCGTTTGTATCGCTTGATAAAAATCAGCTAATTCTTTAGCGTCATGAACATCAGCAGTTCTTTGTCCAAGATGGCGATAAACCTGCGCTAATGCCGTTGCACCTAATGCATGGTGACCTTTAGAGAGATCAACAAACAACAATAGATTATCCTGATCGGTGCAAAGTTGTGGCGTAACCGTTTTACGTACATCTTCAACTCGAGCAAATGCCGAAATCACTAATGATAAAGGTGAAGTTACCGTTTTTTGTTCACCATTTTGTTGCCATGTTGTTTTCATTGACATGGAATCTTTACCAACCGGAATAGCCAGACCCAACGTTGGGCATAGTTCTTCACCAATAGCTTTAACTGCTTGATAAAGACCAGCATCCTCACCCGGATGACCTGCGGCTGCCATCCAGTTAGCCGAAAGCTTAATTCGCTTAATGTCGCCAATGTTTGTCGCCGCAATATTGGTAATTGCTTCACCAACAGCTAATCGTGCTGATGCAGCATAGTTAAGCAAAGCAACAGGGGCACGTTCACCCATTGACATAGCTTCACCATAATAACTATCTAAACTTGCTGTTGTCACTGCACAATCGGCAACAGGTACTTGCCAAGGTCCAACCATCTGATCACGAGCAACCATGCCAGTTACCGAACGGTCACCAATAGTAATTAAAAAGGTTTTTTCGGCTATAACCGGCAAATGCAGAACTCGTTTCACTGCATCATATAAATTGATATCAGATGTAGAAAAATGGTCACCTTCGGCTTGGCTTGACTTTACATCACGTAACATTTTAGGGGTTTTACCAAGTAAAACATCTAAAGGTAAATCTATCGGATTATTATTAAAATGCTCATCATGTAAAACTACTGCTTTATTTATTGTAGCTTCCCCGATAACCGCATAGGGTGCGCGTTCACGTTTACAAAGTTCATCAAATAGCTCAAGGCTTTCCGGATGAATAGCCAGTACATAACGCTCTTGTGATTCATTACACCAAATTTCTAACGGCGACATCCCCGGCTCATCACTTAATATTTTGCGTAATTCAAACTGACCACCACAGCCACCATCACTAACAAGTTCAGGCATAGCATTAGACAAGCCTCCCGCGCCTACATCATGGATAAATAAAATAGGATTTTTATCGCCAAGTTGCCAGCAACGGTCGATGACCTCTTGGCAACGACGTTCCATTTCAGGATTATCACGTTGAACGGAGGCAAAATCGAGATCCGCATCCGATTGCCCAGAAGTCATTGAGGACGCAGCACCACCACCTAAACCAATATTCATAGCTGGTCCGCCTAAAACAATTAGTTTGGAACCAATAGGAAATTCACCTTTCTGGATATGTTCTCGACGGATATTTCCCATACCACCAGCTAACATAATTGGTTTATGATAACCTCTGACCTCTTCGCCATTAAAGCTGTTTACTTTTTCTTCATAAGTACGAAAATAACCTAACAATGCTGGACGACCAAATTCATTATTAAATGCAGCGCCACCTAAAGGTCCATCCATCATAATATCGAAGGCGCTCACTATTCGATCTGGTTTACCAAAATCTTGTTCCCACGGTTGCTCAAAATTAGGAATTCGTAAATTTGAAACGGAAAAACCAACTAAACCTGCTTTGGGTTTGGCGCCTTTTCCTGTCGCACCTTCATCCCGAATCTCACCACCACTACCAGTTGCTGCTCCTGGCCAAGGAGATATCGCAGTTGGGTGATTATGCGTTTCAACCTTCATGAGAATATCTGCATATTCCTGATGAAAATCGTAAGTTCGATTTTCATAATCAGCAAAAAAACGCCCCACTTTTGAGCCATCCATTACCGCAGCATTATCTTTATAAGCGGATGACACATAATCTGGCGTATTTTCAAAGGTGTTTTTTATCATTTTAAACAATGATTTGGGTTGTTTTATACCATCAATCACCCAATCAGCATTGAATATCTTATGGCGACAATGTTCAGAATTCGCTTGACCGAACATATAAAGTTCAATATCTGTAGGATTACGGTTTAATTTTTGGAAACTTTCAACTAAATAGTCAATTTCATCCGGCGCTAAAGCTAAACCTAATTTTACATTAGCCTCTTCTAAAGCATTGCGCCCTTTTCCTAATAAATCAACAATGGTTACTGGTTTGGGCTGTTCAGTCTTAAATAATTGCTGAGCTTGCTCAAAGCTACTTAATACCGTCTCCATCATTCGGTCATGAATTAATGAAAGGAAAGTATTTTGTTGTATTGCCGTTAAGGTGGAACTAACTTGTACATAATAAGCAATTCCACGTTCTATTCGATGGATTTGTGATAGTCCACAATTATGTGCTATATCGGTGGCTTTAGATGACCATGGTGAGATAGTACCTTCGCGAGGGGTAACTAAAAAGAGTATTTTATTTGCTGGATTTTCTATCTTTATCTGCGCACTTTTAGGACCATATTGTAACAGCTTATCCAAGGTTAAACTCTGTTCGGAAGTCAGTTCATCAATCAGATCGATAAAGTGAATATATTGAGCTTCGATATTGACAATGGGGATAGATTGTTCACGACATGAGGATAGAATTTTATTAATACGAAATGTCGATAGAGCAGAAGAACCAGCTAAAATTTTCATGCTAAGTACTCTTTTTAAGCAAAAAAAGGAAAAAAATAGAACAACATTATAAAAGAAAGTAGCTAAAGAGGCTATCTTAAAAATCATTATATGATTTAATAAAAAAAGTTGAGGAGCGGGGTTTTTGAAAGCTTATTTACTCATTTTTACACTAATGTAGCACTTTGATTAACATATAAAAAACCGATTTCTTACAAATCATCTCTTTCATCTATAGGGTTAATTTTGGAGAATTAATACTAGAAGAATTATTTTTAATGCTTATAGCTATAAGATTGCTAAAAGAAGTAAAAAGGTAGAATCATATCTCAACAGCGATGACAATAAAAAACGCCAACTAAAGTTGGCGTTTTTTATTCTATAACTAAGCTTCTCTATGATTAAGCTTCGTTCCAACTATCTCTTAAGCCTACGGTTCGATTAAAGACTAATTTATCTTCTGTCGCATACTTACTATCAAGACAGAAATAACCCTCACGTTCAAATTGATAAGCTTGTTCGGCTTTGGCTTTTTTCAAACTAGGCTCAACAAATCCTTGTTTAATAATTAAAGAATTTGGATTGATAGTTGATAAGAAATCCTCAGCGCTACCAGGATTTGGGGTACTAAATAAGCGATCATAAAGACGAATTTCAGCAGGTTTACCATACTTGGCTGATACCCAATGAATAACGCCTTTAACTTTACGTCCATCTTCAGGATTTTTATTTAATGTTGCCGGATCGTAACTACAATAAATAGTTTGAATATTACCTTCTGCGTCCTTTTTAACACGATCAGCGCGTATCACATAAGCATTACGTAGACGGACTTCTTTACCTAATACTAAACGCTTATAATTTTTATTAGCTTCTTCTCTGAAATCAGCTCGATCAATATAAATCTCGCGTGTAAATGTTACTTCGCGATGACCGAGTTCTGGCCTGTTAGGATGATTTGGCATACTTAAGACTTCATCAAGTGTTTCTGAAAAGTTTTCAATTACCACTTTAACCGGATCAAGTACCGCCATTGCTCGAGGTGCATTTTCGTTGAGATCTTCTCGAATACAGAATTCAAGTGTACTCATTTCAACGGTATTTTCTTGTTTAGTTACCCCGATTCGACGACAAAATTCACGAATTGAAGCTGGGGTATAACCTCGACGGCGTAAACCTGAAACGGTTGGCATACGAGGATCATTCCAACCATCAACAATTTCTTCGGCGACCAATTGTGTTAATTTACGTTTTGAGGTAATAGCATATTCTAGATTTAATCTAGAAAACTCATACTGATGAGGACGAGCTTCAATAGTAATATTATCTAAAACCCAGTCATATAAACGACGGTTATCTTGGAACTCAAGCGTACAAAGTGAATGGGTTATATTTTCAATAGCATCCGAAATACAGTGAGTAAAATCATACATCGGATAGATACACCATTTATTACCAGTTTGGTGATGCTCGGCAAATTTAATACGGTATAAAACTGGATCACGCATAACAATAAAAGGTGAAGCCATGTCGATTTTCGCTCTTAAGCAAGCTTTACCTTCAGCAAATTTACCCTCTTTCATTTGGATAAATAATGCTAAATTTTCCTCTATACTTCGATCACGATAAGGGCTATTTTTACCTGGTTGTGTTAAGGTGCCTCGATACTCTCGAATTTCTTCAGGAGATAGTTCATCTACATAAGCTAATCCTTTATTGATAAGTTCTATGGCATATTCATATAAACGGTCAAAATAGTCAGATGAATAGCAAATCTCACCATCCCATTCGAATCCTAACCAGCGGACATCTTCTTTAATTGATTCAACATATTCAATATCTTCTTTGGCTGGATTGGTATCATCAAACCGTAAATTACATTTACCGTGATAATCTTGGGCAATACCGAAGTTTAAACAGATAGATTTTGCATGACCAATATGTAAATAGCCATTAGGTTCTGGCGGAAAACGAGTATGCGTTGTTTTATATTTTCCCGCAGCAAGATCCGCATCAATAATTTGACGAATAAAGTTATTTGGACGAGTTTCGTTCTCTGTCGGTAAATCACCACTCATAAAAAACCTCTGATTATATATGTTTACTCATAACCAATTTAGAAATGAGATTTATCACTTTTATCACTTCGACCGACGAATATAGCAAATTTTTTGTCTTTTCGAAACGTTAAAACAAGAGATTTCAGTTACCTGAAAAAAATAATTACCCTCAAACGGATAACACTCCTAAATAATTTTAACAATTATTTTAATTTTAACTTCAGTTATTCCTCACCTGATTTTATCGAAACGACAAATCGTGCACCACCTAGTGGGCTAGTAACCACGAATGCTTTACCGTCATGAAATTCTGCCATTAATTTTACATAAGCTAAGCCTAACCCATATCCACCAGTTGATCGTGTACGACTGGTGTCAAGGCGAGCAAAAGGCATAAAAATTTTTTCTCGAGAATCGAAAGGAATGCCTACACCATCATCATCAATTTCCAAAATAACTCGGTTATCTTGTTTGGTTATATTTAATACTGCTTTATGGGCTGCATATTTAAACGCATTAAGTAGCAGATTTTTGACAATAGTTTCTGCCAAATTGATATCAATTTTAGCTTTAGCATCTTGGCTATGGCAAATGAGCTCAAAGCCCTTAGGTTTAAATAGTGCTAATGACTGACAAACTTTTTCACCCCATTGTTTTAACGATACAGTAGTAAAGTTTAATTCAATATTACTTTGCTGCATTTTAAAATAATTCAAACTAGCATTAATGAGGGTTTCAAGTTCATCTATATCATCACTCATTCCTTTTTGTAAATCAGATCTTTCTACTTCGTCTGTAGATTCTTCAAGCATACTTAACTCAAATCGCATTCGTGCAAGAGGGGTTCGTAGTTCATGTGCCATCGCATGTGAAATTGTTTGGTTAGTGCTGACAAGATGCTCAATGTGAGTCCCCATATTATTTAAAACATTGGCTAATGGTTTGAATAACCAACCTTTCACATTTTCCGTTCGAGCCTTCAAATTGCCCTGTCCAAGTTGTTCTGCGGTTTGACGTATGTTGACCAGATCTTTCCATACAGCACTAAACGCGAAATAGATTAATATAAAAAAGATTATGGCACTAAATAATGCCCAAATAATAAGGAAAACGCTCAACGACATGGTATTTGATTCTAATATATCTCGCATTAGAATCGGCCCCAATTGTAATAAATGACCATCATTGAGATTGATATAGACAACTTCGTCATCACCATCATAAGCAAAATCAAGTTTTTCAATTTCTTTTTTTACAGAATGAGATAATTCTGTATTTGCAGGTAATACTTTGATTGGATAACCAAAATATGGTTGTAACTCGTCAACTACTGCTTGCAGTGGACGCTGTTTATTTTCATCAATGTGTTTGCGAATTAAGTTGACTGTTCCTCGTTGTGATTCACGAAAAACGATATGATCATCTGGCATATCAGTTAATGATGAAGGTAGTGAATCAAACACTAATAATGCACCATAGGCGATAATACATTGCAATGAAAGTAAAATAACTAGATAAAAGACGATGCGGCGGTTAAAAAATAGCGGTTTAGCTAATAACTGTCTCAATGGTTTTCCCCTTCGCGCATGAATAAATACCCCTTTCCTCGAACCGTTTTAATTCTTGAAGGATTATCAGGATCATCAAGGAGTTTACGTCTTAACCGAGAAATTCGGGCATCAATTGAACGATCGCTACCGTCAAAATCAATCCCTCTAACTTGGGAAAATATATCGTCTCGAGATAGAATCTTACCTGCGTTATTAGCTAACAACCAGAGTAAGTCAAATTCGGCAGTCGTTAAATCTATTTCATGCCCGTCTAATAACACTTTACGATTTTCACCATCAATCACTAAATTTTCAAAGGCTAAAGTATTATTGTTAAATAAAGCAATTTGCTCTTTTAGGCCTTCTTTTTCTGTTTCATTTTGTTTTCGGCGTAGCAATGCTCGAATCCGAGCTAGTAATAATCGTGGTTCAACCGGTTTAGCTAAATAATCATCAGCGCCTAACTCTAATCCCACGATTTCATCAATATTATCTTCGCTAGCCGTCATTATAAGAATATAGTTACTGAACCATGAACGTATATCTCGACAGATATCAAATCCAGTTTTTTCAGGTAACATTACATCTAAAATAACCAAATCAGGGTTGATTTGTTGTATTTTTTCTTCTGCTCCTTCACCACTATTATGCCAATCTACCCTATATCCTTGACGGATTAGGTAGACTTGTATTAAATTGGCTAATCTTTCATCATCTTCGATAATTAATATGCGTTCACTCATTTCTGATTCTCTTTACCGTAAAGTGGACTTCGAGATGCTTCATTATACAGGCAAATAGAGCCTCGTTACAAAATATATACAAAGAGCCAACAAAGTTAGCTACCACTTTGTGAGAAAATTGTCGCCAATATCTATAACTAGCAATTTTTACTTGGAATATGAATACTTTTTCATCAATTACTAATCATCTTTTTCAACCATCTTACACTCGCTATCACAACCCTATTATTTTGTGTGATTTTGATGGCACAATTAGTGTTAAAGATGTAACTGATACTTTACTTAGTCAGTTCGGCCAAGATGGCTGTGATGAGCTCGAAGAGTTGTGGGTTAGTGGTAAAATTGGTTCTCAAGAGTGTATGAGTAAACAGATTGCCTTAATGGACGCAAGCTTAGAAGAGCTTAATCAAGCATTGGCAAAAATTGAAATTGATTCTAGCTTTAAATCATTCATTAAGTATACCGAAAAAAAACATATACCAGTTCATGTAGTTAGTGATGGTTTAGATTATGCTATCCAATTTGTATTAAAGCGTCATGGTATTGAACATTTACCTATTTATGCTAATAAACTATTGCATGATAATCACAGAAGTTGGCGCCTTGAGTTTCCTTACGCTAATAAGGATTGTATAAAACAAAGTGGTAATTGCAAATGCAATCATGTAAAACAACAGCAACATTTTCCTCAAATATTGTATGTTGGTGATGGTACTTCTGATTTTTGCGTTTCACATCATGTCGATCTGGTTTTTGCTAAAGATAAGCTGATCAATTACTGTGAAAAAAATAACATTAAGCACACTGCTATTGTTAATTTTGCTGATGTAACAGAGGCTTTAAAACAAGCAGAGCAATCACTAATTCCAGTCATGATGGTGAAATAAAGGAACAATAATGAGTACAATTGAAGATTTATCTTATTTTTTACCAGGAAATAAAAATGGCGTGCTATTAATTCATGGTTTAACTGGCACACCAAATGAAATGCGTATTTTAGCCAATGGTTTACATAAAGCAGGATTTACTGTTTATGCAATACAATTGGCAGGTCACTGTGGTACTGAAGCAGATCTATGTAAAACAACTTGGCAAGATTGGTATAAAAGCGTTCAAGATGGCGCTGATTATTTAGCTAAACATGTAGACAACCTTTTTGTCGCAGGTTTATCAATGGGCGCCCTTTTGGCGTTGAAACTTGCTGCAGATCGTCCAAATCAAGTTAAAGGTGTTGGTGTTCTAGCACCTACATTTTATTATGATGGTTGGAGTATGCCATTTTGGGCTAAAAAGTTTTTCTTTTTATTGGTCTATTTTAAAAAACTTGGTATTTTTCAAAAAGTCTCTTTTATTGAAAAACCGCCTTATGGTCTTAAAGATGAGCGTATCCGAGCGGTGGTATCAGAAAGCATGTTAAGTGGCGATGCTGCATCCGCTGGGCTTGCTGGAAATCCATTTCCTGCATTAGCAGAAATGCAATTATTGGCAAAACATGTTCGCCAAGAATTACCAAAAGTTACGTCACCTTGTTTAATTATGCATTCAGGTAATGACGATATTGCCAATATTGAAACTAATGCAAAATTAGTTGAGAAGCATGTTTCTGGTCCAAAACGATTAGTTGTATTAAATGATAGTTATCATTTAATTACTATTGATAGCCAACGCCGTGAAGTAATTAAAGAGTGCGCTTCATTTTTTAATAATCTGGCAGAAGGAACTTAAGCATAATGTCATCCTTAGTTATTTTTCTTTGGGTTAGTAATATTTGTTTTGATACCTTAGGACAAGTTGCTTTTAAATATGCTGCAATATCACCTACCAATAGAGATGGATGGTACTATTGGTTAGATCTCGCCAAAAATCATTGGATTTGGATAGGAATATCATCTTACATTGCCGAATTTTTACTGTGGTTAGCTTTTTTAACTTTAGTTCCACTTTCCCAAGGTGTATTGCTCGCCTCATTTAATATCATTACTATCATGTTAGTAGGTCGGATTCTATTTAAAGAATTACTGACGGTATATCGTGTTATTGGTATGTCTTTAATTACTGCTGGTGTGATCTTTGTGGGGTTATCTTAATATGGCTAAGTTCTATTTAATTGGTTTTACCGTATTATTAATGTTTGATACGATTGCACAATGTAGCTTTAAATTGGCTGCCGAACATGCCCTGCCACTTTCGATGAGCGTTGAATGGATAGTTAGGGTATTTTCCGGTCATTGGATCTATGTATCAATAGCTGGCTACATTTTTACTTTCTTTACTTGGATGACTTTATTAAAAAAAGCGCCTGTAGGACCTGCTTTTGCAGCTTCACATTTTGAAGTTGTTACCGTAATGATTGCTTCAGTTTGGCTATTTAATGAACCTATCACTTTATTTAAGTTAATTGGAACTATATTGATTGTTTCAGGGATTTTGTTTTTAGCACTAGCAGAAAGTAAACTTGCGAAGAAAGATACTCATCATCGTTCTAAATAACTTCAAGATAAGGACTAAAAACCTGGCAAACTATATCAGTTCTTGAATGCTAGTTTTTTAAAGCTTTTAATAATGTTAAATTAAGTTGATGTTGTTCTTGTTGCCAATCATTTAACTTTTCTAATGATATTTCGGGCTGTTTGTCCAGTGAACTTAGTAATCTCTTAAACCAATTTTTAGGCTGCCATATCGATAATTCGCCCGTGATATCACTACCGATAATCCGAGGCTTAATAGATGTAATAGTATCTAATAAATGATAGGTTTGTAATTTTCCTTGATCCCAATTGGTATGAATAACTTCTTCACTTAAGGCATCTTTATCTATCGATAAATATATCGGTTTAGTATTACGGTATTGTTCGGATAGAAACTGAGTAATAAGATCATCTGGCGAATCAAAATAGCGAAAAGCATGACTTAAACCAATTTTCTTAGCCCAAGAGACATTAACATCCATGCTCCAATAAGTCAGTTTTTTATGAAACAATGGTGACCATCTATTTTCCCAAAAATGCCATAAGCCAATATCATGTGATGTAATTCCTAATACATGTACATGGCTAACAAAAGGTAAACTAGCCACATAGCTAACCCATGATCCACAGTGAATGCCAAACAGATAACGCATGTTATCTGGATGGTTGTCGAAAATAACTACTTCAATGGGATTTTCTTCTGTATATTGCTTAGCTAGCTGCTCAATAAGTAATAACGAAATATGGTGGTAATCACCGCTACCCATTAATACCGTACCATAGCTTTCTGGTAATGATTGTTGTAATACCTTTTTAAAGTTTTGGAATTTTTTTGTACTACAACCAAAGCGAATGACATCTTGCCACTGAGTAAAATCAATCGTTTTAGCATTATCAATTTCACCTACACTGTGATCAAAGTTAAGGATAACTAGCGATGTCATGCTACTTTCTCCTTATCAGTTTCGAAATGGCTAATTAATCTACGCAAAACTGCCCTTAATAAAGGATTTCGTATATAAACTAAGTGTTTAGTTAAGGTAAAACTAGCACCTAAAGAAGCTTTAACTTCTGGATCAGTCCAACCTGCAACATAATTACTAAGTTTTTGTTGTAATGCATATTCAAGATTAACAAACCAGCTAACAAAATAGAGGTTTAATTCTCTTGCTTGAGGATAAACCATTCCTATATATTTATCGATTAAAACATTGTTCACTACAAAACAGATGTTATAACCAATTAATTGTCCATTATGATGATAAGTAAAAATACGTCCATTTGAGGATTTGCTTTGCAGTAATTGGGTGAAAAATGGCTTAGTTAATAAATCAAAATGTACTTCACTCTGCTCATATACATTCAGATAAAGTTGATAATATAGATCAAGAGTCGCCTCATTAAAAAAACAATCATCACCAGTTTGTAAGATGTTAATCTCCAATTTTTCACGGGACTTTAGCTTTCTTCTTAAATTTTTACGACGACTGTATGATAGTTTTGCAAAAAAATCATCGATCGACTCAAAATCAATTGGAACCCAAGCTAAAGCTTGTCCTTCAACTTCAATAAACCCCCGTTCTTTTAAGGAACCAATAATCTGTTTAGAATATTGATTATCCTGCTTACTAAGCAGAGGTGAATCGGATGGCAAATCTTTGACAATAACAAATGGATATTTTTTTGTATAAGCTGCCTTAACATTGTCAGCTAATTGATGCGCATCGATTTTATTAGTCAATAAACTATATTCTGAAACGGTTGTACCCACAAAGCATGTTTTTGGTTGTAACCAATGCCGCCATTTTTTATAAAAAGGCAATTTATGAACTTTATGTTTAAAATCATCATCAGCAGTTATGAGCAAATCAAACTTAGCGGAAAAAGCAGGTATACCGTCTTCACTCATCCAGCTAGTAAACTCTCGCGGAGGATGAGAAAGAAAATTGTTGATTAATTCATTAGGTTCTAATTGATTGATATATCGCATAACTTTCTATAAATGATCTGAAATTCCCGCTAATTGATATTAGCGGGATTATTTTGATTTAAGACTTAAAGTTCTTTTTTAGCTCGAGTAATTAATTGATCGAGTAGTTCAATACCTTGATCAATCTCTTGACGAGTAATATGTAATGAAGGAGCAAAAGTGATAACATTTTTGTAATAACCACCAATATCAAGCACTAAGCCCATTTTGTTACCTTTCCAATCAAGATCACCTGACATACCAATATCTACCATTTTATCAACTAATGCTTTGTTAGCTGTAAATCCATCTTCGGTACAAATTTCAGCACGAAGTGCAAGACCTAGGCCATCAACTTCGCCTATTTCTTTATGTTTCTTCTCAAGTGTTTTTAATCCTTCAAGGAAATATGCACCGCTATCCATTACCATTTTTTCGTAATCTGTTTCAGAAGTCATTTTTAATACTTCTAGGCCAACTGCGGTACCTAAAGGATTTGAAGCAAACGTAGAGTGGGTTGAGCCAACTGGGAATACTTCTGGATTGATTAACTCTTCACGAGCCCATAAACCACCTAATGGATTTAAACCATTAGTTAATGCTTTCGCAAATACCACCACATCAGGTTTAACATCAAAATGTTCAATTGACCATAATTTACCAGTACGATAAAAGCCCATTTGAATTTCATCAACAACTAATAAAATACCATATTGATCTAAAACTTTTTTCAGACCTTTAAAGTAATTACGAGGAGGAACAATATAACCACCCGTTGCTTGTAATGGTTCGGCATAAAATGCAGCATATTCTGCTTGTCCGACTTTTGGATCCCATACACCGTGATATTCAGTTTCAAATAAACGTGCAAACTCAGCAACTAAGTGTTCACCATATTCTTCTGCTGTCATTCCTTTTGGACGACGGAACGGATATGGGAATGGTACAAACATTGCACGATCACCAAAATGACCATAACGACGACGGTAACGGTAGCTCGAAGTAATTGAAGATGCACCCAAAGTACGACCATGGTAACCACCTTGAAATGCAAACATCAGGGATTTACCACCAGTAGCATTACGAACGACTTTTAATGAATCTTCAATACATTGTGAACCACCAACATTAAAATGAACTCGTCCTTGGTAACCGAATCGCAGTTCCATACCTTGAGCAATTGTTTTTGCTAATTCGATTTTAGTTGGATGTAAATACTGGCTAGCACATTGCGGTAAAGTATCGATTTGCTTTTTAAGTATGTTATTTAAACGCTCATTAGCATAACCAAAGTTACAAGCAGAGTACCACATTTGTAAATCAAGGAAGGCTTTACCTTCTTTATCATACATGTAACTACCTTCACAACCATCAAAAATCTTTGGTGGTTCAACATAATGCACGGTATCACCAAATGAACAGTATTTTGCTTCATCCGCTAATAACGTTGCATCGTCGGGACGACTATTAATCATTTCTAAAGTTGGTTTACTCATAATTTATCTCACTAATCCATATTCAAATATGACAAAATGTGGCATTATTATCAGAGAAAATGGATTGTAACAATGTACATTTAATGTATAGATTTTGTGACAACAAGCCTTGAGTGACAAAATAACTACAATAATTGTCTTAAATCATATCAGTATGAGTGGTTATCAAAATGAAAAAATTAAGCTGCATAATCTCACTATTATCAATGTTTCCTTTAGGGTATACTCATATTGCGTCAGCAGATCCTACTTCATTAGGCGTCGGTTTGGGTTGGTCTAACTCACCATATAAAAATTATAGTTCAAGTTACTATCCGGTTCCTCATATTGATTATGATAATGGCTATTTTTTTATTGATGATCTATCAGCTGGTATTTACGCTTTTAACAACGATAATCAAAGTTTATCATTTGGCGTTCGTTATCTTGCTAATGAATTTAAACCTCATGATTCTGACAATCATAAGTTAAGACAACTTAATAGTCGTCATTCCACTGTGTTAGCTGAAATTGATTATGATATCACCACTAATTGGGGTATTTTTTCAAGTAGTATTGGCGCTGATATGCTCAATAATAGTAATGGAATCTTAGTTAATGCCGACTATACTGTTCCTTATATACAAGGTAATTTAATTATTGCACCTACTATTGGTATAAACTGGGCTGATGGTAAACATAATGACTATTATTATGGTGTATCTCATAAAGAATCTTCACGTTCAGGATTACGCTATTTCAATGCAGATAGTTCTTTTACACCTTACTTTGAAATCGGTGCGCAATATTCTTTAACAGATAATATCGCTACTTTTGGCGGAATTCATATTGATAAACTGACTGGTGATGCAGCTGACAGCCCTATAGTTGATGATAGTACGATAACATCCATTTATATGGGCTTATCTTATAAATTTTAATACTTTTATTAAATCTTATTAATAATACTTTATTTTCTGTGAAAATCTTATTTTAATTAAATAATTTTCATGAATTAATTTTTGGAAAAATTACACTATGCTTTGGTTTAAAAACGCAATTATCTATCAACTTAATAATGATAATTTACTGGATAAACAGACTATTGAAAATGCACTCAAATCTGCTTTATTTTCTCCTTGTGGTAATTTAGATACCACCAAAATGGGTTGGGTATCCCCTTACGATGATAACAATTTGGATGATTTTATTATTGATATGCAAGGGCATTTATTATTAAAAATAAAGAAAGAAACTAAAATTTTACCTGCACCCGTCATCAAACAAGCCTTAAATGAGAAGATTGACAAGCAAGAGAAGGCATTAAGCCGTAAACTTAGTAAAAATGAAAAAGCGACATTAAAAGATGAAGTGATGATCGATTTAATGCCTAGAGCATTTAGCAAATATAACTATTATTGGTTATGGATCGACATTGAAAATAAAAGGATTATTATCGATTGCAGTAGTTTTAAACTTGCTGAAGATATTCTAGCGATTTTACGGAAAGAACTTGGAGCATTAGCATTAACGCCTCTTTCCATCGAAAAACCGCTTGAAAAGATTATGACAACTTGGGTTAGAGAAAAACTTAGTTTTCCTCCTTTTATATTGGGTGATGAAGCAGAAATAAAAGATCCACTTGAGGGTAATGGGATTATCAGTTGTAAAAATCAAGATATTACAAGTGATGAAATGTTAGTTCATTTAGATTCTGGTAAATGGGTCACCAAACTTAAAATCATCGATGAACGTGGAATCAATTTTATTATTAATCCTGACTTAACATTGAAAAGAATTAAATTTGATTCTGTTATTTTAGATGAAAATGAAGATATTGGATCTGATGAATTTGATAAACGTTTAGAAGCTGATTTCTATATTATGGCTAACACATTATCAAACTCAATTAACGATTTATATATTATTATAAATAAGATTGTTTAATTTTTTTACAATATATTATCAATTATTCTAGATCCGAATAATAATTGTGCTATAATACGTAATAGATTATGTGTAACATAATTGGTCATTAAGTATAAAACACCGTAAAAATTAAGTAAAATTAAACAATAAAAGCAAATTAAACAACGTCTATTACAACAAATAAGTTGAGGCAAAAAAATGAAAAAAACAACTCTAGCTCTAGCAATGGCTGTTGCAAGTTTAACCGCTACTGCCGCTAATGCTGCATATGAAGACAATACTTTTTATGTAGGTGCTAAATTAGGTTGGTCAGAACTTTATAATTTAGACGCAAATAAAGTTCGTGGTTATGATAAAGATGAAGCTGGTATTAAAACTTCTAATAGAAGTAATGTTGCTGGCGGTGCTTTCCTTGGTTTCCAAGCTAATCCTTACTTAGCTTTTGAATTAGGTTATGATTGGTTAGGTTCTGCAAAATATAAAAGAACTTATCTTGGTGATCATTCTAACGCTGGTAATAGTAAAGTTTCAGCACAAGGCGTTTCTTTAACGGGTAAATTAAGTTACCCACTATCATTCATTTCTGACGATTTAGATATTTATGGTCGTGCTGGTGGAATGGTAACTATTGCTAAATGGAAAAATAGTGGTGATATCAAAGAAGCCTACGGCAGTGGTGGAACAAAAACTGATTTATCACCAGTTTATGCTTTAGGTCTTGATTATCGTCTTAACGAAGATTTCTCTACTCGTTTAGAATACCAATATGTTCAACATATTCATACTAAAACTCACGCATCTCCAGATGCAGGAACTGTAAGCTTAGGTATTACTTACCGTTTAGGTTCTCCATCTGTTGCAGCTCCAGTTGAAATCAAAACTGAAGTAAATCGTTATGTTTTAAATGAAGATGTGTTATTTGCTTATGCAAAATCTGATTTAAAAGCAGAAGGTCGTCAAGCACTTGATAATTTATTAACTACTCTTGTTAAAATTAACCCAACTCAAAGTGCTATCGTAGTAATTGGTCACACTGACCGTATCGGTTCAGATAGCTATAACCAAAAACTATCAGAACGTCGTGCACACACTGTATTGAACTATTTAGTTCAAAAAGGTGTTCCAGCTGAAATCATCACTTCACGCGGTATGGGTAAAGCACAACCAGTTACTGGTAATAAATGTAATGCACTTCGTGGCGCTGACTTGAAAGCATGTTTAGCACCAGATCGTCGTGTTGAAATTGAAGTCAAAGCACGTAACGTGCAAGAGGTCCAAGTAATTGATCAAACAAAATAGTTTTTGTTATTAATTACACCTTTGAACCCAGCTTCGGCTGGGTTTTTTCATTTATATGTTAATAATTAAATTATATATTGCTTGAACCCTACAAATTATCCACAAAAAAGATTATAATCATTCCAGTATTGTTAGTATCCCAATTAAAGGAGTAGCCATGTCTACCTCGATTTGGCAAGATTGTCTTTCTCAATTACAAGAAGCGCTTCCTACAACAGAATTCAACTTATGGATTCGACCGTTACAAGTGGAAATGGTTGAGAATAAACTTTATATTTATGCTCCAAACAGATTTGTATTAGATTGGGTTAAGAATAAATATTTAACGACTATTTCGCAATTATTAAATAATTTACTGGGTAATGATTCACTAAAATTATATTTGGAAGTTGGTTCAACTTTATCTGTAGAAAAAAAATCTAAAATTAATAAATCTGATGTTGTACCTTCTTGGAAAACAACAAAAGAGAATAATAATAATCACACTTACTATTCAGGTATTAATCATAAGCATACTTTCAACAGCTTTGTTGAAGGTAAATCTAATCAACTTGCTGTTGCAGCAGCTAAACAAGTAGCTGAAAATCCAGGAAAAGCTTACAACCCTCTTTTTTTATATGGCTCAACAGGTTTAGGAAAAACTCACTTGTTACATGCTGTTGGTAATGAAATTATGGCAGGTAAAGCTAACGCTAAAGTTGTTTATATGCATTCAGAACGCTTTGTTCAAGACATGGTCAAAGCTTTACAAAATAATGCTATTGAAGAGTTTAAAAACTATTATCGATCTGTTGACGCTCTCCTTATTGATGATATTCAATTTTTTGCAAATAAAGAGCGTTCACAAGAAGAGTTTTTCCATACATTTAATTCATTGTTAGAAGGCAACCAACAAATTATCCTAACCTCGGATCGTTATCCTAAAGAAATTGATGGTGTAGAAGATCGTTTGAAGTCAAGGTTTGGTTGGGGATTAACCATCGCTATAGAACCACCAGAACTTGAAACTCGAGTGGCTATTTTGATGAAAAAAGCAGACGAAAACAAAATAAAATTACCTGAAGAGGTCGCTTTTTTCATTGCTAAACGACTACGATCAAACGTACGAGAATTAGAAGGTGCACTTAATCGAGTTATAGCCAATGCTAATTTTACAGGCAAATCTATCACCATTGATTTTGTCAAAGATGCTTTAAAAGATTTACTTGCCTTACAAGAAAAATTGATTACTATTGAAAATATTCAAAAAACAGTTGCTGAATATTATAAAATTAAAGTTTCTGACTTATTATCTAAACGCCGTTCTCGTTCTGTCGCAAGACCAAGACAAGTAGCAATGGCGTTAGCGAAAGAGCTAACCAACAAAAGCCTTCCAGAAATAGGTGATGGTTTTGGTGGAAGAGATCATACAACAGTATTACATGCATGTCGGAAGATCGCAGAGTTAAAAGAAGAAAGCAATGACATTAAAGAGGATTATTCCAATTTAATTCGAACATTATCAACTTAAAAAAGAATTAACACTATGAAATTTATTATAGATCGTGAAAAACTTATCAAACCATTGCAACTTGTTAGTGCACCATTAGGTAGCCGACCTACCCTCCCCATTTTAGGTAATTTATTATTGCAGGTGAGTGAAAACACGCTATCCATGACGGGAACAGATCTAGAAATTGAAATGATTTCTCATATTCCCCTAACAGAGCCTAGTGAAGCGGGTGCTACAACTGTTCCAGCTAGAAAGTTTCTTGATATCTGTCGAAATCTTCCTAGTGATGCTCAAATATCGATAAGCGTTGACGATAATCGATTGATTATTCAGTCAGGTCGAAGTAAATTTTCTTTATCTACACTACCTGCATCAGATTTTCCTAATCTAGAAAATTGGCAAAGTGATGTTGAACTTTCTATACCTCAAAAGACTATCAAACGACTTATAGACGCAGTTCAATTCTCAATGGCTAACCAAGATGTAAGATATTATTTAAATGGTATGCTATTTGAAATTGAAGATGGTCTATTAAAAACCGTTGCAACTGATGGTCATCGATTAGCTGTGTGTGCTCAACCTGTTGGTCATGAGATCTCTGAATCCTGTTCAGTCATTTTACCAAGAAAAGGCGTAATTGAACTGGCAAAACTAGTTGGTGATAATGATGAGCTAGTTAATATGCAAATTGGTAACAATAATTTACGTATTAGTCTTGGCGATTTTACTTTTACTTCAAAACTAATTGATGGAAAATTTCCTGATTATAAACGTGTAATGCCTCGTAATCCTGATAAACCACTTGAAGTATCATGTGAAGAACTAAGAAATGCTTTATCTCGTGTTGCGATTCTTTCAAATGAAAAATTTCGCGGCATAAGATTATATGTACATAGCAATCAGATTAAAATTACTGCAAACAATCCTGAACAAGAAGAAGCAGAAGAAGTTATTGATGTAAAATACGAATCTCAAGAGCTTGAAATTGGTTTTAATGTAACGTATTTATTGGACATATTAAACACATTAAAATGCGATAGCGTCCAATTATTATTAACCGATGCAACATCAAGTGTGCAAATTGAAGATATCAACAACCAATCTGCAACTTATGTTGTTATGCCAATGCGCTTATAATTAACGATCATTTAAACTTCCGGCCTCGGCCGGAAACTTTACCGACATGACACTTTCTCAAATCAAAATTTATCACTTTCGAAATATTGATTATGCTGAATTATCATTATCCAAACATTTTAATTATATAGTTGGTGATAATGGTAGCGGAAAAACCAGCCTCCTCGAGGCGATTTATATGCTCGGACATGGTCGAGCTTTTAGACATATTCAATCCAATCGAATAATACAACATGAAAAACCAGAGTTAGTATTATTTAGTCAAATTGAATCTGCACAAAAAACTCGAACAATAGGTTTATCAAAAACACGCCATAACGATAATACGATAAAAATTGATGGTGACGAAGGGTTTCGGTTGACGGATTTAGCTAAATTATTACCAATTCAACTTATTACGCCTGAAGGATTTGATCTACTTACCGGAGGACCAAAATATCGCCGTGCTTTTATAGACTGGGGGTGTTTTCATCACTATCCTGAATTTGTATCACTTTGGAATAACTTAAAACGCCTTTTTAAACAGCGTAATGCATTATTAAAACAGTCATCAAACTATAATCAATTATTACCTTGGGATAAAGAGTTAGCACCGATTGCAGAAAAAATCAGCCAGATTAGGGCTAGTTATAGCCAAAATATATTTCCTCAAATTATGCAAACGTGTCATGATTTTCTACCAGAATATCAACTTAATTGCCAATATTATCAGGGCTGGGAGCATGGAATCAGTTATTCAGATATATTATATAGACAATTTGAAAGAGATAAGTTCATTAATTATACTTCGCTAGGTCCTCATAAAGCAGATTTAAAATTACGAATAGATAATATTCCTGTTGAAGATTTATTATCTCGGGGACAATTAAAATTACTCATGTGTGCATTACGTTTGTCTCAAGGTGAATATTTCTCAGAAACAACGGGCCAATCCTGTATTTACTTAATTGATGACTTTGCTTCAGAGCTTGATAAAAATAAACGTAACTTATTAGCAAAACGATTAAAATCAGCACAATCTCAAGTTTTCATTACAGCGGTTAATCAAGAGCAAATTAGCCATATGATCGATGAAAATGATAAGATTTTTCACATAAATTCTGGTATAATTTCTTAAATATACAAAATGATATAAATAATCAAATAAGTCGAGAAATCCATGTCTAACTCTTATGATTCTTCCAGCATTAAAGTACTTAAAGGACTTGATGCTGTCCGAAAACGCCCAGGTATGTATATTGGTGATACTGATGATGGAACAGGGCTTCACCATATGGTTTTTGAAGTGGTAGATAATGCCATTGATGAAGCATTAGCTGGTTATTGTCACCATATTGAAGTTACAATCCATCCTGATAATTCCGTTTCTGTACGAGATGATGGTCGAGGTATACCTACTGGTATCCATGAAGAAGAAGGTATTTCCGCAGCAGAAGTTATTATGACTGTTTTGCATGCCGGTGGTAAATTTGATGATAATTCATACAAAGTGTCTGGTGGTTTACATGGTGTTGGTGTTTCAGTCGTCAATGCTTTATCAGATAAGTTAGAATTAGTGATTTATCGTGAAGGTAAAATACATAAACAAATTTATCATTTAGGCGTTCCTGAAGAACCGCTAAAAATCATTGGTGAAACAACTGAATCAGGTACGTATGTTCGTTTTTGGCCAAGTCCAGAAACTTTTTCTAACATTGAATTTGTGTATGATCATCTGGCAAAAAGATTACGCGAACTATCATTCTTAAATTCAGGTGTTTCAATCAAACTCACCGATGAACGTACAGGTAAAAGTGAACATTACCATTATGAAGGTGGTATTCAAGCTTTCGTAGAATATCTAAATAAAAATAAAAACCCAATTCATCCAAAGATTTTTTATTTTAGTACTGAGAAAGATAATATTGGTGTCGAAGTTGCACTACAATGGAATGACGGTTACCAAGAAAATATCTATTGTTTTACAAATAACATTCCTCAACGTGATGGTGGTACTCACTTGGCTGGCTTCCGTGGCGCTATGACACGTACATTAAATAACTACATGGAAACCGAAGGCTATAGCAAAAAAGCAAAAATTAGTGCTACAGGTGATGATGCTCGAGAAGGGTTAATTGCTGTTGTATCAGTAAAAGTGCCTGATCCTAAATTCTCATCACAAACTAAAGATAAATTGGTGTCATCTGAAGTTAAATCAGCAGTTGAGTCTGTAATGGGCGAAAAACTAGCTGAATATTTACTTGAAAATCCTTCAGATGCAAAAATTGTAGTAGGTAAAATTATCGATGCAGCGAGAGCTCGTGAGGCAGCAAGAAAAGCTCGCGAAATGACACGTCGTAAAGGCGCTTTAGATTTAGGTGGTTTGCCTGGAAAACTTGCTGATTGCCAAGAAAAAGATCCCGCTTTATCTGAACTATACCTAGTGGAAGGGGACTCTGCAGGTGGCTCTGCAAAACAAGGACGAAATCGTAGAAACCAAGCAATTTTACCGTTAAAAGGTAAAATTCTAAATGTTGAAAAAGCTCGTTTTGACAAAATGCTTTCTTCACAAGAAGTAGCAACGTTAATTACTGCTTTAGGTTGTGGCATTGGCCGTGATGAATATAATCCAGATAAAATGCGTTACCATAGCATTATTATTATGACCGATGCCGATGTTGATGGATCGCATATTAGAACATTATTGCTAACATTCTTCTACCGTCAAATGCCTGAGATCATTGAACGAGGTTATGTCTATATTGCTCAACCACCACTATATAAGGTCAAAAAAGGGAAACAAGAGCAATATATTAAAGATGACGATGCAATGACTCAATTCCAAATCGCTTTGGCATTAGAAGATGCATCATTACATGTTAATGACCATGCTCCAGCTTTAGCTGGCGAAGCTTTAGAAAAATTAATTGCCGAATATCAGAAAGTCGAAAAATTAATTACTAAAATGGAACGTCGCTACCCTAAAGCCTTATTATCAGAATTAGTTTATCAGGAAGTATTAGATGAAAATATCTTGAAAGATCAACACAAAGCTGAAAATTGGGCAAAATCTATTGTTGAAAAACTATCTAATAAAGAACAACACGGTAGTACCTACCTTTATAGTGCGGATTACAACGAAAAAGCAGAATTGTATATACCTGTTATTAAAGTAAGAACACATGGTGTGGATACTAATTATGCGTTAGATCAAGTGTTTATTCATAGTAATGAATATCGAAATATCTGCCATTTAGGATCACAATTGAAAGATTTACTTGAGGAAAGCGCATTTATACAACGTGGTGAGAGAAAACAACCAGTTAGCTCATTTGAAGATGCAGTTGATTGGTTAATTCGTGAATCTCGTCGTGGATTAACTATCCAACGTTATAAAGGTTTAGGTGAAATGAACCCAGAACAATTATGGGAAACAACCATGGATCCAACAAGCCGAAGAATGTTACAAGTAACCATTAAAGATGCCATTGAAGCAGATCAATTGTTTACTACATTAATGGGTGATGAGGTTGAACCTCGTAGATTATTCATTGAAGAAAATGCCTTGAAAGCAGCTAATTTGGATTTCTAATTAATTATCTAATAAAAAACCAGACATTGTGTCTGGTTTTTTTTTGCAAATTTATTAAAAATTAAAAAGTAATTTTATGCGATAAATTACCATCTATTAACTTTAATTACTGACAAACAGGCCTATTGATTTTTAAGTCTGAAACAGCTTTATTCATCTGCCTAATCATATCTTTAGGACTTTGTGCAATATACACTTTGCCACCTGTCGCATTTGCGATACAGTCTATTTTATGTTCACCTGCAATATCTACTATATTTATCTTCAAACGAGGTTTTTGGGTAGCTATATGATTAGCAAGAGTACAAATATTTGCACGCGTACAATTATCCTCACCATCACTAATTATAAGAATATAATCATCACGTTTTACACCGTCAAGCATTTGGCTGGCTTTTTCTAATCCGCTATAAAGTGGTGTTCCTCCACCACCAGCAGCACTTGGTGTTAATCTATTAATTTTACTTTTCAAAGCACCTCTACTTGAATAATTATAAAAAGGCGTAGTATCGGCTACTGGGCAACCATTAAGGGCCACCAATGAAATATTAATATTTTGCTGTATTTTATCAATACTTGTTAATGCAACTTTTTTACTGGTTGATAAACGAGTTGGTAAACGCGTCATTCGTTTGTCATAATCTATTTTATCTTGCTGAGACATACCTCTCGGATAACCATAACTTAAATAATTGAAATATTGCCCGACTTCCATTGGTGATTCAGCTAAAGTTACAGTCATCGATAATGAATTATCGAATATTAATGCCATTTTAGATGGATTACTATTTTTGGCTAATTCTTCTTTAGTAATACAGTTTGGTGGATTTTTTACTTTTGGCTTTGGTTCAGGTTTAGGTTCAGGCTTAGGCTCAGGATTAGTAATCGGATCTGGAACCGGTTTTGGTTTAACAACAGGTTGAGTTTCAGGAGCTTTAGGCTCTTGTTTTACTTCAGGCTTAGACTCAGGATTAGTAATCGGATCTGAAACCGGTTTTGGTTTAACAACAGGTTGGGGTTCAGGAAAGTTAAGTTCTTGCTTTACTTCAGGCTCTGGTTGAGGCTTAATAACTGGTTCTTTTGGTTGTTCAACAGTTGGCTCTACTTTTTTTTCTTCCTTGACAGTTATAGGCTCGACGTTTTTAGATTCTTTAAAAGGATTAAAAAAGTACCATACTAATCCTAAAGCTGCTAATAAAAGTAAGGCTAAAATCAAAGTATACCACCATTTCCAGAAAGGTTTTGGTACTATTACTGGAGCAATTGGTAGTTCGATAGGTTCAAATGTATCGACAATAACCGGCTCATTATTGATTACATAAATATTATTCTTTAGGTTTTTAATTCTCAGTAACCATGAAGAAACTAGAGTTTTTTGTTCATTAGTTAAAGAAATTAATTTTACTGCTGTTTCAATATCATTGATTCTAGTAGCTAGAGTTTGTTTAATTTCAGATTTATGAGATTCGTCAATTATGTCATTAAGTAAGGTGGGTTGCCCTTCAAGATTTGTATACCAACCTATATATTGATTGCCTTCAATTAATTTTGGTGTAGCAAAAATTGAATATGTTCTAGCGGTTAGATGTGGTTTAAGTATTGAAAGTAAAGAACCATACTGTTCCAGTAACTGCATCTTGTTTAAATTACTTTGTTCAAAAGCTATGCGAGTTATTCTTTGCATTTCTTAACTTAATCCTCATCATTAGCCGGTAATTTGAAAAATTACTCGGTATTTTATTCGCAAATAGGCTTACTAATATTCATATTTGAAACTGCATTATTCATTTGATTAATAAGCTCTGTTGGACTTTTAGCTATATAAACATTTCCCCCCGTTCTTTTTGCAACACAATCTATTTTATGTTGCCCAGCTATATCAACAATATTTATTTTTAAACGTGGTTTTTCTGCTGCAATTTTAGTAGCAAGGGTACAAATATTAGCACGAGTACAATTATCCTCACCATCGCTGATAATTAAAATATAATCATCACGATTAACGCCATCAAGGAGTTTACTCGCCTGTTTAACACCACTGTATAATGGTGTTGCACTGTTATAGTCTAAAGGACGCAATCGTTTAATTTTATTTTTTAGTTTTTCTCTATTTTGATAAGAATAAAATGGTGTTGTTTGTGCTGCCGGACAGCTTGTTAATGTCACAAGTGAAATATCGATATTTTGTTGTATTTTATCAATACTTGTTACTGCAACTTCTTTGCTTTTTGATAAACGATTAGGTAAACGGGTCATCCGCTTTTCATAAGCTTCAGCTTCTTTCCGAGTCATTGAATAAAAATTAGCTTTTAAAAACTTATTAATACTTGCTTGTGACTCCATTAAAGTAATTGTCATGGAAGCTGAATTATCGAAAATCAAAACCATTTTAGGTGCGTCTTTATTATTGAGCACTTCTTCTTTAGGTACACAATCTTTTGCTTTTTCTACTGGTGCAGGTGCAGGTTCAGGAATAGGTTCAGGAACCGGTTCTGGTTTAACTTTAACATCTTCTGGTACCGATTTTATTTCAGGCTCTTTTGGTGGTTCAACTATTGGAGTTGGTTCCGTTTTATGTTCTTCTACATTTTGAGCAATTATTTGCTCAGGTATTTTTTCTTTTCCATATGGACAGAAGAAGTACCAAAGTAAACCAAGCAATCCAATTAAAAATAAGGCAAGCAACAAGAAATACCACCACCGCCAAAATGATTTTGGTGGAACTACTGGTGGTGTTATAGGAGATTTAGGTAAAATAGGTTCTTCAAAAGTATTAACTATAACCGGATCATCGTTGATAACATAAATTGTATTACCCAAACTTTTAATTCTCGGCAACCAGGTTGATATTAAAGTTTGTTCTTCGATTGTTAATGACATCGTTTTAATCGCTAATTCAATGTCATTAATCCGAGTATATAGCGTTTTTTCAATCTGCTTTTTATGTTCCTCGTTTTCAATATTACTAAGTAAGACAGGTTGACCTTCAAGATTACTATACCAACCAACATATTGATTATTATCAATTAACTTAGGAATACCTAAAATTGAAAACGTCCGCTCTGTTAAATTTCTTTTTAACAATGCTAACAAAGAATTATATTGTTCTAACAAAGACGCTTTATTAGGATCACCATTATCAAATATAATTCTTGTTATTCGCTGCATTGTTTCTTTATTTCCCTATGTTCAACAAATTTTTTAGTTAATCAATATCAAATCATTGTTAAATATTTAACGCTTTTTGTAATCTTTGAAGCTTTTTATTTAACTTATCTAACTCAACTTGTTTTTCAATGTCAGATGCATTTGAATTATTAACTTTATTCATCTGCTGTTCAATGTCTTTAACTTGAGCTTGAAGATCATTACGATTTTTAGCTTTTGCTTTGACCTCATTGGTTAACTGAGTTAACTCAGTTTTTAATTTTTGTAATTGAGCTTGTTTTTGTTTAACACTCAGTGATGTAGAGTTTTTCTGTCTCTCAATAGTTGCGTAAATTTCTCTAAACTGCGCATTAGCTCTTTTCTCGTTTTCTAATATTTGTTCTTTCTTATCAATACGAGCTTGATAATTACCAGAATAATTACAGCTAATTTTGTCCAAAATACCAATGTTTGTATTGGTTGGATCGCACTGTTCTGGCGTTGTTGAACAACCACTCAAAAAAACGAGCGAGCTTAGTAATAAAATATGTGAAATCTTTTTCATATTAGCTTACCTTCACTGCTGAGCGTTGCTGAGTAACAAGGTTGACTTGCTTTTCAAGCACAGCAATTTGTTTATGTAATTGGTTAATTTGTTTATCAAGTTTTGAAACGTTTACGCCTGATCGTCGTTCTTGAGCAGAAATTGATATCCAATCTCTTTCAACTTTTTTCATACGAGATAATTTATCTGTTAAATAAGCAATGTTAGCATCAATTTGAGTTAAATCACGTTTAGCTTCGGTTTTATTCACTGTTTGTGACTTAATTTGATTATTTAATGTTTTAAGTGTTGCTAAATTTTTATCTAATACAGTTTTAGCTGTTTCTGTTACAGCTTGAACTTCATAAGTATTTTGCTGAACATCTTGAATATAAACATCAAGTCGCATTTCGGCATCAGCGTATTCTGCACGTTTAGTATCAAGATAGTAATTTGCACCCATCATTACACCACAACCCACTGCAGCTGACGCAATACAAGTACCTGCTTTACCACCTAATAAAAAACATCCAACACCAGCTACACCTGCACCTACAGCGCAAGACTGCCATGCTGATTTACTAAAGAACTTAGCACTATTACTTTTAGTTAAGGTAGGATCTACACCTTTAGTTCTTGCCCCACCCGAATTCTGACAACCAGTTAAAACCATTGAGATACATAAGGTTATCGTTACTATTAGTTTATTCATTATTTTTTCCCTTTTATTTCATTACATGTTTGAAGCCAAGTGGAACGCTCGATCTTCCCTGATTCAATATATTGATTAATATGTTTGAAATAGAGTTTTAAATAATCACTCATATTAGCCTTACCACTATTTTCTAAAATAAATTGTGTGGGTTTAGATTGATTATTAATCGTGTCTATTTCATAATTTGTAGCAGTATTTACAATCGTATCAGAATAATATTTTAGTATAAAATCACGCGCCTTTTTAGATTCATCTAAGACATTTTTTAAATTATTTAATTTCACTTTCGAGCACATATTTTCATCATCTAAAGAATCTATTTCGTTTGGATCACAGATTTCTTCAGTCATTGTTTCATACAGATTATTATTATATTCAAATTTATCATTCAAATCTGATACATTAGCACAGAGGAAAGCACCTAATTGTAGTGCTGATTGAATCGAGCGGTCTCTTTGTTCATCTCGCGCTTGATTAGCGCTGCGTAATAAGGCATTTAGTTGATTCAATTCCTTTTTAGTTTTTTCATCATCAACTTGTTTAGTGATTTTTTCAAGTTCATTGACAACATTCTCATTCTTCGAAATGCCAGCACCATTACCTAATTCGTTCCATTCTTGATCGAGCTGTTTTACCAGATCATTCGACTGAATAACTTCACTTGTATAAACTAAACGAAAACCAACATCTTTGCTTTTATATGCACTTTGAGCATCATAATAAGGTTTTTCCGTTCTAATAGCTGTTGTCATTGAGGATTCAGGGGTTAAATAACTGCCTCCTCGAACAATCATACCGCCTTGTTGTCCATGGTAACGATCAAGCTTATTCATACGGAATGAATCAAACATCATTTCACTTGCATTACCCAAAATATCATAGATATCAAGAGGGTTAGGTTCTAATCGCCCAATAAGCTGCAATTTACCATTTGCTGATTTAGCACCTGAGAACCAAGCATAATTTTCTAAGTTATTAGTCATAGGAAATCTTGATTCTCTAAATTCCGATTCCGTAACTTTAGACCCACCTCGTGCTGCATATTCCCATTCAGTATTACTGGGTAATCGAACATAACCTTTAGGTACATCAATTGATTTAACTGTAGATTGATTAAGTAACCATCGATTATATTTATCAGTAAAAGCAACGGCATCAAACCAACTAACTTCAGTAATTGGGAAAATAAGATTAGGTTTAGCGGTTGGACAAGTATCATTCATAACAGCTTGATATTGAAGTGCAGTAATTTCATATTTACCAATAAGAAAATACCTTTCCTTACCAGCATCGGAAAAACTACCAGATATATAATTAGGAGTCGCATACTCAGCAAAACCTAATTCTTTATTATTACTACCTAAAACAATTTTGACATCATCTAGTAGTTTACGTGTTGGTGTAAAAACTTTTTTCATCACCAAACTGCCTTCACATGGCATAGGTAAAATAACGTCATCATTTGAAGGTTTGGGATTATAAAATTTACTATCCCATGGTTCAGCATAACTTATACTCGAAATTAAACCTAATCCAATTGCCAAGAAAACTGGTCTAAAATTACGCTTCGCGTAGGCTTTCTGCTGGTTGAATACTAATAGCACCTCGTCCTCCTATCGCAACAACAACAAATGATATAAATAACGTTAATACAAATGCGATAATAAAATGATAAAATTGTAATTGACTTACAATTGGTTGTGAAACTAAATTTTTACCTAAGACCAGATTAAATGTACAATTCCCTAATAAAAAAAGTACACATGAAACAATAAAAGCTAAACAACTTAATGCCATCGCTTGAGTAAGCAAATAAAACATCACTTCCTTAGACTTAAATCCGATAAGTCTCATAAAAGCAATATCTTTACGCTTTCGCTCAATATTAGATAAAAATGAACCACTAAAGGATAATATACAACCAAAAATTGCGGTAATAGCAATCACGCTGAAAATAAAACTAAGTACTTTATCAATTGCTTGCATATTTTCAATTGCATTTGCTTGTGTTCGAGTTTCTATATTTTTTTCACGTAATTTCAATGATAAAGGCGCAACATTATCAAGAGAATTGGCATAAATTCGCGCTCTGGCAAATGAATCAGGATAAGTAGAATTAGCCAAACCGGTTCCGTTTGAAAAAATTTCACTTTGAAAACCGTCGTAAAAATGTTCCATTTCAATTAAAAGATCTAAACTTACAAAACCGGCCGCACGGCCATAATAAGCTTCAGGTATAATGCCAATAACCTCCAATTCCGTTATACCTTTTTCAAGTTTTCCATCCAGCTGCCTTGTGATTACCATTTTTACTCGGCTTCCTATTTTTGCTTGCATTTTTTCAGCAGCTAGAGCGCTCAATAAAACTTGATTTTCTTGACTAATAAATGGCATATTTTGGGTTATCGGATCACCTTTTGCTGTTGGAAGAACTTCAACATTATTAACAAAATGTCCAGAATCTTTAAACATATCTGCTTGGGTATTCAATGAACGTGTAAGAGGAATAACAAATGCAGTTTCAGGTTGGTTTTTAATCCAATCAAACATTGACTGATCAAATTGTAAATTACCAACAATTTTTACTTCTAAATTTTGTGGATCATTAAGTAATTGATGGCGTAGCTGTGCAACAACACCATATTTTAAACTAAACAAAAGTAACAAGGGTGTAATAACTGATATTATTGAGGCAATAATACAAAATGATACTTTCTTGTCATACCATAGATCGGCCAATGATAATCGAGAAATAAACCGCCACTTTGATGTTACTTTATCCATATTTTACACCTTACTTTATAACGGACGGTAAAAATTCTGACGATTGCATAGATGTTAATTTTGCCGATAAAGTGAACAACCCTTTATTTTCAATTCGTTGCCAATCATGTGTAACAATCATTGCAGCAATATTATCTTGTTGAGCTTGTTCTATTATTAAATCAAATAACAAATTTGCATTATAAGGATCAAGAGCAGAGGTTGGCTCGTCAGCTAATAATAACGCGGGTTTATGAATAATAGATCGAATAAAAGATGCCCGTTGCCTTTCACCTATAGATAGTTGTTTCGGATATTTATTCAATAAATGAGCAATATTAAGTTTATCAACCAAATAGTCAAATCGATTAGAATCAACAGGTTTTCGCAATACTTTAGCTGATAACAAAATATTATTTTTAATATTTAAAAATGGAAGTAATCCACCAGTTTGTAACATAAAACCCAAATATTGCGCTCGGATATTAGCTAATTGATTAATATTATTCTGATGAATCACATTAGCAATGTCATAAGTTTCATTATCAACCATAAGATTATAACAATCGACTTCATCTGGCTTAAGAATCAAGCCTATCATCTCAAGTAAAGTACTTTTACCGCAACCACTATCACCTTTAATGACAACCACTTGCCCTGCTTTCATCGAAAGCTCAGGTAAACAAACCTTAAAAAAAGATTTACCGATCGGTCTAGAAATCACCAAATTATTTATAGTTAACATATTTTATGGCAACATTTCTAATGGAATCGGGTAAACGTTTTCTCTAGGGTCACTACCTTCAGATAGTGATATCCAACGATCAACATCAGCATTACATTTTTGGTAATAACGCACTTTACTATTTAGATTACGTATGAATTTTTCTTGTTCAATCCCACTCATACTTTTCCATGTCTCTTGATCAAGACTAGTTACATCACTTTTATACGGAATATTATCTAAATATTCACCTAATAGTCCTAAATCAGCAATTTTTGTGACTGAATCTGATTTTAATTTACTTGGATCTTGCCCCATCGCAGCAGCAACAGAACGTAATTGTGAGAACATATCATCGGCAGAAATTAACCCATCATTAGCAGCATTAGCGATTTTAGTTACAATATCGCTTAAATCACTTAATTGTGATTTAGTTAGTAAAATTCTAGGTTCTGCTGTTGGAATTGTCGGTTTAACAAAGTCTTTATCAGCTATCCAGGCTTTAAAAACTGACGGAGCCTTAGTGCCGTTAGTATCACCTAAATAAGCTAGCTGCATTGCTTTACCTAATAGTAAAGCATCTTTTAACATATTAGAGTCATTATCATCTTTGGCATTAAGGGCATTACCAACTGAAGACTCACCTTTATAGGCTAATTTAACTTGCTCTGATAATGCTTGAGCTAATGAATCTACTTTTTTACCAAACTCATTTACATCGCCAGCATTAACAGGATAATAAAGTGATTTATGAATAAAATCGTTATAGGTCAAATCAGAATATTGCTTTTCGGCCACTTGATGATCTTTTTCACCACTTGGCGTTTTTAAATGTAAAGCATAAATTGCAACACCTTTATGCTGTGCTTCAAGTCGTAATTGAGCAGCATCCATACCTGTACTTGAAAGCTTATCATCGCCAGGAATAGCGCTTGCATCAGTAATTAGAATCATATATCGAGCGCCAAAATTATTCCAATTAATATCATTTAACGCTTGTGCAACACCCGCGTAAGAGTCCTCAGCAAAATAAGTTGTTGAGACCGTGGCTTGTTTAAGAGAAGCACTAAGTTTTTTGAATTCTTCCTTATTTTTTACTTGATTTGGATCTACAAATATCTTACTGACAAACTCCAATTTATCCGAAGCTTTTAAGCTTGAACGAAAAGATACCAATCCAAATTTAACCTGATCTTGTAACTGTTCTTTTTCAATACGCTGATAAACTCGTTCAACAGCCTCTTTTGTTCTCGATATATAAGGATCCATCGAAATCGTTGAATCAATAACAAACACAATTGCAGCTTTAAATGGAGCAACTTGGTTAGTATTATCATCCGAAGATGAGGTAGATGGTTTATTATTACTTTTAACCACCGCTTGTTGTTTACTAACTGAAGCCACCTCTAAAATTCGTTCATAAAAACCTTGCCCATTCATTACCTCCTCACCTTGTAAAATCGGTAATAAATAAAAATTATTCTTGAAATCAACAAATTCCTTAGGTTCTTGAGCCAGAATCTGTGGTTCGGCTTTATTCTCTTTTAGTGCGTCTCGAATGGGTTTTAATAACGTTTCAGGATTATCCGCATCAACAATTGAGGATAATGAGGCTTTATCTTTAAAAAATAACAGAGGGTCACGATCAACTGGATTTGTGAACACTAAAGTCAATTGCATATTCCACTCAACCGCACATGAATTATTAATCCAACCAACTGTATTGCCGTAAGAATCTGGACCAACATTCAACCATTCTTGATTATTCTCATTTTTACGTTCATAGACATAATAACGAGAAAACGCAGGTACTGATTGGCCTTTAGCATCATTAATATTCTTCTTCAATTCACACATCGGAGTACTAAGAACTCGCTGATAAAGTGTTGTTTTACCTGCTTGCTTTAATGGTTCTAAAGCTGACGTAACTAAAGGTAAACAAGTAAGACTAAATCCGATAATCAATATTGAAATTAATGTTTTTTTCATACCTGCACCTTATTATTTTTGCAATTCAGCTAGGCGTTCTTTAGCTAAAACGTTATTAGGATCATTATTCAATGATGTTTCATACCAATAAATTGCGGTACCTTTATCAATTTTAAAGCACTGATTATCTTGATAAAATTTTTCATCATATTCTTTAGCATAAAGTAAAGCAATTTTAGCATTCAGCAAAGACTGATTAGCATATAAACGCTGAGCGATATTACATTTATTTGCTTGTTTTGCTTGATTTATTATCTCAATTATTGTGTCCGTATCAGGTTTTGACTGTAAACACTGTTGAATAAAAAATAAATCATTACTGTTTGCATTTGTAACGTCACACTGACTATTCATTGTCGCAGTCAAAGGACTCTTATCTTTTGAAAAGAAGAAATACCATGCCGCTACACTTAGACCAGCTAAAACTAATAATGTGATAAAAATTAGGATAATTATTCCCTTTTTACTTTTTGATTTAACTGGTTGTGGAGTAGAAACTTCTTCTGGTGTAATCGCAGGTTCAGGCTCAGGAGCTGCTTCTATTTCAACTTCAGGCTCGGCAATTACCTGATTTTCTTCTTCAGCAACAGGCAATTCAGTTTGAGGAATATCAGATTCTGAAGGTGCTTTAGAATCTGATTCAGTAAAATTCGAAACAATCTCATCAGGCTCAATTTTATCTTCTTCTATAGCATCAGATTGTTGAGTATTTAGAGCAGATGATGGAAATACTGTTTCACCAATATTAACAACACCACTATCGATATAACTTTCATTTTGCTTATCACGGATCTGAATAAGAAATCTAACACGGTTTTCTTGAGACAATAATGAGTCAACTAACCACTCATCAACTTGGCCAGTTAATTGCTCATTATCTACCGACATATTAGTTAATGTATGCCAATTTTTTTCTGGTCCCCACTGATTAAGACCTGATAAATAATAACCATCCTGATTACGTTGAATAAGCATATCAATATCGGCACTACCATTCCATTTTTGTGCCAAAAATTTAGCAATACCTGGCTTGTAGCCTTCTAATTCAATTTTTAATGCCATGATATCCTCTATTTCACAATTATAATGTTATCAATATGGATTGATAAATCTTTCATAATAGAAGGTAGTTTAAGCTACCTTTTTTATAATTATTAAATGATAACCATCTAATATAATCACAACATATTATTTTATTTGCGATTGTTTAAAGATAGTTAAAACCTCACCAAGTTGAGAATTTTGTTCTTGACTAATTTCACGCCCAGCGTGATGCCCGACATTTTCTTGTGCCAGCACCGCAAATGCAATAAACCAATCAAATATAGCAAACTGAGAATAATTTTTAGTCTTATCATCAAGCACTGGAAGTGGATGAGATAATTGACTTGAAAATTGGCTCAATGGTGAAGAAAATATAGGTTTACCTTGATTAACACGGCTTGTCGGTATTTCATTTGCTTGCCCTTGAATAAACCCAAGCCAAGCAATAAAGTCGGTCAAAAAGAGATGAATAGAGCTAATTTGTCGAGACTCAAGATCATCACGTTTACTTCCCATATTTTCGATATCTAAAATTTTCTGCGTTAAACTTGCTTCAAGTTTTAAACGGTTAGCGGCAGTTATTAATTCTTCAACAATAAAAGAGAGTGATTTTTGCTCAAGTCCAAAAAATTGTAATATATGTTTATCTAATACAATATTTCTTAAATGCTCCAACCATGCAGTAAATACGTTTTTCGCAAATTTTGATTCAGTAGGTAAACTAGCAACAGCTTTAGGTTTTAGAGGAGAGCTAGAATCGGGGAACAGCTCAAATTCAGTGTTTAAACCAAAATCGTTTGAAGAATTATCTAATATATCATCACTACCTGTACTGCTAACTTCATTATTTATATGGCTTGAATGATAAAGGGCTCGAATAGTTTGATCTGGCAATTCTAAAACTTTAAGTAGTTCGCCTAATAATAACGCTTTACCTTGTAGTTCTTTTACTACACCACTAATGATTTGTTTTTTCTTACCAAGTTCTTCATCACTGCCGGCTTGATACCAAGTATCAAAACGCATATTGATGATATAATCTATTTTCTCATTGAGTTGCTCAACAATTCGTTGTTGTTTAACTTCAGTAATAGCGACTTGTTCTAAATATTGGCTAATCCGACCAATTCCACCATCATTTAGCTTCAACATCGCATCCCAAGCTTGGTCTGGATCGCTTACATACTCTTTAATATCTGGATTTTCAACAAATGTCTTTTTCAAAACTGACATTTCTTGTTGATAATTATCATTATAAGATAATTCAAGATTTGCCTTGGCGTCGACATTTAAAAACGGTACATCAAATCCAGGTTTACGAACCAAAAATACATTATTAAATTTACCATTATTTGACCAATTGGATAACCAATCATAGCTACCAAAACGTTCTAAAATAGTTTGTTGTAATAAGCCACCTTTACCCCAAGTATTACTTAGATTATCTTCTGATTGATGTAATGATGCTCCAATTCTTTTATCAAACATGGTAATAGCCCATAGTAAGCCAGCTTTTTTAGTAGCCCTTTTCTCAGCGGTTTCACCTTGCGTTTTATCAATCCAACGTTCTAATACTGGACCAACATCATTAACATCTGACTGTTTATCTGATGGAGTACAAACAACCAAAACATTCATTTCTTGGCTATCAGTATATTTCTCAAATAGATAAGCAACTTTACCACGCAATAAAAGTTGAGCAATTGGATTACCTTCTTTAACATCAGAGATAGAAATTAAATTTAATCGACCTCGATATCCAGGAAAATCAAGTAAATCGACCTTCTCAAAAGTTGGTACTCGAGTTTGATTTACTAAAGGGAAGATTAATTCTGCGGTTAAAAAAGCTAATTGAGCTAATGATATCGAAGTTGGTATTCCATTAAGTGGTGTAACGGATACAGATGAATCTTTCTCCGTATTTAACCTTTCAAGCATATCAACATTCATTATGCTATCAATCTGTGACTTTTTACCATCATGCTCCTTCACCAATACTGAAAGAGGTGCATAAATAGTATTAGCATGGTTTAAACTTGACAAGGTCGTAGCTAACTGCACATAAATTGCAGTGAGTTCACTTATGCCTCCCCACAACACAGAGAATAAAGCACCTCGGTCTACAGTCGAAAGATAAGGTAGTAAAGACACAGCTTTCTCCCAATACCCTCCTTTTAAACCTTCAAGTGAATTACCAAAGTTTTCTGATAAATAATCATAGAGATCAACAATATCATCTTCAGTTATACCACCCGTATAATCAGATTGTTTTTTATTTTCAGATTGTTGAATAAGTTGATTTAACTCTGAAAATTCAATCTTATTCACAACTTTCTGTTGATCAAAATCTTTAAAATATGCATTAATTAAAATTTTAACAATTTCGATTTCTTGAAAAAGTTTAAGCTCTAGCGGATAGTTGGCAATGCCACCTTTAGCGGTACGACTAAATCGTGTAACAAGTCCCGTTGCCTCTTTACCACCGCCAACAGGATTGACATGATCAATAAAATCTAAAATTTCATTATCGACAACGGTTTCAAGCTTACCATTCTCACCCGCAGCTAACGCTGAAATGAGATAAGATTTACCTGCTTGCGACAATCCAAAAAAGCCCACCGCAACAGACTTGGTTGACACATCACCCAATCGTTTTGCGCTATTACGCAAACGACGTAGATCTAGAATTAAATTATCAGCCTCATTGTTCAAACGCTTTGATGAATCTCGGGTTTGACTCACCCACTCTATTGCTTGTTCTGATGCTTGATAAACCTGTTCCCAGGATTTAGGGAGTTGTTCATTTAAATTTTTCATCGTTTTATCATTCCACTATCAAGCCAATATTGTGTGCTAATTAAACCTGAATTTACCATTGTGTTTAAATTAAGTTTGATATCCTTGGTTTTATTACAAGCACGTCCATCTGAAGCTTTGACATCTTTAATATAAAAATTCTCAACAGTTTTTTGTCGATTTTTAATGCCTAAAGTTACCTCTAAAACCACACCCTCAGCACTCAACCGTTTAGCCACATCACTATTTTCAATAGTCAAAATATAAATTGGTGATGCAGGCCAACGATCGATTTCAAGCTGTTTAAAACCAAGCCTTGTTGTGCCCCTAATTTCGAAAGAATGGTCAGGGAAATCATAATCAGGATCATCTAAATCAATATCTTGATAATAAATATTTTCTTTCTTTATCATGTTTAGATTATCTAACAAACCAATGTATTTGACTGTTGAATATAAATCCATATTCGATGATCTAAAATAGAAATTCGGTAATCTTAAGTTTTTACTTAGAAAACATAACATAGCGCCAACAGCAGCCGTTGTTTTTGGATCATCAATACGTTCTTGTTTATGGAATGGATACCATCCACCTGTATAATAACCATGTAATGGTAATATACGTCCTACTGGCATTGATAATCGTGAACGGAAATAACTTTGTACACCTGGCAGCCGCGAAGGACGGCCAGTTAATAACAATACATCACATTGATAACAACTAATAATCTCTGATAACGCATCAAACGTTTTACAAATATTGTAATAATCACCACGAATAAATAAGTGATGAATACGTTTAAGGTCAATTTCCACATTTAGATCAAGCACAGAAAATTCAGGATTATTTAATGCTCGACTAATCGGTTCATTAATAAAATTCAGAACATGATCGGTCATCGCATTATTTTGCAGTAATTCACTAAATGTCATGTTATAAACATGCTGCTCAGCATGTAATGGATCATAAAGCTCATAAAGCTTTAATACATGCAAGCCTACTGGCGTAAACAGTTGTAAAGTTAATTGTTGGCGCAGTACTGCATCTTGTATTGATACCTGCTGAGAACCAATAATAGTAGATAAAATCGGGTTAGGATCTGCAAGCCCAGCTTGTTTTAGGCCATTGTTTAGCGAAGATAAAACGGTATCTTGAATAATATCAAGTAAAATATCATCACCAGCGACTTTAAATCCATCACGAAAACGTTGTGTCGGAACAATGTAAGCATTACTGCCACTAAGCTGTTTATTAGCACCATAATCAAGTTCATAATCATTTATAACTAAATCAGTTGTGCCACCACCAATATCAACGGTCGCAATCGTTAATTTTTGTTTATTGGTTTTATCTGGTCTGACCATTGAAGCGATAAACTCTTCTGATCGACCATTATAATTGTTTTGGGTTTCATTAAAGAGATAGACCACTTGGCCACAGGTCGCTTCATCCCACTGAATGTAAATTTCAGGGATGTTTGGCCATATACTTTTTAATTGTTCAGGATCACTAAAATCTATATCATCGTCAGAACTATCCCAACCTAAACTTTTCCATACCAAACCGATAGCTTGATAAACACAGCTTTTAAAGATAGCTTGTTCTGGTTTTGGCATCGCTGGGGGAATAGTAAGAATAATTGAACGTAAATTACGAGGCGTTCTAGCGTGTTCAAGCTTATTACGCTGAGCAACACTATTTATTTGCATTAAAGCATGCATTAATACTTCACATAGCATAAATGTCATCAGTGAACTACGTGAATATTTTGGATGAAACACTGGCATTTTACGATCAAATTCTTCCTCAATTTCATTACTGAGGACATGCAGTGCTTCACCATATTCATTAATTAAGCTAGAAAACGGCTCTGCCGTTGCAAAGGGTTCATGATCGCTCTTCACATAATGAGAATTGAATCGCCAACCTTGCTCATACTTCTCCTGATCCCATAAATAACGTTTTGGACTTGAAAGCCCCGTCGCACCTTCGTTCCCTTCACGACGACTAGCTAAACGACTGGCTTCTTTTCCAACTCGTACAATACTAGGCCAGCGGAAAGTATCACGTCGTCCACTTTGTAAAGAAAAGTGCTCTTTACCAAAAAAGGTTTGTGCAAATTCTACTCGGCTCTCAAACGGTTCATTATAGATATGTTCAGGTTGAGTTAAATCCCGAATTTCAAGCTCATAGCGACGATTTAAGCTATCTTTATCTTGAACGTGATCTTCAATTAGTATTCCACATGTTCTAGAATTACCAACATCTAAAATCATATCAACAGGAATTGATTTAACCACATCATCTCGATTATTTGAGACAATTTTGATTTTTGGTAACTGTAATGAATCAGCAAGCAAATTAAGAATATTTAAATAATGACCATAGTAAGCTTTATTATTTATTTCTAACTCAATATCATCTTTATGAATTTTTAGTCGCTCTGGTTGGGGCGCTAACTCTTGAAATAGATCAATTAACCAACTGGTGATCCACTTTTGCTCTAAGTACCAAGCAACTTGATCTGAACGATGAGCTAAACTAAAAACAGCTCCTGTTTTGACATCATTTTCAGTCGGCGCTAAATAAGCAACGTCCTGCATATTGCTGAAAATTTTTGTATCGAAGGCGAATGTAATGCGGTGTGTATTGCCATCAGCATCTTCACCTTCTGGAATACTAACAATTCGAACTCGACTCCAGTTATGCGGGCCTTTATCAAAACGCTCTGGTGGCATTGATCTTAAAACCGGCACAGGCAACCAAATGCCATCAAACAGTTTTAATGATTGGTCAACACTTATCTCTTGAGTTGGCGTAACAGCAAAAGAGAGATTATCCGGCGCAAAAAATTTACCACTATCGATATCTTCAATTAATCTAACTAGTGCTCCGCTTTCTGATGGATCAATAAAACAGCCATTAACTTTACTTCGCCATTTATTATCTTTCCAATCTATTTTTAATGCAAAATCAAGAAACTGAATTCCACTATTCATGATAAGTGTGACTTCTTGACCATAATTGCGTATTTCTGGAAGCATATACAAACCTATTGTTTTTTCATCGTAATTGGGAATGAAGTCCCGTTATCATAAACTCCCTGACAATCAGCTTGATTATTTTTGCCAGGTTTACACTGAATATTTGGTAATTTATATTTAGTATTATCACTACAAGTAGCTTCGGTATTACCCACAATATTTAAATTCGCGTTTTGAATCCCACTACCGACCTTACCAACACATTTGACGCCATCACTACGAGTAAGCGTCACTTCACCATTGCCTTGATTAAAATTATAACTTAATTGTAATGGTTTACCGGTTGCTTTATCTTGAATACCGGCTCCAACTGACCATTGGCCATTTAAAAAGTTTGTTGACCCTTGCTTTAATGCATCAGTAGGTAAAGCTAAATTTTGGGATTGATTAGCATTGGTATCAGGTGAATTACCTTGATTAGAAGTGTTAGCTTCAGGATTATTAACTACATCTGGTGGTGTCGTTTGAGCATTTTTATCCTCATTATTCTGACCATTTTGATCCACGTTTTTATCATCAGGCGAATTAGGATTATTCGGGGTATTATTATCTTCACTCCCTTTATTTCCTTGATCACCTTGATCACCGTTATTTCCTTTATCATCAGGATTATTTGCATCAGGAGGCGTAGGTTGAAGTGGATCTGTAACACCATTTGCAGTATTTTCTACTGTTTCATTTGGAGCAGCAGGTGGTACAGCTGAATTATCAACAGCAGCAGAATCGGTTGGAACTGCATTCACTGCATTAGGATCTACAGCAACAGTCCGATTTGATACGACACCATTAACCACACCAACAGGTCTGTTATCTATGATAACTTCTTTAGGTTTTTGCTCAGGATCCTGTTTATTATCCTCTGGTTTTTTGAGTTCTTCTGGTTTTTCTTCTTTCTTTTCATTGTTAACAACTGAAGGATTAACTTTATTATCTATTGAGATATTTGGATCTAAAGTTATACTTGGTTTTAACCAATAACCTTTTAACCACAGCAACGCTAACAATAGTAATAAAAGGAGTAATAATCCCAATAACCAAACCCACCAACGCTTCCACCAAGGCTTTTTAACAACAACAGGTATTTTTTGAGAAGGTGCGGGTGCTGTACTTCTAAAGGCCTCTAAACAATAAAATGGCGAAGTCGCTTGTGGTGTTTGCGGATTAACAAAGCCCCAAAAAGTAATAACAGGTTTGCCATTAACAATATAAACAAACTGATTGCTAGGAAAGCGTATCGCCATCAAATTAGGCTCAAGGCTATCTGCGCTTTGTTTAGGATCATAGATAAGCCGACTAAAAAGTAGTTGGTCACCTTCTAAATTGGGGTTTCTAGATAATTTTTGACCTAATTCGATAACTTTGTTTTCAAAATCTTTAAGCAAAACTAGGGCAGATTCTTTTTCTGATTCACTAGCCGATGTCCAAGGAACAATATCATATTCCCCATCAGGTGAGTCTGAATCGAAAGGGATATACCAATCAACAATATTACCCTGATCATTACGTTGTGGGATAGCTAAACAATCTGAGTATTGACGCCCTAATTTGACTCGAAACATTTCTCGAATTTGAGAAGCAACAAGATAAGCTGCTTTACCATCATGCCCGAGCATTTTAAAATCTTTTATATCACCACTTCGGAGTAATGTGTTTGCCATATATTTCCTGATATTCCTTTAAATTACTTATATTTTTTGTAATTATTATTTGACTAAATCAATTCTATCAGAAATAGCAAGTTGTTGTCATTGTTAACCCAAAAGATAATATGATTTTTTTGTCATATTTAATTCTTTATAATGATTTAAGTTATAAATATTCAACTAATTAATGACTAAATTGTTAAATTAGACCTCAAAAACCCCGTTCCTCAACTTTTTTTTGATTTTTCTTTTAAAAATTCTTCATCCGTTAACACTCGTAGTGGTTGCATATCACTTTCTCCTCTTATAACCAAAGAAGGATCAGAACGTAAACACGCACCTCCATAATGACCACCAACGGTGAAAGTACAAACTTGCAAATAACGATCATCAACTTTTGGCAAACACCATAATTCTTGATAAATATTTTCCTGTTTTGCAAATCGTCCAACAGTTTTATCCAACACTTGTTCATGACTACCAACTAACTCAATATCACTACCTCTTCGCCCGGCAATAGGCTTAATTGCGTAGCCTTTTTTGATTAAGTTGTCATTAAGTTCAAATGTAGATTCAAGCAAATAACGATGATTCGGAAATAGAGACCATAATACAGGTAAAATAGCTTTATTACTTGGGATTACAGTCCATAAAGGCTCAAAAACAGATACCTCAGGCCGCAGCAATACATCAATTAATCTAACCGCATTTTCAGGATGCCATGTTCGAATCGGCAATCCTGCTACTTGTGCTTCACTTTCTTGGCGTAATTGTTCAAGTACAGTTTCCCATGCCCACGTTTTCCAGACACAGGTAACTTGACGATCTTCATCATCAACTAAGCGTCCGCGTTTATCCCATCTTAACCCGGTTAGTCCTCGTAAAATTTTACTTTTAAATCCAGCTTGAGTCAGGGCCTTTTGCATAAATAGTGCATGATAATTTTCCTCATTGTCATTATCTTGCATAATGTGTACAAATGCTTTTGCGTCGCTATGCTTCCAACAACTAGCTAAAGCATTGAGTAATCCTGCACTCGGGTTTACCCCAACATTTAATTCGGCTTGGATTGCCCAATTTTCCAATATTTTTCCAGCTTCGGTATGACATGATGCAGAATCAGCATTGTATTCATAAACTTTAAAGCCTCTCTCATCCATACAAAAATCTAATCGGCCAGTGATCATTTGATAACGCCGTTGCTGCCAAGATAACCGAAGTCTAGGCCAAAGAATTTCAGGAATATTGAAATTGCATAATAAATTGTCATCTTTTAATACTTTATCTGTAGCATGTAAATACATTAAATGAAGTTCATTTGTGGCACGAATAAGTTCCTGTTCTGCACTTTCAGAAATAGTGAAATAGCGATATTGATCATCATGACTAATAGCATGGCCAGTTGCTGACACATAAGCGCTTTCTAACGGATCGTTTTCGTTTAGCCATTTGCCATCAAATTGACCATGATTTTCAATGTGTACGCTGTGGATATCAAGTAAGTGCTTATTAACTTCAGGTTGTGGTAGGCTATAAAGTGTATTATCTGTTTGAATCATCCAACCTAAAATTTTGGTATCATCAAAAGTATCATGTAAATAAAAACCATCATCAGATACGGTCATCTCCAACTCACGCGTCCATTGCTGACCAATAGGAAGTCGGGTATGGATAACATTTTGTTCCGCAATTCGAATTTTATTATCAAAAACTTCAGTAACAATAGCAACATGGCCTGTTCTATCAAATATACCGCCATCATCCCATATTAATAATGCTCCTGCTTCTGGCATTTTTTTACTGCCGTTAGCAAATGCTTGTAATGGTAAAATTGCTTCATTGATAACCTGGCGAAGAAACCTTAACGAGAAAATTTCATGTGCCATGCCAACATCAGTAAAAACAATACCATAATTTAAAAATAAAAATCTTCTGGCAAATTCAACACATTGCCACTTGTACCCCATATACTCATGACCAGAATAGCTTCGAAATGAAGCATCATTAGGAAATTGTTCAGGATCTAATGTTTCATAATCAGATGAATAAATTGCGACACCACCTGGTGCATAACCAAGTAATGTACCAAAAGGTTCTTTATTAGCGGATTGGGATGACATGTTATTTTAGCCTTTTAGAATAATAGTAAGGTAGGTTTTACTAAGCTATGTTAGAATTTGCTTATCATAGATCAAATTATAAGCTTTAAAAAGTGATGTTTATGGCTTGAAGAATAATAAATTGACTATATATATTAGCAAAAGTTAGTAGTTATATTGATAAAACGAGAAAAAGACTATTATGCAACAAACAAAATTAAATGAATTATTAGATTTCCCTTGTTCTTTTACTTATAAAGTAATGGGTGAAGCAAAACCTGAATTAGTTGATAAAGTGGTGTCAGTTATTCAGCGCCATGCGCCTGGAGATTATACACCGTCGATTAAACCAAGTAGTAAAGGTAATTATCATTCTGTTTCAATTACGATTAATGCAACACATATTGATCAGGTGGAAAGTTTATACAAAGAATTAGGTGAAATAGATATAGTGAGAATGGTTTTATAATTCTTTACTTTTTGGTAATTTTTTGCACAAAATAAGAGTCTTATAGTTGTAAATATGAGGCTCTTATATGAAACCAGAAACAATTGTTTTGCACGCAGGCTATACTCCTGAACCAACCACTCACTCCGTCGCTGTTCCCATATATCAAACGACATCTTATGCTTTTGATGACACACAACATGGTGCCGATTTATTCGATTTAAAAGTCGCGGGGAATATTTATACTCGAATAACAAATCCAACAAATGCAGTACTTGAAGCACGTGTTGCTGCTCTTGAAGGTGGTATAGGCGCTCTTGCGGTAGCATCTGGTATGGCGGCTATTACTTACGCAATACAAGCCATCACATTTGCTGGAGAAAATATTGTTTCAGTGTCTAAACTTTATGGTGGCACATATAATTTACTTGCTCATACATTGCCTAATTTTGGTATTACAACTAAATTTGCACCACACAATGACCTAAACGCTATCGAAAACCAAATTGATGACAAAACTAAAGCCATATACTGTGAAAGTATAGGTAATCCAGCTGGTAACCTTGTTGATTTGACTGCACTTGCTGATATTGCCCATCGGCATGGTATACCATTAATTGTTGATAATACAGTTGCCAGCCCTGCCCTTTGCCGACCATTTGAATTTGGCGCTGATATAGTTGTACATTCATTAACTAAATATATCGGTGGGCATGGCAATAGTTTAGGTGGAATGATAGTTGATTCTGGTAAATTTCGTTGGAAAGATCATGCCGATAAGTATCCTATGTTAAACCAACCAGACCCTTCTTATCATGGCGTTTCTTATACTGAAAGCTTTGGTGATGCAGCTTATATTGCACGTTGTCGAGTAATACCTCTTAGAAATATGGGAGCAGCTTTATCGCCATTTAATACGTTCTTATTATTGCAAGGCCTTGAAACACTCTCTTTACGTATTGAACGTCACTGCCAAAATACACTTAAAGTTGCTAAGTATTTGGCTTCACATCCTCAAGTTGAGTGGGTCAATTATGCAGGGCTTATTGATCATCCAGAACATCATCTAGCCGTAAAACAAATGGATAATGGATTACCTGCCGGGATTTTGTCTTTTGGCATTAAAGGAGGAAAGCAAGCTGGTGCAAAATTTATTGATGCCTTAAAATTGATTATTCGTTTAGTCAATATTGGCGATACGCGTTCATTAGCTTGTCACCCAGCATCAACTACGCATAGGCAACTCAATGATGAAGAATTGCAAAAAGCTGGTGTAAGTCAAGAAATGATACGTTTATCAATTGGTATTGAACATATCGATGATATTATTGAAGATTTAGAGCAAGCACTTAACTCTGCTAAATAATAAATTTGATAATATGAGGGATGAGTATCATCCCTCTTTTTAAAAATTAACCTAAAATTTTAGTTAATTCATTAGTCACAGCTGAAACAGCTTGTGTTCCATCAATGCGGTAATATTTAGTTCGCCCTTCTTTCGCTTCATGTTGATAATAGTTAACTAAAGGTTTAGTTAAATCATGATATTCAACAAGACGTTTACGAACAATCTCTTCATTATCATCTTTACGGATAGTCAATGGTTCACCCGTTACGTCATCAATATTTTCCGCTTTCGGCGGATTATGACGAATATGATATACACGTCCTGAACCAGCATGAATACGGCGACCACTCATACGATCAATAATAACTTCATCAGGTACATCAAATTCAAGCACATAATCTACATTAATTCCGGCTTCTTTCATTGCATCCGCTTGTGGAACTGTGCGAGGAAAACCATCTAATAAAAAGCCTTTTTCACAGTCGCTTTGTGCAATACGCTCTTTAACTAAAGCAATAACTAACTCATCAGTAACAAGCTTACCATTATCCATAAGCTCTTTTGCTTGTAGACCTAGTGGGCTACCTGCTTTTACCGCTGCACGCAACATATCACCCGTTGAAATTTGGGGAATGCCATATTTTTGCATAATAAATTGAGCTTGAGTTCCTTTTCCTGCCCCTGGTGCGCCTAACAAAATAATTCGCATAAAATAACCTCTTATGGCTTTAAATATAAATTTCTATTCTGGTAAATAATGAAATATCACTTTACTGCTGGAGATTAAGCCATCAGTGTGACAAATGTAGTTTATAGCACCACAACCTTTAACTATTTGAGCACTTTGCTGACAAATTGGACAGATATACTGTTCTAGATAATGTTGCTTGCAATGAGGACAGTCATAATGTTGTGGCGACACAATGTCCATTTTATTATGGCATTTCGGACAAATACCTTCTTGCCCCTCATCAATACTCTTTTTTGTTGTCATAAGTTATTTACGCCCCCGTACATGTTTCATTAAACGACGACGTTTACGTTGTTGGGAAGCCGTCAAACTATTTTTTCGGCCTTCAAATGGATTTGCGCCTTCTTTAAATTGAATTCGTATTGGTGATCCCATAATTTTTAATGAGCGTCTAAAATAATTCATCAAATAGCGTTTATAAGAATCAGGTAAATCTTCAACCTGATTACCATGAATAACAACAATTGGTGGGTTGTATCCACCTGCATGAGCATATTTTAATTTTACTCGACGCCCTCTCACTAATGGTGGCTGATGGTCATCTTGCGCCATTTGCATGATTTTGGTTAATAATGCAGTATTAACACGACGTGTCGCACAATCATATGCTTCTTGGATCGAGTCAAATAAATTTCCTACACCACTGCCATGAAGTGCAGATATAAAATGTAAACGAGCAAAATCGATAAAATCAAGCCGATCATCTAACGTCGTTTTTACTTGCTCTTTGATATCTTGTGATAAACCATCCCACTTATTGACTGCAATAACAAGTGAGCGCCCACTATTAATAATGAAACCAAGCAAGGACAAATCTTGATCAGATATGCCTTCTCGGGCATCTATTACTAAAATAACAACATTAGCATCTTCTATCGCTTGCAGGGTTTTAATAACAGAGAATTTTTCAACAGTTTCTGTTACTTTACCTCGTTTACGAACTCCCGCTGTATCTATCAAGATATATTCACGATCATCACGCATCATGGGGATATAAATACTATCGCGTGTTGTGCCGGGCATATCATAAACGACAACCCTCTCCTCACCTAAAATTCGATTAGTTAGTGTTGACTTACCTACATTTGGTCTTCCAACAATAGCAACTTTGATTGGCTGGTTGATGAGTGAGTCAGCTTCATCTTCAATGTCATCATAAGATTCAGGAAGCTCTTCATCTTCTGAATCATTTGATATGATTTCATGCTGATCATCTTCAAAATGGAAAATAGGATCGAGTACAGTTTCAATTAAAACATTTACACCACGACCATGACTTGCTGCAATCGGATGAATGTCCCCTAATCCTAAACTATAAAAATCAGATATTGCGCTATCTGCATCAATACCATCAATTTTATTAGCAACTAAAAATGTTGCTTTTTCACGAGCGCGAAGATGCTTAGCAATTGCATGATCAGCAGGCATAGCACCAGCTCTTGCATCAACTAAAAAAAGGACAATGTCTGCTTCTTCAATTGCTTGTAGGGATTGTTCCGCCATAAAGCTTTCAACCCCATCTTCGGTGCCATCAATACCACCAGTATCAATGACTATATATTCATGCCCTTTGATTTCTGCTCGTCCGTATTTACGGTCACGAGTTAATCCCGGAAAATCAGCTACTAAGGCGTCTCGAGTTCGAGTTAATCGATTGAATAAAGTCGACTTTCCTACATTCGGACGACCAACTAGTGCGACAACAGGTACCATATTTTTTCTCTAATTACCTTAATTTTTTGTGAATGCGTAAATATCACCATTTTTAGCTTGGACAATAACTTTATTGTCGACAACTAATGGTTTCGAAATCAATCCACTACTACTAACTTGTGTTTTAGCAACGACTTTACCGTTATCTTTACTTAACCAATATAGATAACCTTCAAAATCACCAAGAACAATATAGTTTTCATATAAAACAGGATCGGTTAATTGACGATGTAACAAATCAGCTTGAGTCCATAGTACTGTACCACCATTTTTGCTGACCGCTTGTACATTATCATCTTGATCTACAACAAATAAATGTTGACTATCAACTGCAAAACTATGCGTAGACCCCATCTCTTTACGCCATACAATCTGACCATTACTTAAGTCAAGTGCTACAACATTACCATTGTACCCAATTGCATAAGCTAAATTACCTTCGATAACAGGAGTTGAATCAACATCATTCAATTTTGCAATTTCAGTTGATCCACTAGGTTGTGAAATACGTTGTTGCCAAATCAGTTGTCCATCGTTTAAGTAGTAAGCATTTACATGGCCAGTATCATCACCAAGTATTGCTGCACCATGTGCAATTGTTGGGGTAGAATTACCTCTTAATGAAAGAGGTGGAACTTCAAGCATTACATCCCATACATCCTCGCCGGTATTACGATTCAAAGCTTGTAAATTACCACTTGCGGTATAAACAATGAGTTTATCTTCTGAAGAAATAGGACGAGCAAGTACTTCGCCTTTTACTGGTTTTTCCCAAATAACATTACCATCATTACGATCTAAAGCATATACAACAGCACGTTCACTACCAACATATACATATTTATCATCAGCACTTACACCACCAGAAAATAGCGCTGTTTTACTGCTAAATAATGTACTTTTTGATAAATTTTTATCCCATATTGTATGACCATTTAATAGATCAATAGCTTTAACTTGTCCGCTTCGGCTAGCAGCATAAATAGCATTATCATAATTAATAGGACCTAATAATGAATAAATATGTGTATTGCCTGATGTACTATTTCGCCATACTTCTTTTATTGAAAATTGGTTACTTACTTTCGGCGAAGGTGATACTTGTACTATCTCTTCTTCTCCACCAAACAATGAACATCCAGCAAGTGAAAACATAAAAACACTAATAGAAAGACATTTTGTTAACTTCATTGTATAAACCCTTATATCAGGATAAATTAATTTTTATTTTCTTGCGCTGCATTTACGTTAGCTTCTGCTTCTTGCTTTGCTTTATCTTTGGCGGCTTGAGCTTCTTGTTCAGCTTGTTGCTTATCTTTAAGATATTGAGCCTGATTTAACTTCATTTTGATATTTTTATCTAACTGTTCTGTAGGCAATGAAGCTTTAGAATTATTTTCCCCTGATTGATCAGCTGGAGCAGGAGCTAATGCAACATTATAAGCCGCAACAGCTTCAGCATAATTATTCAATTTCATATAGGCATCACCACGAATATCATTAACTACAGGTACCCAACTTTTTTCAGTTACCTTATTTAAGGTCGCTAAAACATCCTGATAACGTTCAAGTTGATATTGTATTTTTGCAATACGAATATAACTGATTGATTTAATAACTTCTGAATCAGTTTTACTTAATGAATCAGTGAGTAACTTTTCAGCTTTTGGATAATCTTTCAATTCTTCAACGTAAAATTTAGCTGCTTTTAAATTAGCAAAAACACTATAAATAGTATTATCACTCTCAGCGAAAGAGACTAATTCATTTACTGAATCTGGATTATTTTTGTCTAAATTAGCTATTAATTGTTCATACCGTTCGGAAGATTCAATCGTTTTTTCTAATTTGTAAGATTGCCAGTAACGCCAGCCATAAAAAGCTAGTAATCCAATTACTATAACTGCAACAATGATTTTCCACGTTTTAGCAAGAAATTCTTTTATCTCTGAAACTTGTTCTTCGCCAGATAATTGATAACTCACGTTTTTCTCCTATTTTCCTTAACTTACAATATTGCCAAACACGTTTGAACAATCTCTTTTTGTGCAACTTCAACTTGTTCGCCTGTTTGTAAATTTTTAATTGTTACTGTTTGATTGGCAATTTCATTTTCGCCAATGATTACAGCTATTTTAGCACCTAATTTGTCAGCTTTGGCAAATTGTTTCTTAAAATTACTACTACCGTAATTTGTAACAATTCTTCTATCAGGTAAACCATCACGTAATGTTTCCGCCGTTCTTTGTGCAGCAGATATTGTTTGCTCATCACCAGAAGATATCATATAAATATCAATCGAGTTGTCACGATTTAAAGAAGGGTTAACCGCTTGTACAAGCAATACTAAACGCTCAACTCCCATGGCAAAACCTACAGCAGGGGTTGGTTGTCCACCAAGCTGACTAACAAGCCCATCATAGCGCCCTCCACCACACACGGTACCTTGAGCTCCTAAACTGGTAGTAACCCATTCAAAAACAGTTCGATTATAATAATCTAAACCACGAACTAATCTTTGATTAATATTATATTTTATTCCTGCGTTGTCCAATAAATGACATAACCCATCAAAATGATTTTTAGATTCTTCATCTAAATAATCAAATAATTTTGGCGCCTGATTAAGCAATTCTTGTACAACAGGATTTTTTGAATCTAACACACGTAATGGATTAGTATACATTCTACGTAAACAGTCTTCATCTAATTTATCTTTATGTTGTTCTAAGAAGCTAACTAACGCATTACGGTAATTGGATCTAGCTTCAACTGAGCCAATTGAATTGAGTTCAAGTGTAGTATGCTTTTCAATACCAAGAGCTTTCCAAAAACGAGCGGTTAATAATATAAGCTCTGCATCAATATTCGGTCCTTCAAGGCCAAATACTTCAACACCAAATTGGTGGAATTGGCGATAACGCCCTTTTTGAGGTTTTTCATAACGAAATGCAGGCCCTAAATACCATAAGCGCTGCTCTTGATTATAAAACAGACCATGTTCAATTCCTGCACGAACACAACCTGCTGTAATTTCTGGGCGTAGAGTGAGACTTTCATCATTACGGTCGTTGAAAGTATACATTTCTTTTTCAACGATATCTGTCACTTCACCAACTGCTCGTTTAAATAATCCAGTATCTTCAACAATTGGGGTTCTAATTTCATTATAACCGTAACTATTTAGCACACCTTTGACAATTTTTTCAATTTGTTGCCATGTTGCACTATCACTCGGGAGTAAATCATTCATTCCCCGTATTGATTGGATTTTTTTTTCAGTCATATTTTTATTCGCTATCTAATAAGATTATAGTTCAGTGGTTGCTATTCTATTTTTCAAAATTAAGGCTTTAGCCCGTATTTTAGCTTCCAACTCATCTATCATTTTTTCATTATCTATACGCCCTATGCGCACACCATCTTCATAAAAACCGCTTTTATTGTGCCCACCAGCAACACCCATTGTGGAAGCTAATGCTTCACCTGGACCATTAACAACACAGCCAATAATAGAGACATCCATCGGTGTTATAATATCTTCAAGTCGTTGCTCTAGCGTATTAACGGTACTAATTACATCAAATTCTTGTCTTGAACAAGTTGGACAAGCAATGAAATTAATCCCTCTAGATCGGATACGTAAAGATTTCAAAATATCAAATCCAACTTTGACTTCTTCCGTCGGATCGGCAGCAAGTGAAACTCTTAATGTATCGCCGATACCTTCAGATAGCAATAAACCGAGCCCAATTGCTGATTTTACAGCACCTGTACGAATGCCTCCGGCTTCAGTTATTCCTAGATGTAAAGGCTGCTTAATTTGTTTTGCCAATAATCGATACGAATCAACTGCGGTAAAAACATCTGACGCCTTAACACTTACCTTAAATTGATCAAAATCAAGCCTATCAAGAATATCTACATGGCGCATCGCAGACTCAACTATCGCTTCTGGTGTTGGTTCACCATACTTTTCTTGGATATCTTTTTCTAGCGAACCTGAATTAACACCAATACGTATTGGAATATTTTTATCTTTAGCACAATCAACTACTGAACGAATTCTCGATTCATTACCAATATTACCAGGATTAATCCTTAAACAATTAACACCATATTCAGCAACTTTTAAAGCTATTCGATAATCAAAGTGAATATCGGCAATCAAGGGAACTTTTACTTGTTGCTTAATAAATTTAAATGCTTCAGCAGCATCCATCGTTGGAATAGAAACGCGCACAATATCAACACCAACACGCTCAAGCGTTTGGATTTGAGCTACTGTTTTCTCTACATCTGTTGTTCGTGTATTGGTCATGGATTGGACAGCAATAGGAGCTCCACCTCCAATGGGCACATCACCGATATAAATTCGGGTAGATTCTCTCCTAACAATTGGTGATTCTTGATGACTCATAAGATGCCTAATCACATTACAAAATAACTAGGTCGCGATCTTAACAAGATTTGGGGCAAATGTCTGTATGTGAATTCGAAAATTTGCTAACTGTTAACGCGATCAGAAGCCCCAGGAGAAATATAATGGCTAACTTCAACGTAATTATTTTTGTTTTGACAGGTAGCGTAATATAATCCAATACCTAATAACAAAATAAAAATGAATAAAGTAATAAAGATAATCTTTTTACTATGACTTTTTTTATTATCTATTGATTCGAGTTTGAAAGGTTGTTTTACTGAATATTGCTTTGCTAATGCCTCAAGATAAGGTTGATATTCTTCACTAGGTAAACCAACAATTTTTGCATAGTTTTGAATATAGCTTTTAACAAGAACATAAGGGGCATGGACTAACTGATTATTTTCTATTTCTGAAATAACTTGAGTTCTAACATGAATTTGAGCAGAAATATCTTTTTGGGTTAAGCCCTTGTTATCCCTTAAATCGGAAAGAATCTTACCCAACGTAATATTATTTTCCATCATTTTCTCTTATTTTGCCTTCCATTAGTTTACACAACTTTAACTTATTTTTACATAATTTTATATATTTTTACATATTTCAAAAATTAATCAATCCTTTTTGCATTAAACCACTGTTTTGGCGTCTCAATTTCATTTTGTGCAGCGACTAATTGTAATTCATATTCATTTTGTTTTAATGTCTCAAGCATAACAGCATAAACTGCAGAGGTAGTATGTTCGAAAGCTTCGACCATTGATTTACCAAGCATTATATTTGCTAAAAATAGCCCGCTAGTCACATCGCCAACACCTACTGGTTGCTTAACACCAAAATCGACTAAGGGACGATCAATATGCCAAGCTTCATCCATAGTTACAAGCAACATTTCAAAACGATCTTTTTGATAACCTGCTCGACTTAAGTGTTTAACTAATAAAACTTTAGGTCCTTTTTGACAAATTGAGCGACAGGCTAAAATTGCTTCATTAACATTACTGATTGGTTGTTTACCATTAAGTTCCTCTAGTTCTAAGATATTTGGAGCCATCATATCTGCAATAGGCAAAGCGGTATTACATAAAAATTCGGATACACCTGGCGCAACAAAACAACCTTTTTCAGGATGTCCCATTACCGGATCACAAAGATAAATTGCTTCAGGATTTACTGCCTTTACTTTCTTAACTATGTCGATGATTGCATTACCTTGCTCTGGAGATCCCATATACCCACTTAATACAGCATTACATCGGTCTAATTCCCCAATAGCATTAATTCCTTCAGCAATATCTACCAAATGAGATGCTGACATTACCGATCCAGTCCATTGACGATACTGGGTATGATTTGAAAATTGAACCGTATTTAGAGGCCAAACATTCACACCCAAACGACGCATTGGAAATACAGCTGCACTATTACCTGCATGACCAAATACAACATGAGACTGAATCGATAAAATATTTTTCATGAAATCATCTCCAAATGAGTAAGCAGTAGTATTTTTTACCTCGACGCAATAATGTATAACGATTAAAGAGTTTATCACTACTAGAAAAACGATAATCTGTTGTGGAGTTACGTTCACCATTAACAGAAATAGCATTTGATTCAATCATTGTTCTTGCCTGGCCTCTTGAAGGTGCAAAATCTGCATTAACGATTGCTTGTTGCAAATCTAGCTCTTCTTCAACAGCCAATGTAGGCATACCATCTTGAGCTAACTGCTCAAAATCAGCTTCAGATAAGTCAGTTAACTTACCAGAAAATAAACTTTCAGTGATACGTTTCGCTGCGGTTAAGCCATCTTCGCCATGAACTAAACGAGTAACTTGCTCAGCAAGTACATATTGAGCTTTAGGGGCTAAGCCACTATTCTTATCCTCTTCTTCCAATGCATCAATTTCTTCCAATGACATGAATGTAAAGAATTTAAGGAAACGATAAACATCGGCATCAGCAGTATTAATCCAAAATTGATAAAATTTATACGGGCTGGTTTTTTTAGGATCTAACCATACTGCACCGCTTTCAGTTTTACCAAATTTGGTTCCGTCCGATTTAGTAATTAATGGTACGGTTAAACCATAAACTTGTTTTTGATGTAAACGACGAGTTAAATCGATACCTGCGGTAATATTACCCCATTGATCAGAACCACCTATCTGTAACACGACATTATGTGCTTTGTTTAGGCTTGCAAAATCATAAGATTGTAACAAGCTATAAGAAAACTCAGTAAATGAAATACCTGACTCATCGCGGTCAATACGTTGCTTAACAGATTCTTTATTAATCATTGAATTGACGGAAAAATATTTACCAATGTCCCGTAAAAAAGATAAAACATTCATGCCACCAAACCAATCATAGTTATTGGCTACAATAGCTGCATTATCACCACATTCAAAATCCAAAAACGGCGATACTTGTTGTTTGATTTTCTCACTCCATTCAATAACAGTATCTTCAGTGTTAAGCTTACGTTCAACTGCTTTGAAGCTTGGATCCCCAATTAGTCCTGTTGCACCACCAACTAATGCAATTGGTTTATGACCAGCCAATTGAAAACGTTTTAAACAAAGTAATGGAACTAAATGACCAAGATGCAAACTGTCAGCTGTTGGATCAAAACCACAATATAGCGCAATAGGATTTTTTTCGATTAATTCCATTAGCGCGTTTTCATCAGTAAGTTGAGCAATAAGCCCACGCTCTTGCAGTTGTTTGATCACATTTTTTGTCATGATATTTTACCTATTAACGTTTCTATTCTATTTAATTACATTTATTTATTATGATATCTTTTATACGCTTGTTCAAAATGATCTTCGACTATTTCATTTGGTTTTTTGTCTAATAAACTAAAAATAACTATTGCTATTGACGCAAATAAAAAACCTGGAATCAAGGAATACAAATTAAACCAATTGAAATTTATCCAAAGTAAAACGGTAATTGCTCCCGTTATCATTCCTGCTAGTGCACCATTGCGAGTCATTCGAGCCCAGAAAACCGAAAATACAACAATAGGGCCAAATGCCGCTCCAAATCCTGCCCAAGCATGACTGACTAAATCAAGCACACTGTTATTTGGGTTTATTGCGAGTAAAATAGCAATAACTGAAACTAATAAGACCATAACACGCCCAACCCAAACTAATTCTCGTTGTTTAGCCTTTGGCCTGATAAATGCTCGATAGAAATCTTCAGTTAATGCACTTGAACAAACTAATAATTGGCAACTTAGGGTACTCATTACTGCAGCTAAGATAGCTGCAAGCAAAATACCTGCAATCCACGGATTAAAAAGTAATTTAGATAATTCGATGAAAATACGTTCATGCTTACCATCATCAATTAAATAAGCTAAATTTGGATTGTTAGCAAAAAAAGCTATACCAAAGAAACCAACTGTAATAGCACCGGCTAAACACAAAATCATCCATGTCATACTAATTCGACGAGCGTTTTTCATTACTTCATGTGAATCAGCAGCCATAAACCTTGCTAAAATATGGGGCTGACCAAAATAACCAAGTCCCCATCCTAATAAAGAGATAATGGCAATAAAATCCATATGTGAAAAGATGTTTGTGTAATCGGGATTTAATGATTGAATATTAGCCAACGCATCTGAAAAACCCCCAGCATTTATCATAACCATGATTGGGGTTAAAATTAATGCAAACATCATTAAACTAGCTTGAATAGTATCTGTCCAGCTGACCGCTAAAAAACCACCGATAAAAGTATAAGCAATGGTTGCTCCTGCACCAGCAAGCATAGCCCAGCCATAACTAAGGCCAAATGTACTTTCAAATAATTTAGCGCCAGCAACTACACCAGAAGCACAATAAATTGTGAAAAAGATTAAAATTATTACTGCCGAAATAATTCTTAGTAATGAGCTGTTATCATCAAATCGACGAGAAAAATAATCAGGTAAAGTTAATGAATTATGATTTATTTCAGTAAAAACTCTTAGCCTACCCGCAATAAGAAGCCAATTTAAATAAGCTCCAATTATTAAACCTATTGCAATCCAACTTTGTGAAATACCAAATAAAAAGACTGCACCCGGCAATCCCATTAATAACCAACCACTCATATCTGAAGCACCAGCAGAAAGTGCAGTCACTACACTACCGATACGTCGCCCACCTAATATGTAATCACCAAAATTTCGCGTTGCACGGAATGCAAAAAAACCGATAGCAATCATTCCTAATATGTAAACAGCAAAGGTGACAATCATTGGTAATGACATTTTTATAATAAACCTTGAATGATGAAATTAAAAAATAGTTGGCTAGCTTACCACAAAAAGCCAATGCTAAAAAGCAGGTGATTTCTGCAGGTAAATGTTAAATAAAAAAGAAAAAACAATTCAAAAGTAAAAATATTTTATTATTTTCCAATAGATAGATTATTAATAGTCTTAACTTTTATAAAAACTCAATAGATCCTACGGTTAAATCTAAAATAAAAGTATATAATATTAATTAACCATCTTATGTTTATAATATATTGTGAAACAATCAACACGAATACAAATTTTAGAAAGACTAAAAGATCATATTAAAGATCCTACAACAGAATTGGTATATCAAACACCGTTCGAGCTACTTATTGCCGTTGTACTTTCAGCCCAAGCTACAGATGTTAGTGTTAATAAAGCTACAAAACCGTTATTTGCGATTGCAAACACTGCAGAGCAAATTTTAGCGTTAGGCGTCGATAAATTAAAAGATTATATTCGCACAATAGGTTTATATAATAGTAAAGCTGAAAACATTATTAAAACTTGTCAGATTTTGGTTGATAAATATCAAGGACAAGTCCCCGAAAACTTTGATTCATTAATTGCGCTACCTGGTGTGGGTAGAAAAACAGCCAACGTTGTGTTAAATACAGCTTTCGGCTGGCCAACTATTGCGGTCGATACACATATATTTAGGGTAAGTAATCGAACTGGTTTTGCTCCAGGTAAAACCGTTGAAGCAGTTGAAGAGAAGTTACTAAAAGTGGTACCAAAGGAGTACAAAATAAATTGTCACCATTGGTTAATATTACATGGTAGATATACGTGTATTGCTAGAAAACCTCGTTGTGGATCTTGTGTTATTGAAGATTTGTGTGAATTTAAAGAAAAAGTTTATCCAGAGTGAGAATCAATGTCGAATAAATTTATATTAGATCATGAAGACATAGACTTGTTTAAAAATAGTATTGGTAAAACCAAACAGCTCAAACAAGATACTGTGATTCATAAACCTCAAAAACGATCTCAAAAGCTAATAGAAAATCAAAAAATTCAACATGAAAAAGTAAATAATGAATTTTACTTTTCTGATGATTACCAACCTCTATTACAAGAAGATCCGATTCGTTATAGTCGTGAAAACTCAGATCCTAATGAATTGAAAAAATTACGACGTGGATTTTATGCACCTGAATTCTTTTTAGATTTACATGGATTAACTCTGCAAGAAGCGAAAAAAGAAATAGCAGCATTAATCGCCGTTTGTTTAAAAGAAAATGCCAATTGCGCTTGCATCATGTATGGGCACGGTAAAAACATATTAAAAAAACAAACCCCAATGTGGTTAGCCCAGCATCCTAATATCATTTGTTTTCATCAAGCACCGAAAGAATTTGGCGGCAGTGCAGCATTACTTATTTTATTTGATACCATCAATAACTAAAAAATAAATTTTAAATATATAAGGAATAAAAAAATGAAATTATTAAAAAAAATAAAACATGTTTATTTATTTCTAATACTTGCTATCTTTATAACTGCATGTGGCGGACTTGATGCAATTCCTTCAGAAAAAAGTAACTATATTGGCAAATGGCAAGGTGAATATATGGTGATAACTATCACTAAAGACGCCAAAGTTATTTACAATTATAAAAAAGATGGGGTAACTAAAAGCGTTGAAGGGCCGATACAAGAATTTATTGGTGATGATTTTAAAGTAGGGGTTTTAGGTTTAAATTCTTTATTCAAAGTAAGTAAGCCTCCTTATTTTGAGGACGGTCAATGGAAAATGGTCATTGATGATCAATTAGTTATCAAAACATCGTATTTTTAATCACTTTAAAATAAAAAAGCCAGCATAGTTGCGCTAGGCTGGCAAACATTGGAAGCAATGTGAGCAATGTCATACTTTTTCAGAAGTCTTGCGACGCTCTAATCAAGTACACCTTAATGATAATAATTCTCATTATTAAAAGCAAGCGTTTTTTTTTGACTTTTTTCAAAAAATAAAAGAAAAATGTAAACCACCAATTTTTTTTAATATGAAATCATTGTGTTAGCGTTAGAATAATAGAGAGGAATACAGGGCTATGTCACCCTGTATTTTTGTAATGGTGATTTTTTAGTTGATAATTTGAAATGATAAGTTTAACTTATTTTAGGTTATTACTATTTTTGATAGATAAATTCAACCCCTTCTTCGTCACTGTCATCCCAATCATCAAAATCATCGTCATCAAAAGCCTCATCCATCGCTTGTTGGTGATAATCATCCCACATAAATTCAACTTTTTCTGCTGCCGTTTCTGCTTCTTCTGCTTCACGAGGATGCGCATTCATGTAGTCCATTAGATCCCAACATAAAGCTTTTACCCCTTCATGATTAACTGCTGAAATCACATAATATTTATCATTCCAGTCGAGTGCTTTTGCAATTTCTGCTGCACATTTGGCACTTTCTTCTTCACCCAATACATCCATTTTATTGAAAACTAACAAGCGCGGTTTATTGGCTAATTTTTCACTATATTGGTGAAGTTCTTGAATAATAACTTTAGCATTTTCAATTGGATCTGATTCATCGATTGGAGCAATATCAATTAGATGAACTAAAATCCTACAGCGTTCTAAGTGTTTTAAAAAACGAATACCAAGTCCTGCGCCATCCGATGCGCCTTCAATCAACCCTGGAATATCAGCAACAACAAAACTCTGCTCATTATCCATTCTAACTACCCCTAAACTAGGTACTAAAGTTGTAAATGGATAATCAGCGACTTTCGGTTTTGCTGCTGAAACTGAACGAATAAACGTTGATTTACCTGCATTAGGCAAACCTAACATACCAACATCAGCTAATAGTAAAAGTTCTAGTAGCACATCACGTTTTTCACCCGGTGTACCATCAGTCTTTTGTCTTGGAGCTCGATTCACTGATGATTTAAAACGTGCGTTACCAAGCCCATGAAAACCACCTTTAGCCACAAGGACTTTTTGTTGATGATGAGTTAGATCACCAATAATTTCACCAGTATATTTGTCAGTGATACGAGTCCCAACAGGTACTTTAACGGTAATATCTTTACCTCGCTTGCCGGTACAATCAGAACCTTGTCCATTTTGACCACGTTCAGCGCGATAGTTCTTTTCAAATTGAAAATCCACGAGTGTGTTTAGATTTTCATCGGCAATAAAAAATACATCGCCACCATCTCCACCATCGCCACCATCAGGACCACCTTTAGGTATATATTTTTCACGACGGAAACCAACACAACCATTGCCACCGTCACCAGCTTCCACTCGAATTGAAGCTTCATCTACAAATTTCATTATTTGTCCTCTTTTTTCGGTTAATCAGCCAGCCCTTTCTAGGTTGCCATAAATGATGTCCAACTGTTGCAAACATTGCACCTGCTACAACAGATACCGCGCCAATATAACCTATAATATTTAAATATTGCATTACAAACTTTTCTGGCCATAGTAAAGCAAATAAATCTGAGAAAATCAGTGCAAAAAGTGGTGTCAGTGTTGTTATAGCACTTACTTGCGCAGCTTGCCAACGCTCCATTGCCATAACTAAAGCACCATAAGCAATAATGGTATTTAAACCACAAAAAATAATTGCAAACAATTGACTAAAATCAGCATTAGCAATTTTAGTCGGCGATGCTAGAGGCCATAAAAAGATACTACATATAAGATAAATCAACCAAAGTAGCTGCTCTGCTCTTAATTTTCTTAATAATACTTTTTGCGCTAATGCATAACATGCCCATGATATAGAGGCTAATAAGGCCAGCCACACACCTATACCATATGAAGACATATTGGCAAAGAGATCTGCTAGATTTTCATTAAAAAATAGCGCTAAACCAATTAACAATATAGTAATACCAATAATTTGTGTTGGTCTTAATTTCTCTTTGAAAATAAAAGCACTAGAAATCATAAATATGACAATGCCAGTTTGTCCAACAACTTGAGCTGTAGTTGCAGATAAATACTGAACAGCTGTAGCAAAAAGCGCAAAATTACCTAATAAACCAAATCCGGCAATCATTAATAGAATAAAACGGCGTCGTTTTTTAAACATCATCAAATTAGGAAATTGTTTTTTATAAGCCAACCAAAGCGTTATACCTACTGCTGATATACTTAAGCGTGACCAAGCTAACGTTAATGGATCAATAACAACTAATGCATATTTCATAGCAATTGGCACGAGTCCCCACATCACTGACGTCAACATGGCTAGCGCAAAACCTAATTTAACATTTTGCTGTTTTATCATAATGAATTAATTTATATAAATTTCAAGAAATGAAAAAAGCCCCACAATAACTGTGAGGCTTCTATAACTTATGAACCGCTGGTTTATTAGCTGTTAGCAACTACACTAACATAACGGCGGTTTTTAGGTCCTTTAACTTCAAACTTAACTTGTCCATCAACTAACGCGAATAGGGTATGATCACGACCACAACCTACATTAGTACCTGGGTGGAATTGAGTTCCACGTTGACGAACTAAAATATTACCAGCAAGAACTTCTTGAGAACCATAACGTTTAACACCTAAACGTTTACTCTGGGAATCACGACCATTACGTGATGAACCACCAGCCTTCTTATGTGCCATTGTTCGATACTCCTATTAAGCGATTGCAGTGATCTTCACATCAGTGAACCACTGACGGTGACCTTGTTGTTTACGATAGTGTTTACGACGACGGAATTTAACAATTTTCACTTTCTCGCCACGACCGTGCTCAACAATCTCTGCTTTAACTGTTGCACCTTCAACAAACGGAGCACCAACTTTGATGTCTTCACCATTTGCTACCATTAAAACTTTATCGAAAACAACTTCTGCACCTGTTTCGACTTCAATTTTTTCCAAGCGAACGACTTGTCCTTCGCTAACTCGGTGTTGTTTACCACCACTTTGGAAAACTGCGTACATACTTAACTCCGCAATAAAAAGCAGACGATTCCTGATTTAACATATATGTCTGCATTGATTAATCTTATAGGGCGTGAATTTTACGCAAAATTTATGCTTGTTGCAAGCGCTGTTTAATAAAAGATCGCAAAAAGTCATAAAAAAGATCTTTGATCAACGGTTTTCACGATACAATAGAGCTAAATTATTATTTATTTAAACAATATTTAACACAAAAATATTGAGTATCGATATGCTAAAAAGAAAATTTCGCTACAGTGCATCTATTTTAAATCGTTTAACACTTTTAATGTTTTCTTTAGGTGCCATGGCGTTATTAGCTTTGTTTTTATCAATACAAGTAGCTAATGATACTAAAGGCAGTGCTTATATGATAAACCAATTGGGTTTAATTAGGATGAAAAGCTATCAATTTTTAGCCATGATCCCGATTGAAAAAAAGGACTATGATCGACTTAATATTTTTAATGATATTCCGTCTTCTGAGCAATTAAAATTATTTGAACGTTACCATTTAATTGATGAGCTTAACCAATTACAGTCTCAATGGATAACTGATATCGTCCCCAAAATTAAACAAGCAAACAGTATAGATGAAATAAAAAATGAAATTGATAAGTTTGTAACTCAGACCGATAAATTAGTCCATCAAATTGATCAAAAAACAGAAAATCAAATCCATTATATATCACAATTGCAATTTGTTTTTATCATTCTTATTGTTCTATTTCTTCTTGCGCAAATTTACTATTTACGTCGTTATCTTCTTGCGCCTTGGCGCAAATTAATTAATATGGCTGAATCTATTTCGCAACATAACTTTAGCCAACGATTTAACAGTAAGAAAAGTAAAAAGAACGAATTTGATTTATTGGGGCAAGCCTTCAATGAAATGGCAGAACAAATTGAATTGCAGTACCAATTATTAGAAGAACGTGTCACAGAAAAAACTGCCGAATTACAACAAATCAATAAAATATTGTCGTTTCAGTATCAAGCTATAAAACAACTGCACACATCAGATCCATTATGTGAACGCTTTTTAATTATACTCCGCCAGCTTGAGGAATTAGTGCCATTAACACAGTTTCAAATTCGTTTTTATGAGTCGGATAATATAGAACATTATCAACAAATCAGCTATGCCAACCAACAAAGACTACCTTATTGCCAAAATTCAGAATGTAACGCTTGCCTTATTCCATCAAAATCTTATCAAGAAAATGGATTTCAACGTTATTGGTATCTTCAAGAAAAAGGTGAAAAATTTGGTATTTTATTTGCTCTACAACCATCAACAATGCATCTAAGTGCAGAACAAGAAAATTTAATTACAGCCTTAGTCGAGCAAATGACGACAGCACTAATGCTTGATAGGCAAATAGAACAACAAAAACAATATCTATTAATGAAAGAGCGCTCAGCAATGGCCAGAGAGTTACATGACTCTATAGCACAATCTCTTTCTTGTTTAAAAATTCATCTTAGTTGCTTACAAATGCAACCAGATTTAACCTCACAAACAAGTAGTGATTTGCTAGCTATTATGCGTACAGAAGTTAATATTACTTATTCTCAATTAAGAGAATTAATAACTTCTTTTCGTTTACGACTTAATCAAACCGGTTTTTATGCCAGCTTAATGGAATTGATCGAAGAATTTAATCAAAAATTGAAATTTAAAATACAAGCTGAATATCAACTACCTCTCAATATCATTAAGAGCAAATATGCATTCCATCTATTGCAATGTGTACGCGAATCTTTAAATAATATTTATAAACATGCTAATGCAACACAAGTTAAAATAAGTTTAACTATTGATGATAACCAGATTATTACTGTCAGCATAAAAGATAATGGTATTGGTTTACAAAATAATGCTAATCAAGATAATCATTATGGATTAATAATTATGCGTGATAGAGTTGGAATATTAAATGGCAATTTAACCATTAATAGTAAGCCTAATCTAGGCACTGAGATTGTAATAACGTTTAAAGCAACTACAATGATCCCATTTAAAATGATAGAAGAATAACAAATGGAACAAGTTAAAAGTTCAATATTACTTATTGATGATCATCCCATGTTAAGAAATGGGGTTAAGCAACTTATAAAAACAATCAATAATTTTGAGGTTATCGGTGAAACAGGCTCTGGCTTAGAAGGGGTTATGCTTGCAGAAACACTTGATCCGGACATTATTTTATTAGATATCAATATGAATGATGTGAATGGATTAGAAATCTTGCGTTATTTACGAGAAAAAAATATTTCTGCACGAATCATTATATTTACTGTATCAGATGCAAAAGAAGATATCATTACTGCTATCAAAACCGGTGCTGATGGCTATTTATTAAAAGATATGGAACCGGAAAACCTTCTGAAAGCATTAATAGATATTTCTGAAGGCAAAATCACCATGGATGAAGCAATTTCACCTATTATTCTTGATTATATGCGTCATGGTGGAGGCACGACTACAAATCAGTCCCATAATATTAATTTACTCACACCAAGAGAACGAGAAATATTTAATTTATTAGTTCAAGGATTATCAAATAAATTAATAGCGAAAGAGTTAGATATTGTCGAAAACACAGTAAAAGTCCATATAAAAAGTATATTTAAAAAATTAAATTTTAAATCAAGAATGGAAATGACTGTATGGTATTTACAAAGTAAAGAATAGCTAGTACTAATTATGCCATTCTTCACTTTATCTAACATTAAAGTTTAGAAAACCAATTTAACTTTTTGCGTAATGCAACTACACGTCCAATAATAATTAAACTAGGACTACAAGCATGTAATGCAAGTTGAGTAAGATCACATAATAATCCCTCTACAACTTTCTGATTGGCTTTTGTACCTTCTTCTACTATAGCCACAGGTATATTACTATCCATACCATGTTTAATTAATTGTGTTTTAATATTTTCTGCTTGTGATAACCCCATATAAAAAACGAGAGTCTGTTTTTCAGCAGCTAAACTTTGCCAATCCAAATGAGTGCCATCTTTCAAATGACCCGTAATTAAACGAACACTATGAGCATAATCACGATGAGTTAATGGTATTCCACTATAAGCTGAGCATCCTGAAGCAGCTGTAATTCCTGGTACTAACGAAAAAGGAATATTAGCATCAAATAGTGTTTCAAGCTCTTCTCCGCCTCGACCAAAAATGAAGGGGTCACCACCTTTAAGTCTTACTACTCGCAACCCTTTTTGGGCTTGCTCAAGTAATATTTGGTTAATTTGTTCTTGTGGCACACAATGAAAACCAGGCCGCTTACCGACAAAAATTTGCTGAGCATCTCGTCGAGCTAAATTCATTATTTCATCGGATACTAATCGATCGTAAACAATAATATCGGCTTGTTGAATTTGTTGAAGAGCTTTTAATGTCAACAACCCTGGGTCACCCGGACCGGCACCAACTAAAACCACTTCACCTCGATAATCAACGGGCTCTTCAAATAATTCATTAGTTAACATTTCAACTTTTTCTGAATCATTATTAGCTATAGCTTGAGCTAACCTATCATGTGTAAATAGCTTTTCCCAGAATCTTCTTCGTTCAGTCATGCTTTGATAAGTTGCTTTTACTTTATTACGCAAATAACCAGCATATTTCGCTAGTTTGCCAATATTTTGCGGTAAAATCGCTTCTAGTTTTTCACGTAATAACCGTGCCAATACAGGAGCATGACCTTCTGAAGATATCGCAACCATTATTGGAGAGCGATCAATAATAGAAGGCATAATAAAACTAGCACCTTTAGGTGAATCAACGATATTACAAAAAATACGTCGCTTTTCTGATTCTATACTGACTTGCTGATTGGTTTGTTGACAATCTGTTGCGGCAATAACTAACCATTTATTATCGAGTAGTTGTGTATCAAATTCACCTTGTATTAAAACCAATTGTTTTTGTTCTTGCCAACAGACAAATTGCTGAGTAAATTCAAGAGCATTGACAGTTAAATTTGCGCCAGCTTCAAGCAATAACCGAGCTTTACGCTCGGCTATTTCCCCACCACCAACTAATAAGCAATCACGGTTTTCTAATTTACAAAATAAAGGTAAATAATCCATAGACTTTAAAAACAACCATTAATATCTTATTGATCTAAAAAATTTACTGTTAATAATCCAATAATTCTTAAAAACAGTAAGCTAAACAATTACAACCTTATTCAATAATGATTAAGGTCGATCTGCTTTAGGTGTTGAAAACCAATATCCTAAGCCCATAAAGAGTGCTCCAGATACTAAATTACCCAATGAAACCCATAACAAATTATGACCAATACCACCTAAAGTATAGGCATCAGTATGATTTCCAAACCAAGAAAGAGAAAATAACGTCATATTAGCAACACTATGCTCATACCCACAAGCAATAAATGCCAATAAACACCACCATATAGCAATAAATTTAGCTGAACCTTCAACTCGATTTGCCATCCAAATAGCTAAACAAACTAACCAATTACATAAAATTCCACGAAAAAACAGCGCCATTGCGGGAGTGGATGTTTTTGCTAATGCCGCAGTATGTATAAGGGAAGTATCTGTTGCCAATAATGGGCTTGCAGCCCAATAAAATAAAGCAGCGACAAAAATAGAACCCAGTAAATTGCCTAGCCACGTTTGTGGTAATACCCACCACATTTGAAAGTGTGTAATCTTTTTAGCTTGAACACCAAATGTTAAAAACATGGTATGCCCAGTAAATAACTCCGAGCCCGCTATAACAACTAACGTTAATGCAATTCCAAATGTTGCTCCCATAACTAAAGGTCTAACTGATGCATCAAGCAAATTACCCAGCGTAAAAATTAATATGATACCCAGACCAACATAAGCACCTGCCATAGCAGAACTTAGCCAAAACCCTATAGGATTGGTTTTAGCTAATTTAACAATACGTGCTGCATTAACAGCACATTTATTAATTGTTTCTGTATACATTTATTATTCCTATTTTTATTTATTAGTTAAATTTAACTTTAACAAATCCATCATTATCAATTTTGACCTCATAGTGTGCGATGGAATAACTTGCATCTTCATAACAATAACCATCTTTTAAACGAAAGCGTTGTTTTTTCAGAGGACTAGCAACCCATAATTCATTTTCATGCTCACAAATAATCCCCCTAGAAAGCACACTAGCATTAGCAAAAGGATCAATATTACTAATCGCATAAAGCTCGTCAGAATGAAAAGGACGAAAAACAGCGACATGCTCTTTACCAACTAAAGCACAAACTCCTGTTTCTGGAAAAATATCTTCAATTTTACAGATAGTTACCCATTGACTCATAATCTACTCTCCTGACATAACTTGACGTTCTTCAAGGGTGGCGGGACGATGTTGTTGTCGCTCAGGTACAAACTGAACATTATCGTCTCGTTTAGGACTATTAATAAAATGAGCAAACCGGATTTGTGCTTCTGGATTATTAACAGTTTCTTTCCATTCACAAACAAAAAGCTTACGAATGCGAGCCATCTCTTTTTCAAGTTCGTCATTGATACCTAATTTGTCATCAATAATGACACTACGCAAATATTCGATCCCCCCCTCAAGGTTTTCAAACCAGACAGAAGTCCGTTGTAATTTATCCGCTGTACGAATATAGAACATAAGGAAACGGTCTAAGTAGCGAATAAGGGTTTCTCGATCTAAATCAGCAGCTAAAAGATCGGCATGACGAGGTTTCATACCACCATTACCACAAACATAAAGATTCCAACCTTTTTCAGTTGCAATAACGCCAATATCCTTACCCTGAGCTTCGGCACATTCACGGGTACAACCTGAAACACCAAGTTTGAATTTATGAGGCGCTCGAATACCTTTATAGCGGTTTTCTAATTCGACACCTAAACTAACACTATCTCCTACCCCAAACCGACACCAAGTGCTACCTACGCAAGTTTTTGCCATACGTAATGCCTTAGCGTAAGCGTGACCACTCTCAAAACCAGCATCAATCAGCTCTTTCCAGATAGCAGGAAGATCATCTTTTTGCGCACCAAACAACGCTATACGTTGTGAACCAGTAATTTTTGAATAGAGATTGTATTTCTTAGCAATCTGACCAACCGCAATCAATCCTTCTGGAGTAATTTCACCACCAGCACTACGAGGAATAATTGAATAAGTACCATTTTTTTGAATATTACCTAAAAAGATATCATTACTATCTTGTAACGGTACAAGATCTGGTTTAAGAATATAATTATTCCAACATGAAGCTAATATAGAGCCAACTGTTGGTTTACAAACTTCACAGCCATAGCCGGTACCATGTTTTTTTATCACTTCATCAAAGGAAGTTAATCCTTCAACACGAATTAAGTGAAAAAGCTCTTGCCGAGAATATTTAAAATGCTCACAAAGTGCATGGCTTACTTCAATACCTTGTTTCGCTAATTCCAAATTAAGGATTTGCGTTACTAGTGGTATACAACCACCACAACCACTACCCGCTTTAGTTTCAGCTTTAATTGCAGCAACAGTATGACAACCAGCATGAATAGCTTGAACAATTTTTGCCTTTGTCACATCAAAACAAGAACATATTTGTGCACTATCAGGTAATGCGTCAGCGCCTAATGCAGGCTTAGCACCTGCATGTGATGGTAAAATTAGAGAATCAGGATGTTCAGGTAAATCCATATCATTAAGCATCAGTTGCAGCAAGTTACTATAATCAGATGTATCACCAACTAAAACAGCACCTAATAGTTTTTTATTATCATTAGATACCACTAACTTTTTATAAACTGGTACACTTTCATCTAAATAAACATAGCTTCTGCTAGCTATTGTTTTAGCCTTTGCATCACCAATACTACCAACGTCGACTCCCATTAATTTGAGTTTAGCACTCATATCGGCACCTTCAAATTTAGCGCTTTCACCGATTAAATGTGCTAAGGCAACTTGTGCCATTTTGTAACCAGGTGCAACTAAACCGTAAACTTTACCTTGCCAACAGGCGCATTCACCTATGGCATAAATATCCGGATCTGAAGTTTGGCAATAATCGTTAATAACGATACCTCCTCTAGGTCCAATATCTAATTCACACGCTTTAGCTAATTGGTCATTGGGACGGATGCCAGTTGAAAAAACAATAAAATCAATTTCAAGTGATGAACCATCAGAAAATTGCATAACTTTACCTGATGGGGTATGAATAATTTCTTGAGTATTTTTGCTTGTATGAACTCCAACTCCCATCTCTTCGATTTTTCTACGCAGTTGATCACCACCCATTGCATCAAGTTGCTCTGACATTAAGACTGGAGCAAATTCGACAACATGAGTTTCAACTCCTAAGTTTTTCAATGCACCAGCAGCTTCAAGTCCAAGTAAACCACCACCGACAACTGCACCTATTTTACAATTACTAGCACAATCACGAATCGCATCGAGATCTTCAATGGTACGATAAACAAAACAATTCGCCCCTTCAGCACCTTTAATTGGAGGAACCCATGGATAAGAGCCCGTTGCAATAATCAACTTATCATAAGAAACAATACGCCCAGTTTGTGAATGCACCTCTTTACGTTGGCGATTAATCAAAATAACCCGTTCATTAAGTAAAATATTAATATCATTTTCTTGGTACAAGCCTTCCCGAACTAAAGACAGTGCTTCTGCAGTATGGCCTGAAAAATAGGAAGAAAGATGAACACGATCGTAAGCTACTCTTGGTTCTTGGCAAAAGATGGTAATTTTAAAATTATCAGACTGCATTTTTTCGATAATTTCTTCGACAAAACGATGTCCAACCATCCCATTGCCTATAATAACGAGATTGGTTTTACTCATAAAAAGCTCCAAATTTATTTTTAATTCAATTATTTAATTTTTATCTATACGATATTTTAAGGAACTTTAAATAGAATATAATTACCCTCAAGGATTACCACTTTAGTAGTAGATTAAATAATAAGCTTTAAAACAATAAGTTATCATTCTTGACTAACTAAATATCAATGAAAATTAACAAATTAATGAGATCAACCTCTCAAACTAAAGTAAAAAACAATTGCCAATTTAGGACAAACCAGTATAATTAGCCGACTAAATAAATTAGGTAAAGCAATTGAATTACAACTCAAGAATACTTCCTTCGCGCGAAACTTTAGCAAAAGCACAAAGTTTTAATGATGAAATTATCGAGGTTTCAGGCGTTGATCTGGTCCTAAGTTTAATTACTACTGCCGATTTAATTCGTTCTAATATTTATGCACAACTTGCAAAAGATTATGATGTTTCTGAAGGAAAATTTGCATTGCTAATGTCATTGTATAGTGAAGGTGAAACCTGCGCTAGCGAGCTAGCATTGAAAGTTGGCGTCACTCCTGCAACTGTCTCAGTAATGGTTAAACGGATGTTAGCTGCGCAAGATCCTTTAATATCGATGACGAAAAGTGGGGAAGATGGTCGTTCTCGACTAATCAGGCTCACCACAACTGGTGTAAATCTTATACAAAAAGCGCTACCTAATCACTTAAAATCGATTCGTGCTTTTGCTCAGGTTTTAAATGCACAAGAGCAGGAATCTTTAATTGCAATGTTACGTAAATTATTACGTAAATAATTGCTTTTAATCACTAAAAATCATGATATTTTAACAATATACTTAGCTGACTAAATAAATGAAAAATAAACTAAACTTAGATTTACCAAAAAACATTAAAATTCCTGCTATATTTTTATTGCTACTTCTAATTGGATCAACATTGATTTGTCTTGGTTCAAGGAACGATGCAGTAACTGTTGCTAAAAGTATCAAATCAGGCGTATTAACTGCTGATGAAATCAATGTTGCATTTCAAAATGTAGGTGGCAAAGTCATTAAACGGTTTGTCCAAGAATCACAATTTGTAAAAAAAGGCGATCCATTAATGCAACTTGAAGATACTGATACGCAGCTATCAATAGATCGCTTACAAGCGCTAGTTGATAGTCAAACAGCCGCAGTTAATCAAGAACAAGCAGCAATCGAAATCACTGAAAATGAAACTAACCTCAATGAATTATCAACGTGGCGGAAAATAGAAGAAGTTAAAGCGAACTTAGAAGCTGCAATATCTTCTCGAGACTTAGCTAATACTGAATTTCAACGTCATACTCAATTAAGAAAAACTGGAGGCTCTTCACAATCACAACTTGATGCTGCACGCAATGCCTACATTAATTCAAAAATGCAAGTTGTACAGATTGAAAGTCAATTATCAACATTGATGATTGGTGCATCACCTGAGCAAATCACCCAGTTTGAACAAACTAGAAATGCAACGGGTATGACATTGCAGTCGATTACTATTGCTAGACAAAAACTGCAAAATCGCCAAAATCAACTTGCTCAAATCCGTGCTCAACTCGCACAAGCCGAAGCTGATTTAAAACAATTAAAAGTAAATTATAGCCGCCTTACATTAGTTGCACCAGAAGATGGAAAAGTACTAAAACTAATGTTTGAAGATGGTGAAATGGTGCCTGCTGGTGCACCAGCAGTATTGTTAGAAACAGACCGTAAATATGTTGACATCTATGTTAACGAAAAAATGGTTAATGATTATCAACCTGAAACTAAAGTAAAAGCTAATGTGATTGCTCTGGACAAAACAGTAAAAGGAACTGTCCGTTTTGCAACAGCGGCGCCTTCATTTGCTGATTTACGAATGACTCGGGAACGAGGACAGGCAGATTTAACATCTTATCAAGTCAGAATTTATATAGAACCTATACCGCATTTATTAACTGGTATGACAATTGAGGTTGATCAATGATGCAAAACATCATTAAATCTATGCTTGAAGAGCTTGATGCTATGTTATCAGGCCACTTCATCCCATATTATAAAGTGTGCTTAGGTTTAGCTGCTATCGTATCACTTGTATTTTCAATTGTGCTAAGCCATGGTTCAGTTTTTGAAGGAAAAATTGCTGTTATTGATCTTGATGGTTCCAATTACTCAACTGAATTAATCAGTAAAGTAAATACTTCACCATTTATTGAAATAACAGAAGTAATTCGCTCACCAATAAATCCAATTACATTAGTATCACACGACCGTAATTTAGGAGTGTTATATATTCCTAAAGGACTTGAAAAGTCTCTAAAAAAAGGGGATCAAACCGTTAAATTAGGTTATTTTGCTGATGATTCAAATGATGCACAAAATGCCAAGGTAATGCAAAGTCTTAATGAAATCATCCCTGAATCAGGTGCTGAATTGAGCGTTGGTAAAGTTGCAGCATTAGGACTTGGAAGAGAAGCAACTGAAGCAACCTTATCACCAATGCAATTGAAAACTAGGACCATGTTTAATCCGTCTAGTTCATCAACAATATCCACTATAATCTATTTCGTTTACTTCTTCTCGTCATTAACGTATGGATTAACATCATTAATGATAATTGGCCGATTAAAAACAATGGGGATGTGGAATACAGTAATAGAACGAGGTTTTATACCGCTATTAGCGAGAACCGTGCCTTATGCCCTATTTTATACCACTGCTTTAACTTTAATTACCGCCATACTAGTTTTATTTGGTCAATTACGCTTTGACGGTAATTACTTTACTTTTGTACCTAGCGTATTTATGACTGGACTCGCTTTTGGCTGGTTAGGTTTCCTATTATCTTGGAATACCAACCATCCTGGTGAAGGTGCTAGCAGAATGATTTTCCTTGTTCCACCAGGATTCATCATGGGCGGTTCAACCATGGCAGTAGGCATTATGCCAATCTGGGCATTTTATGTCAGCCACGCATTTCCATTAGTTTGGCTCTTCCGCTTTTTCCGCGATATAGGTATACGAGGACGTTCATTTGTCGATATGTTATCAACATATGGGATATTCATAATTTATTTAACTGTTATTGCTTTTATCGTGATGATGTTTGTTAATCGCCTGAAAAAACCAGAAGAGCAACTTGATTAAAACTTATTAAACTAAAGGCCTAATTAGCAAAAATCAATGCTCAAAAAGGCCTTTCATCAACTTTTTTAATGTGTTAAATAAAACCTCAAAAAGATCACTTAATAAACCTTTAATAAAAACATGATCTAAATCACAAAAAAAACTTTTTTATATTGCAATAAAGAATTATAGTGACAAAATGTTACCCGTAACAGGTTGTTTTGGAGAATAACGCAATGACACAACAAAGGAAAAATGTTTTCGTATTCATGGGTGTATCAGGTAGTGGTAAATCGGTTGTTGCAAAACAAATAGCCGATAACCTAAATGCCGCTTTTTTAGATGGGGACTTTTTACATCCCAAAGCCAATATATTGAAAATGCGCAGCGGTACCCCGCTAAATGATAACGACAGGATGCCTTGGTTAAACTTAATTAGTAATGCTGCATTTGCAATGAGTAATGTCAATGATATTTCGATTATTATCTGCTCAGCATTAAAAGAAAAATATCGAGACATTATTCGTGGAGAAAATGAAAATGTGCACTTTATTTATTTAAAAGGAAGTTTTGATGTTATCTCCCAACGTTTAGCTAAACGCCAAGGGCATTATCAAAAAACAGGAATGCTACAGTCGCAATTTGATGCATTAGAAGAACCAACAGCCAATGAAAAAGATGTTTATGCTATCAATATTGAACAACCTCTAAATGGTGTTATTGAAGATAGCATGAAGGTTATTAATTCGATATGTCATTGTGAATAAATTTATAAAAGTTCAGAAATTATAATAAATATAATCTAAGAGGTTAATGTGAATTCCACTATTTTAGCTGTAACTCAGCGCATTATTAATCGCTCTAAAGCAACACGTGAAGCTTATCTGCAAAAAATAGAACATGCTATGTTAAAGAAAGTTACCCGAGCAAGTTTGCCTTGTAGTAACTTAGCTCATGGCTTTGCCGCTTGTTGCCTCGATGAGAAAAATGATCTTAAAAATATATTAAAAAGTAATATCGGTATTATCAGTTCTTATAACGATATGTTATCAGCACATAAACCTTATGAATTTTATCCAGAACAAATTCGAAAAGTGCTACATGAAGTCGGCGCTGTTGGCCAAATGGCTGGAGGGGTACCAGCTATGTGTGATGGTGTAACCCAAGGCGAACCGGGTATGGAAATTTCGCTAATGAGTCGAGATGTGATTGCAATGTCTGTTGCTGTTGGGTTATCACATAATATGTTTGATGGCGCACTGTATCTAGGAGTCTGCGATAAAATTTTACCTGGATTATTTATTGGAGCCCTATCTTTTGGGCATTTACCCGCTATCTTTGTTCCTTCTGGACCGATGCCTTCAGGTTTACCAAATAAAGAGAAAGTTCGCATTCGTCAACTTTATTCAGAAGGAAAAGCTTCTCGCGAAGATTTATTAGAATCTGAATCAGCCTCATACCATACCAGCGGAACTTGTACGTTTTATGGCACCGCAAATAGTAACCAAATGGTCATTGAATTAATGGGATTACATTTACCTGGAGCCGCTTTTGTTCATCCTGAAACAACATTACGCAATGAACTAACCAATGCTGCTGCAAGACAAATCACTCGTTTAACTAACCAATCAGGAAATTATATGCCAGTTGGTAAAATGGTGGATGAAAAAGTAATTGTTAATGGTTTAGTTGCGCTTTTAGCCACAGGTGGCTCAACCAATTTGACTATGCACATTGTCGCTATGGCTAAAGCGGCTGGTATTGTTATTAATTGGGACGATATTTCAGACTTATCAACAGTTGTTCCGTTATTGAGCCGAATATACCCTAATGGGCCGGCCGACATTAACTACTTCCAAGCAGCAGGTGGAACTTCATTATTGGTCCGAGAACTATTATCCGGTGGTTTGTTACATGAAGATGTTGAAACTGTAGTTGGCCATGGACTGAGCCGTTACACGAAAGAGCCAATTTTAGAAAATGGTAAACTCATCTTCCGCGAAGGTCCTAAAGAATCTTTAGATGAAAATGTGATTGCTTCAATAAAAAAACCTTTCAACTCTCATGGTGGTTTAAAAGTGATGTCTGGCAATTTAGGGAGAGCGATAATGAAAACGTCTGCTGTTACCGATGAGCACCAAATTATCGAAGCACCTGCAGTAGTCTTTAATAGTCAGTATGATTTAGATGCAGAATATAAAGCCGGCAACCTCAACAAAGACTGTGTTGTAGTTGTTCGTTATCAAGGTCCAAAAGCTATCGGTATGCCAGAGCTACATAAATTAATAACACCATTGGGTGTTTTACAAGATCGCGGCTATAAAGTTGCGTTATTAACTGATGGACGGCTATCTGGCGCATCAGGCAAAGTACCGGCAGCTATTCATGTTACACCTGAAGCCTATGCCGGTGGATTATTAAGCAAAGTTGAACAAGGTGATATGATCAGAGTCAATGGTCAAACCGGTGAAATAACACTATTAGTTGATGAAGCTGAACTCGCAAAACGCAGTCCAGCACCAATCGATTTAACCGATTCCCATAAAGGTTTTGGTCGAGAACTTTATACAGTTGTTAGAGAAAATTTATCTTCAGCTGAAGAAGGCGCTGTTAGTTTTTAATCCAACTTATCTGCCGCAAAATGCGGCAGATATCGTAAAAATCCCCCTAAAAACCCCGTTCCTCAACTTTTTTTATCTATTGCTTAGTCTATTTTTTTACAAAATTATCAACCAACAAATTAACCACATCTTTCATTTTGCCACTCAATGATGCCTTTACACTATAAAGCGCCATTCCCATTACTTGTGAAGTATGAATTTCAGGCGGCATAACTAATTCATATTCGTTTGTCTTAACATCTAATAATGCAGGTCCAGGGTGAGCTAAAAATGATTGCACCGCGGCTTCAAGCAAATCTGAATTATCGACACGAATAGCAAATAATCCCATCGCTTCAGCTACTTTAGCAAAATCAGGATTTTTTAAATCAGTATAGTGATCGACAAGCCCTTCTGATTTTTGTTCCAATTCAACAAAGTTAAGTGAGCTATTATTAAGCACAACAACTTTAATTGGCAGGTTTTCTTGGATTGTGGTTAACAAATCGCCTAACAACATACTAATACCACCATCTCCTGATAAGGTAATGACTTGACGATTAGGAAAAGCTTTTTGTACACCTAATGCTTGTGGCATCGCATTGGCCATAGAGCCATGTTTTAAACTAATAACGGTCCGTCTTTTACCATTGGTTGAAAAATGACGGCAAGCCCAAACCATAGCAGAACCAACATCTGCACATAGTACGGCATCATCATTGGCATATTTATCAATCAATTCGGTTAAATATTGAGGGTGAATAACCGTTTTTGATGGTATCGCTTTCTTACCTAATTTATCAATTGCTTTAGTGTGTAATTCACGACATTTATCTAAAAATGCACTGTCTGCTTTTTCATTAACTAATGGCAATAAAGCGGCTAGGGTTGGTTTACTTGCACCTACAACACCAATATCTACACTATGGCGATGACCAAGATGAGTTGCATCGATATCTACCTGAATAATTGTTGCGTCATCTGGATAAAATTGTGACCACGCAAAATCAACACCAAACATCAAAAGCACATCACACTCTTTTATCGCCGTTGCGCCAGACTCCATACCAAACATCCCTGTCATACCAACGTTATACGGATTATCATATTCGACGAAATCTTTAGCTCTTGAAGTATGAACAATTGGTGACTTTAATTTTTTTGCTAACGCAACTAATTCATCATGAGCTTCTGATACTCCATGACCTGCAAATATTGCCACTTTACTATTTTTATTTAGAATTTCGGAAATTTGTGCAAGCTCTTCATCAGATGGCCGAATTACTGGTTTCGGGTGAAAAATTTTATGTCCACTATTATCTTCAACTTTGACTAAACTTATATTATAAGGAATAACTATAACAGCAACACCTCGTTGATTTATTGCTGCTTGTACAGCCGCTGTAGTAATTCGTCGTGCTTGTGTTGGATCCGAAATTTGCTGACAAAAGACAGAACAGTTTTTATAAATAGATTCAAAATCAACCTCTTGCGGAAAATCAGTTCCTTGTTGAGAGGTAACTAACTGGCTAGCCAGTAAAACCAACGGTACTTTATTGCGTTGTGCTTCATAAATACCATTTATAAAATGTAGGCTTCCTGGTCCACAAGAACCAGCACAAGCAGTTATTTGATCGGTAAGATAAGCTTCAGCTCCTGCAGCAAAAGCACCCACTTCTTCATGACGAACATGTACCCATTCAATATCACTTTTTTTGATAGCAGACGTAATTTGATTTAAGGTATCTCCAACAATACCATAACAATGTTTAACCCCCGCTTGAGATAACACTTCAATAATAATTTCCGCAACAGACTTTTTTGATGACATATTGACTCCTAAATATGGTTTTAAAATTAAACGCATCAAGTTGACTAAATTACACCTAAGTTTTATGAATGCGAAGAGCTTAAAAATAAAACAGCAAAAAATGTTAAAAATGTCATTTTAACCATAGTTGATACTTAAGAATCTTTACTTCAAGATATTCCCTATTACAATAAATCAAGGTATTATGTCAAAAATATAATCAACTTCATGAGCTACCTTTTGTGGAACATTCGTCATCTGGACATAGTTTTTTATCATCAATGTCTGCTCTTTTACCTAATTATATAATCGAATATTACCCACTCATTACTGTTTGTTTGTTACTTTTTATTGCGATTTTATTGTTTTCATTCAGTAAATTAAGAATGGATATTATTGCGTTATTGACGATAACTGCAATTACCGTCACGGGTGTATTAACTCCGGCTGAAGCGCTTGCGGGATTTAGCGATCCCAATATTATCCTCATTGCACTGTTATTCGTAATCGGTGAAAGTTTAGTAAGAACGGGTATCTCTTACAAAATGAGTGAGTATATCTTAAAAGCAGCAGGTAAAAATGATATTCGAATTATTACCTTTATTATGTTAGGTGTAGCTTTACTGGGTTCGGTTATGAGCTCAACTGGTGTAGTTGCAATCTTTATTCCTGTTGCTATCAGTATTGCTAACCATACAGGTATCCATGTAAAAAAATTGATGATGCCACTGTGTATTGCAGCATTAATTAGTGGCATGATGACTCTTGTCGCAACAGCTCCAAACCTTGTAGTAAATAGTGAACTTAGCCGAGCTGCATTAACCGAGTTTGGCTTCTTTTCAATTACGCCAATAGGCCTTGGCGTATTAGTTGTTGGTGTGATTTATTGTTTATTAACACGCAATTGGTTACTTACAGCGGACCAAGTCACCGCTAACAATAGTTTACCTCAAAGACGTAAAATTACCGATTTAATTAGAGATTATAAATTAATTGGCCGAGCTCACCGCGCGCAAATTCTTGCTGGTTCTCCTTTTGTTGGGCGAACCATTGATGGATTACATTTACGTACTGAGCATGGTGTAAATGTAATTGGTATTGAACGTTGGCGAAAATTCCAAAAAGTGCTCATCCCTGTAAATGGTAGTACTGAATTTAGAGAAAACGATATTCTTTTATTGGACATGTCTCATTCCGAAGCTGACTATCGCACATTTCTAACCACTAACAATCTTGAACCAAAAGTATTACGTGGTGAATATTTTTCAGAACAAGTCAAAGAAGTCGGTATGGCTGAAGTTGCATTGCTGCCTGAATCATCATTATGTGGAAAGACTCTTAATGAAATTGATTTTAGGGAAAAATATTTTCTGACCGTTATTGGAATCTGGCGAAACCATGCACCAGTTGAAACCAATAACCTATTCCAAGAACGACTAGAAATGAGCGATACACTTTTGGTATGCGGAGACTGGGGATCTATACAAAAACTACAAACTCGGACTAGTGATTTTGTGGTACTTGATTACCCATCAGACATTGATGATGTTGCACCAGCAAGCTCTCAGGCTTTTATCGCACTATTTAATCTAGCGGTAATGATTATTTTAATGGTGACAGGTATTGTCCCAAATGTTGTTGCTGCACTGATTGCTTGTTTATTAATGGGTGCCACCCGCTGTATTGATATGGCAAATGCTTATAAATCAATTCATTGGCCAACATTAATTCTCATTATTGGTATGATGCCTTTCGCGGTAGCATTAAATAAGACGGGAGGGATTTCGCTCATATCACAATGGCTTGAAATCCACTTACGTTCATTTGGCCCTTACATGGTGTTAACTTTTATCTTTTTATTATGCTCAACGGTAGGATTGTTTATTTCTAATACCGCAACCGCAATTTTAATTGCACCAATTGCGATTGATTTAGCAATAAAATTTGGATATTCACCCTATCCATTTGCTATGACCGTTGCTATTGCGACATCTGCATCGTTTATTACACCTGTTTCATCACCTGTAAAAACAATGGTTGTTGCACCTGGTGGATATAGCTTTAGTGATTTTGTTAAAGTTGGTGTGCCGTTAACCTTTTTGGTTATGTTAGTTGATATAGCGTTGGTACCAATATTTTTTCCATTTTAAGTAAAATAAAAACATAATTAATTGGTTAAATATAAGGTTGCTAAGTTGTTTGTGGATTTTTACTATTATTTTATCCATAAACTTTTCATCAGCTATTATGAGATTTCGCTATGATTCAAGATTACTTAACGCTATAACCACCTTTACTCGGTATACATATGATATCCATTATGAGTACAGTGATGTGATTAAGGATTATTAGGTCAATTTAAAGTATAATATCTGTCATATTTTGATTATGGATATATTACGCATGTCACACACAACAAATCCCCTAAAGATTATTTTTGCTGGTACGCCTGATTTTGCCGCTACCCATTTAAAAGCATTAATTGATGCTAAACATAATGTTATTGCAGTTTTTACTCAGCCCGATCGCCCTGCTGGACGTGGCAATAAGTTAACTGCAAGTCCGGTTAAACAATTAGCAATCGAAAATCATCTTCCTGTTTATCAACCAGCTACACTCAAAACTGAAGAAAATCAAAAAATCATTGCTGAGCTCAATGCCGACATTATGATTGTGGTGGCTTATGGTCTTATTTTACCGCAAGCTGTGCTTGATATGCCTAAACTAGGTTGTTTAAATGTGCATGGTTCATTATTACCAAGATGGCGAGGCGCAGCTCCTATTCAACGCGCTTGTTGGGCTGGTGATACTTTAACCGGTATCACAATTATGCAAATGGATGCAGGGCTTGATACGGGTGATATGTTATATAAACTCACCTGTCCAATAGAACCTTCTGATACCAGTGCAACGTTATATAACAAATTGGCGCAATTAGGTCCAGAAGGACTACTTGATACCTTAACACTAATTACCGAAGGAAAAATCCAACCTGAAAAACAAGATCCATCACAGGTCACTTACGCTGAAAAATTATCTAAACAAGAAGCTAAAATTGATTGGAACCTATCTGCACAGCAACTGGAACGTTGCATTCGCGCCTTTAATCCTTGGCCTGTTAGTTATTTTGACGTTAATGGCGAGCCAGTAAAGGTATGGCAAGCAGAAGTGATAAAAACATCCCACAATCGACCTGTTGGCACTATTTTACAAGCGGATAAAAAAGGAATATGTATTGCAACAAGTGATGGCGCATTAAATATGACACTTTTACAACCTGCTGGTAAAAAACCAATGTCTGCTCAAGATCTATTGAACTCTCGCAAAGCATGGTTTGAAGTAGGTAAGATACTGGGGAACTAGTTAAAAAGATATTACAGGATAAATTCCTGTAATATTATCGTTTTTTGGCTATTAGCGTCGCAAAGCGGAGCTTTATTCGGTTGCCATTGATATCCGTTTTATGCAGTTCGCCAACATCTTCATTGTATTTTAGGATGTCCCAATTTTGATAATAATTAAGTAACTCATTCTCTTTAAACGTAAACGAAAATCCTACAGTGCAAGGAAAATCATCAGTTGACATAGCGCAAACAATTAAATTATAACCACCCGTTTTAGTTATGTTTTGCATATTATGAATGATATCGGGAATTCTATCTGGTTGTAAAAACATCATTACAACAGTTGAAATAATTAAATCGTAGTTACCTTTTAAATTAGCCTGATTAATATCATAAATAGATGCATTGATATGCGATAAATGATCGTTTGCAATAATTTCTTGTAAATTACTAATACTCATTTCTGACTTATCAACGGCATCAACATCAAAACCAAGTAGCTGTAAATAGAGTGAATTACGGCCTGAACCACAACCTAAATCTAGCGCTTTTCCGGCCTGAATGATTTGACAGACTTCCAACACGTCAGAATGGGTTTTAGTCATCTGATATTTTTTCTGGCTATAATCCTCAGGTTGACAATAAAAAGCCAACTGGCACTGCAAATCATCTGAAACATGAGCTATTCGATGCCATTGCTGAGGCTCAATAAATGGAGGCTGATGCTGAACATCAAAAACATATTGAGAAACGATATCGCCTTGCTCGGTTAACATATCAAAATTGATATGACCTTTTATAATGTTTAATTTTGCCCAAGTACCTAGTTGTGTATTATGTTTTTCACGAAACAAATCGGGTAAAGTTTTTACATCCCAAACAGGTAACGTTTTATAGCAAACTAAATCTTTATCTTTCATCATGAAGTACCAACAATTTCATCTAATAGTTGAGTATTATAGTCAAGTATTAATCAAATAAACAACTTATTTTTTAGAAATAAAATGACGATTAAATAAGGAAAAATAAATTTATAGTAGCGAAGTTAACTATATCAACATATAATCATCAGCATTCTAGAATATATAGTAAAAAATATTAGAGGAACAATTTATGGGATTTTTAACAGGTAAACGCATACTGGTTACCGGCGTTGCAAGTAATCGTTCTATTGCTTACGGTATTGCAAAAGCGATGCACCGTGAAGGCGCAGAATTAGCTTTTACTTATCAAAGCGAAAAATTAAAAGGCCGTGTTGAAGAGTTTGCTGCTGATTTTAATTCTAAAATCGTTTTACCTTGTGATGTTGCGCATGATGAAAGCATCACAACATTATTTACAGAGCTAGCTAAAACTTGGGATAAATTCGATGGTTTTGTTCATGCAATTGCCTTCGCTCCTGGTGATCAATTAGATGGTGATTATGTTAATGCGGTAACTCGTGAAGGTTTTGCCATCGCACATGATATTAGCTCTTATAGCTTTGTTGCTATGGCTAAAGCTTGTCGTTCAATGCTAAATCCTGACTCAGCATTAGTTACTCTTTCTTATTTAGGCGCTGAACGTGCAATTCCTAATTATAACGTTATGGGTCTTGCTAAAGCATCTTTAGAAGCAAATGTACGTTATATGGCAAATGCAATGGGACCTGAAGGTATTCGTGTAAATGCAATTTCTGCTGGCCCTATTCGTACTTTAGCTGCATCAGGAATTAAAGATTTCAAAAAGATGTTATCACATTGTGAATCAGTAACCCCTATTCGTCGTACAGTAACCATTGAAGACGTAGGTAATTCAGCTGCATTCTTATGTTCAAATTTATCGTCAGGTATCACTGGTGAAGTCATTCATGTTGATGGTGGCTTTAGTATCGCAGCGATGAATGAATTAGAACTTAAGTAATATAGTAAAATATTTTAATGAAAGGCTAATTGTAAAATTAGCCTTTTTTATTGCATAAAAGCAAATCTATCAATGATTAAGCTTTCTTAGATTTAATTTGAATGCCTATTTTGCTAAGTAACGACACAAATAAACTGTTGTCTCGCTGACTTGCACATCAAATTGACTCTCTTTGGCGACATGAAAAATTTGCCCTGCTTCAAAAATTTGCCAATCAGTTGCAGTAGGTAATAAAACTTTGAGCGAACCAGTTATCACTGTCATTTCTTCTGGATTATTGGTACTAAAAACATATTCGCCAGGCATCATCACACCAACAGAGGCTTTACCCGTTGAGCCATTTTCAAAACCTATAGACTTCACTTTTCCATCAAAATAATCATTAATTTCTAACATAAAAACCCCTCTCCTCAACATTTTTTATAAATTTTATTAAACTTATTATTATCAGCTTAATTGATTTCAATTAGCTATCCAACGATTATTTATTAGTTAAAAGTTATTTTTTTAAACCAAAATCGCATCAATAACTAAGATAATATTAAAACTTCCTAAATTACAAAGAAAATAGCATACAGAAGCGTTTTTTTCCGTTAAAATTTAACATTATTTGCTCAGTAACAGTTTGTTGGAGAAAACATGAAAATAGCAAAAAATACAGTTGTAAGTTTAGCATATAAAGTTCGTACAAAAGATGGCGTGTTAGTTGATGAAGCTACAGCAGCTGCGCCACTTGAATATTTACAAGGTGCAGGAAACTTATTACAAGACCTTGAAAATGCCTTAGAAGGCCATCAAGTTGGTGATAAATTTGATGTGGAATTAGTTAACCCATATGGTGATTTTAACGATGCATTAGTGCAAAACGTACCGCGTGACGTTTTTGTTGGTGTTGATGACCTCGAAGTTGGTATGCGTTTTTTTGCTGATACTGACCAAGGATCTTTACCTGTTGAAATTACTGCTATTGATGGCGATACCGTTACTATTGATGGTAACCATATGTTAGCTGGCCAAGACTTAAATTTTAATGTTGAAGTGCTTGCTATTCGTGAAGCGACACCTGATGAGATATCTCATGGTCATATTCATGGTGCACACGATCATGGACATGGTGGCTGTGGTTGTGGTGGTCACGATGATCATGACGATGATGAAGAAAGCGGTTGTTGTGGCGGTGGAAACGGCAGTTGCGGATGTCACTAATATTTAAATAAAATAGAATTTTAAAAGCGCTGATTAGCGCTTTTTTTGTAAAATAGTCTCGATCTTTGCGAACCATTTCACAACTTTTCATCTGTTTCGTTATCAATTTATAAAAATTAATCAATAATCTCATTTTAAAAAAAATGGGAATACCATAATTATGTCAACACAATACAGACTTTTGATGCCACGAGAAAAATTATTACAATTTGGTGTTGAAGCGCTGTCAGATGCTGAATTACTTGCTCTTTTTTTACGTACGGGAACTCGTAATTTACCAGTATTAACGTTATCCCAAAAATTATTAAATGAATTCGGTTCCTTTTACCATTTAATGAATGCAAGTCATGATGAATTTTGCAAAAAAGAAGGTTTGGGAACAGCTAAATACACTCAATTGAAAGCGGTGGTTGAACTATCTCATCGTTATTTAAAAGTTAAAATGACCAAAGAAGATTATCTTACATCACCTACTTTAACTCATCATTATCTAGCTAATCGTTTAATGGATAAAGATCGTGAAATTTTTATGGTTATTTTTCTAGATAACCAGAATCACGTCATTAATTGTGAGGAGATGTTTGTAGGAACATACAACAGCGTTGAGGTTCACCCTAGAGAAGTCGCTAGAAAAGCCTTGCAATACAATGCGGCAGCATTAATTTTAGCACATAACCATCCTTCAGGCTTAGCTGAACCAAGTCAAGCTGATCGTGCATTAACTAAAAAAATCGAACAAGTTTGTGAATTAATTGATGTCCGAGTTATCGATCATCTCGTCATCGGTAAAGGTGAATACGTCTCTTTTGCAGAACGAGGATGGATTTTATAATAACTTTTACTTACAATATAAAATTAAATAGCCATTAAGTAACAGACTATGAACCAACAATTGGAATTATTAGAAACAAAAGTTGCATTTCAAGAGATGACCATTGAAGAATTAAATCAAATGGTGGTTAATCTACAAGCCGATATCAGCAAACTTAAAGAACAATTAACGTTATTATCACAAAAATTACAAGCAAACCAAACATCGAACATAGCAAGTTTATCAGAAGAAACTCCGCCCCCACATTATTAACTTATAGCATTAAAATGTTTTGAAGAATTCCTACTAATTACGGACAAAATGGTGGCTATATCATTTGCCATCCCGCTTAAAATTGCTGGTACTTATATTAAACTTTGGTAGTTAAATCTATAATAATTAGCTAATAAAAAACCGGCTCATTAGCCGGTTTTAATTTTAAGCTTTAATTAATTATTTATTCAGCTGCTGCTTCTGCTTCTACAGCAGGGCGATCAACTAATTCAATATAAGCCATTGGAGCATTATCTCCATCACGGAAACCACATTTTAAAATGCGTACATAACCGCCAGGACGGGTAGCAAAACGTGGGCCTAAATCTGAAAATAATTTTTTCACTGTATCTTTATCACGGATACGAGCAAAAGCCAAACGGCGATTAGCTACGCTATCGCTTTTGGCTAGCGTAATTAACGGTTCAACAACACGACGCAACTCTTTTGCTTTAGGCAATGTAGTTTTGATGATTTCATGTTCAACAAGTGAACTAGTCATGTTACGAAACATTGCTTGACGATGGCTGCTATTTCGGTTCAGTTGACGACCACTTTTACGATGGCGCATAACTTTATCCTTCTTATATAAATTTTATTTTAGTCTTCAACAATACTTGCTGGTGGCCAGTTCTCAAGACGCATGCCTAAAGACAAACCACGAGATGCGAGCACATCCTTAATTTCAGTAAGTGATTTCTTACCAAGATTAGGGGTTTTAAGTAACTCAACTTCGGTACGTTGTACTAAATCACCAATATAATGAACTGCTTCTGCTTTTAAGCAATTAGCAGACCGAACAGTTAATTCGAGATCATCTACTGGACGTAGAAGAATCGGATCAAATTCCGGTTTATCTTCTTTAACTTCAGGTTGACGTACATCACGTAAATCAACGAAAGCTTCAAGTTGTTCAGCCAAAATAGTTGAAGCACGACGAATAGCCTCTTCAGGATCAATCGTACCATTAGTTTCCATATCAATAACTAATTTATCTAAATCGGTACGTTGTTCCACACGAGCCGCATCGACAGAATAAGCGATACGCTCGACTGGGCTATAACATGCATCAACTAATAGACGACCAATCGGTCGCTCTTCATCTTCTGACTTAACGCGAGCAGAAGCAGGGACATAACCACGTCCTCGTTGTACACGAATACGCATACTAATTGAAGCATTGGCATCAGTAAGATGACAAATTACTAAATCAGGATTTACAATTTCAACATCACCATCGTGAGTGATATCCGATGCAGTTACCGCACCTACCCCTGATTTATTTAAAGTCAGCATAACATCATCTTTAGTATGTACACGTACTGCTAATTTTTTCAAATTAAGCAGAATATCAAGCACATCTTCTTGAACGCCTTCTTTAGTACTATACTCATGCAGAACACCGTCAATTTCAACTTCGGTCACTGCATATCCCGGCATAGATGATAATAAAATGCGGCGTAGTGCATTACCTAAAGTATGTCCAAAACCACGCTCAAGTGGCTCTAAAGTCACTTTTGCATGAGTTGGGCTGTATTGAACAACGTCAACTAGGTGAGGTTTTAAAAACTCTGTTACAGAACCCTGCATTATGTCCTCTCTTAAGTGCTAAACTTTACTTAGAGTAAAGTTCGACGATCAAATGTTCGTTGATGTCAGCAGATAAATCTGAACGTTCTGGTAAGCGTTTGAACACACCTTCCATTTTGCTAGCATCAACTTCTAACCATGTTGGTTTTTCACGTTGTTCAGCTAACTCTAAAGCGGCTTTAATACGTGCTTGTTTTTTAGATTTTTCACGAACACTAATCACATCTTCAGGTGAAACTTGATAAGATGCGATGTTAACAACGTGACCATTAACAAGAACAGCTTTATGACTAACTAATTGACGAGCTTCAGCGCGAGTAGCACCAAATCCCATACGATAAACAACGTTATCTAAGCGACGTTCTAAAAGACCTAACAAGTTTTCACCTGTATTACCTTTAATACGTGCTGCATTTTTGTAGTAATTACGGAATTGACGTTCTAGAATTCCATAAATACGTCTAACTTTTTGTTTTTCGCGTAACTGAACACCATAATCTGATAAACGCGGTTTACGCGCACCATGTTGTCCAGGAGCTTGTTCTAACTTACATTTACTGTCAACCGCTCGGACGCCAGACTTAAGGAATAAATCTGTACCTTCACGACGACTTAATTTGAGCTTTGGTCCCAAATATCTTGCCATTTTTTTTCTCCAATAATCCTATAAACATTCAATGTTTAATAAAAAATTAAACACGACGTTTCTTTGGTGGACGACAACCGTTATGAGGAATCGGAGTAACATCAGTAATATTAGTGATGCGATAACCCGCTGCATTTAATGCACGAATTGTTGACTCACGACCAGGACCAGGTCCTTTTACCATAACTTCTAGATTCTTAATTCCGTAGTCTTTTACGGCTTCTGCACAACGCTCTGCTGCTACTTGAGCTGCGAACGGAGTTGACTTACGAGAGCCACGGAAACCAGAACCACCAGCGGTTGCCCAACCCAACGCATTACCTTGACGATCGGTAATTGTTACGATTGTATTGTTAAATGATGCATGAATATGAGCTATACCATCAGAAACTTGCTTTTTAACACGTTTACGTGTACGAACAGGTGTCTTTGCCATTTATTATCACCTCAATTATTTCTTGATTGGCTTACGCGGTCCCTTACGGGTACGAGCGTTAGTCTTAGTGCGTTGACCACGGACAGGAAGTCCACGACGATGACGCACACCACGATAACAACCAAGGTCTAATAAACGCTTGATACTCATAGTTACTTCACGACGTAAATCACCTTCAACAGTGAATTTAGCGACTTGTTCACGTAACTTTTCAATCTGATCTTCAGATAGTTCTCTGATCTTAACATGTTCAGGAATACCAGCTTCAGCACAAATTGTCTTAGCGCGGGTATTACCGATACCATAAATTGCTTGTAACGCAATAACAGTATGTTGTTGATCAGGAATGTTAATGCCTGCTATACGGGCCACTATGCACTCCTTTATTGTTAATGTTCAGCAAATCCACCATACTGAAAAGCCCGTTTTCAGGATACTCAAACGGTGGATCTACAAAAAAATTTTAGGCTGGCTATTCTAGCCAGCTTTACTATACTTTGGCAAGTAAAATATGCAAAAGTTCAATTTCGCAGTTAAATAATATTAACCTTGACGTTGTTTGTGTTTACCTTCAATGCAAATAACACGAACGATGCCATTGCGTTTGATGATTTTACAATTTCTGCATAATTTCTTGACTGAAGCACGAACTTTCATGTTTTTCTCCGTAACTTCTGGCTAACTTATCGGCCGTAGCCTTTAAGGTTCGCTTTCTTTAACACTGACTCATAACGATTTGGCATCATTAAAGTCTGTACTTGTGCCATAAAATCCATGATTACAACAACTACAATTAATAAAGATGTTCCACCAAATTGAACTGGAACTTTCATCGCACTTGTCATAAACATTGGTACCAAACATACAAAAGTAATGTAGATAGCGCCAATTAGCGTTAAACGTGTCATTACTTTATCAATATACTTAGATGTTTGTTCACCTGGACGGATACCTGGAATAAATGCACCAGATTTTTTTAACTGATCTGCTGTTTCTCTCGGATTGAAAACCAATGCGGTATAGAAGAAACAGAAGAAAATAATCGCAGCTGCAAAAAAGATTATGTATAACGGTTGATCATGAGAGAAATATTGCCCAATAAGAACAAAGATATATCTCCATCCTTCACCATTTCCTTGGAACCAAGAAGCCATCATTGATGGTAACATAATAATTGTTGAAGCAAATATTGCTGGAATTACACCTGCCATATTAATTTTAAGAGGTAAATGCGTACTTTGTGCGGCATACACACGACGACCTTGTTGTCTTTGAGCGTAATTAACGACAATACGTCGTTGACCACGTTCAACAAAAACGACAAAGTAAGTCACACCAACCACTAATGCAGCGATTACTAATAATAAAATCGGATGCAAATCACCAGAACGAGCTTGTTCAATTGTTTCATATATCGCATGAGGAAGACTTGCCACAATACCAGCAAAGATAATGATAGAAATACCATTACCTACACCGCGCTCTGTGATCTGTTCACCCAACCACATAAGAAACATAGTGCCAGTAACTAAGCTAACCGATGCAATAAAATAGAAAGAAAATCCTGGATTAATCACAACTTGACTATAACCAGGAATATTCGGTAAACCAGTCGCAATACCGACTGCTTGTACAATCGCTAAAGCTAGTGTGCCATAACGAGTATATTGGCTAATTTTCTTACGACCTGATTCACCTTCTTTCTTCAATTCAGCTAATTTAGGATTAATTGATGTCAATAACTGCACAATGATTGATGCAGAAATATAAGGCATTATCCCTAAAGCAAATATTGAAGCACGGCTTAAAGCACCACCAGAGAACATATTGAACATACCAACAATACCATTAGATGATGCTTGTAGTAAGTCCGATAACGCTTTAGTATCAACACCAGGAACCGGAACGTAAGAACCAAGACGGAAAACAATAAGCGCTAAAAGCACAAATAATAAACGTCTTTTAAGCTCACTACTACCGCCTCGTGTGCTTTGAAAATCTAATCCTGGTTGCTTTGCCATCTTTCTAATTATTCCTCAATTTTTCCGCCAGCAGCTTCAATTGCAGCTTTAGCACCTTTAGTTACTCGAATACCACGAACTGTTACTGGTTTAGAAATTTCACCAGATAACATGATTTTTGCATATTCGATTTGTGAATTAATCACATTAGCAACTTTTAAGCTATTTAGGTCAACAATATCACCTTCAACTTTCATTAAATCTGAAAGACGAACTTGTGCTGTTACCATAGCTTTACGTGAGGTAAAACCAAATTTTGGTAAACGACGATATAAAGGCATTTGACCACCTTCAAAGCCACGACGAACGCCGCCACCTGAACGAGATTTTTGACCTTTGATACCACGAGTACCAGTTTTACCAAGCCCTGAACCGATTCCACGGCCTACGCGCTTAGGTGCATGCTTTGAACCTTCAGCAGGAGATAAAGTATTTAAACGCATTACTATTACTCCTCAACTTTAACCATGTAATAAACTTGGTTTACCATACCGCGAATTGCAGGTGTATCTTCACGTTCAACAGTATGACCAATACGACGTAATCCTAAACCAACTAACGTTGCTTTATGCTTCGGTAGACGACCAATAGAACTACGAGTTTGTGTAATTTTAATTGTCTTTGCCATGGCTAATTACCCCAAAATTTCTTCGACGGTTTTACCACGCTTAGCAGCAACCATTTCTGGAGATTTCATATTTTCTAAGCCATCAATCGTTGCACGAACCACGTTAATTGGGTTTGTAGAACCATATGCTTTAGCTAGAACGTTACGAACACCAGCAACTTCTAATACAGCACGCATCGCACCACCGGCGATAATACCAGTACCTTCTGATGCTGGTTGCATATAAACACGAGAACCTGTGTGAGCACCTTTAACTGGATGCTGTAAAGTATCGTTGTTTAACGCAACATTGATCATATTGCGACGTGCTTTTTCCATTGCTTTTTGGATTGCTGCTGGCACTTCACGTGCTTTACCATATCCAAAACCTACGCGGCCATTACCGTCACCAACAACAGTTAGTGCAGAAAAACTAAAAATACGACCACCTTTTACGGTTTTAGAGACTCGGTTAACTGCGATTAATTTTTCCTGCAGTTCACCAGCTTGTTTTTCGATGTTTGACATCTTTAACTCCTACCTTAGAACTGTAGGCCAGCTTCGCGAGCAGCATCTGCTAGCGCCTGAACTCGACCATGATATTGGAAACCTGAACGATCAAAAGAAACTTCTTTGATATCTTTCGCTAATGCACGCTCTGCAATTGCTTTACCAACTGCTGCTGCTGCATCTTTGTTTCCAGTGTATTTTAAACTTTCACTGATAGCTTTTTCTAATGTAGAAGCGGCTGCCAGTACTTCTGATCCGTTTGGTGCGATAATCTGCGCATAAATATGACGCGGAGTACGGTGAACTACTAAGCGAGTTGCAAGTAGTTCATGCATCTTACGACGCGCTTTAGTTGCACGACGGATACGAGCTGATTTCTTATCCATAGTGTTACCTTACTTTTTCTTAGCTTCTTTAGTACGCACAACTTCATCTGCGTAACGAACACCTTTACCTTTATAAGGTTCAGGACGACGATAAGCACGGATATCTGCTGCCACTTGTCCGATTAACTGTTTATCAGCACTTTTTAGTACGATTTCAGTTTGAGAAGGACACTCAGCTGTTACACCTTTAGGTAATTGATGTTCAATTGGATGTGAATATCCAAGAGATAAACCAATTGCATTACCTTTAACTTGTGCACGATAACCGACACCAACTAGCTGAAGTTTTTTAGTAAAACCTTCAGTAACACCAATTACCATTGCATTAATCAATGCACGAGCTGTACCTGCTTGAGCCCAAGCATCAGCAAAGCCGTCACGAGGTGCAAATTTAATTTGACCTTCTTCTTGATTAATTACAACAGCATTATTTATTGTGCGAGATAACTCGCCATTTTTACCTTTAATCGTAATTACCTGACCATTGAGTTTTACCTCTACGCCAGCAGGAACAACGACAGGTGCTTTTGCAACACGAGACATTTTTTTCTCCCTTACGCTACGTAGCAGATAATTTCACCACCAAGACCAGCTTGGCGTGCTGCACGATCAGTCATAACACCTTTAGAAGTAGAAATAACTGCAATACCTAATCCAGCCATTACTTTTGGTAATTCATCTTTACGTTTATAAATACGTAAACCTGGACGGCTAACACGTTTAATACTTTCTACAACAGCCTTACCTTGGAAATATTTTAAAGTGATTTCCAATTCTGGTTTAGTGTCACCAACTACTTTATAGTCCCCGATATAACCTTCTTCTTTTAGCACATTGGCAATTGCCACTTTTAGCTTAGAGGAAGGCATGGTGACTGCAACTTTATTCGCAGCTTGACCGTTACGAATACGGGTCAACATATCTGCTATAGGATCTTGCATGCTCATCTATAACACTCCCCTGATTACCAACTTGCCTTTTTAAGACCAGGAATCTCACCACGCATGGCTGACTCACGAACCTTAATACGGCTTAAACCAAATTTACGAAGGACGCCATGAGGACGACCGGTTTGACGACAACGACGACGTTGACGTGATGGACTAGAATCACGAGGAAGCGTTTGCAATTTAAGCACTGCATTCCAACGATCTTCATCTGATGCATTAAGATCAGAGATAATCGCTTTTAATTCTTGACGCTTTGCAAAATATTTTTCTGCTAGCTTTACGCGTTTCTTATCGCGTTCAATCATTGATTGTTTAGCCATTATGCCCTACCTTACTTACGAAATGGGAAGTTAAAGGCAGATAATAAAGCTCGGCCTTCTTCATCAGATTGTGCAGTAGTTGTGATAGTAATATCTAAACCACGAACACGATCAACTTTATCATAATCGATTTCAGGGAAAACGATTTGTTCACGAACACCCATGCTATAGTTACCACGACCATCGAAAGATTTTGCGCTTAAGCCACGAAAATCTCGAGTACGAGGAAGAGCAATATAAACTAGACGTTCAAAAAATTCCCACATACGTTCGCCACGTAAAGTGACCTTACAACCAATAGGATACCCTTGACGGATTTTAAAACCAGCAACTGATTTGCGTGCTTTAGTGACAAGTGGTTTTTGACCACTGATTGCTGCTAAATCAGCAACCGCATTATCTAATAATTTCTTATCAGTAATTGCTTCACCCACACCCATATTCAAGGTGATCTTTTCGATCCGAGGGACTTGCATGACAGATTTGTAGCCAAACTGTTCTTGCAGTTTATTTACTACCTGTGCTTTGTAGTAATCATGCAGTTTCGCCATCGTACACTCCAAATTACTTAATTGATTAATTTATTAGTAGACTTATAAAAACGGACTTTTTTTCCATCTTCAAAACGAAAGCCTACGCGATCTGCTTTGCCTGTATCTTGGTTAAAAATTGCTACGTTAGAAACGTTAATTGGCGCTTCTTTCTCAACAATTCCACCTTCTTGATTTAATGCAGGTACTGGTTTTTGGTGTTTTTTCACCAAATTGATACCTTCAACAATCACTTTACCAGTAGACAAAACACTTTTTACTTTACCGCGTTTACCTTTATCTTTACCGGCTAACACGATAACTTCATCTTCTCGACGGATTTTAGCTGCCATTACCCGCTCCTTACAGTACTTCTGGTGCTAATGAAATGATCTTCATAAACTTCTCAGAACGAAGTTCACGAGTGACCGGTCCAAAAATACGCGTACCAATCGGTTGCTCACTGTTATTATTTAAAATAACACAAGCATTGCGATCGAAACGAATGACAGATCCATCAGGACGACGAACACCTTTTCTAGTGCGCACGACGACAGCTTTAAGTACATCACCTTTTTTAACTTTACCACGTGGAATTGCTTCTTTAATGGTAACTTTGATGATATCACCGACAGCTGCATAACGACGATGCGATCCACCGAGAACCTTGATACACATTACGCTACGTGCGCCAGAGTTATCAGCAACATCGAGCCTAGTCTGTTCTTGGATCATTTTAATGCTCCGTATAAATTAATTATTGTCTAATCTACCTTCATCCACCTCAACTACCATGGATAAGAATAGACAACCAAAAACCCACATATGTGAGGGCGCATAGTATAACACCACTCAAATAAAATGGATAGCATAAAATAAACGGCCGATGAGCCGTTTATTAAATTATGTACAGTTTTTAATCAAAAAAGATTAACTAACTGCTTTTTCAACGATTCGAACAAGAGTCCAAGATTTGGTTTTTGATAATGGACGACACTCTTTAATTTCAACAGTATCACCAATACCACACTCGTTGTTTTCATCATGTACATGCAATTTAGTCGTACGTTTAATGAACTTACCATATAACGGATGCTTCACTTTACGTTCAATAGCTACAGTAATAGATTTATCCATTTTGTCGCTAATAACACGACCTTGCTGAGTACGAATTTTTACTTCAGTAGTCATATTACGCACCCGCCTTCTCAGTTAATAACGTTTTAACTCGTGCAATATTACGACGCACTTGTTTTAACATATGAGTTTGTGTTAACTGACCCCCAGCTAATTGCATACGTAAGTTAAATTGCTCACGTAATAAATTAAGAAGTTCAGTATTTAACTCTTCAACGCTTTTTTCGCGTAGCTCTTTTGCTTTCATTTACATCACCGTCTTAATCACAAAGGTGGTTTTAATTGGCAGTTTTGCAGCTGCCAACGCAAATGCTTCACGAGCAACTTCTTCCGGTACACCGTCCATTTCATAAAGGACTTTACCTGGTTGAATCTGAGCAACCCAGTATTCAACGTTACCCTTACCTTTACCCATACGCACTTCAAGTGGTTTTTCAGTAATTGGTTTATCAGGGAAAACTCGAATCCAGATTTTACCTTGACGCTTAACTGCACGAGTCATTGCACGACGTGCCGCTTCGATCTGGCGCGCAGTCAAACGACCACGACCCACAGCCTTAAGACCGAATGTACCGAAACTAACGTCAGTACTTACAGCAAGACCACGATTGCGGCCCTTGTGCACTTTACGGAATTTTGTACGCTTTGGTTGTAACATCAGCGACGCTCCTTATTGTTTTCGGCCTTTGCGCTGCTTTTTCGGTTGAGCAGCAGGTTGTTTTTCTGCTTGTTCAACGGCAGCCATACCACCAAGGATCTCACCTTTGAAGATCCACACTTTAACACCAATAATACCATAGGTAGTTAATGCTTCAGATGTACCATAATCGATATCAGCACGTAGAGTATGTAGAGGCACACGACCTTCACGATACCATTCACTACGAGCGATTTCAGCGCCGCCTAAACGACCACTTACTTCAACTTTGATACCTTTAGCACCCGCTTTCATTGCGTTTTGAACCGCACGTTTCATAGCACGACGGAACATAACACGGCGTTCTAACTGAGAGGTAATACTGTCAGCAACTAATTTAGCGTCAAGTTCTGGTTTACGAACTTCAGCAATATTAATTTGTACTGCAACATCACGTTTCTCTCTTTTGTCTTTGTATTTATTGACAATAGAAGCTACGGCATTACGTAATTTTTCAACGTCCTCACCTTTTTTACCAATCACAATACCTGGACGAGCAGTGTGAATAGTAATGCGAACGTTAGTTTCTGCTGAACGGTCGATCACAATTTTAGAGATAGATGCTTGTGCTAATTCTTTATTTAAGAATTCACGCACTCTAAAATCACTTTCTAAATTATCAGCGAATGTCTTTGTACCCGAATACCATGTAGATGTCCAAGGCTTGACGATGCCTAGTCGGATACCATTTGGATTTACTTTTTGACCCATTGCTATTCTCCAGCCTAGCGATCAGAGACGATCACGGTGATGTGACTCGTACGCTTCAAAATTCGATCTGCACGACCTTTTGCACGAGGCATAATACGCTTCATGGTTGGGCCTTCGTCTACGAAAATTTTCGCAACTTTCAGATCATCAATATCAGCACCATCGTTATGCTCTGCATTAGCAATAGCAGACTCTAATACTTTTTTAACCAGTACAGCCGCTTTTTTATTGGTGTACGTTAAAATATCAAGTGCCTGAGACACTTTTTTACCGCGAACAAGATCTGCAACTAAGCGAACTTTTTGTGCAGAAGAACGAGCGTGGCGGTACTTTGCAATTGTTTCCATCTCTTTCTCCTACTTATTTCTTCTTAGCTTTCTTATCCGCAGCGTGGCCGCGATAAGTACGAGTCGGCGCGAATTCACCCAATTTATGACCAACCATTTCGTCGGAAACATAAACTGGAACGTGCTGACGACCATTATGGACAGCGATGGTCAAACCGATCATGTTAGGAAAGATCGTTGAACGACGGGACCAAGTACGAATTGGTTTCTTGTCCCCGCTTTCCACCGCTTTCTCTACCTTCTTCAGCAAGTGTAGGTCAATAAAAGGACCCTTCTTGAGAGAACGTGGCATAGCTAATCCTCTATATTAATTATTTCTTATTGCGACGGCGAACAATATACTTATCAGTACGTTTGTTGCTACGCGTTTTCAATCCTTTGGCTTTTTGACCCCATGGAGACACAGGATGTTTACCAAAGTTACGACCTTCACCACCACCATGTGGATGGTCTACCGGGTTCATTGCTGTACCACGAACAGTAGGACGAACACCACGCCAACGCGAAGCACCCGCTTTGCCTAATACGCGAAGCATATGTTCTGAATTACCCACTTCACCAATAGTGGCGCGGCAATCAGATAATACTTTACGCATTTCACCTGAACGTAGACGTAATGTTACATAAGCACCATCACGAGCAACGATTTGAACATAACTACCAGCAGAGCGAGCAAGTTGTCCGCCTTTACCTGGTTTCATTTCAATATTATGCACGGTAGAACCGACTGGAATATTGCGCATCGGTAAACAGTTACCTGTTTTAATTGATGCATCAACACCAGATTGGATCTGATCACCTGCTTTTAAGCCTTTAGGCGCTAAAATATAACGACGTTCACCGTCTTTATATAGAACCAATGCAATATTTGCACTACGGTTCGGATCATATTCCAAACGTTCAACAACTGCTGGAATACCATCTTTATTACGCTTAAAGTCGACAATACGATAATGTTGTTTATGACCACCACCGATATGACGGGTAGTGATACGACCATTATTATTGCGACCACCAGTTTTGCTTTTTGAATCAAGCAACGGTGCATAAGGCTTACCTTTATGCAACTCTGGGTTAACCACTTTAACAACGTGGCGACGACCCGGAGATGTAGGTTTACACTTAACAACTGCCATTGTTCTTACTCCTCCGAATTACTCAGCGACGCCAGCAAGGTCTAAGTTTTGACCTTCTGCTAAAGTAACGTAAGCTTTTTTCCAGTCGCTACGGCGACCGATTTGTTGACCACGACGTTTTACTTTGCCTTTAACAACAAGAGTATTTACGTCATCTACTTTAACTTCAAATAGTTGTTCAACTGCGGCTTTAATCTCTCTCTTAGTAGCATCTTTAGCAACTTTCAATACTAATGTATTTGTTTTTTCCATTGAAATAGATGCTTTTTCAGAAACATGTGGTGCTCGCAGGACTTTAAGCAGACGCTCTTCACGAATCATGCTAACATCTCCTCTACTTGTTTAACGGCATCAACAGTGATAACCACTTTGTCAAATGCAATCAAACTAACTGGATCAATACCTGCCACATCACGCACATCAACTTTATATAAGTTACGTGCTGCTAAGAAAAGATTTTCATCAACTTCAGAGGTAATGATTAGAACATCATTTAAGTTCATATCATTTAATTTCTGAGTTAATAATTTAGTCTTAGGTGCTTCAACAGTAAATGTTTCAACCACGATTAAACGTTCTTGACGCACTAATTCAGAGAAAATACTCTTTAATGCACCACGATACATTTTACGGTTAACTTTTTGGCTATGATCTTGTGGTTTTGCTGCAAATGTTACACCACCACTACGCCAGATTGGGCTCTTAATAGAACCTGAACGAGCACGACCAGTGCCTTTTTGACGCCATGGTTTTTTGCCTGAACCAGCGATTTCTGCACGAGTTTTTTGTGCGCGAGAGCCTTGACGAGCAGCAGATGCATAAGCAACAACTACTTGGTGAACTAACGCTTCATTAAACTCACGTCCGAAGGTAGTTTCGGAAACAGAAAGCGCTTGCGCGTCTTTTACTACTAATTCCATCTCTATCTCCTCGACGTTAAGCCTTGATTGCCGGTTTAACAATTACGTCACTATTGATTGCGCCTGGTACTGCACCTTTAATTAATAAAAGGTTACGTTCTGCATCAACACGCACAATATCTAAGTTTTGAACAGTTACACGTTCATTACCTAGGTGACCTGCCATTTTACGACCTTTGAACACTTTACCTGGAGTTTGGTTTTGACCAATAGAGCCATGACCACGGTGTGCCAAAGAGTTACCATGTGTTGCATCTTGAGTACGGAAATTCCAACGTTTAGTTACGCCAGCAAAACCTTTACCTTTAGATGTTCCAGTAACATCAACTTTTTTAACGTCTGTAAAAATATCAACGTTAATGCTTTGACCTACAGTATATTCGCCTTCTTCAAAACGAAATTCCCATAGACCACGACCAGCTTCAACGCCAGCCTTAGCGAAATGACCTGCTTCAGGTTTGTTTACACGGCTTGCTTTTTTGCTGCCAGTAGTAACCTGAATAGCTTGATAACCATCATTCTCAAGCGTTTTAACTTGAGTAACGCGGTTGCTTTGAACTTCAACTACGGTGACAGGAATAGAAACACCCTCTTCGGTGAAGATTCGTGTCATTCCTACTTTACGACCGATTAAACCAATCATTGTTTAGACCTCTCAATCATTCAGCTTAGGATTAACCTAAACTGATCTGCACATCAACACCGGCAGCAAGGTCTAGACGCATTAAAGCATCAACTGTTTTTTCAGTTGGCTCAACGATATCAACTAGACGTTTGTGAGTACGAATCTCATATTGATCACGCGCATCTTTATTTACGTGCGGAGAAATCAATACGGTGAAACGTTCTTTGCGTGTCGGTAATGGAATAGGACCACGAACTTGTGCGCCTGTGCGCTTCGCAGTTTCTACAATTTCAGCAGTTGATTGATCAATCAAACGATGATCAAACGCTTTTAACCGAATACGGATTCTTTGGTTCGACATGAGACCAGAGCTCCACTATTTAAAAGTTATAACAAAAGATTACTCCTCTTGCCCTGTTTCGATTGACAGGAGAGTGTAATCCGTTCTTTTTCGTAATTCCCAAATCGGGAATATTGTTGATATAATTCAATATTTTTACATAAAGATTATATCTTTTTACTCATTTGCTTACATAAAGACAATAAACAAAGTGGCGGGATTATACCCCGTTAGTTAATCAACATCAAGTATTAATTATCATACAGATAGAGAAAATATGATCATTAATAGCTATCAAAAAAGTTGAGGAACGGGGTTTTTTGACATATTTATGTCGCTATCAGTCACTCAAGTCTGACTATCAAAATGCGCCTCAATACATCTTTTTTATTTAATATTGCAATAACTCATCGCGATTTCAGATGCTAATTTTGCATTATTAAAAACAAGATTGATATTTGCTTCTAAGCTATCACCACCAGTTAACTCAACCACCTTCGCTAACAAGAATGGGGTAGTCTCTTTACCTTTAATTCCTTGCTCAACTGATTCTTTTAATGCTTTTTCAATTGCTGCCGTAATTAACGCTTCATCCATTGCATATTGTGTCGGGATAGGATTTGCAACCACAACTCCACCATTTAAACCTAAATCCCATTTTACTTTAATCATGTCAGCAATCTGTTTAGCGCTATCTAGTTTTACGCTAACATCAAACGGACTAGTTCGGCTAAAGAACGATGGCAGTTTTTCTGTTTGATAACCAACCACAGGTACACCAAATGTTTCAAGATATTCCATCGTTAAACCTAAATCTAAAATTGATTTCGCCCCAGCACAGACTACCGCAACATTGGTATTAGCGAGTTCTTGAAGGTCGGCTGAAATATCAAAGGTATGCTCAGCACCTCGATGAACACCACCAAGCCCGCCGGTTGCAAAAACTCGAATACCAGCTAATTCAGCAATAATCATTGTAGCTGCAACCGTTGTCGCACCATTTTGTTTATTGGCAACAACAACAGGTAAATCACGACGACTCACTTTTGTTACATTTAACCCTTCTTTACCAAGAATGGTGATCTCTTCTTTGGATAATCCCGCTTTTAAACGACCATTAATTACCGCAATCGTTGCAGGAATTGCGCCATTTTTTCTGACTATTTCTTCCACTTTTAATGCTGTTTCCACATTTTGTGGATAAGGCATACCATGTGAAATAATAGTAGATTCTAAAGCAACGACAGGTTGATTATTTTCAAGCGCTCGTTTGACTTCAGGCGAAATATCAAGATATTGATTATACTTAGACATATTGTTCATGAAAGGGACTCCAAAATATTTTGAACACAATTAATTGATAAATTAGGATTATTAGTAAATTCTGATGATAATGTTAATGATGAACAGGCTTGACCAAATTTCACACTTTGATAAAAACTCAGTCCATCCAAATAACCTTGTACAAGCCCAGCCAGCATCGCATCACCAGCACCAGTTACGCTAACAATGTCGGTAGGAATTGGCGCGGACCAACCACGATCACCATCGATTTCACTATAGTAAACACCATCAGCACCAGCACTAATCGCAATTCGCTGTACACCTTGCTGATGGAACCAGTCAACTACTTTAGGAATATCATCATTGGTTTCGATTTTTATTCCACTTAAAATTTCCGCCTCTAAACGATTTGGTTTTAAGGTATGAATATATGATAACCAATCTTTGATTTTATGGGATTTAAATGCTGAAACAGTATCAACAAAAATCGGAATAGAACCAGCATTACTAAACAGCCATGTCAGAGCTTCTTGTTGCAAATTACAGTCAATAACCAGTAATTTAGCATGTTGAATTAACTGTTTTGATTCATTTAATAAACTTGGGTTTAACTTATTAATAATATCCATATCATTAATAGCTATCACCATTTCACCTGACTGATCAAGTAAAGAAAGATAGGTCGAAGTACGATCCCCTTTTATCACATGGCAATGATCCATATTAACGCCTGACTTTCGAGTATGTTCGATAAGTTGCGCACCATAAAAATCATCACCTATCATTGAAACAAGGTAGGTATCAAGCCCTAATAGCGCTAAATTTTCAGCAATATTTCGCCCCACACCGCCAGGTGTACAACGAATTTTACCGGGATTGGAATCTTCATAAACTAATTGCTTATTTGAATAGCCGGTCACATCCATATTACATGAACCAACGACAACAACATGATTATTCTCCGATAAAAGATACCCTTTTCCTTTTATATAGCCTTTTTGAGTCAGCGTCATAATATAACCTGCCACACTAGAACGGGTAATGCCTAACATATCAGCAATAACATGCTGTTGGATGAAAGGATCGTTGCGAATAATCGTGAGGATCTGTTTTTCTCTTTTATTCATAAACACCTGTCTATTTTTAAGCACATGTTTAGTCTTTGACAATAGCAGAATTATGAAAAGGTTAAAAGCAAACAAATAAACTAGATTGATAAAATGTGATAACTATCACAATTAAAAAAGTTGAGGAGCGGGGTTTTTGAGGAAATCACGTCGCCATAAAGGCGACTAATTAATGATCTTCTTTAGCGTGATTTAGGCTATATCTTGGAATTTCGACTTCAAGATCTTCGTCGGTCACTCGAGCTTGACAACTTAAACGACTATGAGGCTCAACGCCCCAAGCTTTATCGAGCATGTCATCTTCTTGTTCATCACTCTCTTCAAGTGAATCAAATCCTTTTCGAACTATACAGTGGCAAGTTGAACAAGCACAAGACATCTCACAAGCATGTTCAATTTCAATGTCATTGCGCAAAGCAACTTCTAAAATAGATTCGCCTTCTTCTGCCTCAACAGTTTTTCCTTCAGGACAAAGATCAGCATTTGGTAAAAAGGTAATTTTTGGCATAATAATCTCATTGGTTAAATATCATCAACGCTATGCCCGGTTAAGGCATGGCGTATTGATCTATTCATGCGTTTTGCTGCAAAAGTTTGCGTTGCATTATCAACATGTTTAATTTCTTGCTCAATCAAATAATAATCATCAGATCCAGTCGCTTGCTGTAATTGATTTTTAGCCTGTAATATGAGGTTAAGTTCCTCTTCATCTAATAAATCGGCATCTTTATCTAAAGCACTTTGCAATGTTTCAAGAACTCGTGCTGCTTCCACTTTCTGCTCTGCAAGCATTCTTATTTGTTTATCTTGATTTGCATAATTGATTGAATCTTGAATCATGGTCGCAATTTCATTTTCTGTCAGTCCATAAGATGGTTTAACTTGAATTGCTGCCTCAACTCCTGTCGATTTTTCCATTGCAGTGACACTTAATAGGCCATCAGCGTCAACTTGAAAGGTAACTCGAATATGAGCTCCACCTGCTGGCATAGGAGGAATGCCCCTTAAAGTAAATTTTGCTAATGATCGACAATCATTAACACTTTCTCGTTCACCTTGTAAAACATGAATCATCATAGCCGTTTGGCCATCTTTAAATGTGGTAAATTCTTGTGCTCTCGCACACGGTATTGTGCTATTACGAGGGATGATTTTTTCCACTAAATCTCCCATCGTTTCAATGCCTAATGATAAAGGAATCACGTCAAGCAATAACATATCCGAATCAGGCTTATTGCCAACCAGTATATCCGCCTGTATTGCTGCACCAATGGCAACAACTTTATCTGGATCTATTGAAGTTAAAGGTTCGGTTTCAAAATAATGACCAACCAATTGTCTTACTAATGGCACTCGTGTTGAACCACCGACCATCACAACTTCACTAACTTCTTCAACATTAATTTGAGCATCTTTTAATGCTCGACGACAAACCGCCAACGTTCGTTTGACTAAAGGTTCAATTAGCGTTTCAAATTGCTCACGCGTTATAGTTAAAGATTGACCTTCTATGTTGACTAAAACAGAATCTTTCTGGCTTAGTGCAATTTTGATTTTAACCGCTTCATCAATAATTTTTTGGTTGATATGGGGATCAGTGTTATTTTCTAAACCGATTTGTCTTTTTAAATAATCTGCAAGTAGTCGGTCAAAATCATCACCGCCAAGCGCAGAATCGCCCCCCGTTGCTAAAACTTCAAATACCCCTTTATGTAAGCGCAAGATAGAAATATCAAACGTACCACCACCTAAATCATAAACAGCAATCACCCCTTCTTTGCCTGAATCTAAACCATAAGCAATCGCGGCAGCGGTTGGTTCATTCAATAATCTTAAAACATGCAGCCCAGCTAATTTAGCTGCATCTTTAGTTGCTTGTCTTTGCGCATCATCAAAATAAGCCGGTACGGTTATTACCGCCCCATCAATTTCACTTGCTAAACTCTGCTTAGCACGTTCAGCTAAAGCAATCAAAATTTCAGATGAAACTTGTACGGGATTAACTTGTTGATTAGGTAAATTTAATAAAGGAACACCATTATCAGTTTGGGAGAACGTATAAGGAAAACGCGAAATATCAATATCAGATAAGCTTCTTCCCATTAAACGTTTTATAGAACTAACAGTATTTAATGGATCACTTGCCGCATTAGTTTTAGCATTTTTTCCGACAGTTATAATAGTATTATCATCATGATCAACACCATAATGCACAACTGAAGGCAATAAGGCATCGCCTTCTAAATCAGGCAATACTTCGGATTGTCCGCTACGAACTGTTGCGACTAAGGAATTAGTTGTTCCAAGATCGATACCAATTGCTACACGACGCTGGTGAGGTTCTGGTGTTTGCCCTGGTTCACTAATTTGTAATAATACCATTTGATCTATCTCTAATTGATGTGTGACTTAATCTTAAATTATAAAGCAAATTGCTTTTCTTGTAACTTTTCGATTTGTTCAATCAACCTAGCCAAATAACGGATTTTATAGATTTGATTAAGTGCGGTTTGCCAATCTTGTTTCGAAATATAATCCAATAATTGCTGATAGACTTGTTTTTTTCGTTCTGAAATTTCCGAATAAAAATTATCTAAAAGATCAAGATTATTTTGGCTTTCAATATCATCCAATTTTTCTCGCAAACTGAATTGTTCCATTAAAAAATCAGCATCGTGAATAATATTCTGTTCTGTAGCGACATCAAATCCCTGCAAAGATAACAAATATTCAGCCGCTTTTATCGGATTTTTTAATGTTTGATAGCCATCATTAATCATTGCCGACTTCTGAATAATTGCCACTTTTTCATTATCAGCTACCTGAGCGAAATTATCAGGATGATATTGCCGTTGTAACTGTTGATAGTTGACCGTTAACTGGCCATTATCAATTGGCAATTTAATCGGTAATTGAAATAATTCAAAATAATTAGTCAAAATTCATGTCCCAACTAAACATTAAAGCTTTCGCCACAACCGCATTCATTCTTAGAATTAGGGTTATTGAATTTAAAGCCTTCGTTTAGGCCTTCTTTGACAAAATCAAGCTCTGTTCCATCAATATAAACTAAGCTCTTTTTATCAACGATAACTTTGATATCTTTATCTTCAAATACACTATCATCGTCATTAATAGCATCAGCAAATTCTAGGACATAAGCCATGCCTGAGCAACCAGAGGTTCTCACTCCTAATCTGAGTCCAACCCCTTTACCTCTATTAGCTAAGAAAGCTTGAACTCGATTGGCTGCACTATTAGTTAATGTTATTGCCATCAACGTTGTCCTTTTTTGGATTTATAATCATCAATTGCCGCTTTAATTGCGTCTTCGGCTAAAATTGAACAGTGAATTTTAACTGGTGGCAAGGCAAGTTCTTTAGCGATATCTGTGTTTTTAATCGCTTCAGCTTCATCTAACGATTTACCTTTGATCCATTCAGTCACTAATGAACTTGAAGCAATGGCGCTACCACAACCATAAGTTTTGAATTTAGCATCTTCAATAATACCATCATCATTAACTTTGATTTGTAATCGCATTACATCGCCACACGCTGGGGCGCCAACCATTCCACTACCGACATTAGGATCATTTTGATCGAAAGAGCCAACATTGCGGGGATTTTCATAATGATCGACGACTTTATCACTGTATGCCATAATTTGCTCCTAATTTTAATGGGCTGACCACTTAATTTTTGTTAGATCAACACCATCTTTAAACATTTCCCAAAGTGGAGAAAGATCCCTTAATTTACCGATAGAATCTTTAATTAACTTAATAACATAATCCACTTCTTCTTCGGTACTAAATCGCCCAAGTGAGAATCGAATTGAGCTATGTGCAAGTTCATCGTTAAGTCCTAATGCTCGCAATACATAAGATGGTTCTAAACTTGCAGATGTACATGCAGAACCTGATGATACTGCTAAGTCTTTTAAAGCCATCATAAGTGATTCACCTTCAATATAAGCAAAGCTTACATTTAAGATATTAGGAACACTATGTTCTAATGAACCATTAAGGTAGACTTCTTCGATATCTTTTAAACCATTCCATAAACGGTTTTTTAATGCCAAAAGGCGGGGCATTTCTGTAGCCATTTCTTCTTTGGCTATGCGATAAGCTTCGCCCATACCAACAATTTGATGAACTGGTAATGTACCAGAGCGCATACCGCGTTCATGACCTCCACCATGCATTTGAGCTTCAATGCGCACACGAGGTTTACGTCTAACATAAAGTCCACCAATCCCTTTTGGTCCATAGATTTTATGTCCAGAAAATGACATAAGATCGACTTTTAATTTAGACAGATCAATTGGCAACTTACCAACACTTTGGGTTGCATCAACATGAAATACAATACCTCTTTCACGACACATCTCACCAATTTTTTCGATATCTTGAATAACGCCAGTTTCATTATTAACGTGCATAATAGATACCACTGTTGTATCACTACGCATTGCCGCAGCTAATTTATCAAGGTTAAGTATGCCATCTGATTCTGGCGCTAAATAAGTAACTTCATAACCTTCTCGTTCTAATTGACGACAAGTATCAAGTACGGCTTTATGTTCAGTTTTACAGGTAATAATGTGTTTACCTTTAGCTTGATTGAAATGTGCTGCACCTTTAATGGCTAAGTTATCTGCTTCTGTCGCTCCTGATGTAAAAACAATTTCTCGTGAATCTGCACCAATCAAATCAGCAATTTGGTTACGTGCTATGTCAACAGCTTCTTCTGCTTGCCAACCAAATTTATGAGAACGTGAAGCGGGATTTCCAAAAACACCATCCGGTGTTAAATACTGCATCATTTTTTCAGCTACTCTTGGATCAACAGGCGTAGTGGCTGCATAATCCATATAAATAGGTAATTTCATTAATTACTCCCAATTACAAATTCTGTATTCTATTTCTTTAATTAATTCTGGCGTGATGGAGATGACTTTGTCGATTTGCGACAGCTCTTACTTCCTGATTATTCACTAGTTCGCTTAACGTGATGCTGGTCAAAAAATCGTTTATTCGTTCACTTAAATCATTCCATAAACTATGAGTAAGGCATCTTACACCTTTTTGACATCCAGTATGCCCATGGCATCTGGTTGCATGAACAGTTTCGTCTACTGCTTTAACAATCGAACTAATCGCAATTTGATCCATACTACGGCCAAGTACATAACCTCCGCCAGGACCTCTTACACTTGAGACTAGACCATTTTTACGCAACCTAGAAAAAAGTTGTTCTAAATAAGATAGTGAAATTTCCTGACGTTCTGAAATATCAGCAAGTGATACAGGGCCGGAACCAGAATGCAGCGCTACATCTAACATAGCTGTAACCGCATAACGCCCTTTTGATGTCAATTTCATTAATCATTCCTCTATATTTAATAATAAATATTTTATATATCCTTTAATTTTAGTCAAGTATTTAGTTGACTATTTTAGTGGGAATTAAGTTATCAGTTCATCATCGACGAAATATAACCAAATATGCTAATCTAATAGGCTAATTTGATACTGGAGTTAAGGAATGAATTTAGTAATACGTTGGTGTTTAATATCAAGCACTTTATTGGCAAACAGTCTATTTGTAGAAGCATCACAACATGAGTTGCGCCAAAATTATCAAAGATGGCAAAACACCTATCAATCATTAAACTATGATGAGCAACAAGCATTACTAAAACAATTAAATAATTACTCACTTTATCCTTATGCGGCTGTGCAGTTTTTTCAAAAAAATATCAAAACGGTACCACCACAACTCGTCAGTAGTTTTGTAAAAAAATATGATGACTTTCCATTAACTTCATCATTAACTCAAGCTTATTTGAATGAACTATCAAATCGCAAAGATTGGAATGCCATAGTCTCTTTTCCTAAAGACAATTCAATTAGCTCTAATTGTCGATATCAATATGCAAAATTACAAAAAAATAATGACAAATCGGTTTTAGATAGTGTCGAATCGCTATGGTTAACAGGGAAAGAATTACCTTCAGCGTGTGATCCATTGTTGGATGCATGGTCAAAAAGTGGAAAACGTACATCAAATCTTATTTTATCTCGTATTGAGCTTGCGTTTGAAAGCAATAATTTAAAACTCGCTCGTCATTTAACCAACTTATTAGATGACAATAATCAAACAAATTATTTATTGGCCGTGCTTGATAATCCAAGAAAACTTGACGAATTTTCCAAAAACATTAAAACCAGCACATTTACCAAAAAAATAGTCTTAGCATCTTACCCTCGTTTAGTCAAAGCCGACAAAAATCTTGCGGCAGCATTATTACCACAACTGATAAAAAAACAGAATCTAACTGATGAGGAACAAAATAGATTACAAAGTAGCTTAGCAAATAGCTATTTTAGTGATTCAGTAACAACAGAACAGAGCAAATGGCGAGATAATTACCTAACTAAAAGCCATGATACTGCATTAGTTGAAAAACGTATTCGCATGGCTATTGATGCAAATAACTACAAAGATATTGCTCATTGGATAAAACAATTAAAGCCAGAAGACCAATTAAAAGAAGAATGGCAATACTGGCAAGCCAGAGTATTACTTAAAAATAAGAAAACCAATGAAGCCAAAAATATTTTAAAAACATTGAGCAACAACCGAGGTTTTTATGGAATGATCAGTGCTCAAGCACTTAATCAACCATATATAATCAACAATTTATCTAAAAAACTGCCAACAACAGAAGTAAATTCTTTGAAAGCCAAATATGATCAAAAACCATTTGCCATTCGAATCAAAGAGCTAAGGTTTTTAGGTATGCTAGCGGAATCAAAACAAGAATGGCGTTATATACTTAAAGCAAAAGAAAATGAATATCTCGATTTAGCTCAATATGCTTACCACAAGGGCTGGGGAGATCTTAGTATTCAAGCAACAATATCTGGAAAATTATGGGATAATTGGACAGAACGATTACCCATCATGTACAAAAAGCTATATAATGAAGCTTTAAAAGATAAAGCTATTCCGCTATCTTACGCTTTAGCCATCACGCGTCAAGAAAGTGCTTTTGATGCAGCAATACAGTCTCCTGTCGGAGCAAGTGGCTTAATGCAATTAATGCCAGCAACAGCAAAAGAAACGGCCAAAAAAGTCACCAACATTAGCTATAATTCACCAAACCAATTATTTGAGCCTATGACTAATGTACAATTAGGCACTTATTTTCTAAACAGCGTTTATTTACAAAATGATAATAACCGTATTTTATCTTCAGCAGCCTATAATGCAGGTCCAAGCCGAGTAAAAAAATGGTTGAATAATAGCAACGGAAAGCTTGATGCAGTCGAATTTATTGAAAGTATTCCTTTCAATGAAACACGAAATTATGTCAAAAGTGTATTAGTATATGATTATATTTATCAGCACATTTTAGGGGAACAAACCCCACATATACTGACAAAAAAAGAATTTAATAGACAATACTAATGGTGCATTACATGAAAACTAAAGAATGGAACCAAACGGTTGAAATATTACACCAAGCATTTAATAACGGTTATTCATTAGATATTTTAAAACTACTGATGACATCTGATGAACGTGATGCTTTAATTACACGAGTCAAAATTGTACGCTCATTACTTGATGGATCAATTAATCAGCGCCAGCTTAAAGATCAACTGAAAATCGGTATTGCAACAGTCACCAGAGGTTCAAACAGTTTAAAAGAAGCAACACCTGAATTTAAAGCATGGCTAGAAAAGATTTTATTGAACTCTAATGACTAAAAACTATCGTCAATATTCATGACGATAGCATGTTATAACGATAGGTTTGATTGAATATTGACTTCTTCATCCGCCACAACAGGGACACAATAATCACATTCCATGCTAAGGATATCTTCAAAACATTTTACAGAATCATCATGGTGATTATGATGGATTTCAATTAAACAGCTTGAACTACGCAATCGCACTTTTAAGGCTGGCATCGCCGCTAAATGGACTTGAGAAATAAAATCACTAAAATTTTCTGGTGGACCAATATATTTAAAACAAAGATATAAACCACCTTCACTAACAAAAGGCTCAATATGCTCCAAATTGTTATTGTGATCTAAAGCAATGGTATATAAAAGTTCTTGCTCATTAGCATTATCTTTACTTTTTAAAATACGACTAAAAGCAAAGATTTTGTCGGGTAAACATTCACTCTTGTTCTCATAATGAGACAGATAATTATGAAAAAACTGCGATCTTAATTTATTTTCTTCATCTAAAATTTGGCTCAAATTACAGTTATTCTTATATGAAATTCCCCAAAATGTTTGCTTTGGCATATTAACGAATTTAGGTTCAGGTAAAGAGAGTCGATTTTTATTTAATTCAATAGCCGGGGTTAAGCCAGTTGGATCCCAAAATTCACCTCGTCGATAGCTGGCTGGTGTTTCATTAAATTGTTTTTTAAAAGATCGGGTAAAAGTTTGTTGTGAATCAAAACGATATTGCATAGCAATATCTAAAATAGGTTTGCTTGTCATTCGCAAAGATAATGCCGCATAAGTTAATCTGCGGTGACGAATATAAGTACCGAGCACTTGACCGGTTACTTCTTTAAACATCCGTTGTAAATGCCACTTTGAATAACCTGATTTTTGGGCAACATTATCAATAGATAAGGGCTGCTCCAAATTTTTTTCAATCCAAACGATAAGATCTGAAATAATACTAACTTGATTCATAAAACCCCATCATAAAGTGAATTGGCAGACATCATGCGATTATGACTTAATCCCAGCAATAAGCAAGATTTAAATCGAAAAATTTTTAACAATAAGAATGGCTTCCCGCTTGATGTTCAGTAATATCTTTAACGCCTGCTAATTCAGGGAATTCCGCAAGCAATTGCTTCTCAATACCCTCTTTTAAAGTAAAATCAACCATTGAACAACCATTACAACCACCACCAAATTGCAATATAGCATAATTATCTTCAGTCAATTCTACTAAGCTAACATGGCCGCCATGGCTAGCTAATTGAGGATTAACCTGAGCTTGAATAACATAATTAACGCGCTCAATTAATGGGGCATCATCCGCAACCTTTTTCATTTTTGAATTTGGCGCTTTTAAAGTTAACTGTGAACCTAATTCATCTGTCACATAATCAATCACGGTTTCTTCTAAAAAAGGTGCACTAATTTCATCGATATAAACAGAAAAACCTGCTTGTTGTTCTTCTTCGATATCACCATCTTCAACAGTATCTGCCGGACAATAGGAAACCCCACATTCAGCAGATGGCGTGCCAGGATTAATAACAAAAACCCGAATTTGAGTACCATCAGGCTGATTAGCAAGCAATTTTTTAAAATGTTGTTGAGCTGATTCAGAAATGGTAATAATAGACATAATCCCTCACTTTGACACGATTGACATTGATAATCCTCAACATCATCGATAATAGTTGACTTACTCTCTTGGTTATTATAGGGGGTGTTTTGGATTTTACAAGACGGTCCGACACAAACAAACTACCTGCACATAAGCGGCACCACTCTCTTTTAATTGCTGGCTAATAACATTTATCGTATTACCGGTAGTAACAATATCATCAATAAGCATTACCGATTGATTGGTTAAATCAGAGTGACATCGAAAAAGTGTTTCTACATTACTCATTCTTTGCTTAAGCGATAGGTTCTTCTGATCGCGAGCTGCAAATTTTCGCGACAATAGGTAAGGCTTAAATTCTCGATTTAACCATCTAGCTATTGGCTTAGCCAATAATGCCGCTTGATTAAAACCTCTAGACCAATAACGAAAATGGTGTAAAGGGACACAAGTCACAATGTCAGGTTTAGCAAGACCATCACTTAATCGACGTTGATACCAGGCTAAAAACATTAACCTAGCTAATGCGTTGGTTAATTCGATTTTATTATGAAATTTTAAATGTTGAATTAATTTTTTTAATGGATCGATATAGCCTGTTACAGCCACCATTTCATCCCAATAAGGTCTTTTCTCTCGGCATCGGTAACATTCATTTGTTGATAATGAGTGAGGAAGGCAACATTGATGGCAAACTTTATTTAGCTTCGGTAAGTTTTCTATACATTGGTTGCAAATTCCATGGTGAGATAGCACCAAAGGCATATTACATAAAATACATCGCATCATCATTCAGAAAAAAGTTGAGGAACGGGGTTTTTGAGCTAATTAATGGTTTAAAAATAGTCATAAAGAAGAATATAAATTTAATAATATTCTGGATTATAGTGAATATAAGTCATTTTTTACTGGTTTAGAAAAATATTGCGATTTACCACACAAAATTTTAATTGATTTTGCATATTTATGATTTCAATTAAACCAATATTAGGTATAATTTGCCGGCAATATAATAATAAGGATTCATAAAATGAAAAAAATCAAAGTGTTATTTATAGGAATATTATTAACCCTCTTTTCAACCATTACTTTGGCTGATACTAAAGTATTAATTCAAACCAGCATGGGCGATATTGAAGTTGAGTTAGATAGCGAACATGCTCCAATCACTACGAAAAACTTTCTTGATTATGCTAATAGTGGTTATTACGAAAATCTAACATTCCATCGTGTCATTCCTGGATTTATGATTCAAGGTGGTGGTGCTGATGATCAATTAAAATTTAAAGAAACTAAACAACCCATCAAAAATGAAGCTAATAATGGCTTAAAAAATGATCGTGGAACTATCGCAATGGCAAGAACCAATGCTGTAGATAGCGCAACTAGCCAATTCTTCATTAATGTTGTGAATAACGATTTCCTCAACTACCAAGGACCAGAAAAATACGGCTATGCTGTTTTTGGAAAAGTCACCAAAGGAATGGATATTGTTGATAAAATTGTGAATGTACCAACTAAACGTATGGGACCACATCAAAATGTGCCTGTTGAGCCAGTTTATATTAAAAAAGTTACAGTTGTTGAAGATAAACAATAAGTTTATTTAAAACCAATAAATATTTCATGCAAACCATCTTAATGATTTAAGGTGGTTTTTCTCAAATCATCAAATAATAGTATTATTTTTCTAATTCGTCACAAGCCTTTTGAAAAGCTTGATCACAAGACTGCTTGAAATACTCTTTAGCTAACGATCTATTTTGCTCCACTCCGTTACCATTATAGTACATGATGGCGACATTGTACTGTGAAAAAGGATTACCTTGTGCGGCCGCTTTTTCAAACCAGAAAAATGCCTTTTGTTTATCCGCTTCGGTTCCTTCACCATTAAAATACATAGCCGCTAAATTGTTTTGAGCATTTAAGTAACCTTGTTCTGCAGCTTTAGTGTACCAAAAAAGAGTTTTTTGTTTATCCTGCTCAATTCCATCGCCTTGATAATACATCTGCGCTAAATTGAATTGGGCTTCAAGGTGACCTAGTTCTGCCGCTTTAGTATACCAATAAGCTGCTTTTTGTTTATCTTGCCCAACGCCTTTACCCTCATCATATACAAGTGCTAAATTGAATTGAGCATTAGGGTTATTTTGTTCTGCTTCTTGATGACATTGAGCGAAAAACTTTTCAAAATTTATTTTATGAAAATTTAGTTCGCACAGGCTAGCGTGAACGGCGGGAAAAAATAATAATATAATCCATAATATTTTTTTCATGGCTTTCCTTATTTCACTATAATCAACAATAGCTTAATTAGAAATTTAGTACCTATAAAATTATTGATAAATATTATAAATAATTCTTAAATTCACCTTTAATTATCAAGATTAAAGATAATCAAACGCTTTTCAATTAATTGAAATAAATGCTTTTGTATAAAACTATCTTCATATTGAAGATAGTTTTTCTAATTTATTTAATTATTTCTACAAAGTATTATCACAAGCAATTTGTAGCCCCAATGAACAAGCTTGTTTTAGATACTTTTTGGCTAAAGCTTTATCTTTTTCAACACCTTCGCCCTCATAGTACATAACAGCTAAATTATTCATTGATTCAGCTTTGCCCTGATCTGCTGCTTTTTTATACCAAAATGCTGCCTTTTTCTTGTCTTGAGCTATACCATCACCTTCATCATACATAATAGCTAAATTATGCTGAGCATCGGCATCACCTTGTTCTGCCGATTTTGTGTACCACAATACAGCTTTTTCTTTATCTTGCTCTACACCCTCGCCATCATCATACAGAACTGCTAAATTAAATTGCGCATCAGAGTCACCTTGTTCAGCACTTTTAGAGTACCAATTAAAAGCTTTTTGTTTATCTTCTTCAGTACCTTCGCCTTTATCATACATAACCCCTAAATAAAACTGTGCAACAGAATCACCATTCGGCGCTTCTTTTGTACATGCCTCAAAAGCTTTTTCAAAATTTTCTTTTTCAAATTCTGTTTTACAATCACTTGCATAGACAGAAACTGAAAATAAAAGGGTTATCAGTGTTAATAACTTTTTCATACTATTCCTCATTCCTTATATATTTATAAATAACTTAGCGATTCAATTTTATTACAATTTAATACAATTTGCTTAATAAATTAGCAAGTGTTCTTATACCAATACCTGTTGCACCTGTTGCCCATAATGCGGTTGCGCTTTTACGAAAGGTTGCTGAACAGTCAATGTGGAGCCAATTTTTTTTATAATTTTTAATAAAATAGGATAAAAATGCCGCTGCTGTACTTGCACCAGCGGTGTTCGGTAATCCAGAATTTGCCATATCTGCAAATGAAGATGGGAATTGGGCTCGATGAAAATCAGCTAATGGTAATCGCCAAAAGGCTTCATGTTCAGCTTGACTACTTGCTAATAACTGATTAGCAAATTTGTCATCAAATGAAAGTAATGATTGATAATCATTACCTACAGCAATCTTTGCTGCCCCAGTAAGGGTTGCACAATCAATGATATAATTGGGGTTATCACTATCAGCACTAATTAATCCATCAGCCAAAACCAAACGCCCTTCGGCATCGGTATTATCAACTTCCACTGTTTTACCATTACGATAACGAATGATATCGCCAAGTTTGAAAGCGTTACCACTTACTAAATTATCTGCACAGCATAAATAAAGTTTGATACGGTGTTTAACTCCACGTGCAATCGCAAGGGCTAGCGCTCCCGTCACCAATGCTGCTCCCCCCATATCCGATCGCATTGATTCCATAAAACTGCTTGGTTTTAAGCTATATCCACCTGAATCAAAAGTAATGCCTTTGCCAACTAAGCAAGCAATGATTGGTGCTTTAGGATTTTTAGTAGGATTATAATCAAGCTCAAGCAAGGCAGCCGATCGTTGAGACCCTTTGCCAACTGTGTAGATCCCCATATAATCTTGCTCTTTTAATGCTTCACCTGAAATAATGTTATAAGCTACATCAGAGGAATAATGGCTAATTAAATTTGCACTTTGCGTTGCCAGTTCGAAAGGGCTTAATGTTTCCGCTTGTTGATTAACAATGTCTCGACACCAATCAATAATGGCTAAGCGATTTTTTAGTTCTTGTTTATCTTTATTACTTAGCTTTGGCCAACTGATTTTATTATTATTCTTGGCATTACGATAACCCATCCAAAAATGCCAACATGACTCTAAATCCCAATTGTCACCACTCAATTTAACCGATCTAATACCTTGATTATCTAGTTTTCGTGCAGCTCGTTGAATAGCACCATGCCGATGCTCAGGTCGATAATGAATAGTAACAGCATCTTCTGAAAAACTGAGTAATGCATCTTTACCCCACTTTGATGGAGCAGGTTTTTCCGAAAGTAATATAGATAACATCGACATAATAAATTCCTCAAGCAATAATAATGCGAAAACAATGAATCAATTCTAATCAGAAACATGCTAATATAGCAAGCAAAGTTAAGCATAAATAAGGACCTATAATGACATCAGTTGTACCGATCAAAAATGGAATTAATTTTCGTGACTTAGGTGGAATTAAAACTAGTGATGGTCGCCAAATTCGAACTGGAATGTTGTATCGTTCAGGTGAGTTTTCACGCCTAAGTGATGATGAAAAAGATTTTTTATCTGATGAGCTTAATTTACATTATGTCTTAGATTATCGCGATCAACATGAAATCGATCGTCATCCAGATAATCTTTGGAACAATAGCCAATATATTAATATCCCAGCCAATCCATTAAGTGATGAATTTACAGCAAGCTTAACGAGTGAACAAGGTCAGGATATTTTTGTGTTAAAAAAATACTCACCGTTTGATTTTATGGTTAAGCTTTATCAATTGTTACCTTTTAATAATCTCGCGTATAAAAAGTTAACATCACTATTACTTAATGCTAACGGAAGACCTTTAGTCCAACACTGTGCTGTAGGTAAAGATAGAACTGGTATCGGTGTCGCTTTAACCTTATTCGCATTAGGTGTGAGTGAAGAAATTGTTATGCAAGATTATTTGCTTACCGAACGCTATTTAAACGACTATCGTGAAGCCGTACTTAGCGAAAATAAAAGTAAATTATCGCCAGAAGAACTTGAAAAACATAAGATCATCTTTGCGGCTAAAAAAGAGTTTTTAACCGCAGCTATTGAGGAAATAAAAAAACGTTATGACACTATCGATAATTGGTTAGCAAAAGAATATCAATTGGACGATAAAAACAGAAAAATTCTTCAAGATATTTATCTGATTTAAATTAGCTTAATGTTTGGACAGCCACCTTACGTTTATCAAAAAGCTGTCAGTAACTAATTGCTAATGCATTAAGATTGTAAGACAAAATTTGTGATAGGTTTATCATGATTTACAGCAAGATGAACTGGTGCCTGTTGTTGATAATGATAATAAAAATGCTGACCAAACGGCGCGCTAATTAATTGGTTTTCAATATCTACTTTTACCAATTTCATTTGCCAAACCCCTTTGGCATATAATTTAAGCGCCGATTCTTTTAATGTCCAAAGTTGCCAAAAGGCGTTTAAAGTATTACTTTGCGCTAACATCCACTGATATTCATCATTAGCAAAAAAACTTTTGGCAACATTCAGATAATTTTGACGTTGTCGAGAAACTTCAATATCGAGCCCAACTTTACCATTAAGCGAAATTGCAACGGCTACCCAATCTTGGCTATGGCTGATATTAAAATCAGGAAGATGACTATCTAAAAAGCCTGGGCGATTATTGTCGCCAATGATCATCGTCGGTAAAGTATCAATATGGCAATACTGTTTAAGCAAACTCGCTAATATTGAACGGCAAGCTAAAAACTGTTTTTTACGTGTGCCATTTAACGATTCCGCATCATTAATCACTTGTGGTGATAACAGAGAATAATTTAATTCCACCGAATCTAAATGGGCTAGTTTGACAATTACCATGTGTGTAAGCCAGTTTAAACAAAAATTATTTTTTACTATTTTAACAGCATGCTATGCTAACTGTTATCGAAATTTATCAGATCACTAAGGATGCATCATGTCATTACAAACAAAATTAGTTCATGCTGGTCGAAAAAAACGCTATACCCAAGGTGCAGTCAATTCCGTTATTCAGCGAGCTTCATCGCTAGTTTTTGATTCAATCAAAGCCAAAAAAGAAGCAATGGAAAATCGGACTAAAGGGGCTCTATTTTACGGTCGTCGTGGCACTTTAACTCATTTTGCTTTGCAAGATGCCATGGTAGAAATAGAGGGAGGAGCAGGCTGTTACCTATATCCTTGTGGAGCAGCAGCAATTGCAAATGCCATTTTAGCTTTTGTAAAAGCAGGAGATCATATTCTGGTATCAGAAGCCAGTTACGAACCAACCCAAGAATTTTGCGAGCATATACTTAAAGATTTTGGAGTGGAAACTGATTATTTCCCGCCACTCATTGGTCGATATATTACTAAATATATAAAACCGAATACTAAAGTGGTATTTCTTGAATCACCAAGCTCAATTACCATGGAACTGCATGATGTGCCTGCAATTGTTAAAGCAATCCGCAGCGTAAACCCAGAAATTGTGATTATGATGGATAATACATGGGGAGCAGGTGTTTTATTTAAAGCATTAGAGCATGATGTTGATATCTCAATTCAAGCCGGTACTAAGTATTTAATTGGTCACTCAGATGCCATGTTAGGAACGGCTGTTGCCAATCAACGCTGTTGGGATAAATTACGTGAACGTTCTTATTTAATGGGGCAAATGTGTGATGCAGATACCGCTTATATGGCAGCACGAGGATTGCGAACTTTAGCTGTTAGATTAAAACAACATCATGAAAGCAGTATAAAAGTGGCAAATTGGTTAGCTAATCACCCCAAAGTGGCAACCGTTAATCATCCAGCACTTGAAAGTTGTAAAGGACATGAGTTTTTTAAACGTGATTTTAGTGGCGCCAGTGGTCTATTTTCCTTTGTACTTAACGATCATTTAAGCGAAGTGCAATTATCTGATTTCTTAGATAATATGACTCACTTTTCAATGGCATATTCATGGGGTGGATTCGAATCACTAATATTGGCCAACCAACCCGAAGATCTAGCAAAAATACGACCAATATCCGGCATTGATTTCACGGGTACGTTAATCCGACTACATATCGGTCTTGAAGATCCTGATGATTTAATTGCCGATTTGGCTGCTGGTTTGGATAGAATCAAACTACATAAAAACAAGGTTAATGCATTACAAAGTTTAGTATAAATGGATAGCAGATGGGTCATCAAACAAAGAGCGACAATGTGATTGAACAAACTATTTTACAACATCTAAACGGTCGGCAATCGCTACTAGTCGCTTTTAGTGGTGGGGTCGATTCAACCGTTTTAATGCAAGCATTAGTCAATTTAAAGCGACAGTTGCAAAATTTACAACTCAGAGCAATTTATATCCATCATGGTTTGAGTCAAAATGCCGATAATTGGGCTGAACATTGCAAACAACAATGCCTAGTTTGGCAAGTCCCTTTGATTATTGAAAAAGTCAAACTTGATAAAACAGCAGGCAATATTGAAGAACAAGCTAGAGAAGCCCGTTATCAAGCCATTTATCAACATTTAAAAAATAATGAATTTTTATGTACTGCTCAGCATCTTGATGATCAGAGTGAAACTTTTTTTCTAGCCTTAAAACGTGGCAGTGGTCCAGCGGGATTATCAAGTATGCCACTTGAAAATGGTCAACACCTTCGACCATTACTCACAATTTCACGTCAAGAAATTGAGCAATATGCCAATCAACACCAATTAAGTTGGATAGAGGACGAAAGTAATCAAGATGACCATTATGATCGCAACTTTTTACGTTTAAATGTTCTACCAACACTTAATCATCGTTGGCCTCATTTTTCACAAATGGTTGCTCGCAGTGCAGAGTTATGCCAACAGCAAGAAGCATTAATACATGAAATTTTATTTCCAGAATTTAAAAACATTATTGGCGATAAGAAGCAACTTAACCTTCAACCATTATATGATTATTCAGAATATAAACGTAATGCAATGTTGCGAATGTGGTTCAAAGAGCAACATATTGGAATGCCAAGCCAAAAGCAACTTTCACTAATTTGGCATACGGTTATTCAAGCTAAACAAGATGCTAACCCGCGATTTATTTTACATAATTGGCAAATTCGTCGATATCAAAATCAGCTCTATTTGTTACCTTTGTATCAAGATATTGAGCAACAAATTTTACCTTGGGATTTAACCGCTTCGCTAACTTTGCCGGATAATTTAGGTATATTGCAGCCCAATTACCAAACCAATTTAACTTGTCGTTTACCACAAAATGATGAAACCGTATCAGTCCGATTTCATGCTCAAGGACAATTTCAAATTGTTCAACGCAAGGGATCGCGATCGATAAAAAAATTGTGGCAAGAGCATCATATTCCACCTTGGATGCGCACGCGTATTCCCTTAATTTATTATAATGAACAACTCATTACCGCAGTTGAGGTATTTGTTACTGAGCAAGGTAAAGGATCACAAGTTGGGTTTAACCTTATAAATAAAAAATAAGGAGACAATCCGTCTCCTCAATTTATAAAATATCAAATTATTCAGAACGAGCTTTCCATCGCTTCAACAACAACGCATTTGTCACCACACTCACACTGCTTAGTGCCATTGCTGCACCGGCTATCATTGGATTCAAAAAGCCTAAAGCAGCGAGAGGTATACCAATTAAATTGTAGAAAAACGCCCAAAATAGGTTTTGTTTAATTTTATTATAAGTTCTTCGAGAAATATCGATAGCATCGGCAATTAAAAATAGATTGCCACGCATTAAAGTAATACTGGCCGTATGCATTGCGACATCAGTTCCCGTCCCCATTGCAATACCAATATCAGCGGCAGCTAAAGCCGGTGCGTCATTGATACCATCACCAATCATGGCAACTTTATTATTACTTTGGCTATCTTTTTGTAATTGATAAATATAGTTCGCTTTATCTTGAGGCAAAACTTCAGCAATAACTTTATCTAAATTTAATTGCTGTCCTACATAATTAGCAGCTTGTTGATTGTCACCGGTTAACATAACCGTATTTACCTTTAATTGACGTAATGCATCAATAGCACTTTTCGCTTCAGGCTTAATAACATCAGAAAAACCGAATATGGCTAATATCACAATACTATTTTCTGATTGCTGTTTGGCTAAAAATGAAATTGTGTAACCTTTTTGCGTAAGCTCATTAACTTTATCCTGCATATCTACAAAATAGGCATTTAACGTTTTCATCCAACGCAGACTGCCTAAATAATATTCATGGCTATCAATCGTTGCCATCACTCCTGAACCCGCGATTGATGTAATATTTTGTGCATAACTGTAGGATTTAGCCTTAGCTAATATTGCTTTAGCTAGTGGGTGTTCACTACCTGCTTGCATAGATGCTGCAACAGAAAGAATTTGATCGGCTCTTTCCATGCCCAGCACATCTAGTTCAACTAACTCTGGTTTACCGATTGTTAATGTGCCAGTTTTATCAAATGCTACAGTATTAATATTGTGTAAGGTCTCAAGTGCTTCGGCATCTTTAATCAAAATACCATGACGGGCAGCAACCCCCGTACCAACCATTATAGCTGTTGGTGTTGCTAACCCTAGCGCACATGGGCAAGCAATCACTAACACCGCAACCGCATGAAGTAAAGCTTGCTGCCAATCATAAGAAATAAAGCCCCAAGCAAGCAATGTAATTAAAGCAATCAATAAAATGACGGGTACAAAAATAGCACTAATCCGATCCACAATACGCTGAATTGGCGCTTTTTTTGCTTGGGCTGACTCAACCATAGCAATAATCTTAGACAACATAGAATCAGCTTGAATAGCGGTTGTTTTTACAATTAATAGTCCTTCGCCATTTATAGTTCCACCGGTTACGGTACTATTGAGTGTTTTAGTAACCGGAAAACTTTCCCCAGTCAACATAGACTCATCACAACTTGATGCGCCTTCAAGAACAATACCATCAACGGGTATTCGCTCACCGGGTTTAATAACCACCACATCATTAACCTTAACCTGACTTATTGGCAAACTCACCTCTTGCTCCCCTTGTCGAACTAATGCCACTTCAGGGCGAAGCGCAGAAAGTGCCTCAATCGCTTGGGTCGTTTGATGTTTGGCCCTTGACTCTAACCATTTACCAATCAAGATCAAGGTAATAATAACCACTGATGACTCAAAATAGAGGTGATCGGCATGACCAATAATAAGCTGATAAAGAGAAAGTCCATAAGCAGCGCTGGTACCAATAGCAACAAGTAAATCCATATTCCCAGACAATGCTTTAGCTGCATTAAAACCACTACGATAAAATTTAGCGCCAAGTCCAAATTGTACAATCGAAGCAATCACTAATTGCAGCCAAGCGGGCATCATCCAATGAATTCCAAATAATTCAAGTAACATCGGCAAAACAAAAGGAAGTGCTAATATAACCGAAATAATAATCGGCCAAACTGATGCTTGCTTACTCACGTCTTTAGCGTGAATTTCCGGCTCGGAAATCTTCACTGCATGGTAACCAGCTTTATCAACTGCTGCCATTAAAGTTTCTAATTTAACATCAGCATTAGCCTTAACGGTGGCCTTTTCAGTTGCAAGGTTTACACTAACATCAATCACACCATCAATCTTTCTTAATGCTTTTTCTACACGGCTAACACATGATGCGCAGCTCATCTCTTCAACAAAAAAATTATATTCGATAGTTTTCATTTGAGGCATTCCTTGATTTTAGGTATGGTAGATATTGTAGTATTAATTATCTTTTTAACAAGAATGCACCTTTTTGATATATACTACCCAAAAAGATACTGTAAAGATAACCAAGTGAAAAATAATTCGATTATCAACCCCCATTGTGAAAAACAAGACCAGACAATTACCTATTGCCCAGTTGATGTCACAATTAATATGATTGGTGGTAAATATAAATCGCTAATACTATGGAAATTGATGTCCAAAAGCGCCATGAGATTTTCTGAGTTACACAAAGAAATTCCAACGGCCACAGCTAAAATGCTAACCCAACAACTACGCGAACTTGAATCAAATGGCTTAATTCATCGACAGGTTTTTCCGGTGGTACCACCTAAAGTTGAATATTCTTTAACTAATTTTGGCAAAAGTATAAAACCAGTACTTGAATCAATGTATTTATGGGGCAGTGACTATTTAAATAATCAAGGCTTACAAGTTAATTGTTCAATGACCGCATTAGATCAATAAATTACTGTTCGTGGTTAATGACAAGTATAGATACAGGGACAATACATCCCTGCATTTAGAGAAAGAAATTAAAATTAATTACGTAATTTTTCTGGCCAATCGTTTTGAGTCGTCACCAGCAAATCTTTAACAATTTTCGGGTTTCCTGCGACAATATTACCAGAAACCATATAATTGTTACCGCCAGCAAAGTCGGTAACCACACCACCAGCTTCACGTAAAATCAGTTCACCTGCAGCAATATCCCATGGTTTTAAACCAATTTCAAAAAAGCCATCTAAACGGCCTGATGCAACATAAGCGAGATCTAACGCAGCTGAGCCAGTACGGCGGAAATCACCACATTTAGTAAATAATTTTTGCAAAACTGCAAAATAACTATCACTATGTTGTTTCGCTTTAAAAGGGAAAGCTGTTGCAAGCACACTACCTTCTAAATCTTTAGCATTACTTACACGAATACGATAACCATTAAGTTGAGCACCTTTACCACGTGCAGCAGTAAACAACTCATTACTCATTGGATTATAAACGACCGCCACTTCGGTTTTACCTTTGACACGAGCAGCAATAGACACAGCGAAATGTGGAATATTTTTAATAAAATTTGTAGTACCATCAATTGGGTCAATTATCCATTGCGTATCAGCATCACTACCTTTAGCAAGGCCACTTTCTTCGGCAATAATAGTATGATCTGGATAAGCTTTTTTGATTGTTTCGATAATCAAAGCTTCAGCGGCACGATCTGCATTAGTCGCAAAATCATTAGCACCTTTAGTATCAATTTCGATTGAACTAGGATTTTCATAGGCCTTAATGGCAACATTACCTGCTTTACGAGCAGCACGAATAGCAATATTAAGCATCGGATGCATAATTTTCTTCCAATTGATGATGTTAAAGAACGGGTTAATTTAGCAAACTTACAAAGTCATACTAAAATTTAGGGCATAGTATAAAGGTTTTATCGATTTATTGCCAGATTATGTTGGGATCTAGATTTGAAATCGCAAAAGTAAAAATTTGGGCAATAAATAAGCTTCTAAGTAATAAAAAAACAAAATATCATATTTAAAATCATCATATTATGATATTTAACAAATTTAACATAGACATTTCAATTTATTGCCTTTAACATCATTGTATAAATTTTGTGTAATAATTGTGTAAATATTAGACTGTGAAGTTTTCGAATGAAAAAGTATATTTTAAGTTTAGCATTAGTTACCTACCCCTTTTCCGCTTTGTTGGCTGAACCTCCACCCATTAAAGAATTGAGTGATAAACAGCTTATCCACCAACAAGAACGTGAAAAAGCACTACAAGATTCTTTAACCCCTGCTTCTCCCGACATCCGTTTATTACCCCCCGATTCTAAAGAGAATGCACTTAACTTCCCAACTGAATCTTTATGTTTCAACATAAAACAAGTCAAGTTGCTCGAACGAGATAAATTGCCTTGGTACATTCCCTTAAATAAGCTTGCTAAACAAGCTGAACATCGGTGTTTAGGTGGTGAAGGTATTACTCTATTAATGACGGCAATACAAGACAGATTAATCAGCTATGGCTATATTACAACCCGTGTTGTTGCACCGGAGCAAGATTTAACAAGTGGAGAATTAAAATTACTGATCGTAGAAGGTAAAGTCAGAAATATTCTTTATACCGATGACAGTGACAAATATGCACAGCTATACACCGCAATGCCAGCTAGAATAAATCAATCGCTCAATTTACGTGATATAGAACAAGGGCTGGAAAATTTACAGCGCTTACCGACCGTGACAGCTCAAATGCAACTAGTTCCTGGCGATAAACCGGGTGAAAGTGATATTGTCATTGACCGAAAACAAAGCAAAATGTGGCGTTTAGGGTTATCGGTAGATGATTCAGGTACAAAAACTACCGGCCGTGACCAAGGTGGTATTACCTTATATCTTGATAACTTATTATCGTTAAGCGACTCATTTTATGCTTCTGGTGGGCATGACTTAAATGGTAAAGGTAAATATGGATCACGCAACTTTTTATTATCCTATTCAGTTCCTTTTGGTTATTGGCTGTTAAGTACTTCTTTATCGGGTAACAAATATCATCAAACTATTGCAGGTGAAGTTTTAGATTATAAGTACAGTGGTCGCAGTCGTAACGCCACGGTTCAACTTAGCCGCGTTTTACACCGAAATGAATCCCAAAAAACGACCTTAAATTATGGCATCACTTTACGCCAATCTCACAACTACATCAATGATAAAGAGATGGAAATCCAGCAACGCAAAACAACTTATTGGCAACTTGGATTACAGCATCGACACTATATTAAAGATATTACTATCGATGCCGGAGTATCTTATCAAAAAGGAGTGAGATGGTTTAATGCTAAAAAAGCACCTGAAGAAAGTGATCCGGAAAATAATACCAGTGCGTTATCCGATATATTTTCACTAAATTTTTCAACCAATGTGCCTTTTAATTTAGGTGAGCAACAATTCCATTATCGCCTTGATTATCAAGGTCAATATACCCGAGGGAACAACTTAACATCACCAGACCAATTCTCTATTGGTGGACGATGGACTGTTCGTGGCTTTGATGGTGAATTAACCCTTAGAGCCGATCGTGGATGGTATTTGCGTAATGAACTTGGTTGGCAAGCACCATTTAATCACGAGCCATATTTAGGTATCGATACTGGTGAAGTATCTGGCGCCAAAAGTGAATACTTATTGGGTCGTCATTTGACTGGTGGTGTTATTGGTTTAAGAGGTAATAATTATGGCATTTATTATGACTTATTTGCCGGCATGCCAATAAGAAAACCCAAAGGATTCAAAACAAATCCTTTAGTATTGGGATTCAATTTGAATTGGAACTTTTAGGGCATAAAACGACATTAATCAGATAACAAAAATAATGAAATAAGGGATGAAACAAGTTATGAATAAGCACTTCTATCGAGTTATTTTTAATAAAAAGCGTAACATACAAATGGCAGTTGCAGATATAGCTAAAACGCCGAGTGTGGTTGAAAAAACGGCTAAATCAGCGAGCTATACATTAAGGGAAAATCTTTTTGTTACACTTAAACCGATAACCTTATTTATATCTATTTCATTAGGTTTTGTAGCCCTCAGCACACCGGCATATGGAAGTGATATAAAGCCTGACCAACAGGCTTCTCATCACCAACAACCACAAGTGGTTTCAACGGCTAATGGTGTGACTCAAGTGAATATTCAAGCACCGAACAGCAAAGGTCTATCTCATAATAAATACTCGCAATTTGATGTGTCACAAAATGGAGTGATCTTAAATAACGGCAATAAAATTAGCCAAACTCAAATTGGTGGTTACATACAAGGTAACCCGAATCTAAAAGTCAGTGGTCCAGCTAAAATTATATTAAATGAAGTCAATTCTCGTAACCCGAGCCAATTAAATGGTGTAGTAGAAGTTGCTGGTGGTAAAGCTCAAGTAATCATTGCCAACCCGTCAGGTATTACCTGTAATGGTTGTGGCTTTATTAATGCAAACAGAGGTACATTAACCACTGGTAAGCCAGTCATAGAAAACGGTGAATTAAAAGGTTATTTAGTTGAACAAGGACAGATTGCTGTAACCGGAAAAGGGTTTGATAGTTCAAGGCAAAGTTACACAGATTTAATTGCTCGTAGCGTATCGATTAACTCATCAGTTTGGGCAAATGAAGCCAATGTGGTGACGGGGCGTAACAACGTGAGTCTAGACGTAAAAACGATTAGTCCGTTGGATACCACAACACATGACAAACCAGAGGTTTCTATCGATGTATCGCAGTTGGGTGGCATGTATGCAGGCAAAATCAACTTAGTCGGTACTGAAAAAGGAGTGGGCGTTCATAACGCCGGTGAGTTAGGCGCCAGCCGTGAATCACTCATGATTAGCGCTGACGGAAAAATTGTCAACAATGGCGCCATGCAATCAAATAAAGATATTGTATTAAACAGCAATCAAGGTGTCATTAACAATAAACAACTTTACGCTAAAAATGAAATAAATATTAAAAGCACAAACAATATCAATAATAGTGGCACTATTGTTGCGCAAAAAGATATCAAATTGAGTTCAAACAAAATTGATAACGCATCATCGGGAACGATTGCCGCTGGTGTTGATAGCGCAGGAAAACTGAATAATCATGGTTCATTAACAGTAAGTAGTCATCAATTAACCTCTAAAGGTAAACTGTTAGCCGATCAAAAAATTGCTGTCGAAAGTAAAGATAAGGTTGATTTAGATGGTGGACAACAAATCGCCAATCAAATCGATATAAAAACTAAAGCATTGAGTGCTAAACAAAGTGTAATCAAAGCGACCCAAGATGTAAATTTGACAACTGAAAACAATCTTATTGTTAGCGATAGTCAAATTTTTGCAAATAAAGACATTAATCTGATTGCCGGACAAACTATCAACATGGACAATAGTACCATCGTTGCTAAAGATAATATTTACGCTCAAGGTCAAGACATCTCCCTACAAAATGCAAATACCTTATCAGAAAAAGATAGTACCTTTATTGCAAACCAAAATAGTTTCAATCGTGAGGCTCAAATTAGCACCAAAGGTAACCTTTATATCAAAGCCAATCATATTGATAATGACAATGCAACTTTACTGTCCGAACAAGATATTTCACTAATTTCAAATAATCAATTAATTAACCGATATGCAAAGCTATTTAGTAATCGACATATCACCTTATCAGCCAGTGAAATTAATAATCAAAATGCAAAATTAAAAAATTTAGGTACCGCAACCATTACTGCTAACCTAATTGATAATCAACATGCTGTTTGGCGGGTAGATCAACTTATTTTAAAAAGCGGGCGTTTACTTAATAAAAATGCCAATATGCTGATTCAAAAAATAGCATCATTTGACACAGATGAAATAGTCAATGAAAACGCAAAAATTTTGGCTCATGATTTATTTATCCAATCAAATAAATTAAGTGGTGACGGGCAATTACTGGCAGAAAATAATTTAACTTTAAAATTAACTGATTCATTTCATAATCAAAACGAAGTCATTGCCAATAATAACATTGTGATTGAAAGCCAACAAAACATTACCAATGATAAAACGATTTTATCTGGTAAAAAGGTAAATCTAATCAGCAAGCAACTAACTAATAATGAAGATGGCGAAATCAGCAGTGATGATATACAACTTGAGCATGACATAGTAACAAATTTTGGGATTATAGATGGTCAAAATAGCTATATCGGTGCAACCACACTGAATAATATTCAAACAGGACGAATTTATAGTAATGATTTACAGATAAAAGCCCAAACCATTAATAACCGTGCCAATGGCAATCAAGCCCCAGTTATTGCTGCGCGTAATAACTTTATAATTAATGCAGAAACATTAAATAATTATAGTCATGCACTATTATTAAGCTTAGGTAAACTAACAATTAACGCTGATACTATTAATAATCACTCATCGCGTATCGAATCGGGTGATAATATGATAATTAATGCAAATGAAATTAATAACATCAACGATAATATTCAAACTGAAGTAGTTAAAGTTAGTGAACAAAATAAATCTGAATTTGCTTTCAGAAACAGTAACCGTCGGTACAGTGGCAATAATTATCAAGTAAAACAGGGCAAAGGAAAACATAAATACCCGATATTAACCGTTTATAATGAAGATGGATCGAGTCAATCAAATTATAAATATATTGAATATAACTATTTACAAACGCATTACCAAACTCAAATTACGCAAACAGACCCCGCAGAAATTGTTTCGGGTAACCATTTAGTAATTGACGCAAATCGTGTTATCAATAACAACAGTAAAATTGTAGCTGGTGGAACCTTACAGTTAAACGTAGCATCACTCGATAATATCTCTGAAAAAGGTATCGATAGAATCATTGATTCTGGCAAACAAATTAGCCATGACAGAGAATGGCATGGGGGAACTAAACGAGAATATTCATCAAAAAAGAAAAAATCAGACTATAATAATATCGTTGAAACCACGATTGATTTAGGCTCAAGTAAAATAGATGAACATCAAAGCATTTCTAATACAACGATTGATGATCGTGACAAAACGACAACAAATGTAGAGGTTGATCAGGGAGATCGTTCACTGACCCAAATTAATTCAATTGCGTCTATCGAACCGAATCTTGATTTACCAAATAACAGCTTATACGCAGTAAAAAAAGATCCAAAAAGTAATTATTTAATTGAAACCGACCCACGTTTTACTAATCGAAAAAAATGGTTAAGCTCTGACTATATGGCTAACCAATTAAAAATGGACCCTGATGAACTTCAAAAAAGACTGGGTGATGGTTACTATGAACAACAACTCATCCAGCAGCAAATAGTAGCGCTAACTGGGCAACGTTATCTAGGCGGTCACGAAAATGATATTGAACAGTATAAAGCGCTGATGGATGCGGGTGTTTCGTTTGCCGAACAATATCATTTACAAGTAGGCGTATCACTATCAGTTGAACAGATGAAAAAACTCACCAGTGATATTGTTTGGTTAGTAAGTAAAACTGTTATGGTAAATGGAAAACCAGAGCAAGTACTGGTGCCTCAAGTCTATGTTGTCAATAGACCTGAAGTATCAACAGATGGCGCATTACTTGCTGGTAAAAATATCAACATCAATAGTCAAAATGATATTTACTCCAACGGAAATGTCCTTGCCAAAAATCAACTCAATGTAATCGGACAAAACATAGACCAAGAAGGACTATGGAAAGGTGACAGCATTTTTGTTTACGCTAACGATAGCCTTAAAAGCAGTGGTGCTTTTGTCGCTGATGAAAATATTTCATTATTAGCAGTAAAAGATATCTTATTAAATACCACCACAAAAACTACCGACATTACCTACGGTGGCAATCACAATAGTAATACTGTTATTGATAAAGTAGCATCAGTACAAAGCAAACAAGGTGATATTTTAATTCATGCTGGTAATGATGTAAGCATGAATGGTGCCTTAATCGTTAATAGTGGTGATGACTCCCAAACACAAATAAAAGCAGGCCACGATATTAACCTAAATAAAGTAGATACAGGAAATGCCTCGCACGCTAATTTTGGCAAAAAAGATTACCGTGATATAGATGAAACCCATGTGGTAGGAACTGAAATACAATCCAACGGAAATATTAGTCTACTAGCAGGAAATGATATCAATACTCACGCAGCGATTGTATCAGCTGATGAGTCACTAAAAGTTATTGCTGGAAATGATATTAACATATTAGCTTCACAAGAGCATGAAGCATTAACTGACCACCACCAAAAAGACAACAAGCGAATATTAAACAAAAAATCAACAATTCATCATCTTGAAATTGACAACACAACCCAAAAAGGTAGTGAACTTTCCGGCGATAGTGTAACAATAAAAGCAGGTCATGATTTAACAGTCGATGGTAGCCAAGTGGTTGGTACTCAGGATGTTAATTTATTGGCAAATAATAACGTCAATATTACTGCAGCAGAAGAATCCTATTATCAACACCAACAAACCATTAAGAAAGAATCAGGTTTAATGGGTAGCGGTGGACTAGGCGTCACTGTCGGCAAAATGAAACAAGACTTAAAACAAACCGATACCGAGCAAGCCTATGCTGGCAGTATAGTTGGCAGTACTAATGGTAGCGTAAATATTCAAGCAGGCAAAGATGTCAATATTCAAGGTAGTGATGTCATTGCACAGCAAAACATCAGATTGAAAGGCGAAAATGTCAATATTGAAGCGTTAGACGCAAAAACCACACATCAAGAAGAATATAAATATCAAAAATCTGGTGTTACTGTAGCCATTACTGGTACAGCTAGTGATATCTATAACGCTAACCAAACCTTGCAGCACTCAAGAAATCAAACGAACAAACGAACCAAAGCATTAATGGAAATTAAGGCCGGATTACAAGCGAGTAATGCGGCATTAGAAGCCGGTGCAAATTTACAAAATGGACAACCTGACGCCTCGATAGGGATTAACATCAGCCTTGGCAGTGAAAAAACAAAACGTACTGTTAATCAAGAACAACATACCGTGGTAGGTTCATCGGTCTCAGCAGGTCGAAATGTTTCAATTATTGCAACAGGCAATGGCGACAAAGACAGTGGGGATATAAACATACTGGGAAGCCAAGTACAGGCAGGTCATGACGCAATACTTAATGCTAATCATGACATTAACATTATCGGTGAAGAAAACACGTTTAAAACAGAAACCAAAGAGAAAAGTAGCAATGGCTCAGTGAGCGTAGGTTATAACTTTGGTGGACAGAAAAATGGATTTACTGTTTCTGCTAGCGGCAGTACAAGTAAATCACGTGAAAAAGGCAATGGTACAGACTGGACAGAAAGCATTGTAGAAGCTGGAAATAAAGTGACGATGATAACAGGTAATGATGCCAATATCATTGCAGGACAAGTAAAAGGTGACAAAGTGGTTGCCGATATTGGTCATGACTTAAATATCGAGTCTAAACAAGATACTGACCATTATCACCAAAAAAGCAGTTCAACATCGGTGGGAGGCAGTTTTTCTTGGGGTGGTACCAGCAGTGTGAATGCCTCAACAAGCTCAACAAAAATGAACAGTGATTGGGCAAGCGTGACCGACCAATCGGGAATATATGCTGGCAAAGGCGGATTTGATATCAAGGTTGGTAACAACACCGACTTAAAAGGTGGTGTAATAGCATCGGATGCACCAAACAGCAGCCAAAACCGTCTTGATACAGGCAGTATTAGCTTTAGTGATATTGAAAACAAAGCCAAGTACGATGTTAAAAGCAGCAGCGCTGGGATTAGTAGCAGCGGCATGCCATCACTACCAACAAGTCGCAATAAGAAAGAGAGTGAAAGCTCAATAACTCACTCCGCTGTGTCAGACGGCACCATTATTATCCGCAATGAAAGTGAACAAAAGCAAGATATCGCGGGATTAAGTCGTGATACCGAGCATGCCAATAATGAACTCAAACACATCTTCGATAAAGAGAAAGAACAAAGCATCATAGACCAAACGCGATTAGTGAGTGAGATTGGTGGTGAAACATTAACCATGCTTAACAACATCGACCGCATTAAAGCGACCGAAGAGGCAAAAA
>NZ_JAFNNJ010000007.1:0-103661 GCF_026536825.1 Gilliamella sp. B3367
ATTTTACTGGCCACTAAGTCGGTAATAGTTCCTTCAAGCCCATAGCCAACCTCAATTCGCATGAGTTTATCATCTTTAACAATAACTAATAAAATACCATTGTCTTGTCCTTTTCGACCGATTTTCCATTGAATAAAGACTCTATCTGCGTATTGTTCTACCGTTTCATCATCCAGTTTGGGAATCATTAAAATCGCAATCTGGGCGCCATCTGTTCGAGGCTTTTCAAAGCCAATTAGGCTTGATTCTAATGACTCTTTTTGAGAATCGGTTAAAGTATGAGTCGTGTCGATAACACGATGTGCAAATTCCGGGATGTCAGTTAGCCCATAACAAAAACAACTGAATATTAACAATAAACTACTTAGAAAATATCTTTTCATTATATTTTCTGCCTCATGACTAACAACGCTAAATAAAACTATTATATAGTCAAATCAAAATCTTACTATTAAAATTTAATGAGTATGATCTTTGTTCATCTCATTACCAACGACCAGATGCACCACCACTGCGGCCGCGGCCGCCACCTCGGCACTCGAATAGCTATATGAAGATCGACTGCTTCTGCCACTCCCGCTACGACTTCTTCTTATGCCGTTTTTACGACTGATAGCGATGAATAACAAGTTAGCAACCACATAATTTATACCAAAAATAACGACATCGGTAAGATATAAGTAACTAAAATCGTGAACATACCAAGTTACAATAAGGAGAAACAAACTATTTGATAGTGATGTGATGATAATGCGTTTAAATTCACTTTTTTCGAATTTAACCGTGAAAACGAACGAACAAAAAAGAAAACACTTTCCAGCTTTGTTGAATAATCCAGTTAAACATCATATCTAACATTTCACTTAACCCAATTCTATGATTATTCTGGGCTTGTTTCTCTGGATTAATTTCATTACCTATTATGACATCTTTTAATACCGTAATTGCATCATTAATACCCTGATAATAGTTCTTTTGCTTAAATTGTGTGGCTTACTGTTCCCGAATGATGTGGCTAGCGATTGTTCTAAAAAATAAACTGCTATTAATCGATATGATTAAGGCGCATATAGCGCCTTATTTATTATCCTATTTACCAGCTACCGGAAGCGCCACCGCCACCACTGCGACCACCACCGCCGCCGCTAAAGCCGCCACCTCCGCCGAAGCCACCGCTAGAACCACCAAAACCGCCTCCTCCTCGATGATTTCCTCTTCCGCCACCAGCTCCGGGAGTCACAATGCGGCTGGCAATGGTACTCAAAATAAATACCACAAACATGATAAATACTATAATAAATATATCGCGCATATGCCAAAGGGTAAATCCACCAACAGATAGTGCGTTAAATAAACCAGTAAGAAGACATTGATTGGTTTTATCTTTACGATACAATAATTTGGCAAGTATAAGACAAATAACGAATGACACCAGCGCATAATTACTCAACATGGAAGTAAAATCTTCTGATGATAACAAGTTAAAGCCTTGTTCGTTATCTTCACTTTTCGGGGCAGGATTATCGATTTTTTGTTTTAGCACAGATAAGGCATTATCAATACCTTGATAATAGTTATTTTGTCGAAATTCTGGCGCTAATTGCTCACGAATGATTTTACTGGCCACTAAGTCGGTAATAGTTCCTTCAAGCCCATAACCAACCTCAATTCGCATGAGTTTATCGTCTTTTACAATAAGCAATAAAATACCATTGTCTTGTCCTTTTCGACCGATTTTCCATTGAATAAAGACTCTATCTGCGTATTGTTCTACCGTTTCATCATCCAGTTTGGGAATCATTAAAACCGCTATCTGGGCACCATCTGTTCGAGGCTTTTCAAAGCCAATTAGGCTTGATTCTAATGACTCTTTTTGAGAATCGGTTAAAGTATGAGTCGTGTCGATAACACGATGTGCAAATTCCGGGATGTCTGTTAGCCCATAACAAAACCAACTGAATATTAACAATAAACTACTTAGAAAATATCTTTTCATTGTATTTTTTGCCTTATGATTAACAACGCTAAATAAAATTTTAATTTTTACAACAAACAGTTAATTGCGATCCATTTAATAAAGCGTTTAGACAAGATATCATTGGTTAACTAAAACTAGTATATAGCCGAATCAAAATCTTACTATTAAAACTTAATGAGTATTATCTTTGTTCATCTCATTACCAACGACCAGATGCACCGCCACCACCACTGCGGCCGCCGCCTCCGCCGGTTCGGGAACTTCTACTCGAATGGCTATATGAAGATCGGCTGCTACTGCCACTCCCGCTACGACTTCTTCTAGTGCCGTTTTTAAAACTGATAGCGATGAATAGCAAGTTAGCAACTACATAATTTATACCAAAAATAAAAACGACATCGATTAGATATAAGTAAGTAAAACCGTGAACACACCAAGTTACAATTAGGATAAATAAACTATTTGATAGTGATGTAATGATAATGCGTTTAAATACATTTTTTTCGAATTTAACCGTGAAGGCTAAACAAACAAAAAAGGAAAACACTTTCCAGCTTTGTTGAATAATCCAGTTAAACAACATATCTAACATTTCACTTAACCCAATTCTATGATTATTCTGGGTTTGTTTCTCTGGATGAATTTCATTACCTATTGTGACATCTTTTAATACCGAAATTGCATCATTAATACCTTGATAATAATTATTTTGCTTAAATTGTGGGGCTAACTGTTCCCGAATGATGTGGCTAGCGACTAAATCGGTAACAATGCCTTCAAGCCCATACCCCACTTCAATACGCATCTGTCGGTCATCTTTTGCTACTAACAATAAAATACCATTATCCAGCCCTTTTCTTCCAATTTTCCATTGGTTAAAAACTCTCTGCGCGTACTGCTCTATGGTTTCGTTGTCGAGTTTTGCGATCATCAAAACCGCTATTTGCGCCCCATCAGTTTTCGAGTGTTCAAATTGAATTAGGCTTGATTCTAAAGACTTGACTTGCGATGCACTTAAAGTATTGGTTGTATCAATAATATGACTATTAAAAGCAGGAATTTCAGTCAAACCATAACTAAACCAACTAAGCATTAACAACATACTAAAGAAAACATATTTTTTCATTATATTTTGACCAAAATGACCTGCAATAGAATAATATTATTACTTTTAAAAAACGCATATCAAAAGCTAATCTACTCTATTTTAGGTTTAAGTAGTATAAGACATCAATGGGTAGAAATGACTATTATATAGCCAGATAACAATTTTGCTATTAACATCAGCTTTTTTTATCAAGTTTTGCCGTCATGGAAATTTGGCACTATTTATTTTGTATTGGGGAAACTTAATAGAGCTTTATTGTAAAATATTTCTATGAGATCGAGTTAACGTATGGTCATAACTCGATCTTAAAGGAAGAGAATTTCAGTTGATCGATACCAACTGATGATTAACAGCAAACTTAACACTCAATATTTTTTGAGCAATTATGTTTATTGAAAGTTAACTGCGGGTGCATTTGAAATTTCTTTTTCATTATCAACCGTAAATTGCTGTTTAGGTTCTACACCTATAAAGCCAGCAATCCACTTATTTGGTATTTTTCGGATATAAATATTAAACGATTGAACTGCTTGTATATATCGTCCTCTGGCAACTGCGATCCGATTTTCAGTGCCTTCTAACTGGCTCATAAGATCCTGAAAAAGTGAACTGGCTTTAAGATCTGGATAGTTTTCACTGACAGCAATTAAGTGGCTTAAGGCAGTACTTAATTCTGATTGCGCTTGTTGGAATTTAGCAAATAAAGCCGGATCGGTTAGCTGATCAGCGTTGATTTGAATTGAGCCAACTTTACTTCTTGCTTCGGTCACTTGAGTTAACACTTCTTTTTCGTGTGTAGTATAACCTTTAACCGTATTAACTAAACTTGGAGTTAAATCAGCCCGACGCTTATATTGGTTGACAACTTCTGACCATGCAGCTGCTACACCTTCGTCACGGGTTTGGATATCATTGTATCGACTAAAACAAAAAAATGCTCCAACAATAATTAATACCAAAACACATAATAGAAATTTTGATTTCATTGTATATTCCTATAAATAGTTGAATTTATGGATAGCTTAACAAATGAATACATCAAAAAATAGAATTAAAATAAGCTATCTGCGATTTTTAAACACTTATTTATACCTCAAGTTTAAATCTCACTAACAAATTTATACCGATATTTCGATAAAAAGAACAAGCTCTGAAAAAAACAAGGAATGTAAGTTATCAATCTGTGGACTCACTAATATTGAATTGGCTATATTGCAAATTAATATCGCCTTAATCCACACCGTTTAAGATAATTTACTCAATATTATTATAGCCATTTTTATAATGCATGCTATGTATAATCCTAATTTACGCATAAAAAATATACCGCTTATTTTTATTCTTGATCATAAAACTTTTATTAATGATGATTTAGGTAGATTTTACCAATTTATAATAAGCGGTTTATTATTTGATAATTATTTATAATACACTTTCAAAGCATTCTAACTGTGCCGGCTCATAGTAAATATCGTTATTATTTGGTCTATTTCCGGTATTACGATGTGTATGTTTGAATTGTTCTGAGTTTACCCAAGCGTCGAAATCGGCTTTTGATTCCCATTCGGCAAATGATGAAAATAACGTATAATTTTCCTCAGTTTTCCCTTTTAAAAAATAAAAACGATTAAAGCCTTTCATCTCTTTTAAATGGGTATCACGATTACGCCATATTTCAATAAAAGCCTCTTCACTACCTCGTTTTACTTTAAATCGGTTCATGACAATATACATATCAAAACTCCTTTTTTTAAATACACATAAAAAAATAGCACGTGCTTACACGTGCTATTTTAATAACTTAGTCCTACTGACTATTGATTTTCTTCTGCAGAATTGAGTAATTCTGCTAAGTTAGCTGTTGCTTCTTCAGCTGAAACAGTTGGTTGAATTTCATCATCAATAGGCATTGTACGTTTACGCAAACGCTCTTTATGATAAGCATAACCAGTACCAGCTGGAATCAAGCGACCAACAATAACGTTTTCTTTCAAGCCACGAAGCTCATCATTTTTACCAGCAACTGCTGCTTCAGTTAATACGCGAGTCGTTTCTTGGAACGATGCCGCAGAAATAAATGATTCAGTAGTAAGTGATGCTTTAGTAATACCAAGCAAATCATGCAAGTAAACAATTGGCTCTTTACCTTGTGCCTCAAGCTCACGATTAATAATCTTCAAGCGTGAAACTTCAAGTTGTTCGCCGTCAAGTAAACGAGAACCACCCGGATGAATAACTGTCGCTTTACGTAACATCTGACGAACAATAACTTCAATATGTTTATCATTGATTTTTACACCTTGTAAGCGATAAACTTCTTGAACTTCGTTAACGATGTAACGTGTCACTGCATTAACACCACGTAAACGTAAAATGTCATGTGCAGATTCTGGACCGTCAGAAATCACATCACCACGTCCAACTTGTTCGCCTTCAAATACGTTGAGTTGACGCCATTTTGGAATCATCTCTTCATATGGATCACTACCATCTAGTGGAGTGATAATTAAGCGACGTTTACCTTTGGTTTCTTTACCAAACGAGATAATACCATCGATTTCAGCAAGAATTGCTGGCTCTTTAGGTTTACGTGCTTCAAATAAGTCAGCAACGCGTGGTAAACCACCGGTAATATCTTTAGTACCAACCGATGCTTGTGGAATACGTGCAAGTGTATCACCCACATTGATTTCAGCACCATCTTCTAATTGTACTAATGCTTTACCTGGTAAGAAATATTGAGCAAGCATCTCTGTACCTGCAACATAAATATCTTTACCTTTAGCATCAACAATCTTAATTGCTGGACGTAAATCTTTACCAACACCTGTTCGTTCAGCGACATCTAAAATAACAATTGATGATAAACCTGTTAATTCGTCGGTTTGACGGGTGATAGTTTGACCATCAACCATATCAACAAATTTAACAAAGCCTTTCGCTTCAGAGATAACTGGCATGGTATGTGGATCCCAGTTAGCAACTGTTTCACCGGCATCAACCGCTGCACCATTACCTTTAGTTAGAATCGAACCATAAGGAACTTTATAAGTTTCTTTCATTCGACCTAATTCATCGATAATCGTTAATTCAGCATTACGAGATGTAATAACCAGTTTCTTATCTGGGTTAGTTACAAATTTAGCATTAGATAATTTGATGCTACCTTTGTTTTTAACTTGAACACTTGATTCTGCTGCTGCTCGTGATGCCGCACCACCGATATGGAACGTACGCATGGTTAACTGTGTACCAGGCTCACCGATTGATTGAGCAGCGATAACACCGATTGCTTCACCTTTATTTACTAGGTGACCACGGGCTAAGTCACGACCATAACATTTCGCACAAACACCAAAGTCAGTATCACACGAAACAACTGAACGAACTTTAACGCTATCTACAGATTCTTCTTCAAGTAAATCACAATAGTTTTCATCAAGTAGTGTATTACGAGGAATTAAAATATCCGCACTACCTGGTTTCAATACATCTTCTGCTGTTACACGACCTAATACACGTTCACGAAGTGGCTCTTTAACATCTCCACCTTCGATAACTGGTGTCATCACTACGCCTTCTAACGTGCCACAGTCATCTTCAATAACGACTAGATCTTGAGCTACGTCAACTAAACGGCGAGTTAAGTAACCTGAGTTCGCAGTTTTTAATGCGGTATCGGCAAGACCTTTACGCGCACCATGGGTCGAGATAAAGTACTGAAGAACGTTTAACCCTTCACGGAAGTTTGCCGTAATTGGTGTTTCGATGATTGAACCATCCGGTTTTGCCATCAATCCACGCATACCAGCTAACTGACGAATCTGAGCTGCAGAACCCCGCGCACCAGAGTCGGCCATCATATAGATGCTGTTAAATGAAGATTGAACTTCTTCTTTACCTTCATGATTGATCACTTTTTCAGTTGATAAGTTATCCATCATCGCTTTAGCAACACGTTCATTGGCTGCTGCCCAGATATCGATAACTTTGTTATAACGTTCACCAGCGGTAACTAAACCTGATTGGAACTGTTCTTGAATTTCAGCAACTTCAATTTCAGCTTCATTGATGATTTGTAATTTTTTAGCTGGAATTTCCATATCATCAATACCAACCGATACACCAGAACGTGCTGCATAAGCAAATCCGGTATACATTACTTGGTCAGCCAAGATAACAGTTTCTTTCATACCTAATTGGCGATAACAAATATTTAAAATTCGTGAAATCGCCTTTTTACCAAGTGGTTGATTGATGACAGAGAAGCTCATACCTTTAGGCATAATTAACCATAAGATAGCACGACCAACTGTAGTATCAACCACAGAAGTTGTATCTTCCCACTCACCAATACTATTGCGGTGGCTTTCAGTAATACGTACTTTAACTTTAGCATGTAGCTCAACAAGACCTAAGCGATACAGTTTTTCTGCTTCTTTAGGTCCGGTTAAAATCATACCTTCACCTTTCGCATTAACTTTATCACGAGTCATGTAGTAAAGACCTAATACCACGTCCTGAGAAGGAACAATGATAGGCTCACCACTCGCAGGCGAAAGAATGTTGTTGGTTGACATCATTAACGCACGCGCTTCTAATTGAGCTTCTAACGTTAATGGTACGTGAACCGCCATTTGGTCACCATCGAAGTCAGCATTGAATGCCGCACAAACTAATGGATGTAATTGGATCGCTTTACCTTCAATTAGGATAGGTTCAAATGCCTGAATACCTAATCGGTGAAGTGTTGGTGCACGGTTTAGTAATACCGGATGCTCACGAATAACTTCATCTAAGATATCCCAAACAATTGCATCTTCACGTTCAACCATTTTCTTGGCTGCTTTAATGGTAGTTGCATAACCACGACGCTCTAATTTACCGTAAATAAATGGTTTGAATAATTCAAGAGCCATTTTCTTCGGTAAACCACATTGATGTAATCGTAAGTATGGACCTACAGTGATTACTGAACGACCTGAGTAGTCAACACGTTTACCTAATAAGTTTTGACGGAAACGACCTTGCTTACCTTTAATCATATCGGCAAGTGATTTTAATGGACGTTTGTTTGAACCGGTAATTGCACGGCCACGACGACCATTATCAAGTAATGCGTCAACAGATTCTTGTAACATACGTTTTTCGTTACGTACGATAATATCTGGCGCTGCCAAATCTAATAAACGTTTTAAACGATTATTACGGTTAATCACTCGACGATATAGATCGTTCAAATCTGATGTTGCAAAACGTCCGCCATCTAGTGGTACTAATGGACGTAAATCGGGTGGCAACACAGGTAATACGTTTAAGATCATCCATTCTGGTTTATTTTCTGATTGAATGAATGCTTCAATAATCTTAATACGTTTAGTCAGTTTTTTACGCTTAGTTTCAGAATTGGTAGTTTCAAGCTCATCACGTAGTGCTTCACATTCAGCTTGCACATCGATATTACGTAGTAATTCTTGAATTGCTTCGGCACCCATACGAGCATCGAATTCATCACCAAACTCTTCTAACGCATCTAAATATTGTTCTTCTGTTAAAATTTGACCGCGTTCTAAGTTTGTCATTCCGCCGTCAAGAACCATAAATGATTCAAAATAAAGCACACGTTCAATGTCACGAAGTGGCATATCTAATAATAGACCAATACGTGATGGTAATGATTTTAAAAACCAGATATGTGCAGTAGGTGATGCAAGCTCAATATGCCCCATACGCTCACGACGTACTTTGGCTTGAGTAACTTCAACACCACATTTTTCACAGATCACACCACGGTGTTTTAAACGTTTATATTTTCCACATAAACATTCATAATCTTTTACTGGTCCAAAAATACGTGCACAAAACAATCCGTCACGTTCCGGTTTGAACGTACGATAGTTAATTGTTTCAGGTTTTTTAACTTCACCAAAAGACCATGAACGAATCATATCAGGAGAAGCAAGGCCTATCTTGATAGCATCAAAATCTTCAGTTTTAGTTTGTGCTTTTAGAAACTTTAGTAAGTCTTTCACAATTGACTCCTATGGAGTTAAACCAATTAGATAACTTATCATTGCTGATAAGTTATCCCTATAAATAGAAATCATTTCAGTTAGTTAAGATTACTCTTCATCTAACTCGATATTAATACCTAACGAACGAATCTCTTTTAATAATACATTAAATGATTCTGGAATCGCAGGCTCCATACGATGATCACCATCTACAATATTTTTATACATCTTAGTACGACCATTCACATCATCTGATTTAACAGTTAACATTTCTTGTAGAGTATAAGCAGCACCATATGCTTCAAGTGCCCATACTTCCATCTCACCGAAACGTTGACCACCAAATTGAGCTTTACCACCCAATGGTTGTTGTGTAACCAGACTATATGAACCTGTAGAACGCGCATGCATCTTATCATCAACTAAGTGATTCAATTTCAGCATATACATGTAACCTACAGTTACTGGACGTTCAAATTGCTCACCTGTACGACCATCAAACAATGTAATTTGACCTGACGTTGGCAAATCACCAAGTTCAAGTAATGCTTTGATTTCTTGCTCTTTTGCACCATCAAAGACTGGCGTTGCAAGAGGCATACCATTACGTAAGTTTTGTGCCAATGTCATCACTTCTTGGTCAGTAAATTCAGCAACATTAACTTTCTGTGCTGCCCCTAAACCAAGGTCATAAGCTTTCTGAATGAAATCACGTAATTTAGCTAACTCTTGCTGTTCTTTTAGCATTGCATCGATCTTCTGACCAATACCTTTTGCCGCCATACCTAAGTGAGTTTCTAAAATCTGACCGATGTTCATACGAGACGGAACACCAAGTGGATTCAATACGATATCAACTGGACGTCCTTTATCATCATATGGCATATCTTCAATTGGGTTGATTTTAGAGATAACCCCTTTGTTACCATGGCGCCCCGCCATCTTATCACCAGGCTGAATTTGACGTTTAACTGCTAAGTAAACTTTAACAATTTTGAGAACTCCAGGTTGTAAATCATCACCTTGAGTAATCTTCATTCGTTTAGCTTCAAGCTTCTTATTAAATTCAGCTTTGATTTCATCATGTTGTTCAGCAAGTTGTTCTAATTGAGCTTGCTTACTTTCATTAGAAATACCAATGGTTAACCATTTTTCACGTGGTAAAGCATCTAATTTGTCTGCTTTAATACCACCAGAAATTAATACATCACGGATACGAGCAAACAATGCTGCTTCTAAAATTTTAAGTTCTTCAGTTAAGTCTTTTCTTACTTGCTTGAGTTGCATCTCTTCAATTTCAAGTGCACGTTTGTCTTTTTGTACACCATCACGAGTGAAGACTTGCACATCAATAACCGTACCTGAAACACCATTTGGTACACGTAATGAAGTATCTTTAACATCAGATGCTTTTTCACCGAAAATAGCACGTAGTAATTTCTCTTCTGGTGTTAATTGCGTTTCGCCTTTAGGCGTTACTTTACCAACAAGAATATCACCACCTTTTACTTCAGCGCCGATATAAACAATACCAGACTCATCAAGTTTAGAAAGTGCTGCTTCACCCACATTTGGAATATCAGCAGTAATTTCTTCAGCACCAAGTTTAGTATCACGAGATACACAAGATAGTTCTTGAATATGAATCGAAGTGAAACGATCATCTTGTACCACTTTTTCAGAGACTAAAATAGAATCCTCAAAGTTATAACCGTTCCATGGCATAAATGCCACACGCATATTTTGACCAAGTGCTAACTCACCTAAATCCGTTGATGGGCCGTCTGCAAGTACATCGCCACGCTCAACTTTTTCACCTAATTCCACGCATGGAATTTGGTTAATACAAGTATTTTGGTTAGAACGGGTATATTTAGTTAAGTTGTAAATATCAATACCTGTTTCACCGGCATACATTTCATCATCGTTAACGTTAATAACAATACGTGAAGCATCAACATATTGTACTGTACCGCCACGACGAGCAACCGCAGTTACACCTGAGTCAACCGCAACCGCACGTTCCATACCAGTACCAACAAAAGGTTTTTCTGCTTTTAATGTTGGTACAGCTTGACGTTGCATGTTCGCACCCATCAAGGCACGGTTCGCATCATCGTGCTCAAGGAATGGGATTAATGAAGCACCAACAGAAACGATTTGTTGTGTTGATACATCCATATAATGAACTTGTTCCGGGCTATATAAACCAGATTCACCATTTAAACGGCAAGTCACTAAATCTTCTTTAAAGCGACCATCGTCATCAAGATTTGAGTTAGCCTGAGCTATAACAAACTCACTTTCATCGATTGCTGATAAATAGTTAATCTCATCAGTCACAACACCGTCAATCACTCGACGATATGGCGTTTCTAAGAATCCATACTCATTGGTACGTGAATAAACCGCTAATGAGTTAATCAAACCGATGTTTGGACCTTCCGGCGTTTCAATCGGACATACACGACCATAATGTGTAGGATGTACGTCACGCACTTCAAAGCCTGCACGTTCACGAGTTAAACCACCTGGACCTAATGCAGAAATACGACGTTTGTGAGTAATTTCAGATAATGGATTGTTTTGATCCATAAACTGAGATAATTGGCTAGAACCAAAGAACTCACGAATTGCCGCTGAAATTGGTTTAGCATTGATCATATCTTGTGGCATTAATGAATCAAGATCACCTAAAGATAGACGCTCTTTTACAGCTCGTTCAACACGAACTAAACCAATACGGAATTGGTTTTCAGCCATTTCACCAACACTACGGATGCGACGATTGCCTAAGTGATCGATATCATCAACTTCACCATGACCATTACGGATGCTGATTAATTTCTTCATTACATCAACGATATCAGCTTTTGTTAAGACACTTTCGCCTTCAATATCGTCTCGTCCTAAAGAACGATTGAACTTCATACGACCTACCGCTGATAAGTCATAACGTTCGTCGGAGAAGAATAGATTATCAAATAACGCTTCGGCTGCTTCTTTTGTTGGTGGCTCGCCTGGACGCATCATTCGATAAATTTCAACTAATGCACCTAATCGATCACGTGTTGAATCAACATTTAATGTTTCAGAAATAAATGGTCCATGATCTAAATCATTAGTGAATAATGTTTCAATTTTCTTATAACCAGCATTGGTTAATTCAAGTAATAGTTCTAACGAAATTGGCGTATTGGCAAAAGCAATAACCTCACCAGTTTCTTCATCAACATAATTTTTTGCTAAAACTTTATTTACAATATATTCAACTGGAACGTCGATTTTAGTTACTTTATCTTTTTCAAGCTCACGAATATGACGAGCTGTAATACGACGACCTTTTTCTGCGTAAACTTTGCCTTTAGATTCGATATCAAATAGCGCTGTTTCACCACGTAAACGCTCTGGCACAAGTTCCATTTTTAATTTTGATTTGCCTACTTCGAAAATAGTTTTTTCGAAGAACATATCTAAAATTTCTTCAGTTTCATAACCTAACGCACGTAAAATAATTGTTGCTGGAAGTTTACGACGACGGTCGATACGAGCAAAAAGATTATCTTTTGGATCAAATTCGAAATCAAGCCAAGAGCCACGATAAGGAATAATCCGAGCATTATATAAAACTTTACCAGAAGAGTGCGTTTTACCTTTATCACTGTCAAAGAACACACCTGGACTACGATGTAATTGTGAAACGATAACACGTTCAGTACCGTTAATCACAAAAGTACCATTGTCCGTCATTAAAGGGATTTCGCCCATATAGACGTCTTGCTCTTTAATATCTTTAACTGTTCCTTCTGGCGCATCTTTATCATAAATAACTAAACGTAATTTAACGCGCAATGGTGCTGAGTAAGTGATCCCTCTGATTTGACATTCTTTTACATCAAACACAGGTTCGCCCATTTTAAAGCTTACGTATTGTAACTCAGCGCTACCACTATAACTTTTTATCGGAAATATTGAACGGAATGCGGCTTCTAAGCCATATTGACCTTCTGGGTCTTGCTCAATAAACTTCTGGAACGAATCAAGTTGAATAGAAAGAAGATACGGTATATCCAAGACTTGTGGACGCTTACCAAAATTCTTACGAATTCGTTTTTTCTCGGTATAAGAGTAAACCATTAGTTCCTCAACTTGCTTATCTGCTATTTTAGCATGATTAAATATTCATCAGGGTACTACGAAATGATAACGCCTGACACCTCATCGAAAATATCTATAAATATCAATTGATTAGGCTTAATAAATATATTATTTCTTTATTACTTTTTATTGATAATCTTCAAATAAAATTATTTGACTTATTACAGCGCAAAAAGGCTGGAGGTATAAAACCCCCAGCCGTTTAGCTTGCTATTGATAAACTTACTTAAGTTCGACAACTGCACCAGATTCTTCAAGTGCCTTTTTAAGTTCATCTGCGTCAGCTTTGCTAACACCTTCTTTAACTGTTGCTGGAGCTGATTCAACAAGATCTTTTGCTTCTTTTAAGCCTAAGCCTGTTGCACCACGAACTGCTTTGATAACAGCTACTTTGTTAGCGCCAACATCTTTTAAGATTACATCAAATTCAGATTTTTCTTCAGCTGATTCAGCTGGACCAGCTGCTGCAACTGCTACAGCTGCTGCTGCAGAAACGCCAAATTTTTCTTCCATCATTGATACAAGTTCAACAACATCCATTACAGACATTTCTGCAACTGCATCTAAAATTTGTTCTTTAGTGATAGACATAATATAGTTTCCCAAATTTACATTTTTTTAATTAATAAAATTCACAATCACAGCGCTATTAAGCAGCTTGTTTTTGATCGCGAACCGCTGCAAGAGTACGAACCAATTTGCCAGCTGCGGCTTCTTTCATGGTTGACATCAAGCGAGCTAATGCTTCTTCATAAGTAGGTAATGTTGCTAAGCGATCAATGTTCGCTGCAGTAATTAACTCACCTTCAAAGGCTGCGGCTTTAATCTCAAAATTATCATTTTCTTTTGCAAACGCTTTAAAAATACGCGCAGCAGCACCTGGGTGCTCATTTGAAAATGCAATTAGAGTTGGACCAACAAACGAATCTTTTAAGCACTCGTATTGAGTTCCCTCAACAACACGGCGTAATAAGGTGTTACGAACAACACGCATATAAACACCAGCTTCACGAGCAGATTTACGTAATGCAGTCATGTTTTCTACAGTTACGCCACGAGAGTCAGCTACAACTGCAGATAGCGCACCTTTGGCGATTTCATTAACTTCAGCAACAATTTCTTGTTTATTTTGAAGATTTAGTGCCATTGGTATTGCTCCTGGATTAAACTAGGCAAAGCCTAGAATTATTTAAACTAACTACAAATGTAGTTAGCACAATCACGATGAGCAGAATGCCTGTATTATATCTTATCAGGTTCTGTCACCGTCTACGTAGGAAGATTAAGTAATTAAATATCAATTACACCTACGGTCTTGGACGGGGTCTGGTTAAGGCCAGACACCAACCGATTCTTTGTTTAACAATTAATTAAACAGATGCATTTAAAGTTGCTTGGTCGATAGCAACACCAGCGCCCATTGTAGTAGAAAGACTAACTTTCTTCACAAATACACCTTTTGAAGATGCTGGTTTTGCACGTTTTAATGCAACAAGTAATGCTTCTAAATTCTCTTTAAGCTTATCTGCATCGAAATCAGCTTTACCGATAGTAGTATGGATAATACCATTTTTATCATTACGGTAACGGATTTGACCAGCTTTAGCGTTTTTCACTGCTTCAGCAACGTTAGGTGTTACAGTACCAACTTTAGGGTTTGGCATTAAACCACGTGGCCCTAAAATTTGACCTAATTGACCAACAACACGCATAGCGTCTGGAGATGCAATAACAACATCAAAGTCCATTTCGCCTTTTTTGATTTGATCCGCTAGATCATCCATACCAACTAATTCAGCACCAGCTTCTTTAGCAGCATCAGCGTTTGCACCTTGAGTAAATACAGCAACACGTACACTACGTCCAGTACCGTGAGGAAGAACGATAGCACCACGCACATTTTGATCTGATTTACGTGAATCAATACCTAAATTAACTGCAACATCAACGCTTTCAGTAAATTTAGCAGTAGCAAATTCTTTTAATAAAGCGATTGCTTCATTGATTTCATATTGTTTAGTCGCGTTTACTTTTTCGCGGATAAGTTTAGCTTTCTTAGATAATTTAGCCATGAATTAACCCTCCACTTCCAAGCCCATTGAACGAGCAGTACCTTCAATAGAACGCATCATCGTTTCAATAGTTGCACCATTCATATCAGCAGCTTTCAATTCAGCGATTTCACGAATTTGAGCGCTTGTTACTTTACCTACTTTTTTCTTATTAGGCTCACCAGAACCAGACTTGATTTTAGCTGCTTTCTTTAATAATACAGCCGCAGGAGGAGTCTTAGTTACAAAAGTAAATGAACGGTCAGAATATACTGTAATAACAACAGGAATAGGTAGACCTTTTTCCATGCTTTCTGTTTTAGCGTTAAATGCTTTACAGAATTCCATGATGTTAACACCATGTTGACCAAGTGCTGGACCAACTGGTGGACTAGGATTTGCTGCGCCAGCTGCAACTTGCAACTTGATGTAGGCTTGTACTTTTTTTGCCATTTTAGTTTCCTTTTTCTCGGGTGCAAACGCTTCTATTAATCAATAGACAGCTCCCCTAAGTTAAATGAGGGCGAAATTATCCTACAACTAATACAAAAATGCAAGACTTTTTATTAGCGGATAAAATAAAAGCAGGAATAACCCTGCTTTTATATAATAATAAATGAATGATATTAAAGTACGTCGATCGCATTAAGTTCTTTAAATGCAAGTTCTAAACGAGCAACTAAAGATTCTTGACCTTTACGTAACCATACGCGTGGATCATAATATTTTTTATTTGGAGCATCAACGCCTTCAGGGTTACCTAATTGACCTTGAAGGTAAGCTTCATTTGCTTTGTAATATTCTAGAACACCAGCCCAGTTTGCCCATTGCGTATCAGTATCGATGTTCATTTTAACAACACCGTAACTTACTGCTTCTGCAATTTCTTCAGGAGTAGAACCAGAACCACCATGGAACACAAAGTTCAATGATTTAGCTGGTAAATTGAATTTCTCAGATACATATTTTTGAGAGTTATCTAAAATTTTTGGCGTTAATTTAACATTACCTGGTTTATAAACACCATGAACGTTACCGAATGAAGCTGCGATAGTGAAACGTGGGCTAATTGCACTTAAACGTTCATAAGCATAAGCAACATCTTCAGGTTGAGTATAAAGTGCTGAACTATCCATATGGCTATTGTCAACACCATCTTCTTCACCACCAGTACAACCAAGCTCTAATTCTAATGTCATTTTCATCGCTGACATACGAGCAAGATATTGACAACAAATATCAATATTATCTTTTAAAGATTCTTCTGAAAGATCGATCATGTGAGAAGAGAATAGAGGTTTACCCGTTTTAGCAAAGTGAGCTTCACCTGCGTCAAGTAATCCATCAACCCATGGAAGAAGTTTTTTAGCACAGTGGTCGGTATGAACGATAACTGGCACGCCATATTTTTCAGCCATAAGGTGAACATGTTTAGCGCCAGAAATTGCACCTAAAACAGCAGTTTCTTGCCCATCTAATTTCAATCCTTTACCTGCGATGAATTGAGCACCACCATTAGAGAATTGAACGATAACAGCAGAACCAACTTTAGCCGCAGTTTCGATTACTGCATTAATTGTATTAGTGTCAACACAGTTAACAGCTGGTAATGCAAAATTATTTTCACGAGCAACTTGAAACACTTTTTGAACATCATCACCGGTTACAACACCAGGTTTAACGACATCAGAAATCTTTGTAGCCATTTTAATACCTATAGATTTATTTATATAAAAATTAAAGGATGAGTGATTGGCTCATCCTTCATATAGAAAATTATTACGCTTTTGCTCTCTCTTCTAGCATTGCAACAGCAGGAAGTTTTTTACCTTCTACAAACTCTAGGAAGGCACCACCACCAGTTGAAATATAAGAGATTTTATCTTCAATACCAAATAAATCAATTGCAGCTAATGTATCACCACCACCTGCGATTGAGAAACCTTGGCTGTCAGCAATTGCTTTAGCAACAATCTCGGTACCACGACGGAAATTAGGGAACTCAAATACGCCAACAGGGCCATTCCATAATATAGTTTTGGCTTTTTTGATAATGTCTGCTAATGCTTCAGCTGATTTATCACCTAAATCAAGAATTTGTTCATTCTCTTTTACATCAGCAACTGATTTTTCAGTAGCTGTCGCAGTTTCACTAAACTCTGTTGCTACACGAACATCAGTAGGAACTGGAATATGACAATTAGCCATTAATTTTTTTGCTTCAGGAATTAAATCAGCTTCATAAAGTGATTTACCCACATTATAGCCTTCAGCTGCGATGAATGTATTTGCGATACCACCACCAACAATAATTTGGTCAGCGATTTTTGATAAAGAATCAAGAACAGTCAATTTTGTTGATACTTTAGAACCAGCAACAATCGCAACCATTGGACGAGCTGGATTATCTAACGCTTTACCTAAAGCATCAAGTTCAGCTGCTAATAATGGACCTGCACAAGCAACTGGCGCAAATTTACCAGCTCCATGAGTTGAAGCTTGAGCACGGTGAGCAGTACCAAATGCATCCATTACATAGATATCACAAAGTGCTGCATATTTTTTAGATAAAGTTTCATCATCTTTACCTTCGCCTACATTAAAACGTACGTTTTCAAGAACAACTAGTTCGCCTTCTTTAACGTCAACACCGTTAAGATAATCTTTTACTAGACGAACAGGGAAAGAAACATGTTCTTTTAAATAATCAACCACTGGTTGTAGAGAGAACTCAGGGTTATATTCGCCTTCAGTAGGACGGCCAATATGAGAAGTAACCATTACTTTAGCGCCTTTTTTAATGGCTTCTTCAATAGTCGGTAATGATGCTTTAATTCGAGCATCAGAAGTAACCTTACCATTTTTGACCGGCACATTAAGATCTGAGCGAATAAATAAACGTTTCCCTTTTAGATCAAGATCTTGCATTCTAATGATAGACATGAGACTTCCTCTTTTAAATATAAAAACAATAAAATTTTTGCTATTCTAACATAAAATTTCTTTTTAGGTTACATCCATTATCGGTTATATAGTAAACATTTAGTAGAAATTAGTAATTTATACTATATAGGAAATTTTTTTATGTAACAGCATTGACAATAGAAAGAAAATCAGGCATATTTCCCCGCCTTATTAATATGTATTTTTTATCTAAACTTGGGAGTTGACTTTGGCTAATATCAAATCAGCTAAGAAGCGTGCGGTTCAGTCCGAAAAACGCCGTAAACATAATGCTAGTAACCGTTCAATGATGCGTACTTATATTAAAAAAGTTTACGCAGCTGTAGCAGCTGGTGATAAACAAACAGCTGAAGTAGCATTCAAAGACATGCAAGCAGTTGTTGACCGTCAAGCGGCTCGTGGTCTAATCCACAAAAACAAAGCAGCACGTCATAAAGCGAATTTAATTAAACAGATTAAAGCATTAGCTTAATTTTCTAATCTGTTGACAATAGAGTTAAAGAAAATTGAAAAAAAGTGGTGTAAGCCACTTTTTTTATTTATATACTATTATTTAAATTTATGTGAATAAAAGAAAAGAGAGCGTATTGTGGTTCAGCGTGATTATGTAAGAAAAAAGAGCCAATCAAAAGGAAAAGCTAAAAAAAATAAGTCACGATTATTCCCATCTTTAATGATATTCCTTGCAATCATCATTATTATTTTGTTTTCTTCTATTCTATATTATCTTTCAACCAATTCTTCTGAAAAACCAGTTGAAAAACCAAAAGTCAAAACTGAATCTCCAGCAATAACCCTGCCGGAAAAACCACAAGAACGCTGGACTTACCTTAAAGAATTGGAAACACCAAATGCTAGTAGTAACTCAAATAAAATGGCAAGTGAACGGCAACAAATATTAGATAGCTTTATGAATAACACCACGACCACATCGACTATATCATCAAGTAATGATAATAATAAATGGTTACTACAATGTGGTGCTTTTAAAGATAAAACAAATGCAGATACATTAAAAGCATCTTTGGCAATGACCGGTATTAGTGGTAACATATCTTTAAGTCAGCAGTTATATCGAGTTACCGTTGGGCCTTATACAAATAAAGGTGATGTGCAAAAAGCATTAAACACTTTAAAAACGAATGGAATTAATAACTGTATTATTTCTAATTAAATAAGATATATTATGAATATACTTAAGCATATACAGACCTTTTTGGTAATGTTATGGTCTCGTATAAATCATGATCGTTTAACCTCATCCTCGGCAGAACTAGCTTATACGACAATACTTGCATTAGTCCCATTAATAACTGTTGTGTTTTCTTTACTTTCTGCGTTTCCTATGTTTAATGAAGTTAGCCAATCATTAAAACAGCTCATTTATAGCAATCTTGTCCCTACTGCAAGTGACACCATTCAAAATTACCTAGAACAATTTATTGCCAATACAAAAAAAATGACATTTATTGGAATTATCGGTTTAATAGTAACATCATTACTACTTATTAACTCTATTAATAATGCACTAAACCGTATCTGGCAAACCAAACGCAAACGCTCATTCATGTATAACTTAACCATGTATTGGACAATTTTAACATTAGGTCCTATTTTAGTTGGTTCAAGTGTTGCAGTAAGTTCTTATATATTTTCCCTAAAATGGTTATCGAATGCAGCTAGTGGTGATCTCCTACTAAGTACTTTACCATTTATCATATCGGTTGTTGGATTTTGGTTGCTCTACAGCATTATTCCAACTGAATCAATTCCATTCAAAGAAGCAGCAATTGGTGCCTTAGTTGCAGCAATATTATTCGAAATTGGTAAACGTGCTTTTGCGCTATATGTTACTTCTTTTCCGACTTATCAACTCATTTATGGGGTAGTTTCCTCAATTCCAATTATGTTAGTTTGGATCTACTGCTCATGGTGTATTGTTTTGTTTGGCGCCGAATTCGCTGCAACACTCACTGACTATAATAAACAGCAAAAAGCGCTATTAAAGCCCCAATCTTAACTGGAATAATATAAATTATGATTGCCTTAATCCAACGTGTAAAACAAGCATCAGTTTCTGTTGATAATCAAATTATTGGTCAAATCGATCAGGGATTACTTGTTTTACTCGGTGTTGAACAAGATGACAACGAGCAAAAAGCAATACGCTTGAGTGAAAAAGTACTCGGCTATCGTATTTTCAGTGATATTAATGACAAAATGAATCTCAATGTTCAGCAAATAAATGGAAAATTGTTGGTTGTTTCTCAATTCACCCTGGTCGCTGATACTCAAAAAGGTATGCGCCCAAGTTTCACAAAAGGAGCTCCACCCGATAAAGCTAATGAACTTTATCAATTTTTTGTTAGACAATGTCAGCAACAAATTGAGACACAAACTGGACAATTTGCCGCTGACATGCAGGTTTCTCTTATTAACGATGGACCCGTAACTTTTTGGCTACAAGTTTAAAAATTATTTTACTTTATTTAGCCATTCTAAAGATGTGTTATTATCAGTAAGACCCAGTTTACTTAGCTTATTTTCATAAAACTGTTTTACCTCGTCCCAACGGTAGTACGGATAATTATCGGTTTTCAATGGTAAATGCACTTCTCTTTCATTTAACATCACTTTGATTAAAATGGGTTGATGGGGTTGATTGCTTTGGTAAAAAATCCATTGAATATTAGCGCCCATAGGAATAATTTTTTCTGCTTGCCAAACGAATGGATAATCCGCGACTGAGTTAACAGCAGTATAAGTGCCTTCAAGTTCAAGCAATGTTGCTAATGGCGAAATAGTTTCAGCATGAGCAAACCGTAAATTAGCATCAATATTTTTATCAGTTATTGCCTTATCAGCTGTTTTTAACATATCCAACAATAATGGCGCAGCAATTTTAATCTGGATACCATTCGCATCAAACGCTGGACCAATTTGTAAAAAATTTTTAGAAGTGACTACCGTGTCAAACCATGATAACTGATTTTTAGTGAAATAAAGGCTAAAATCAAGATGGTTATCAGCTAAAATTTCAGGAGAAAATGATAATAACTCCTGGTAAAGTTGATAAACTGCAATGACAAAATCTGCTGTTTTAATTGAAGATTTTTCAGGTAAAGAAATCCCATTATTCAACTCATTACAAAAGCCTTGAGTAAATATTAAACTTGCAACATTTTGACTCATCTCTACTGTTTTAGTCGAATTTTCTAGCGATTTTAAGGCATTTTTAACACTTTTACTCTTTTTATATTCTTTATAAGTCGGAGAATATTCAAAAAAACGTAATAGAGTTTGTTGATCTTCTGGTTGTTGATAAATATTGATATCAGAATAGTTATTTTTAAATGTTTTAATAAAAATTTCTGCTGTTTCTTTAGCTCTTGGTGAGGTTGATGATATCACTTCGATTTTTTGTCCTTTAAAAACCGTTGGGTTATTGGCTAACATGCGTTGACTAATTAAACTAATATCTTTTCGACCAAGATCAGTAAGCTGACCATAATGATTTTTATTCAATGCTTTAATACGAATAATTTGCCTTAATAATGATTTTCCCATTTCGGTTAATTGATTATTTTTATCAGCTAAAATTAATACGTTATAAGCAATATCTTCATATTTAGGTTTACTAATATAACGTGAACCATGCCGACCAATATGATCAATATAAAATGCTTGATATCCATCTGGTGCAGGAGTCTGTTGTTTATCATACTGATACGCGGTCTTTGAACCTGATGTTATCATTTCTGCAAAACTTAATGGTGAAAACATCAGTAAACTGATGACTAAGATTAAAAATTGGATAAAAAAAGATTGTTTTATAAAAGACATAATGACTCCTACCTAATAATATAAGAGCAAAATAACAAGAGCGTGCTTTTAAAGCATTTTATACCATTAATCACATAATTTAACTGAAAATCATACAATTATTTTTAGAATACTCTTTCAATTTTTTAAAAAAAGATTATCTTATTAGCTACTTTTTATAACTCATTTAACTGCTTTAAAACATAATGAAATTATATGGCCTTTCTGGTATTAAAATAAGCTGTGCGTTTATATCTGCATGCATAAATACTCCTTACAACACAACTCGTTTTCTTAAAGATTTAATTGCCGGAATAACGGTTGGCATTATTGCTATCCCACTTGCTATGGCTTTAGCTATTGCAAGTGGTGTTGCCCCTCAACATGGCCTCTATACCGCAATTATAGCAGGCTTCGTGATAGCTCTCACTGGAGGATCACGTTTTAGTGTTTCCGGCCCAACTGCGGCGTTTGTGGTCATTCTATATCCTGTTTCCATACAATTTGGCTTATCAGGTCTATTAATTGCCACTCTACTTTCAGGCATTTTTTTAATATTGATGGGTGTAATTCGTTTAGGTCGATTAATCGAATACATTCCTCTACCAGTGGTGCTAGGTTTTACTTCTGGTATTGCAATAACCATCGCCACCATGCAGATAAAAGATTTTTTTGGCTTAACGCTAGAACACATGCCAGAAAATTATGTTAATAAAGTTATTGAACTAGTTAAAGCTTTTCCAACCATTAATATCGCAGATACCTTTGTTGGCTTAGTTACACTGATTGTTTTAATCATGTGGCCAAAATTTCGAGTAAAAATATCTGGCCATTTACCGGCTTTAATTGCTGGCATATTAACCATGTTAGTATTCAATCAATTTGGCTATCAAATCGAAACAATCGGTTCACGATTCACTTATACATTAGCCGATAACACTGTTGGTCATGGTATTCCGCCTGTTTTACCAGAATTTATCTTACCATGGGAACATGCAAGTTTCACATGGGATTGGTCAATAATAACCGCTTTAATTCCAATCTCATTAACGATGGCTATGTTATGTGCGATTGAATCACTACTATGCGCAGTTGTATTAGATGAAATGACCCATACCAAACATCATTCAAATAGCGAACTGATTGGCCAAGGTTTAGGAAATATCATTGCGCCATTTTTTGGTGGCATTTCAGCAACAGCGGCTATTGCGCGTTCAGCGGCAAATGTCAAAGCGGGCGCAACATCGCCAATTGCCGCCGTATTGCATTCATTAATCGTATTATTGGCACTTATCTGTTTTGCCCCACTTTTATCATTTATTCCATTATCAGCTATGGCAGCATTATTATTAATTGTTGCATGGAATATGAGTGCCATTCAACGCGTTATCTACATTATTAAATGCGCACCTAAAGACGATATCATGATCATGCTTATTTGCATGTCCCTTACCGTATTATTCGACATGGTAATCGCTATTACGCTTGGAATTGTATTAGCCTCAATCTTGTTTATGCGTCGTATTGCTAGTATGACTCGTTTAGTCGAATTGAACCAAAGCAATGAAAAGACGTTAGTACTAAGAATTAATGGTCCATTATTCTTTGCGGCTGCTGAACGGACTTTTTTAGAGTTATACCAAAAAATCAATGGTTATCAACATATTGTTTTACAATGGGATGCGGTACCTATCCTAGATGCAGGAGGCTTAAATGCACTTATCCATTTTATTGATGAATTACCTGAGTCAGTTGATCTATCTATTTGCGAATTGCAATTCCAACCATTAAAAACCTTAGCTCGGGCGAGAATTGTACCTGTATCAAATAAATTAATGTTTTATTCAACTTTAGATGAAGCACTGAAAGATAAAATTTAATATCAAAATTGATTTTATTATATTGATTAAATATTATACTTAGTGAAAGTAAATCGTCCGAGTTTTCACTAAGTATTTTTTATCAGCTATGTACACTTCCCTTTTTCATATGAGTCAAGATTAACTCAGAAAGATGGTGTTCATTTAATACATTACATTAACAACAGGAAATAAATATGATAGCTAATGAAAACACTATTCAAAGTTTTAAACAAAAATCAAATTGGTTTATTATTATTGGTATAGTTTTAATTATTCTCGGTTGCTTGGCATTAGGGTATCAATTCATAGCCACCGTTTTTTCTGTTTATTTTATCGGTTCACTCCTTTTTATCGCAGGGATTATCCAAGTAATCCACTCTTTTAACATCAAAGGATTTGGCCAAACTGCTTTATGGGCAATCATGGGGATTTTATATATCTTCATTGGCGCTATGTCGTTTTTCCAACCGATCGCGGTCTCAAGCGCATTAACATTATTAATTTCTTTATTATTGACGATTAGTGGATTTACTCAAATTTTTGCTGCAATGAGCAACCGCAACATACCTCGTTGGGGATGGGTCGTCTTTTCTGGGATGATTAACATCATTTTAGGACTTATGTTAATGGCAGGCTGGCCATATGATAGCGTTTGGGTATTAGGAATGTTTTTAGGTATAGATTTAGTTTTCCAAGGCTTTGCTTATATTGCAATTGGTTTTGCACTAAAAAATCATAGATCTTAAATTTCATTTTATTGCTCACAACATGGCTTGTGAGCAATAAGCCTCAACAGTTCAAAAATAAAACTTTCTAACCAAAAGCAACTATTTATAACTTTTATTGGTTTTCGCTTTGACTTCGCGCATTGACTGTAATATTCGATGGTAATTATCTAACCTTGATGGTGCAATCGCGCCTTGTGCAACAGCTTTCTGGAGTAAACATCCCGGTGTATCTAAGTGATTACAATCACGAAATTGGCAACCTCCTAAATAATCATCAAATTCAACAAAACCAGCAATAACTTGCTCTGGCTCTAAATGCCATAAACCAAACTCACGAATTCCTGGTGAATCAATAATATCCCCGCCATTTGGTAAATGATAAAGCCGAGTTGAAGTTGTGGTATGTTGGCCAAGCCCAGATATTTCAGATACTTCACCAGTTAGCGTAGCTTGGTTGTAAGGCAATAGTAAATTGATGATACTGGATTTACCGACACCTGATTGACCAACTAAAATAGAAATTTTACCATCTAAAACCTTCTGTAAAGGTTCAATACCTTGTTGTGACTGACATGAAACAAATAAAACCTGATAACCAATTTTAGTGTAAATAAGAAACTTTTGCTCAATTTCTTGTTTTTTTTGCTCATCAAGTAAATCAATTTTATTCAATACGATAATAGGTTTAATTTTAGTCGCCTCACAAGCGACTAAATACCGATCGATGATATTAAACGATAATTCAGGTAAAACGGCTGAAATAATAACAATTTGATCGACATTTGCTGCAACAGGCTTAACTCCATCATAAAAATCAGGCCGTACTAACTCGGAATGACGAGGATGAACTGCTTCAATAATACCATTAGTATTCGGTTCCAAACTCTCACGCCACAATACTTTATCCCCCGTCACTAATGACGGTAAAGTACGGCGAATACTACATCGATAAATAATCCCAGCATTATCTTCAACATCCGCTGATTTGCCAAACCTACTTACCACCACCCCTTCACGAGGCGCAGAGAAATTTGATAGATTTTCATCCATCTTAGTTTCTAAACGTTGTTGATGCTTAGCGGCCATACGCCTTTTTTGATTTTTTGAAAGTTGATTTTTTGCCACGGTTGCTAATTTTTTTGGTCAAACAGTTTAGTACTTATGCTACACTACTCAGCATTAAAAAGAAAATTTATACCACAAATTATGACTACTCTATCAAATAATCTGATATGGATTGATCTGGAGATGACAGGCCTCAATCCAAATAGCGATCGCATTATCGAAATCGCAACTATTGTAACTGATTCTAATTTAAATATTCTCGCTGAAGGTCCAGTCATTGCCATTCATCAAACAGATGAACAACTTGCGCTTATGGATGATTGGAATCAAAAAACGCATGGCAAGTCAGGATTAATCGATCGTGTTCGTCAAAGTACGGTTTCAGAACAACAAGCTGAACAACAAACTCTTGCGTTTTTAAAACAATGGGTTCCCGAAAACTGTTCACCAATCTGTGGTAATACGATTGGTCAAGACCGACGTTTTCTGTTCAATTATATGCCAAATCTAGAAAAGTATTTTCATTACCGTTATTTAGATGTCAGTACGATTAAAGAATTAGCCAGACGCTGGAAACCTGAAATATTAAAAGGTATCAGTAAACAGAGTTCTCACCAAGCGTTAGATGATATTCGCGACTCAATCGCTGAATTACTTTATTACCGACAACACTTTTTCAATCTAACTAATGAGTAATCATGAATATTTTATATACGATTTTACTTTATTTAATCCAACCGCTTGTCTGGTTTAGACTGCTTTGGCGCAGTCGCAAAGCACCAGATTATCGTAAGCGTTGGTTAGAACGCTATGGATTTTGTAAAAATAAAGTCAAATCAGGTGGAATTTTAGTTCACGCGGTATCTGTCGGCGAAACACTCGCAGCAATTCCATTGATAAAAACACTTCAAAAACAATATCCGCAGTTACCAATTACCGTTACAACAATGACACCTACTGGCTCTAAACAAGTTAAGACGCTACTAAAAGATAGCGTTAGCCATGTCTATTTACCTTATGATTTACCCTGTTCAATACATCGTTTTCTAAAAGCAGTTAAACCTAAATTAGTCATAATCATGGAAACCGAACTTTGGCCAAACTTAATTAGCCAATGCCATAACAAAAAAATCCCATTAATTATTGCTAATGCGCGATTATCTGAACGTTCAGCCAATAGGTATCACAAATTAGGAAAAGCGATTAGTAAACTATTAACTAAAATCAGCACTGTCGCCGCTCAAAACGAACAAGATGGAGAGCGATTTTTATCGTTAGGTTTGCCAAAAGAGCATTTAACCGTAACCGGTAGTATTAAATTTGATATTGAACTAACTGATAAACAAAGTCTTGCGCAATTAAAACAGCAATGGCAATTACATCGACCAGTTCTTATAGCCGCGAGCACACATTCAGGTGAAGATGAAATCATTTTATCAGCATTTCAACGACTACTAAAAAATCACTCTAACTTATTACTTATCTTAGTTCCGCGTCATCCAGAACGTTTTAAAACTGTTGAAGAACTAATTTCCGATAATAAGATAAATTATATCAAACGAAGCACGAAGCAAATCCCAACTGAGCAGACGCAAGTGATTTTGGGCGACACCATGGGAGAACTATTAGAACTTTATGGCTTAGCTAATATCGCTTTTGTTGGCGGTAGCTTAATTGAACATGGTGGTCACAATCCATTAGAACCGGCACTACACCATATTCCAATTATTAGCGGTAAATACTTTTTTAACTTTAAAGTGATTTGTGAACAGTTAATTGAAGCTAATGGTATGTTGATATGTGACAGCACAGCTGATTCACTCTATTCAACTGTAAACAGCTTATTGAATGACGACAATCGTTGTCAGCAAATGGGCGAAAACGCATATCAAGTATTAAAAAGAAACCAAGGAGCACTAAATCGCCTACTTAAGGTTATCCATCACTATCTTGAACCATATAAGGATAACCGATGAAAAACAAACAGGGAGTATTAATTGTTAATTTAGGTACGCCAAGTGCTGCAACGCCAGAGGCAATACGCTCTTACTTAACAGAGTTTTTACTCGATCGTCATGTTGTCGATCTTCCTGCTTTTATTTGGTATCCAATACTAAAATACCTAGTATTACCTAAACGCGTTCCCTACATCATTAACCATTATCAAAAAATATGGATAAATGAGGAATCACCATTACTCCATTACAGTAAACGCTTGATGAATCAATTACAACAAGCATTACCGGATATACAATGCGAATTAGCCATGACCTATGGTGAACCGAGCTTACAATCCGCACTAAATAATTTAAAATCATGTGAAAAAATAACACTATTACCGTTATTTCCACAATATTCGACAACTACAACTCAGGCGGTATTAGATAAAGTTAAGCAACTTATTCGTGATTGTGCGTTCAAGATTAACTATATTCGTGATTATGCAGATGACGAAAGTTATATCGATGCGCTTTATTCACAAGTGCAACAAGCTTTTTCAACGCAAGGACAACCTGATGTATTGCTTCTTTCCTATCATGGCATACCTCAACGCTATATTAATAAACGGCAAGATGACTATGTGCAAAGATGCCAGTTAACAACCAAATTATTGATAAAAAAATGCCAAGATAATGGTATCGACTTACCAATCAAAATGGCTTATCAATCTAAATTTGGTAAGGGGAAATGGGTTGAACCAAACACCAGCGATATATTAGAAAACCTAGCTAAAACCGGGACCAAACATGTCCATGTTATCTGCCCGGGTTTTTCGGCGGATTGCATTGAAACACTTTATGAAATTGATGAGCAAAACAGAGAAATATTTTTAAATGCTGGTGGTAAACAGTTTTATTACATTCCAGCCTTAAACGATACGCCATTACAGGTGGAATTAATCAAAAATATACTTCAAAAACCCCGTTCCTCAACTTTTTTGACTAATTAATATTTATTCTAACGATAATAAACTACCCAAAATCACATCAGCTGAACGTAAAATTGATTAAGGTTAAAGCTAAATTACCAACTAATTTAACCTAGATGATAACCTGTGTTAGGATGATAGTAAAAATTATCTGCGCTCAAAGGAGAATTATCGATGAAAATAATCATCATTGGCGCTCAAGCAGCTGGAGCAAGTGCTGCTGCAAAAGCCAAAAGAAGGGACCCCAATGCGACAATTTGTATCTATGAAAAATCAGATATAGTTTCATTTGGAGCTTGTGGATTACCTTATTTTATTGGCAATCATTTTGGCGATGAAAATGAAATGATATCCAGAACGCCAGAACAATTTGCTAAAGATGGCATTGAAATCAAAACATTACATGAAGTTATCGCTATTGATCCTAATTTAAAAAAAGTCACCGTCAAAGATATCAAAAACAATAATTGCTTTGACGATGATTATGATAAGTTACTCATTGCCGTTGGGGCGATACCAATAATTCCACCTTTAGAAAATAGACAACTGGAAAATATTTTCACTTTACGCGATATGTATGATGGTCTAGCAATAAAAAAAGCCTTAAACCAAAATACCAATGTCGTGGTCATTGGTGCTGGCTATATCGGGCTAGAAATAACCGAATCGTTAGTAAAATTGAATAAAAACGTAAAATTAATTCAATTAGATGATAGAGTTTTGACCGATGCCTTCGATCCAGAACTTACTGAGATAATTGAAGAAAATCTAAAACAACATTGTGATTTACATCTACAAGAGCAAGTACAAGGCTTTGAAGGTGAACAAAAAGTTACTCATGTTATCACCGATAAAGCTAAATATCCCGCCGACATTGTCATTATTGCCACAGGAGTAAAGCCTAATAGCGAAGTTTATAAACACCTCAATATTGAAACTCTTAGTAATGGTGCAATTGTCGTTGATAATTATGGACAAACTAACATAGCTGATATTTATGCTGCAGGCGACTGTGTCGCGCTTCATCATCGCGTTAGCCAATCAATGACTTATATTCCATTAGCGACCGGAGCGAACAAATTAGGTAAAATTGTTGGTGACAATTTAGCAGGCGGTAACAATCAATTCCCAGGAACCCTTGGGACATCAGCATTAAGAGTATTTGATATTGAAGCTGGTCGAACAGGATTAACCGAACAACAAGCTATTAAAGCTGGTATCCCATACAAAACAGTAGTAGTTAAAGATAAAAATCATAGTAACTATGCTGAAGGGCAAACTAGCGTCACGGCTAAACTTATTTATCACGCCCAAACTCGTATTTTATTAGGTGGACAGATTGCTGGGGGCAGTGGTGCTGTATTAAGAACGAATAGTTTAGCCACCGCTATTTGGGCTAATATGAAAATTGATGAATTAGCCATGATGGATTTTTTATATGCACCACCTTTTTCAAGACCATGGGATATTTTAAATATCGCTGGGGGCATTGCTAAATAGTATTGAAATATTTCAAATATTTGCAAAATTATTAAAATTCAAAATATGTGGTTTGGTTTTAATCCAAACCATAAAAGATTATTAAAAATTAATTCAATTTTATCCAAAAGCTGGGGGTAAACATGTCAGATGCCATTTTTCAGGGCACTTTTTTCGAAAAGTTCTTATCCATCACCCATTATCAAACTTTAATCGGGATTGGTTTATTACTGCTTTGCTTTTTTGCCGTCATGCGACCGATGCAAACCAAAAAAGTTAATTTTTCCATTAGAATGTTAGTCGGATTGGTGCTTGGTGCTGTTATTGGTTTAGGTATTCAAGCTGCAGCCGGTTTTCCAGAAAGTTCAACTGTTTGGATGCAAGAAACAGCAACATGGTATGGTTTGTTTGGTCGTGCCTTTATTGCCTTCATACGCATGTTAGTGATTCCATTAATTTTTGTCTCAATTGTAAAAGTGATTATTGATTTTTCTGGTAAAGACAATTTGCCGAAAATAGCATTCAGAGGAATTTTTTGGTTACTATTCACTACAGCCATCGCTTGTATTGTCGGTATTATTTTAGCAAATTTATTATCATTAGGTGAGTTGAGTTCAGCATCAGCCAAAACGGCTACCGCCAAACAATATACCAATATTATTGACACTTTCGTGAATCTTATTCCAAGTAATATCATCGGCTCTATGGTAAAAGAGAATATTGTAGGCTTAGTTATCTTTTCAGCATTGATGGGACTTGCCGCAAACCGAATGGAAAAAAAGAATCCACAACCTATTGCTCTTTTTAAAACCTTTATTGAAGCACTTTATAAAATTATCATGTCAATTGCCATGACGGTTATTAAATATATGCCTTATGCGGTGATTGCTTTACTTGCTCGTACAATTATTTCAAACGGTATCCCAGCAATTATTGATGTATCAAGCTTTGTATTAGCGATTTACCTTGCAACCATAATAATGCTTGTTGTGCATATTGTGATTGTCATGCTTCATGGAATTTCACCTATCGTATTTATCAAAAAAGCACTTGGCACATGGTTACTTGCTTTCACTAGCCGCTCATCTGTTGGTACATTACCGATGACGATCTCAACATTGACCGTCAGAATGGGCGTCAATACAGGTACAGCGAATCTAGTTGGCTCACTCGGAAGTACAATGGGAATGAATGGCTGCGCTGGCTTTTTCCCAGCCTTACTTGCGGTTATGGTTGCTCATATGGTGGGTATTAATACTGATATTCAATTCTATATAATGCTAGTCATTGTGGTAGTTATCGGATCAATTGGTATCGCTGGTATTCCAGGCACTGCAACAGTTGCAGCAACTGTCGTACTTTCAGGCATGGGTATGGCTGAATACTTCCCATTAATTGGTATGGTGTTAGCCGTCGATCCAATCATTGATATGGCTAGAACGTTAGCTAATGTTTCTGGATCAATGACCGCTGCAATAGCAACCGATCATGAAGTCGGATTAATGAATATGGATATTTATAATGATCCTAATGTGACTTTGGATAATGAACAGTCTGAAGTTTAACAATAAAGATAATTTTCAGTTTAATTTAATTAACAAAAAGACGCCAATTGGCGTCTTTTTATATCAGCGGAAAAACAAAATTAAATGGTTTTTAACCATGCTTTAACATCATCACCCAAACTTTTGTGACGCATTGCGTATTGTACAAAAGTTTGTACATAACCCAATTTATTTCCACAGTCGTGGCTTCGGCCTTTAATACAGTATGCATCCACTCGATCTTCATCAAGTAACATCGCAATTGCATCAGTCAATTGAATTTCACCTCCAGCACCTAAAGGCGTTTTAGCTAAAAGTGGCCAAATTTTTTCAGATAAAACGTAACGCCCAACAACTGATTGGTTAGATGGAGCTTCTTCTATTGACGGTTTTTCAACTACACTATACATTTGCGCTATATTACCAGCTGATAACTCTTCACCACGGCAGTCAACAATACCATAAGATGAAACAAGATCTTTTGGTACAGGTTCGACCATGATTTGGCTATGTTTAGTGTTATGATAATTATTAATCATCGCCGCTAAATTATCTTGAGCAAGATCACTATCATACTCATCAATAATCACATCCGGTAATACTACAGCAAAAGGCTCATCACCAACTAAAGGATAAGCACAAAGTACAGCATGACCAAGTCCTTTTGCTAATCCTTGGCGAACACTAGTAATCGTCACGTTTTTTGGCAGAATCCCTTGTACTTCTTGCAAAAGTTGACGTTTAACTCGGGCCTCAAGCATAGCTTCAAGCTCAAAACTGGTGTCAAAGTGATTTTCTATAGAATTTTTAGACGAGTGCGTTACAAAAATAATTTCAGTTATCCCTGCCGCAATACACTCTTTGACAACATACTGAATAAGTGGTTTATCAACCACAGGTAACATCTCTTTAGGAATCGCTTTGGTTGCAGGTAACATTCTTGTGCCAAGACCAGCAACAGGAATAACTGCTTTTTTAACTTTTCCTTTAACAGATGATTCAAAATTTAATGGCATTTTAATTCCTTAAAATAATAAAATGATAAATTAATTAATTATATTGTTATGACTTTTACATTGTCCTTCAACAAAGGTATTTACAACTCGCTCTGATCTTAATATATAAGCAGCCCAAATACCGCTCCAAATGAGTTGTTTTACTGTTTTAGCTATCTCTCTTGATTCGATCGGAAGTTTAGTATAATGATAACAAAGATATTGGTCCAAAAGAAGAAATGAACATGAAGTGACTAGATAACCTATCATATAATAAGGAAATTTATAGTTTTTAGTAAAAAAAAGATAAAGCAAATAAATAGCAAAAAGAATTAAAATTGCGTTTAGACCTATTTCTACAAATAAAATCCAACTAATATTAGGAATATATTGGTCAGAAACTTGATTAATAAAATCACTCCCATGGAACTTCAAAGTCATTACAATAAAGCCAATAGTGAATAGATTTAGTACAAGCGTAAATACGATGAATATTGCAACAACTATAAGCCAGCCACCTAATCCTTTAAGTTTTGGATTATCCGTCATATAAAGATCCTTAATTAATAATAGATAAATCATTAAATTTAATTAATGACGAATTATCACTGTCTTTAGCTAAAGAATCAATGGAAATATAAACAATTTGACACGTTTCTAACACAGCTTCTTTAACAACAAACTTTGCTTTACGATCGCGTTCTTCTTTCTGTTTGGCGCTAATGTAAAGATCATCATAACCATCATCATACATTGATGCTCTTTCAAATATATTAGTACTACGCCAAAAAGTCTCTTTTGGATAATCTCGCTCAAAAGTTTGACCTGTTAATTTGCCTTTTAAGCCAGCATAACTCATGGGTAAGTGTCGACTAGCTCGACTTTGTGAAAGATAAATATGGGGATATTGTGTAAGATTGGATTCAAGTTGGTTTAACTTAAATTCAACACCAGAACGATTTTGATACTGGCAATTATCCATGATTAAAGGTGCAGTTCGAAAGTTCAACGAACCACACCCTACAAGTAAAAATGCTAAAATAAATAGTCGATACATATGGTTTTGTTTGCTTTTAAGAAGCTATAAGCAAACCCATTTATTATTTACAATTTTTCACTAACATCTTCGGCAGTATTGGTAATAGCTTTACCGCCTGATTGCACGTCTTTACCTACACCTTTAACCGTGTTACAACCTACTACAAGTGTTGTCATCGCGATACTTACCAATAAAATAAATACTTTACGTAACATGTGATTCTCCTCTAGTTAGTCACATTATGATTTGATTGTGGCAAATGCTTCTGCTACACGATGTATATTATGGTGATTTAAACCCGCCACACACATTCTTCCGCTGCCCACCAAATAAACAGCGAAATCATCTTTTAGTTGTGCGACTTGCTCTTTAGAAAAACCGGTATAACTAAACATACCTCTTTGTTTAAGTAGGTAGTCAAAATTCTGTTTAGGTGCTGCTGTTTTTAATAAATCGACTAATGTTGAGCGCATGCTAACAATACGATTACGCATTGATTCGACTTCTTTAAACCATAAAGCTTTAAGTTCAGCATTATTTAATACGTATGATACAAGTTGTGCACCGTAAGCGGCAGGACTAGAATAATTTCGACGAACCGTTGCTTGTAATTGACCAAACACTCGATTAGCCACTTGGTTATTATCACATAAAACGGATAAACCGCCCACTCGCTCACCATAAAGTGAAAAAGTTTTAGAAAACGAATTGCTGATAAACCCACACAATCCTCGCTCAGCCACTTTTTTTATTGCATAACTATCACTTTCGATACTTTCGCCAAAACCTTGGTAAGCGATATCCATAAATGGAATGAGATCTCGGTTTTGTAAAACATCAATCACTTTGTCCCATTGTTGGTTTGTTAATTCTGCACCAGTTGGGTTATGGCAGCAAGGATGCAATAACACAATACTTTTAGCTGGTAAGGTATTAAGTGTTTCAAGCATCGCATCAAAATTCACGCCACAAGTCTGAGGATCAAAATAAGGGTATTTATTTACCTTAAATCCTGCGCCATTAAAAATGGCAATATGATTCTCCCAAGTTGGATCACTAACCCAAACTTGAGAATCAGGAAAATAACGATATAAAAAGTCAGCACCGACTTTCAGCGCACCTGATCCCCCTAATGTTTGAACAGTGGCTATCCGCTTTGTTTGAAAAGCAGGATTATCTTCACCAAAAAGCAATGATTGGATTGCCTGACAATAACTCGGTAAGCCACTCATCGGCAAATAAAGTTGTGCGCCTTGTTGATGATGATAAATATAGTCACGAGCCGTTTTAATACACGATAATTGAGGAACCACACTATTTTCATCATAATAATAACCAATACTCAAATTGGTCTTGTTTTCGCGCTTATCATTATTGAATTCAGCGACTAATGATAATATTGGATCCCCTGCGTACGACTCTACTTTTTCAAACATTTTCCCAACCTAATTAAATCAGTAAATATCAATAGATAATTGTAGATTATTGCACCAACTTAATTGGCAATCAATCACTAAATAATAGTTTAAATATAAATAATTTTAGGATAATAAAATAGACCGTTTAAAAGACTGATTTGGATATAAAACGTTAGAATAGATGGTCAAAAAAGGGATTTTAAATAAAAAAAACCTCAAAAACCCCGTTCCTCAACTTTTTTTACTTCATTAGCACCTTTCGGTGCTAACAATTATAAGTCGATTATTTAACCGCAATAACTTCTATTTCAACTTTCGCATCTTTAGGAATGCGAGCAACTTGCACACAAGAACGAGCAGGGAATGTTGCCTGATTCTCTGTAAAAAATGCCTCATAGACACTATTCACATCCGCAAAATCATTCATATCCGCTAAAAAAATCGTCGTTTTAACGATATTTTTAACTTGATATCCTGCCTCAGTAACAATTGCTTTTACATTCGCTAAACTTTGTTTAGCTTGCTCTTTGACACAACTTGGCATCTCACCTGTAGCTGGATTAATTGGAATTTGACCTGAAGCAAATAACATGTTGCCCAAATCAACACCTTGAACATAAGGACCTATAGCTGCTGGTGCTTTGTTGGTATTAACAACTTTTACCATATATGATTTCTCCTTTCATCTTGTTATGCATCTCATTTCAACAGGAACCAAATTTGGTGTCAAGTCATGGTAAATTTATGATCATGGGACTTCTGCCAATTTTCTGATATGATAGTTGAAAATTTTTTCATTTGTTGAGAGTTAGCATGTTTGAGAATTTAACTGACCGTTTATCACAGACATTTCGCAATATTAGTGGGCGTGGACGCTTATCTGAAGATAATATCAAAGATGCCCTACGTGATGTCCGTATGGCATTACTTGAGGCTGATGTTGCCCTACCTGTGGTACGAGAATTTATTAACCAAGTTAAACAAAAAGCTGTTGGTTTAGATGTTAATAAAAGCCTAACACCAGGCCAAGAATTCATCAAAATCGTTCAAGCAGAACTTACTACAGCTATGGGTGAAGTTAATAGTTCACTTAACTTAGCCACCCAGCCTCCAGCCGTCATTCTCATGGCAGGTTTGCAAGGTGCGGGTAAAACTACCAGCGTCGCAAAACTAGCAAAATTTTTAAAAGAAAAACAGAAAAAGAAAGTGTTAGTTGTCTCTGCCGACGTTTATCGCCCTGCGGCAATAAAACAGTTAGAAACACTAGCTAAAGCAATTGATGTGGAGTTCTTCCCGTCAGATATCAATCAAAAACCTATTGATATTGTTAACAAAGCAATTTCACATGCTAAATTACAATTTTTTGATGTCCTTATTGTCGATACCGCTGGTCGATTACATGTCGATAGCGAGATGATGGATGAAATCAAAGCACTGCATGATGCAATCAATCCAATTGAAACATTATTTGTGGTCGATGCCATGACCGGGCAAGATGCTGCTAATACGGCAAAAGCATTTAATGACGCATTACCTTTGACCGGGGTTATTTTAACTAAGGTGGATGGTGATGCTCGTGGCGGTGCGGCGTTATCGATTCGTCATATTACCGGTAAACCAATCAAATTCTTAGGGATGGGTGAAAAGACGGATGCATTAGAACCTTTTTATCCTGACCGTATCGCTTCACGTATTTTAGGGATGGGTGATGTACTCTCTTTAATTGAAGAGTTACAGAGTAATGTTGATCGTGAAAAGGCAGAGAAAATCGCCAAGAAACTCAAAAAAGGCGATAAGTTTGATTTTAATGACTTCCAAGATCAACTTCGACAAATGCGTAATATGGGTGGAATGGGCGCTATGCTGGCTAAACTACCTGGCGTTGGTCAACTTCCTGATCATATCAAAGCACAGATGGATGATAAAATCACCATCAAGATGGAAGCCATAATTGGTTCGATGACATTAAAAGAACGAGCTAATCCCGAAATCATCAAAGGCTCACGCAAACGCCGTATTGCTAATGGTTCAGGTACCCAAGTGCAAGATGTTAACAAGCTGCTTAAGCAGTTTGAAGATATGCAAAAAATGATGAAAAAGATGAAAGGTGGTGGCATGATGAAGATGATGCGCCAAATGAAAGGTCTAATGGGTGGAGGCATGGGCTTCCCACCTAGATAACATTTTACTTCGCTTTTCTTTCAATAAAATACTATCGTGCAAAGTTACACGATAGTATTTCAATAAACTCAATTTTCTCGATTTAGCGCTTTAATTTTGGTTGGACGCTGCATAGTTAATACAGTACCAATCGATGAAACTATAATAAATAGAATAGCAATCCATTGATAATGAGTTAACTGCTCATGTAAAACAATTAATCCAGAAAACGCAGCAAATACAGGTGACAAGCTCATCAAAGTACTAAAAGTTTGTGCGGGTAATCGTGGCAAAGCGATCATATCCAGGCCATATGGAATAGCAGACGCCAATAATGAAACGACAAAAACGAGAGGCAACAGATCCATCGAAAACATGGTGCTACCACTGTGCCATACACCAATAGGAAAGAGTAATATTGAGGCAATAATCGAACCTACCGCAACACTTGAGGCACCATAAATTTCACCCGCTTTTCGCCCAAAAACAATATAGCCAGCCCAACAACTTCCTGCGCATAAGGCTAATAAGATACCGATAGGATCCAAATCATTAGAAGCCTGATGAATAGGAAGCAACATCACCAATCCAATGATCGCAATAGCTAACCAAACAAAATCAGTTAATCGGCGCCCAGAAAACATCGCAACCATAATTGGTCCAGTTAACTCTATTGCCACAGCAATTCCTATTGGGATTCGAGATATGGCATTATAAAAAGCCAAATTCATACATCCCATAGCGACACCATACAAAATAATATATTTAATGGCTGGCTTAGTAATAGTTTTACGCCAAGGTTTAAAGATTATTACCAATAAAATCGCTGAGAAAAACAACCGCCATGCTGTCATCGCCTCAGGCCCCAATACAGGAAACAAGTATTTAGCAAATGAAGCACTTGCTTGCACTGATATCATCGAAATAAAAATTAAAAAAACAGGCCAAGATCTTTTGAGCATAATGACTACCTAAATTAAAGTAATTGCATATTAAGGGAAGCAATTTGTTCATACAGCAACGTAAAATCAATTTTCGTATAAATAATATTTTTTAAATATCACATCACGTTTAGTTATCCCTTTTTACTGATAGTAAAGCCAGATCTTGTAGCGCTTTTTTATAAGGGGAATCAGGTAAGATTGAAATAACATTGAATGCTTTATTGGCCTCTTGTTGAGCCGTTTTTAAAGTAAATTCAAGAGATCCACATGACTGCATAACTTTTAAAATATGATCTAATAAATGCCTGCCATTACCTTGCTCGATAGCTTGACGGATTAATGTCGCATCTTCTGAATTAGCATGATGCATTGCATGCAATAATGGTAAGGTTGGTTTACCTTCATTGAGATCATCACCCAAATTTTTACCTAATTTTTGATTACTATCCGCACTATAATCTAATAAGTCATCAATAATTTGAAAGGCGGTACCCAAGTATTTTCCATACTCTTGCAGTGCAAATTCTTGCTCTGGTGTTGCTCCTGCTAATACTGCTGCTGAATGCGATGTTGCTTCAAACAGTCTTGCTGTTTTGCGATAAATAACTTGTAGGTATTGCTCTTTAGTAATATCAGGATCATTGCAATTTATCAGCTGTTGAACTTCACCTTCAGCAATAATATTTGTTGCTTCTGACATTATCTTCAATACTTTGAATGATTCTGTGCGTACCATCATTTGGAAAGATCTTGTGTAAATATAATCACCAACTAAGACACTTGCCGCATTACCAAATAGCGCATTAGCGGTTGATTTACCTCGCCGTAAATCAGATTCATCAACAACATCATCATGCAATAAAGTTGCAGTGTGAATAAATTCGATAAAAGCTGCGGTAATAATATGTTTATCACCCTGATAATTAAGCGCTTTAGCTATTAACAAGGCAATAACTGGGCGAATCCGTTTTCCACCACTACTAATGATGTAATTCCCTAATTGATTAATTAGTACAACATCGGAACTAAGTTCTGCTTGTATTGCTTCATTAACTTTAACTAAATCATCTTGCACTAGATCGAGTATTTGTTTTATCGATGGATTATTCATCAGTCTAACCACTACAAATGGGAGATATTTATTTACTATTATCTGATAAATATTTTTATGCAACAAGTACTGCTAAATCATATTTAAAAAAATACTACAAATGATAAGCATTTTCATTTAGAATACACACCTTAAATGAACATTAATTACTGTTATGAAGATCAACTTTGATATAGATATCAACAACGAAAAAGAGCCGCAATCACCTGCTTCTAATAAGCAAAAGGATGCCTATATATATACATCGATCTCTGTAATATCACATTTATTTTTATTTGGATTATTGTTCAGCTCTGCACTGTTTGCAAATAATATCGTTGTTGATGAAGGTGATAATTCAATTAAAGCTGTCATGATTGACCTTACTCAGTTAGCAGCTCCGGAACAATCATTGGTTGAAGAAACACCTGAAATCAAAGGTGCTGAAAACAGTGAAATCATTGACAATAAACCAATTGAAGAACCAGTCGTAGAGCCAGAAGTCGTTGAAGAAAAGATTCCGGAACCTACACCTGAAATAGAACAAAAAAAACCAGTAACAGAGCCAGATAAACCAGTTATTGTTAAACCTAAACCAAATAAGAAAAAACCACCGACACAAAAATCATCTCGTCAACAAGTTAGACAAGATGTGGTAAGTGATAATATAGCAAATACTTCAGTAGCTCCTAAAGTATCTGATAATCGACAATATTCTGGTAATCCCTCTCCAATTAGTCGTAATCGACCAGAATATCCTCGAAGAGCACTAGATATGCGCTTAGAAGGTTATGTTGTTGCTATGTTTGATGTAACTAGTGAGGGCCGTGTTGAAAATATTAGGATTATTGAAGCCCAACCTAATAATATTTTTAATCGCTCGGTTATCTCAGCAATGAAAATGTGGAAATATAAGCCGATTGCCGGAAAAGATCTCAAAATAAAAATTGTTTTCAATCGTGATAGTTCAATTAGCTTAGGAAGCAATTAATCACTCATTCCTCAATCAATAACCATTATTGAATAAAAAACTGAAAAAGCACTAATTTTATAATTCAATTAGTGCTTAGTTGATAAATAGTTTATCTATTCTTTTGCATTAAAAGTTCAATTTCCTGCGGTTGTTTAGGTACCGTTGAGGTTAAAATTTCGTTGCCAGCTTCGGTAACCAAAATATTATCTTCGATACGAATCCCAATACCTTTATAACATTCTGGCACATCAGCATCTTTATTAATATAAAGTCCAGGCTCAACGGTTAAGACCATACCCGGAGCGAGTATGCGATCACGATCACTGCCAACATCATGCACATCAATACCTAACCAGTGACCTAATCCATGCATATAGAATGCTAAATAAGCTTTGTTTGTAATCAATGTTTCAACATCACCTTGCATAATTCCAAGCTTAACTAATCCTTCAACCATAATCCGAATAATTTTTTGATTAACTAATGATATTGAGGTGCCTGGTTTCAATAATTTGATAGCTGTACATTGCGCAGTTAACACAATGTTATATATTTCGAGTTGTGCTTGACTAAATTTACCATTAATCGGAAATGTTCGAGTAATATCACCTGCATAATAATGATATTCACAACCTGCATCAATTAAGACTAAATCGCCATCTTTGAGCGTGTCGCTATTATTTTCATAATGCAATATACAACCATTATTACCTCCGCCAACAATAGTATTATATGACGGCCATCGAGCGCCATGCCATGCAAACTCATGTAATATTTCAGCTTCTAATTGATATTCATACCAATTAGCCTGGCATTTTTGCATTGCCCGAATATGTGCTTGAGCACTGATTTCGCACGCTTTACGTAAAAGAGCCATTTCATATTCAGACTTAAACATTCGCATTTCATGAACAATTGGTCGCCAATCAATAACTGTACTCGGCGCAGAAAGTTTGAATCGAGCACCTTGCCGTAATGTATTGATTGCTTTCTTAATTATCTCGTCAGCATAATCATATAGTTGGTCTGCATAATAAATTGCTTTTTTTCCATTTATTAAATTTGGTAAAACACTCTCTATATCATCGAAAAGATAAGCCTCATCGACTAAAATCTTTGTTAATGCCTCTTGCTGGCCTAAGCGGTAGCCAGTCCATGTTTCGGCTAAAGGATCTTTCTTGCGATTAAATAAAATATATCGTCCTTGACCGTCTTGTTGTTTAATTATTGCCAAAAGCGCTTCTGGCTCTGCAAAAAAAGTAAAATACCAAAAGTCACTATCTTGTCTATAAGGATAGTGGGTATCATTACTTCGTTTAACTTCTGGTGAAGCAAAAAATAAGGCAATGCTATTTGGCTCCATCTGAGCCAATAATTTATTTCGCCGATCTAGCAGTTCTGTCTTGGTCTGAATATCTATCATAGCGTTTACCTTGATAATCAGTAATATAGAATATTAGTGAAGTGTTGGTGTAATATCGGGTTCATTAAATTCATCAAAACATAACATCGCCGTAATGCGAACGTACTCTTTGATCTCTTCAAATGCAAAGCCCAGCTCTTGCTGATCTTCATCTTCATCATAACCGAGTTTAGCTATTTGTCTTAGATCATATATTGCTTCACCCACATCACCTTTAACTCGATTAAGTTTAGGTTGAACTAAACCAATACCCAATAAAAAATGATTTACCCATCCCACTAAATCGTCAATTTGCGTAAACAAATCTTGCTCACCAAGTAAAAGTTGGAACTCAAAATCTTCATCAATAAATTGTTGTTTAGTTGTATGATATAATTCTTCCACTTCCTTATTTAAAGGTTCGGCTATTTTTTGCCCATCATTCAACATGTCTTGAACTAACACTCTCCAACTTTCGTCATGATTTCCTCCAGCTAATAAGCCAGATAAGAATCCATGTAACTCGGCTGCAGTTATGCCAACTTTATTTTGGATAAGTTGACGATTAAGCTCGTCATAAATCTTGGTATTAGTCATTAACTCCACCTTATTAGTTTGTAATAATAGTGAAAATACATCCCTCTGCACTTTCACTCATTATTAGTATATAATTTGTGCCTAGCTGTAAATAATAAACAGGTTATTGTGCTTTATAAAGGAATTATTTTGAACATTTTTAGATTAATTTTAACATCACTGTATATAGTTATATCGTTAACTGCTTGTAGTTCATGGCTGAAAAATAAAGGTGTAATTGTTCTTGATGTACAGAATAATACCTATATAACCAGCCAAGACTTACCTAAAGATTATCAGTTAGGCAATGGAGAACAAGAACTTGATAAGTTTGAAGCTTTCTGCCGAGACGAGATCCGTGCCTCACAACTAGATGGTAGTGAAGAGATGGTATTTGAAAATATCAAACGAGGAATTCACGGTCAGGTTGAATTTAAAAAATGTAGTGATAGAGTCACTCGAATTTACCGATATTAATAAATATTTCAGCTTACTTTGTAAAGTATCGCTAATAAGATTGACTAATTGTCACATATCCGTGAAATCTTACTAGCCTTTCAAGCTGTTTTTATTTATATTGTCGCATGAACAAATATATTTTTGGGAGTAAAATAATTATGTACAAGCAAGATGTAACCATTACTGCATCGAACGGTCTTCACACCCGCCCTGCTGCACAATTTGTAAAGGAAGCTAAAAACTTCAATTCTGAAATTACTGTCACATCAAATGGAAAAAGTGCAAGTGCTAAAAGCTTATTCAAATTACAAACATTAGGCTTAACTCAAGGTACAACTATTACTATTTCAGCCGAAGGTGAAGATGAAAAAGAAGCAGTAACTCATTTAGTAAAATTAATTCCTGAATTGGAATAATACTCCCATGTTAGCGTTGAACGGTTTTAATATTAGATAAGGATTAAATGTTATGGTATCAGGTATACTTGTTTCCCCAGGTATCGCTTTTGCAAAAGCGCTATTATTAAAAGAAGAACCTATTGTTATAAATAATAGGCAAATTCTTGATAACAAAATTGACGCTGAAATTGATCGTTTTAAAGAAGCACGTGAAAAATCAAGCGAACAATTACATGCGATCATGGAACGAGCTAAAACCACTTTAGGTGAGGATAAAGCTGCTATTTTTGAAGGTCATATCATGCTTCTTGAAGATGAAGATCTTGAACAAGAAGTTATTTCACGCATCAAAAGTAAACACTCAAGTGCTGACGCAGCTGTCCAATCTGTATTTGAAACCCAAGCAAAAGAGTTAGAAAATCTAGATGATGAATATCTAAAAGAACGTGCTGCCGATATCCGTGATATTGGTAAACGACTGCTAAAAAATATTTTAGGCATCGAAATTGTTGATCTAAGTGCTATTAGCCAACCTTGTATTTTAGTTGCGACTGATTTAACACCGTCTGAAACTGCTCAATTAAATTTAGATATGGTGTTAGGTTTCATCACTGATGCGGGAGGGCGCACTTCACATACATCAATCATGGCCCGTTCATTAGAAATTCCAGCAATCGTGGGTACATCTAATGCAACACAAGAAATCAAACAAGGTGATTTTGTTATTTTAGATGCAATCAACAATGCTATCTACATTAATCCAGATCATGCAACTCAAGAAAAACTTAAACAAGTACAAACAAAATATCTTGCTGATAAAGAAGAGTTAGCAAAATTAAAAGATCTACCAGCTGTAACACTTGATGGTCATCAAGTTGAAATTTGTGCAAATATTGGTACTGTTCGTGATATTGCTGGTGCAGATCGTAATGGTTATGAAGGTGTTGGGCTTTATCGTACAGAATTCTTATTCATGGATCGTGAAGCTTATCCTAATGAAGATGAACAATTCAAAGCATATAAAGAAGTTGCTGAATCAACTAATGGCCTATCAGTTATTGTTCGTACAATGGATATCGGTGGTGACAAAGATGTACCATATATGCATTTACCAAAAGAAGAAAATCCATTCTTAGGTTGGCGTGCAATTCGTATCTGTTTAGATCGTAAAGAAATACTACATGCACAGTTACGAGCAATCTTACGCGCTTCTGCATTTGGTAAATTGCGTATTATGTTCCCAATGATTATTTCGGTAGAAGAAATTCGTATTCTAAAATCTGAAATTAATATCCTTAAAGAACAATTAACATCTGAAGGTAAAGCATTCGATAAAAGCATTGAAATTGGTGTGATGATCGAAACACCAGCCGCTGCGGTTATTGCTAGACATTTAGCTAAAGAAGTTGATTTCTTTAGTATTGGAACTAACGATTTAACCCAATATACACTTGCTGTTGACCGTGGTAATGAGCTTATTTCACATCTTTATAATCCACTTTCACCATCAGTATTAACATTGATTAAAAATGTAATCGATGCTTCTCACAAAGAAGGTAAATGGACAGGAATGTGTGGAGAGCTTGCTGGTGATGAAAGAGCAACAATTTTATTACTAGGTATGGGGCTTGATGAGTTCAGTATGAGTGCAGTATCAATTCCTAAAATCAAAAAATTAATTCGTAATACTAATTATGAAGAAGCGAAGAAATTTGCTGATACTGTTCTTGAAAAAGCAACAGCTAAAGAAATAACCGATTTAATTGAAAAATATACTGCTGAAAAGCAAATTTGTTAGGAGGCAATGATGGGTTTATTCGATAAAATAAAGCAATTTGTATCTGATGATAACAAAAACAGCATCGAAATTATTGCACCTCTTAGTGGTGAAATCGTTAAGATCGAAGATGTGCCAGATGTAGTTTTTGCAGAAAAAATCGTTGGTGATGGTGTTGCTATAAAACCTTCTGGTAATAAAATTGTAGCACCATTAAATGGTAAAATTGGTAAAATTTTTGAAACCAATCATGCATTTGCTATTGAATCAGATGAAGGTATCGAACTTTTTGTTCATTTCGGTATAGATACGGTGGAATTAAAAGGTGAAGGTTTTACACGAGTTGCCGAAGAAGGACAACAAGTTAAAATTGGAGATACTATCATCGAAATCGATCTGCCTTTACTTGAAAGTAAAGCGAAATCAGTGTTAACACCAGTTGTGATATCTAATATGGAAACTGTTGTTGAATTAACTAAGTTATCCGGCTCAGTTGAGGCAGGTAAAACACCAATTATGCGTGTTAAAAAATAACATCGCACAACGTTACTACTCATAAAAAAACCTTCAGTTTTCGCTGAAGGTTTTTTGTTGAAAATAATCAAACATAGAGTTCAAATAATTCGTTTAACGCCATTTTTTGTATTGATTAATCAAGCTGTTGGTTGATTCATCATGCGAGCTGACTGGTTTATCATCAGCAAGTTCAGGTAAAATGCGACCAGCTAACTGTTTACCCAATTCAACCCCCCACTGATCGAAGCTAAAGATATTTAAAATAACACCTTGCGTGAAGATTTTGTGCTCATACATCGCCACTAATGCGCCTAAAGTGTACGGTGTAATTTTTTTCACTAAAATAGAGTTAGTCGGTTTATTGCCTTCAAAAACTTTAAATGGAACAATAGATTTAACTTCTTCAAGCTTTTTACCAGCAGCAAGAAACTCTTGTTCTACTTGTTGAGCAGTCTTACCAAAAGCTAAAGCTTCTGTTTGAGCAAAAAAGTTAGAAAGCAATTTAGGATGATGATCGCCAACTGGATTATGACTAATTGCCGGTGCAATAAAATCACAAGGAATAAGTTTAGTACCTTGGTGAATTAATTGATAAAACGCATGTTGACCATTTGTCCCTGGTTCACCCCAAATAATAGGGCCTGTAGTATAAGTAGTCTTGTTGCCATTACGATCAACACTTTTACCATTTGATTCCATATTCCCTTGCTGAAAATAAGCTGCAAAGCGATGCATATATTGATCATAAGGTAGAATAGCCTCGGTTTCTGCACCATAGAAGTTATTGTACCAAATCCCAATTAAAGCAAGTAATGTTGGGATATTTTTTTCAATTGGTGTGCTTTGGAAATGTTTATCCATCGCATGTCCACCAGCTAAAAACTGTTTAAAGTTTTCAAAACCAATTGAAAGTACAATTGATAAGCCGATTGCAGACCAAGAAGAATAACGACCACCAACCCAATCCCAAAATTCAAACATATTGGCAGTATCAATACCAAATTTTTCTACTTCTTTGGCATTGGTTGATAAAGCTACAAAGTGAAGCGCAACAGCTTTATCATCTTTTGCAGCATCAAGTAACCATTGACGAGCGGTTTGTGCATTAGTCATAGTTTCTTGAGTTGTAAAGGTCTTCGATGCAACTAAAAATAGCGTTGTTTCTGGATTTAAACCTTTTAAAGCTTCAACAATGTGAGTACCATCGACATTAGAGACAAAGTGCATAGTTAGATGGTTTTTATAAGGGCGTAATGCTTCGGTAATCATCACTGGCCCTAAATCTGAACCTCCAATTCCGATATTAACTACATCAGTAATCGCTTTACCAGTATAGCCTTTCCATTCACCACTAATAATTTTTTTACTAAAGGATTCCATCTTCGCCAGCACAGCATTGACGTCATCCATAACATTTTTACCATCAACATAAATTGGTGAATTTGATACATTGCGAAGCGCAATATGTAAAACGGCTCGGTTTTCGGTCCGATTAATTTTTTCACCACTGTACATGGCATTAATAGCCCCGCTTAAATCACACTCGTCAGCGAGCTGATAAAGTTGCTTTAAGGTCTCCTCAGTAATGCGGTTTTTAGACAGATCAACCAAGAACTCATCTTCAAAAGGAATACTTAACTTTTCAACTCGTTTAGGTTCATCTTTTAGAATTTGAGCAATCGTCTTATCGCAATGCTTCTGATAACTAACTTGAAGGGACTTCCAAGCGGATGTAGTAGTTGGATCTATTGACTTTAACATAACTTATTCCTTAATTAATATAGCACTATTAACCATGATATAACTATGGATAACATGATGCAAGATAAGGATTTATCCTTTCAAATCGAGTTGATAGAAAAATAATAGAAGTTATTTTCTTTTCCAAATCAAATAACTTGAATATAATGTAAAAAATAAGATATTTGATACACATAACCGTTCAAAAAATGATTTTTTAATAAATTAGAACCAATAAACTAAATAAATTTCTTACATTATTATATTAGGATATTTCATGCCAAATATTCAGACTCTAGTACCAGCCTTGGATAAAATTGTTCGCATTTGTGATTATTTAGATGGAAATAAAGGTGCAACTTTTAGTCAAATATTTCAAGACCTTAATTTACCTAAAAGTAGTACTTCGACACTGCTTAATGCGTTAGTTATGCATGGTATTTTACGTCAAGATCAAAATAAGTTTTATCTTGGACTAAAATTGCATGAATGGGGAGACAAATCGTTAGAACAGTTCGATATCACAAAAATCGCAGAACCATTGATGACTAAATTAAGAGATCAGACCAACTTAACCTGTCATCTAGGTGTTCTTGATGGGCTTTACTCTGTCTATATTGCAAAAATTGAAAATGACCAAGCTATTGGTATTCGTACTTGGATTGGCAAAAAATTACCATTACATAGTTCTGGTATTGGTAAAGCATTAATAGCTTGGTTACCTGATGAGAAAATCGATCAACTGATACCCGAAGACAAATTGCCCAAATATACCGATACCACTATAACCAGCAAAAAACAGTTAAAAAAAGAGCTAGCTAAAATCCGGTCGCAAGGTTGGGCTTACGATAATCAGGAAGATGTAAAAGGCGTACATTGTATCGCAGCACCGATATTTAATAAAAATCATGAACCAATTGCGGCTATAAGTATTTCCGGCGTTCTTTTTCAGCTACCGGTAGAGAAAATCGAAAAATACTCAGAGTTAGTCCGTAAAGCCTGCCAACAGTTAACCAATAAGTTTTAAAATAATATTGAATAATTATAATTCAATATTATTTTAACTATTTTATTCAAGAAGTTATTAAGCGATCTGTTTAAATAGCTCAATAAGTTTTTGTTTATCAAAAAATACGGGATTGGCACCAGCACAGGCATCTTTCATTGAATTTTCCGCCAATAATTCAAAATCAGGATTATTAACCCCCAATTCCTTTAATGATTTAGGAATACCGACTTCTTGCGCTAAATCTTCAATTCTTTTTATCACATAATCAACACATTCTTGATCACTTCTATCTTTTGTATCAAACCCGATTGTTTCAGCAATCACTCTAAATTTTTGTGGTGCATGTTTAGCATTTTCTTTTTCGACTACCGACAATAGCATCGCATTACAAACACCATGAGGTAAATCATAAAGCCCACCTAATTGATGTGCCATAGCATGCACATTACCTAGCCCAGCATTACTAAAAGCGATACCATTTAAAAAGCAGGCATAACTCATCTGTTCTCTGGCTTGAATGTCATTACCGTTTTTAACTGCTCTGGCTAAATATTTAAAAGTTTGAGCTATGGCATATAATGCGGTTGAATCAGTAACATCCATCGCACCTTTAGCAACTACCGCTTCAATTGCATGAGTTAACGCATCCATACCTGTTGCAGCGGTTAAATTGGCAGGTTTGGAAATCATTAAATCAGGATCGCTAACGGTTATTGATGCCAGCGTATTGGGATCGACCATAATCATTTTTACATGTCTACTTTCATCGGTAATAACATAATTAATGGTAACTTCAGCAGAAGTACCAGCAGTGGTTGCTATTGCCACAATAGGTAAACATTTTTGTTTACTTTTATGCATCCCTTCATAATCAGTAATTTTGCCACCGTTGGTGGCCAAAACAGCAACGGCTTTACCACAATCTTGAGGTGAACCTCCACCGATTGATACAATAAAATCACACTCTGATTCTTGACATAATTTTAATGCATTTTCAACATTGGCAACCGTTGGATTTGGTTTCACATCATAAAAAATAACTGATTCAATACCCTCTTTTTTTAAGATATCAACCACTCTATCTACAGTGCCATTACCAATTAAAAACTTATCACTAACAACGAATGCTTTTTTGCAATTTAATTTTTTCACTGGTACGCCTAACTCAGACAGGCAACCTTTACCTAATAAATTAACGGGTGGAATGTAATAAATCATATTTACCTCTTAAATTAATAACACTTTAAAAAATTCCCAGAAAAGAACTTAATTTCATTATACGGAAAAAATAAACTTCCAAAAAAAATAATCTTTACAATGAGAGAATGATCACAAAATTAATTTTCTTTTGTATTAATTGATTGCAATTCGAAATTTTTTCACCAATAATTTGTTCACAACAAAGAAATTATGTTCTACTCAGTGAACAAGGAGAAGAGATGAATATAGAAAAATTTAAAGGGATATTCCCTCCCGTTCCGACAATCGTAAATAAACAAGGAAAACTAGATAAAAAAGGAATGGCCAACCTATTAGATCATCTTATTAAAAATGAAGCGGATGGCGTTTTGATTTTAGGTAGCGGTGGTGAGTTTTGTCATATGCCACCTAAACTAAGGCTCGAAGTCGCTGAATTTGCGGTGAGGCATATCAATAAACGTATTCCCGTTATGATTGGAATATCAAGCCCAAGTACCAAAGAAACGATTGAATATGGTCAACATGCTGCTCAAATAGGTGCGGACGCTGTTTTAGTTGTGAATCCTTACTATGCCTTATTGAATAGTGATGCAATTTATCACCATTATAAAACTGTCGCTGAAAATATTAGTATACCGATCCTACTTTACAATTTTCCTGCACTAACTGGTCAAGACATTGGTATTGATGTAATTACCCGGTTGGCAAAGGATCTGCCAAATATCATCGGGCTAAAAGATACTATTGATAACATTAGCCATACACGAGAAGTGATCAACAAAGTCCATTCTTTCCGACCCGATTTTATCATCTTTAGTGGTTTTGACGAATATATGCTAGACACGCTGATTTTAGGTGGTCATGGTGGTATTCCGGCAACGTTTAATTTTGCACCTAAAATTACTAAGGGAATTTATAAAGCGTTCATACAAAAAGATTATGAAACAGCATTTAAATTACAACGTCAATTAGCAAAATTGATGCCTATCTATGCCATTGAAACCCCTTTCTTTGGTGTGATTAAACAAGCAATCAAACTAACAGGTGTGAATATATCAACTGAAGTTTTAGCTCCAGTAATGCCATTAACTTCCGATAAAAAGAAAATACTTAAAAAATTATTATCTGATTCAAAAATTTTATAAGAATTTATTATTAATTAGTTTTAGGAGCAAATTATGAGCGAAGTATCTAAAGTAATTATACTTCATCCTAATGATGATGTTGCCATAGCTCGTTTTCCGGTAACCAAAGGGTATGTAATTCAAGAAAAAAATATTTCAGTATTAGCTGATATTAAAGAAGGCCATAAAATAGCACTACACAATATTGAAAAAAATCAACCAATCAAACGCTATAATCAAATTATAGGTTATGCAATTTGCAATATCCAAGCAGGAGAACACATACATTTACATAATCTAAAAATGGGTGATTATGGACATGAATATGACTTTTGTGCAGATAAGAATGAAACCCCAAAAGCCAGTGAAAAAAGGACTTTCATGGGCTATAAGCGTAAAAATGGAAAAGTAGCAACTCGTAACTATATCGGCATATTGACATCGGTTAACTGCAGTGCAACAGTTGCACGCCGCCTTGAAGATCACTTTAAAGCAAAAGGATTAGACGATTATCCAAATATAGATGGCATCGTAGCGCTTCCACAAAGTTTTGGCTGTGCCATGGATATGAAAGGTGATTTGATGAAGATTATGCAACGCACAATGAGTGGTTATGCAAATCATCCAAATTTCGCTGGCATTTTAATAATTGGGCTTGGATGTGAATCTAATCAAATCAAAGATCTTATCCAAGTAAAAGAATTGAATGAAGGTCCTATGTTACAACACATGACTATTCAAGAAACTGGTGGTTCACAAAAAACTTTCGATAAGGGAATTTCTATTATTGAAAGCATGTTAAATGAAGCAAACCAATACACCAGAGAGGAGGTGCCTGCATCGGAATTAGTCTTAGCCCTTGAATGTGGTGGTTCTGATAGTTACTCAGGTATTTCTGCTAATCCAGCCCTTGGCGTAGCTGTTGATTTACTTGTACAACAAGGTGGAACAGCAATACTCGCCGAAACTCCTGAAATTTATGGTGCTGAATATATCCTTACTCGCCGAGCAGACTCGAAAGAAGTAGGTGAAAAACTTATTAATCGAATCTTATGGTGGGAGGATTATGCCAAAAGATGCCACGCAGAATTAAATAACAATCCATCCGCAGGCAATAAAGAAGGTGGACTTACAACTATTCTTGAAAAATCGCTTGGTGCTATTTGTAAAGCAGGAAGTACAAATCTTATGGATGTATATGAATATGCAGAACCAGTAACCGCAAAAGGTTTAGTATTTATGGACACTCCAGGATATGACGCATTTGCATGTACAGGTCAAATTGCTGGTGGTGCAAACATTATGTGTTTTACCACAGGGAGGGGGTCAGCCTATGGTTCAAAACCGACACCGTGTATAAAAATTGCATCTAATAATTTTTTATGGCGGCGCCAAGAAGAAGATATGGATATTAATTGTGGTGATGTAGCCGAAGGACAAGAAACATTGGAGCAAGCAGGTAAACGTATTTTTGAAAAGATATTAGCTGTCGCTTCTGGTGAGAAAACAAAAAGTGAAAAATTTGGATATGGATCACTTGAATTTGTCCCATGGCAACCGGGTGCAATTATGTAAATATGAATAATCTTACCTCTATTAGCAGTGCATATTAAAGAGAAGTAATGAATGAGCAATATAAGTCCTATAATTAAATTAAATGAGAAAGATGACGTTGTTATAGCCAGAATTCCTATTAGCAAAGGAACGTGTTTATCCAATGAACTTGTAGTATTAAATAACATACCCGAAGGTCATAAAATTGCTATTCGCAATATTGAACAAGGAGCACAAATCAAACGTTATGGACAAACCTTTGGATTTGCAACAAAACCGATTCTAAAAGGCGAACATGTCCATGTTCACAACGTTGGCGTAGGTAATTTTGATAAAGACTATGCGTTTGGTAAAGACGTACATACACTCCCCCCTACAGATAAAATTGATACTTTTTTAGGTATCAGAAGAAAAAATGGCAAAATCGCTACCCGTAATTATATTGGGGTAATGTCGTCAGTAAATTGTAGTGCAACTGTAGCTAAGGCAGTTGAAATTTACTATAACAAAGTTGGACTAGTCAATTACCCCAATGTTGATGGTGTCATCGCTTTACCTCAAAGTTTTGGTTGCGGTATTGGACAAGACGGACCTTCCATGACGAATATGAGAAGAACTTTATCAGGTTACGCAACACATCCTAATTTTGCAGGTATGATTATTGTTGGCCTCGGATGCGAATCATCACAAATAAAAGATATGATGAATTTTGCTCATTTAACTGAAAATGAAAATTTACACACACTAACTATCCAAGAAACAGGCGGTTCCAAAAAAACAATTGATAAAATTATATCAATTATTGAGGAAATGTTACCTATAGCCAATCAAGTTCAACGCCAAGAAACCCCTGTATCAGAACTTATCCTCGCTTTAGAGTGTGGTGGTTCTGATGGTTATTCGGGTATATCAGCCAACCCTACTTTGGGTTATGTAGCAGATAAAATTATTCAACAAGGTGGAACGGCTATTTTATCTGAAACTCCCGAAATATACGGCGCAGAGCATCTACTCACCCGACGAGCCGTATCTCAACAAGTTGGTGAAAAACTGATTCAACGAATCAAATGGTGGGAAGAGCATTGTAAACAAAATAAAAGTGAAATTAACAATAATCCTTCTGTAGGAAATAAAGCCGGTGGTTTGACCACAATTTTAGAAAAATCACTTGGAGCAATCACAAAAGGAGGAACATCAAATTTAGTCGCTGTTTATGAATATGCAGAACCTGTCACAAGTAAAGGATTAGTGTTTATGGACACGCCCGGATTTGATCCTATGGCTGTAACGGGCCAAATTGCAGGTGGAGCTAATATTCTTTGTTTTACAACTGGACGAGGCTCAGCACTAGGTTCATCTCCAACACCCACCCTAAAAGTCGCTTCAAATAATTTCTTATGGAACAGACAACAGGAAGATATGGATATGAATTGCGGAGATATTATCGAAGGAAATGAATCAATTGCTCAGGCAGGAGAACGCCTATATTCAATGCTCCTTGAATTTGCATCAGGGGAAAAAAGTAAAAGTGAAAAATTTGGTTATGGAAGTTTGGAATTTGTGCCATGGCAAATGGGCGCTTTTATGTAATGTATTGCTTTAAATTTTAATGATATTCCAAGTTAGGAGAAAACTATGTCATTTGTTGATGAACTACTCAATGATATAAAACTACCAAGAATGGTAAGGATCAGACAGCGCTTCGAATCGCCTGCTGAAATTCAGGATATTGATGAAAAAATTCACATTGAATTTTCTAAACCAGAAATAAAAAATACAATAAAAAAAGATATGGTGATTGCAGTGGGTTTAGGTAGCCGTGGTGTTGCTAAAATAGACTTAATTGCAAGAGCTGTAATTAATGAATTAAAAGCCTTAGGGGCTAAACCTTATGGTGTACCAGCAATGGGAAGTCATGGAGGAGCCACTGCTGAAGGACAAATCCATGTTTTAGAAAAATTAGGCATGACAGAAGAGTTTCTTGGTTGTGAAATACGTTCCTCGATGGAAACAGTAAAAGTAGGAGAGCTACCTAACGGGTTAGAAGTATTAATGGATAAAAATGCGATGCAAGCTGATGGCATTATTTGTATCAACCGAATCAAAGCTCACAACGCATTTACTGCACCTATTGAAAGTGGCATTATCAAAATGCTATCTATTGGATTTGCGAAACAAAAAGGTGCTGATTCCTGCCACACTTATGGTTTTGGCTGTATGGCGCAAAATATCGTCAATATGGCAAGAATTAAAGTCGCTAATACTCCTTTCCTGTTTGGTATTGGCACTATTGAAAATGCCTTTGATCAGGTCGTTGACATTGAAGCTATCCCCGCTAATAAACTTGAAGAACGCGAAAAAGCCTTACTGGCAAAATCAAAAACTTACTTTCCTAAAGTAATGTTTGATAACGTTGATATCTGTATTGTTGATTTAATGGGTAAAATTTACTCTGGTGGAGGTATGGATTGCCATGTTACAGGCAGAGCCTGTACACCATTTATGCAACCCATTGCCTCAATACGCCCAGATAGAATAGTGGTACTCGATCTTCATGAAAAAAGCGGCGGCAATGCAACCGGTATGGGATTTGCTGATTTCTCTACAAAACGTTTACTTGATAAAGTCGATTTTCCTGAAACATACCCAAATGTACTTACATCACGCTTAAGCCAGGACGGTTACGTTCCGGTGATACTAGCTAATGATAAGCAAGCCATACAAGCTGCTGTTAAAACCTGCATTATTTTAGATGGACGAAAAGAAGCACGTATTATCAGGATTGCCAACACTTTACATATCGATGAATTATATATCTCAGAAAATATGCTTGAAGATGCAAAAGCAAATGCACAAATCGAGATTTTAAGTGAGCCTGAATATATTGCATTTGATGAAAATAACAATGTAACTGATATAGGAATTAACTTATAGATATGTAATTTCTAACAGCTTAACAATCAAATTATAACAAAATTAATATAGTCTATATAACGAGGCTAGGGAGTCCCCTTATGAGTAATATTACATTATTGTCGGTAATAAAAAAGACAAAACTTCGCTTAATTCCTTTTATGTTAATACTTTACGTCTTAGCATTTTTGGATCGTTCAAATATCGGCTTCGCCAAAGAGAGTTATCAAATTGACATTGGTTTAAGCAATGAAGCTTATGCTTTAGGTGCTGGATTATTCTTCGTAGTATACGCATTTTTAGGTGCACCAGCTAATTTATGTTTAAAAAAGTTTGGCGCCAGATACTGGATCGGTGCAACAACCTTAGCTTGGGGGCTTTTATCTGCTGGTATGGGATTTGCCGACAGTGAAGCGAAATTCTTAACCATTCGTATTTTATTAGGTATCACCGAGGCTGGTTTCTTTCCTGGTATGATCTATTTAACATCACAATGGTTCCCGCAAGCCAATCGTGCAGCAGTAATGGGATTGTTTTATATGGGAGCGCCTTTGGCAATGGCATTTGGTTCACCGCTTTCTGGTGCTCTTTTAGAATTACATGGTTTCCTTGGTCATCCGGGATGGTTTTGGATGTTTGTAATTGAAGGTGCATTAGCATTTATTGCAGGTATTTGGACATTCTTCTATTTAGATGACACTCCTGCAACCGCTAGATTCCTCTCTAAAGAAGAAAAAACCTTACTAGCTAATCAAATGCTATCAGAAGAGAACAATAAAAAAGCAGCGTCAGCTAAACTTATGGATGCATTGAAAAACCCAAGAATATGGCACTTTGCTATTATTTATGGTTGTATTCAATGTGGTGTATATGGACTTATCTTCTTTTTACCAAGCCAAGTGGCCAGTATTATGTCAAGTAAAGTTAACTTTATGACTTCTCTCGTCACTTCACTACCATGGTTATGTGCATTATTAGGGACATTTTTTATACCTCGATACTCAGATAGAGTTCAAGAGAGACGTAATACCTGTGCAGTCACATTATTAGTAGGCGGAGTTGCATTAGGTTTATCTGCTTACGTTGGCCCTATACCAGCCATTATTGCCTTATGCATTGCCGGTACGGCTTATTTTGCCTGCCAACCTATTTTCTGGATCATGCCTTCATCAATTTTAACTGGTAACGCGTTAGCTGCTGGTATTGGATTTGTCAATATGTTTGGTGCACTGTTTAGTTTTGGAGCCCCTATTTTAAGACAACACTCTGAAAATGTTGTAGGTACTCCTGCAGCTGGTTTATTGTCAATCGGTCTAGTTGTGGTAATTGGTTCAATCCTGATTTTCATTTTACCGAAAAATGTGGGTACAAGTGAGTAGAAACTATTAGTAAAATAATCAATAAATTAATTAATATACGATCGAAGTAACTAGTATAACTAATACAATGTATTTAGAATTAATGTTAAGTACATTGTATTTTAGAAAAATCTGAAAGGTTACATAATGCATATTCATCTAGACATAGTGGGCGGTATAGCTGGAGATATGTTCTGTTCAGCAATGCTAGATGCATTTCCTGAACTGGAAACCCCATTACGTACATTTTTATCTTCATTAGCTATTTTTAAAAAATATCAACTCGAAATAAAGGCTACACGACAAAAAGAGATCTTGGGTAAACAATTTATTATCTTGAAAAATCAACAAGCAATCGAGGATACCCAACATCTCATTTTGAAGCCATTAAACGATCAATCTCACTCAATAATAAAAAATAGATTATTAATGAACGATCAGCATGAACATTATAGCTGGCAAGAGATTTTAACAAAATTAGATCAAATTAAAGATAATGATAAGATTTACCAATGCACTAAAGCAATTTATACCATTTTGGCTAAAGCTGAAAGCGAAGTACACGGCATTACACTAGAAAATATAGGATTACATGAAGTCGGCGCGGATGATGCTATTATCGATATTATTGCAGCGGCATTTCTGATCACTCAGAGCAACGTATCGAGTTGGTCTTGCTCTGCTCTACCTTGGGGGCAAGGCACAATAAAGTGCTCACATGGCACTTTACCTGTACCCGCGCCAGCAACTTTAAAGATACTCACCAATTTTCAGTGGACTTATGATGATGAAATCGGTGAACGAATTACACCAACTGGGGCTGCTATTCTAGCTTGGATTATGCAACATTGTCCTGGCCCTATAAATGGTACGTTCATTAAAAGTGGTTATGGTTGTGGTAATCGGTCTTTTAAACAAAAACCTAATATAATGAGGGCAAACGTTTTTACCACTAACCCCCAAACAAATTTAGAACATGATAGTGTCTATATTATTCAGTGTGATATTGATGATATGACCGCTGAAAGCCTGGCAATATCTGAAGATAAATTAAGATTATCATCGGGGGTACTTGATTTAGTCAGTCAACAAATAAAAGGCAAAAAAGGACGTTGGATGAGCAGAATAGAAATACTGTGCCAGCCAGATAAATTAACTGATATATGTCTTCAACTATTTACTGAAACAACAACTCTAGGTGTAAGGTATTGGCAAGTTAAGCGTTCTAAACTACCAAGAGAACAAATCACGATAAATGCAGATCAACAATCCTGGCCGATTAAAATTGCTGCCCGACCCAATCACAACTTCACTGCAAAATTAGAGTCTGACTGTATTCAATTACTAGAAACATCCTATGCCGAGCGTCAAAATATAAAATATAAATTTGAACAATCTGCGCTAAATACCTATACCAAGCAATTAAGTCATCATGAAAAGCCGAATGAGAAGGATATCAAATCATGACTAATCAAGATATTGAAGAAACTATTTTAATTCTTACATCATGGTTTAAAAAAATAAAAAAATGTACCATTGCGACCAGTGGTGGTATAGATAGTATGTTACTTGCTTATATTGCTCACAATACATTGGGACAAAATGCACTTATTGCACATTCAACTTCGCTTTCGGTTCCAACATTAGATGCTAAACGAGTTAGAAATTATGCACAAAAATATCGTTGGCATATCGAATTTATAAAAGCAGGGGAGCTAGATAATGAATCTTACCAAAACAATCCGGTGAATCGGTGTTATTACTGTAAAAGTTGTTTGTTTGATCGTCTTAAAAAGTTACATCATGGAGTGCTAATCACTGGAACCAATCAAGATGATTTAGGCGATTATCGACCGGGTTTAATTGCTGCTAAAGAACAAAATGTAAGACAACCTTATGTTGAACTCAAGATTGATAAAATAATGATACGTAAGATGGTTGAGCATCTACAACTCAATGATTTAAAAGATATTCCAGCATCCCCTTGCCTATCAAGCCGAATTGAGACAGGGATTAAAATCTACCCGGATTATCTACAAGCGGTCGATCACGTTGAAAACTTTGTTCGTTCAGAACTAAAAACGGATCTTGTTCGTTTTAGAATACGTAATGATAAAGTTGAACTTGAGCTAGAACCCCTCCTTTTTAATCAGTTATCCGATCATCAAAAAGATTCACTGGTTAACAAAATAAAACTGATTATAGAACCTCTAGCTATCTCTCATAATGTTCAAATTTCAACCTATAAAAAAGGTAGTGCTTTTATCGGGGTAAAAAATATCTAATAATTATTAAAGGAAGCAATAAAAAATGAAAACACCGGATATTATCATGGACTTTGAGCGTCCTCAACGATGTGGCATCTCAGAAGCTGTATTTTGCCAGTATAAAACAGTTGAACAACTCGAAACGATATTATCACTTGCTAAGCAAAATCAACAATCATTACTGTTTACTCGTTTAACGAGTCAAAAATATCAGCGTTTAAAACCCAATTGGCAAGCAAAAATCAATTATCATGAAAATTGTCAATGTGCTGTATTTGGTTCACCAAAACCATTAATTGAAGAGGAATCAACCCATATTGCCATTGTTTCTGCCGGCTCATCTGATGCCCCAATTTGTGAAGAAACAAAACTGACGTTAAATTATCACGGAATAAAAGTCGATCTATTTCAAGATATTGGTGTTGCGGGATTATGGCGCCTGCAACAACAATTACCCCAATTACAAACCTACAATATAATTATTGCTATTGCAGGTATGGAGGCAGCTTTACCTACTGTTTTAGCTGGTTTAATTGATACCCCTATTATTGCCGTTCCTACCTCTATTGGTTATGGTGTTGCCGCAGGAGGTCATGTTGCTCTTAACGCTTGTTTATCAAGTTGTACCGGAGGAATTATGACAATGAATATCGATAATGGATATGGTGCTGCTTGTGCAGCAATCAAAATTTACAAAAAAATAATTAAAAACAATATATAGAAGCGAGAAAAGCGAGTGTTACAACCATATAACAATAGCGATGAGGACATTGTAAAAGATCTTATCATTTATTGGACCAATCGAGCCCTAGGATATAGTCAAACTAATCAAGAAGAACTGGCAACACAAAAAAGAACTATTTGGCAAAATTTAATTTTAACTCATGCCCCTAAAAAAGAAAAATTACGCATTTTAGATGTAGGAACCGGTCCTGGTTTTTTGGCTATCATACTAGCGTTAGCCGATCATAATGTAACGGCAGTTGATGTGACTGAAGCTATGTTAGTTCAAGCACAAAACAACGCCACACAATATGGCGTGGAGGTTAATTTTGTGTTATCTGATGTACAATGCTTGCCATTCGAGGATAATAGTTTTGATTTAATTGTATTACGGAATGTCACATGGAACTTAAATAACCCTACATTAGCTTATCAAGAGTGGTATCGGGTATTAAATTCAGGAGGTCGATTACTTAATTTTGATGCGAACTGGTATCTATTTTTGTTTGATAAATACCGCTATTTTCAATATAAACGAGACAGACGTAATACGGCTAATCAAGATATAGACGATCATTATGTACAAACAGATACCGAAGAGATGGAACGCATTGCAAGATTACTACCATTAAGCCAAGAGATTAGACCGCAATGGGATGTTAATACCTTATTGTCAATTGGTTATAAAAAAGTCTTTATTGATACTGATATATCAAAAAATGTTTGGGATAAAATTGAGCAGATCAATTATCATTCTACCCCAATGTTTATGATCAGAGCAGAAAAAGAGTAATAGGCATAATAACTATGAAAATTTTTATTAATTCATACTATATAAAATGCTTCATACTCTTTATAGCGAAAAAAACGGACAAAGACTACAAATTACACTTAATTTTATTATTAAAAATGCGATTAATAAAACCTTGTCTCAAGCAATACAAACTGATTTAAAAGCCATTGGTGCTGAGCTTATATTACAAGGTGAAGAAAAACAGATTTACTTAGATTTGCAACGCGCCAGTGGTTTTGATATTTAATATATTGTATCTTGAAGTAAACCTTGTGACCCTCAATCTTATGTTTCACCATTTTGAGTACCTACTCATGCTGATTATCATGTCCAACTTGGATTACCCCAAAAAAGTTGGATAAATGGATTTCAACTTTATTCATTACGCCAGATGATAATTTACACTAACAATCATATAAACAGGTATTAACCAGGCTAGCAAACGAAGTAGTTTATATACAATAATTAACGTATTATTTAATAAACAATTAAATGGTGTAGAATTTAACAGCTATCCATCATTAATTGTTCTTTATGAACCTATCCGCTCCCTTGATGTTGTTCATCAACTCAAGAGCTTAGATCTACTGAAATCACTACTACAAGAGTTTTGACTGAGTTATTTCTCTCGCATGATCTACACGCTGTAACTTATCTTAGTCAATCTATTGCTTTTTATATCAAGACGAGCTGATTAAACAAATCCCTACAACGCAACTATCACAAGTACCAGTGATTATACTAAAAGCCTACTCAATGAATTTTAACACACTATTTTAGTAGGCTTGTAACGGTTAACATAATTTCAATATAAAAGATAAATTTGGTACTCAAACTCAATTTGGAGATTTACTAAGTCAATTATCCCATCATTTAATCATCAATTGTCAAATTGCGAGTTGTTAAATCAAATGGTGTTAATTGATAAACATAATAATTGAGCCAGTTACTAAATAATAAATAAGCATGGCTTCGCCATGTGGCTTTTGGCGTTAATTTTGGGTTATTTTCAGGAAAATAGTTGTAAGGAATTTCCGGATTTATTCCAGCTTTCAAATCTCGATTATATTCATTAGCTAAGGTGAAGGAGTCATATTCTGGATGCCCTGTTACAAAAGCCATACGTTTATCCGCAGTTGCCATCAAATATGGACCGGTTAAATCTGATTCAGCTAAAATCGTCAAATCAGTATAACTTTTAATTTTATCTATTGGAAAATCAGCATTACGTGAATGTGGCGCTAAAAAAGTATCGTCAAAACCTCGAGTTAAAAGCGCATTAGGTTGTATGATTTGATGTTGATAGACGCCTGACAATTTTTGTGAGCGAGTAAATTTTGGCATATCATAGAGTACATTTAATGCAGCTTGTACAGCCCAGCAAACAAACATTGTTGAAGTAACATGATCTTTTGCCCAAGTAATTATTTCAGCTAATTTTGGCCAATACACTACATCTGAAAATGCGACTTTACCTAATGGTGCGCCAGTTATGATAAGACCATCAAAATTCTGCTCACGAATATCTTCAAAATCACAATAAAAGCTATTTAAATGCTCTACAGGGGTATTTTTGGATTCACGTTGATCAATACGCAAGAGTTGAATATTGACTTGTAAAGATGAATTGGAAAGCAAACGTAAAAACTGATTTTCAGTTTCGATCTTTTTAGGCATTAAATTTAAGAAGAGAAGCTTTAGTGGACGAATTTCTTGAGTATTAGCACGAGTTGAAGTCATCACAAATACATTTTCATTACGTAACACATCTACTGCCGGTAATGAATCTGGAATACATATAGGCATATTAAAAGCTCCTATTAATTACTTTTTATAACATTTCAAATAGACGTCTAGAAATCCATATAGCTAAATATAGTGTTTTTTAGAAAGATTGTCGAGCGTTTTGTTAGAAAAAATAGATATAATATTTTAAACAAAATCAGAACAATAGCAGATTATATGAATTAACAAATAAGTGTGATGATAGTTATATAAATAGTAAAAATAGAATTTAAATGATTCGAGTATCGGTCCGCCAAGTATCTGCGGTTAAAGCCTCACCAAAATAGCTATTAATCAGTTTTTGTGTGATTTCGCTTAATGGCGAAGCTAAGACTTCAGCAGTATTACCATATTCAACTAAATCACCATTATGCATAACTAAAATTTGGTCACTGATATGTTTCATCATACCAATATCTTGTGTTACATAGACATAAGAAATATTCTGTTCTTCTTGTAAAGACAACATCAAATTAACAATCTGTGAACGCATTGAAATATCTAACGCAGCTAAAGCTTCATCGAGAATAATAACTTTGGGTTTCAGAATTAAGGCCCTAGCCAATGCGACGCGTTGCTTTTGCCCCGCTGCCATCACTGATGGATAATAAGAAGCATGTTCAGGCAGTAAGCCTACTTGTTTTAAAACATCACTAATCAATTTTTCACGTTCAAGAGCGCTATAATTGCTATTGCGTTTAAGTGGAATTTCAAGTAATTGACCAATACGAAGTCTTGGGTCAAAAGAGCTTTCAACATGTTGAAATATCATTCTAATAAGTTGTGACCGATGGACAAAATCACCATATTCAACTTTATTACCGTCAATCCAAATATCCCCACTATCTGGTTTTATCATACCCACCAGCATTTTGGCTAGTGTCGATTTTCCTGAACCATTTTGTCCTATAATGGCGAGTGTTTTACCTTCGTTGAGCGAGAACGACAATGGTTTAACGGCATCAATTTGTAAATGACCAAAGAGTCCTTTAGGAATTTTAAATCGTTTTGATAAATTTCGGACTTTTAATATTGGGTTCATTAACTATTCCTGTATTTACTCATCAGTATTTAATGGGAAATGGCAAGCCACAGAATGATCTTTTATAAGAATAAGTTCAGGTGCTTGAATACATTTTTTTTGAGCATAAGGACATCGTGGCCCTAATCGACAACCAATAGGTAAATGCTCCAATGAAGGGATAACCCCTGGTAACGTGTTCAATGGGCTTTTATGTGGCATGGCTTTACCAAAATCAGGTATAGCATAAATCAATGCCTGAGTATAAGGATGATAAGGCGATTTTATTAAATCTTCACTATCCGCAACCTCAACGGTTTGTCCACAATAAAGGACATTGATACGATCTGTCCAGCGAGTAACCATTTGTAAATCATGACTAATAAGTAAAATAGTCGTCCCCATATTCTGATTCATACTCGCTAATAACCTGAAGATTTGCGCTTCAGTTGTTGCTTCCATAGCATTAGTTGGTTCATCTGCAATAAGTAACTTAGGTTGGTTTGCTAATGCAATTGCAATCATCACTTTTTGACATTCACCTTCCGTTAATTCAAAAGGATATGATTTAAGGATTTCTTTATGATCTTTAATTCCAACGCGATGTAATAATTCAACAGCTCGATGTTTACGCCAAAATAGACGCTGCCACCAATGTCCTTTAAAGGTTCTTCGTGGGATAGCCTCGATTAACTGTTGCCCTATTTTCATTGAGGGATCCAAGCAAGACTGCGGTTCTTGGAAAATCATCGAAATATGGTCACTGATGACTTTTCGACGTTGCTTTGGTGTCAATTTAAGTAAATCGATATCATTAAAATGAAAACGATCAGCAGATATTTTCCAATTATGATTTGTCACACCCAATATAGCTTTAGCAATAAGGCTTTTACCAGAACCAGACTCGCCAACTAGACCTCGAATTTCGCCTTCAGACAGCTTCAAATTCACGCGATCAATTGCGCGTAAAAGGCCATCTGGAGTAATAAACTCAATAGTTAAATTACGAATGTCTAATAATGCCATAATTAATGTCCTACTCGCTGGCCAAATAATCCAAAATTGAATAAATAAACCAAAGTAATTGTAGTAGACACAGCAATACCCGGAGCTAAAAAAGCAAGCAAATTAACATCCATCATATCTTTCATCTTAAACATCATCATGCCTAAATCTGGCCGAGAAAAATCATTAGCAAAACCCAAAAAGGTAATTGTTGTTATCGCTAAAATAACTGAACCAAATAATGAAACAATTTCAGCCAAATAAACGGGTAAAATATTAGGGATAATATAATGATTTAAGATAGAAAATGAGGATAATCCATCGAGTCGATACGCAGTAATATAGGTTTTATTCCATTCCTTAATAACACGTTGATGGATATTATAAATGAAGCGCGGTGAATAGGATAAACCAATCACAATTAAAATATTGGTAATATCATCTTCCAATAACAAGCTAATAACAATTACACCAAGTAATGGCGGAACGACCATAAAAAATCTAAAAATAAATAAAATAAAAGGCCTAATAAATGAAACAAAAAACATTAAATAGTTAATCACTCCACCGATTATGATGACATAAAAAACCGCTTTTAAAGTCATTGAAATGGTTGACCGATAACCAATTAATAAGTAATCAAAAATATCTTGCCCTTGATCAGTTGTTCCTAATATATGATTAATATCTCCATTAGGCCACCAAGCAGGAGGCAATGAAGTTGCATAGATAGGGTTCAAGTGAGCATGAAAAAGCCATTTGGTTGATAATGCAATAAAAGCAATTGCTAAAACCCCATAAAAACTTATGATCAGGTATAAATTGCTATGAAGTCTTTGGAAACATGAATTTATTCGCTTACCTAACAAAATTATCCTAGACATAATGTTCCTTATGACGTAATGGATAAATAGCGATAGCTGTTATCTCACCTAATAAAGTCAATAAACTAATTACTGTTCCACACGCAAGAATTGCTATCGCAATAATAAAATAATTATGGTTACGATAAGCCATCATCACCCATTGGCCTAAACCAACTCGATTGAATAAAATTTCAATAACCATAGTTAAAAATAATAAAGTCGTGGTGTTATATGTCAATTGTGGAATTGTTGCCGGAATTGAATTTGGTAATAAATGTCGACGTAACACTTTAAACGGTGAACGTTCACGGATAATTGCCATTTTAATATAATTTTGTCTTGAAGTATTTTTGACATTTTCACTGACTAGTTGAATGGTCATAATACTTGGTTGAATAGCTAAAATAATTGTTGGCAAAAATAAATAGTGAAGCTGATCTAACAATGCAGTGAATTTATCTGGCCTTGATGAAATTAAAATATCTAGCAAAGAACTACCGGTTACTGATGGTGCGATATCAAAGTTCATTGAAATCGGCATTGTCGAGGAAAGATAAAACATTACAATTGTTGCGAGCATAACAATCGGGCAAGAATAAAAGATTAAACAGCCTAAACGAATGGTAGTATTCAACCAATTTATATTACTTAAACCTAGAAAAATACCCAAAGGTAATCCAATAAGTAAAGCTACAAGCAATGCTAAAATACAAAGTTCAAACGTTGTTAATAAGGTATCTAAAAATGGTAAAGTTTCACCTGATACTAACCTAAATTGACCTTGTAGTAATTGTTTAAAAAAAGCATTATAGGCATCAACAAAAGTTAAATCACTAAAAATAGATTGAGGATCAAAATAGACCAGACAAAAGCTGATCTGAGCAAGTACGCAGATAATAAATGAAAACGTCACTATTTTTTTTAAAATATAGATAATCATTGTTTATCTTTATTATGAGTAAAAACAACAGTGATATCCATCACTGTTGTTTTAGTTATCTGCTATTCAGGTATGACCGGTTTACTTGCTGCGGCATAAGCATGATCTTGAGCACTTAATCCACCAGCATTACCTTTACCGTCATAACGATAATCCAACTCTTCTCGTGTTTTTATTCCACTATCAGATTCCACATAGTCCGGAGCTGGAGCCTTAGTCATTATTGATGATGAATAACCCGCTGCAGGATCTGCTGTAGATTCTGTTGTTACCTGAGTTGTAGGTGATTTCTCAATATTTGCTTGAGTTGTGATATTTGATTGAGATTCACTAGCAACTACGTTTTTAGCGATGTCTACATCATCTTTAATTACGATTGGTAATAAAAGTGAAGGGATCACTGGACCAGCATTAAGCGATTCATCATGGCTAACTTGACTATAATCAACCGATACACGGCCTAATGCAAGCTCTAATGACGCAGCAGCAAATTGCAATGGCATTGCAGACTGTTTTAATTCGCTATTTTTACCGCGTCGTTTAGTCCGTGGTGTATTCATACGCAAATGACGAGATGTTCTTCGTTGACGCTTCGGTTGTGAATCGTTAGTTACAGCATTATCGCCTGTTTCAGGAACAATAACCGGCAATAATAAAGTAGGGATACACACTTTTTCAGCTTGAGCAGGTACATCACTATTTTTAACACGAACACTCTTCGTTAATGCACGCTGTTGACGTCTTGGTTTCGCTTCTTTTTGCTTAGGTGGTTGTGCCGCCTCATTAACGACTTTATCAGCTTTTATATTATTCGCAGCATTAGATGAATTATTATTTTGTTTTGTACGACGATTAGAGCGTGTAGTCTCTTTAACTTCATCAGTTGCAACATTATTATTTGCAGCTGAATTGTTACGATTATTACGCTGACGTCTATTATTTGAGCGTTGATTATCTCGTTTTTTATTTGATTGAGGCTTAACTTCTGGTTTAGGTTCTACCTTTTCGGAAACAAATAACTGACGAATTTTCTTAAATAAACCACCAAATAAGCCACTAGATTTTTCAACTTTTTTCGGTTCACTTTTCGCTTTAGATGCTTTACTCGCTTCTACTTTAGGACCTGATAATACAGCTTGCTCTACCACTAATTCAGCGACTTGATCTTCTTCTTCCTCTTCAAGCTCACGGATTAGTTTAGGTAAATTGTAGCTTAATACATCTGTCTCTTCACCACTACGTTTACGAATCACTTTATAAAGTGGTGTTTCCATTTCTTCATCGCCAGCAATGACGATTTTAACATCCGGATGCATTCTTTCGATATTATTAATCGCACGACGCTTTTCGTTAAGCAAATAGCTAGCAATTGGTACTGGCACAATCACATCAATTTGAACCGTATTATCTTTCATCGCCTCTTCTTGAATTAAGCGAAGAATTGAAAGTGATAATGAATTATTATCACGAACTGTACCCGTTCCTTGACAACGAGGACATATATGATGAGTTGCTTCACGTAGAGATGGGCTTAAACGTTGACGGGACATTTCAAGCAAACCAAAACGGGAAATACGAGTGGTTTGGATTCTTGCTCGATCGGTTTTCATCGCTTCTTTTAAGCGATTTTCCACTTCACGTTGATTACGAATTGGCGTCATATCAATAAAGTCGATGACAATCAAGCCACCTAAATCACGTAACCGCAATTGGCGAGCAATCTCTTCTGCCGCTTCAAGATTAGTATTAAATGCAGTCTCTTCAATATCGCTACCACGAATAGATTTAGCTGAGTTAATATCGATCGCAGTTAATGCTTCAGTTGCATCAATAACAATCGAACCACCAGATGGTAAGCGAACTTCCCGTTGGAATGCCGATTCAATCTGACCTTCGATTTGAAAATGATTAAATAATGGTACATCACCTTCATAAAGTTTAAGACGACTAACATACTCAACACGACCTAAATCAGCTAATCGTTTTTTTGCAATTTCCAGTACTTTAGGATTATCAATAAGAATATCACCCACATCATCACGTAAATAATCACGAAATGCTCGAGTAATAATGTCACTTTCTTTATGAATTAAGCTTGGTGCTGGATGATTTTTTGACTCATTTTGAATCGCTGTCCAATAATTAACTAACGCATTTAAATCCTGTTGTAACTCTTCTTGGCTTTTACCCACACCCGCTGTTCTAGCTATTACACCCATGCCCTTTGGTTTTTCTAGCGCATCGATAACTCTTTTTAGATCTGCACGCTCTTCTCCCTCAATACGGCGCGAAACCCCACCTGCTCTTGGGTCATTTGGCATTAATACTAAATAGCTACCGGCTAAACTGATATAAGTCGTTAAAGCAGCACCTTTTTTACCACGAATCTCTTTTTCAATTTGGATAAGAACTTCTTGGCCTTCTTGCAGATGTTTAATACTACGCCGACCAGAAATATTTGAAGGGAAATAGCTTTCTGCGATCTCTTTTAATGGTAAAAAACCATCTCGCTCACCACCATATGAAACAAAAGCGGCTTCTAAACTAGGGTTGATTTTAGTGATTTTGCCTTTATAAATATTGGCTTTTTTTTGTTCGTGACCAAGGCTTTCGATATCTAAATCATACAAGCGTTGGCCATCAACAAGGGCAACTCGCAGCTCTTCTTGCTGGGTTGCATTGATTAGCATTCTTTTCATTATTCTACACTCTTCATTAATCTAAATTAACTGTAGGTAGAATCTTATTATTAATAAATGCTTATTTTAACAATGATAAACAATAGTACTTAACTTAATATTTTGTATACAGTATTTCATTATTTTATTTATGTTATTTTTGTTATTATTTTATGTGAAATCCGTATATACAACATCAATACATTTTTAGAGGTAATATTACATTCAAAACACTTATATACTTTTTGAACACCACTAAACATACAATTATTGATATTATTTCAATGATGAGTTTGCAAATTTCTACAATTTAACAAACCACTAAATCTTTATATGATTGTTTAAAATAAACATATTAATTAATTATAATAATTCTACTTACGCTATTTTATTTTGACAAACTGTAATGTCTAACGCCATTGCTGCATTACAAGGATAAATTATCCTTGTCTATTATTCACGTTTCAGCAGAGGATAGCAAGTAAATTAAAGTGATTATTTTATAAACAATTAAGTATTAATTTTAAACGCTCAATAAAATAGGCTAAAAGTATAATAAAATGCAGCATTAGTCGCTAGTTTTCTAAATTTGATTTTGTCTAAATTTTCTACATCATTACTGATAGTTTTATGACCTATTTTAGTAATTTACAAACCTAACATTAACACAGGTGCATATCCTAATTTTATCCGTATAATATAATTTAGATTTGCTTACAAAATGAACGAATATTTATCTATGGAATTACCTGAAAAAATTGCCTTAACTGATTTTACCCATCGTTGGATTGCTCAATTTGATGGTGCACCCAAAAGTGAAGAGTTACATTCATTACCTTCTCCTTGTATTATAAAAACCGAAAATCTTACTGTTTATTGGCAGCCTTATTTACTTATTCCACCAAGAAATTTAACCATCGTTGAACAAATAATTAATATAAAAATACATCAAAGCGCTCATATTTATTATGGCACACAATATGCGGCTAATATGGCTGCAAAGTTTGCCGATATTGATGTAATTTTACTTCAACCATGGAGTGATGACGACTTCTCTAATTTAGAGCAGAATTTAATTGCGCATTTATCACAGCAAAAAAAATTAAAACGCCATCCGACTCTTTTTATTGGCTCAACTAATAAGGACACTGAAATTATTGCAATAAATAATTTAACTGCTGAAATTGTTAAAGAAGATTTAATAACAGGACAATTAATCACATTGGCACCTGATTTAAAATCATTTCTTGAAAAACTTGAAATTGAAAGTTAACAATTTGTATTTGAAAACACCAATAGTGGTAAAATTATTGCTTCGAAGCCTGATTGTTAACGAAATTGTAACTTGCCAAACAATGTGTATATAATGCATTGAAGCTCAAAAAAAGAAATAGGTATATTATGTTTGAATATTTATTAGCAGCGCCTGCAGATCCCATTTTAGGTTTAGCGGATCTTTATAACAAGGACGAACGCACTAACAAAATCAATTTAAGTGTTGGTGTTTATAAAGACGAGACGACCAAAACACCTATTTTAGAAAGTGTAAAAAAAGCTGAGCATCTGATTTTAAATGATGAAATCACAAAAAGTTATTTACCAATTGATGGTCTTAACTCATTTAATAATGCTACCCAAATTCTACTATTTGGTACTGAAAATCAACTAGCTAGAACAGCTCAAGCACCTGGAGGCACTGGTGCATTACGAATTATGGCTGATTTTTTATCTCGACGTACCAAAGTAAAACGAGTATGGATAAGTAATCCATCTTGGCCCAATCATCGTAGCGTATTTCAAACCGCAGGTTTAGAAGTTCGTGAATATCGTTACTACAATCCATTAACGCGAGACCTAGATTTTGATGGTTTAATGACTGATTTAAGTCAAGTTGTCGCTGGTGATGCGGTACTATTTCATGGCTGCTGCCACAACCCAACTGGTATCGATCCAACGCCTGAACAATGGCAAGCTATTTCGGAATTAGCGTTAAAAAACGGTTGGTTACCACTATTCGACTTAGCTTATCAAGGATTTGGACAAGGAATAGAAGAAGATGTATATGGACTTAGACTATTTGCCAATAACCAACCAGAACTCCTAATTGCTAGTTCTTACTCAAAAAACTTTGGACTTTATAATGAACGTGTTGGGGCGTTTACTTTAATTGCTGCTGATAGCGAAATTGCCGATCGAGCATTTAGTCAAGTAAAAACTATTATTAGAGCCAATTACTCTAATCCACCAGCACATGGCGCCAAAATTGTCTCTTATATTTTAAATAATGATGAGCTAAAAGAAGAGTGGATTGACGAATTAACCAGTATGCGCCAACGCATTCATCGTATGCGACAGTTATTTGTAAAAACACTACAAGATAAAAGTGCTAACCAAGACTTCAGCTTTATTGCTAAACAAAATGGTATGTTCTCATTTAGTGGTTTAAGTGAAGAACAGGTAATAAAATTGCGTGATGAGTATGGCATCTATATGGTCAATTCAGGTCGTATCAATGTTGCGGGAATGACTATTGATAATATGTCTAGACTTTGTGAATCAATAGTTGAAGTGTTATAAAAATATTATTAGCAAAATTTTGGACGATTTAATTTGTAGTTGTAAGGGCTGTATCATGATATATAGGCATTTTTTATTTAAAGCATCAAGGATTGTAAAATGATTAGTAAAGATTTACGCTCAGTTTTAAATGCGGGTTCGATAATTATTGGTTTAATTAACGCAAAATTTTTTTATTTTTTTATCTCTCTAATTATATTATTCGTTAATCTCTTTGTTAGTTCAAATATACTAAGGAATATCGGTTATCTTTTCTTTGTGATTTTTGTCGTGACTTTCATACTTAGTATTTATATAAATCTAAAAAACTCAAATAAAATAAAACTTTTAGCAAAAATTTTAAATATGAGTTGGACGCCTGATCTTACTATAGGAATAATAAATGCAACTTCTGTTATATATTATCCCAATAGTAAGACTTTTTATTTTGTGAATCCAGTTGCAAATATATATGCTAGCGTTCCTCATGATTTTTTCAGAAATGTTGAACTGGAAGTAACGACAAAAACGGTAGCTAAAACAGAGGGTAATAGAAATTCAGCAAAAACGCATTATAAAGAAAAAGAATATTATAGTTTAATACTTTTTACCAATGATTTTAATATGCCAAGAATTTCAATTCCGATAAAAAATGGCAATGATGCCAGAAACTGGAAAGCAAAATTAGAATTGCATATTGCACCATAGAACTAAGTATGACAGCAATATCGTCTATTCTATTGCTGTCAAGAATCATCATCAAAAACAGTGAATCATACTATTTACCGATTCATCAAGCAGTAGCCTGAATATTATCCGTGCTAAATTATTTTAATGCAAAGATAAATAAGTGTAACAAAATGAATTTAAACATACTGAGCTAACACAAATAATTATCGATTATCTTTTAATTATATAAAGTCTAATTCTTATTTTTATTCACTTTTATAAATCCCCACTTAAGTAGTCGTCTGATAGCAAATATATAAATTGATATGGAGTATCAACCCAAAATCCAATCAGTTCATCAATAATTGGCAATAATGGTTCGGTTGAAACCAAAATGAGCTAAAACTCAACGTTTTTATTCCATTTTGTTATATCAATAGACAAACTGATTATTAGACGATGATTGAATTATTATGAATAATTATTAAACAGAGTAGAGAATAATTATTGAGGGTGATTTAGTGGCATCACACGTTATAGATTTTTTGATTTTAGGTAATAATTTTGGCACGAGTGAAATGCGCGCCATTTGGTCAGAACAACATCGTTTAGAAAAACAAATACAAGTTGAGGTTGCCCTAGCGCAAGCACAAGGTGAACTAGGTGTGATTCCACGCGAGGTTGCCGATGCAATTATTGAAAAAGCCGATGCCTCTCAACTATCTATTGAACAAATAGCCGATGAAGCAGCTAAAGCCAAACACTCCTTAATGTCAACCATTAATGCACTGCAAAAACAAGTGGGTGAAGCGGGTCAATTTATTCATTATGGTGCAACGACCCAAGATATTGTTGATACGGCGACAGTCTTACAACTAAAACAATCATTTGCAATAATTGAACGTGATACCAAACTGATCGCAAATGAACTCAAACGGTTAGCAAAAAAATATCAATTTTTACCGATGGTAGGTCGCACCCATGGTATGCAAGCATTACCGACGACATTTGGTTTTAAATTAGCGGTTTGGTTAGACGAGTTTGTTCGTCATTTACAACGTTTATCTGAAATAAAACAAAGAGTTTTAGTCGGCAATATTAGCGGAGCTATTTGCACTTATGCATCAATGGGTGAATTGGGTCCACAAGTGGAAAATCGTGCATTAACTTCACTTGGACTAAATACACCCAATATTGGTTGGCAATCTGCACGAGATCGTTTTTCTGAATACGCATCAGTTATTGCTCTTATTAGCGGTTCGCTTGGCAAAATTGGTAACGAATTTTACAACCTTATGCGAACGGAAATTAATGAAGTGGAAGAACCCTTTTCAGATGGTAAAATTGGCTCAACTACCATGCCACATAAGCGTAATCCAGCCGCCTTAGAAGGTTTAGCTAGTCTTACCGCACCTCTATTAAAAAGTGTAGCACTTATTCATGAATCAATGAAAGTTGAACATGAACGAGATGCCATGAGCTGGCGGGCAGAATGGATTGCCCTGCCAGAAATTAATCTTTATATTTCAGCACAACTTCAAACCGCTTTAGCTGTTTTAAAAGGACTAAAAGTCAATGCTGATCAAATGTTAGCTAATTTAAAAAAACAAAATGGCTTACTGTTATCAGAAAAAATAATGTTCGAAATTGGCAAGCGATTAGGAAAACAAACTGCTCACCATTTAATTTATGAAAATGCTATGCAAGCATTTGAACAAAACCGGCCATTTAAATCACTCCTATTGGATGATCCACGTTTAAGTGAACAATTTACCGAGTCTGAACTTGATAATTGGTTAAATCCAATTAATTATCTGGGGTCTGCACCACAAAAAGTCGACCAAGTAATCAAATATGCGGAGCAAAGCGGAGTATTATTATGAATTTTCGCTTAATCAGCTGTTCCGATATTCCAGCATATCAACAATTATTGCACCGAGCATATCAAGCTACGTCACAGTTAGGCATTCATTTTGCAGCAGCTACTGTCGAACCTGAAGAAATAATTCATCATATTGATTCGAATGCAGTTTATATAATAGAAAAGGACAATAAATTAATATCAACCTTAAGCATACGTTTTCCATGGGGAAATAACCCAGGACCTTATGGATTACCACATTTAGGCTGGTTTGCAACAGATCCAATTTATAAAGGAAAAGGCTATGGTAATGCTTTATGGGATTGGGTTGAAAAAGAAGTTTTAATTAACCAACTTAAGCTTCCCGCCGTAACTTTAGGTACAGCAGCCAATCATCCATGGCTAGCCAATATATATCGCAAAAAAGGATATCAACAAATAGGGCAAGTAAATTTAACCAGTGATCATACTACCCTTTATTTTGAAAAAATATTAAATCACAAAAACTATTCCGAATGGAAAAAGAGGAGTCATCAATAATGAAAAAAATAATAACATGGTTTTCTGCTATTTTATTAATTACCCTGAGTGGTTGTGATAATCAATCAAACAATCAGGCGGCGGAACAAAACATTATAAAAGTAGGCTCAACCGGTCAAAGTTACCCGAATGGTTATAAACAAGATGGAAAGTTAGTTGGATTTGATGTCGAAGTCACAGAAGCAATTGCCAATGAGTTAGGTTTTAAAGTTGAATGGGTAATTGCTGAATTTGGTGGATTAATGGGCCAATTTGACTCAGGTCGTTTAGATACGGTAGCAAATGCAGTGGCAGTTACACCAACTCGTCAAGCTAAATATGATTTTTCTCAGCCGTATAGTTTTTATGGTAGTCAAATTGTTACACACAAAGATAATAACAATATTAATCAGTTAACTGATTTTAATGGTAAAACTATTGCAGGGGTACTTGGTTCAAACCATATTAATAATCTTAAAAAAGCATTTCCTAATAACGAAATTACGATCAAAACCTATGAAACTCGAGATGGAGCAATGCATGATACAGAATTTCAAAGAGTCGATGGTTATGTCAATTCAAAACCAATTTTATTGGCAGAAATTAAACGAAAAAATCTACCATTCAAATTAGTGGGCGAACCAATTACTATTGAACAAGTTGCCTTCCCATTTAGTAAGGATGAAAAAGGTAAAGCTTTACGAGAAAAATTTAACCAAGCCATCGAAAAATTACGTGTTAATGGAACATTGAAAAATCTTTCAATTAAATATTTTGGTGAAGATATTACCTCATGAATTTTAATATAAACTATTTCTTTAGTGTATTCCCGCAGATATTACCTTATCTGCCAGTTACACTTTTTATTGCCATTATATCATTTGTGTTTGCCACTATATTAGGGCTTGCTATTGCTTTGATTAGAAACAATAAAATTATTGTAATTGATTCTTTTTTGGCGCTGTTTATTTCTTTATTTCGTGGAATTCCATCTGTCGTTTTACTGTTTATTATTTACTATGGCCTACCACAAATATTTCCAATTATGAAACAGGTAGGCGCAACCACGGCGGCTATTATCTGTTTTAGTTTAAAATATTCAGCTTATTTAGCCGAGATATTTCGTGCTGGCTTAACTTCGGTTGATCTTGGACAAAAAGAAGCAGGATTAACCTCAGGATTAAGTACAATTCAGGTTTATCGAGGAATTATATTACCTCAAGCGATGATTAATGCTTTACCGAATGCGGGGAATATGTTTATTTCACTACTCAAAGACTCTTCTGTAGCATTTTTTGTCGGGGTACAAGAATTATTAGCAGCAGGAAAAATGTTAACTGCTAATTCTTTTCTCTATTTTGAAACTTACTTAGCCGTCGGTATTGTTTACTGGCTAACTGTTGTCGCCTATTCATGGTTACAAAAGCAGTTAGAACGTAAACTAACTAAACCATATCATCGTTAAGGAGAGTATGATGATTAGTGTATCTCATTTATCAAAACGATTTGGAAATAATGAAGTTTTAAAAGAAATAAATCTTAATATCAAAGAAGGTGAAGTAGTTGCCATTATTGGACCTTCCGGATCGGGAAAATCAACCTTATTGCGTTGTCTTAATTTACTTGAAAAACCTAATACAGGAACGATTCGTATTGATAAAGTAATACTCAATAGTGAACATTACAACCATAAGCAAGAGACCAATTTACGCAAACAATCAGCAATGGTTTTTCAACACTACAATTTATTTAGAAATAAAACAGCTTTAGAAAACATTACTTATCCATTAATTGTTGCACAGAAAATGAAGAAAAGTGAGGCACAACAGTACGGAATATCATTGTTAGAGCGAGTTGGAATGTTAGCTTATGCTGATCAATATCCTGTAACATTATCGGGAGGGCAACAACAACGTGTTGCAATTGCTAGGGCATTAGCTGTAAGACCAAAAGTATTATTATTTGATGAACCAACTTCTGCGTTAGATCCTGAGAGAGTTCATGAAGTTTTACAAGTGATGCTGAAACTAGCCAAAGAAAAGATAACTATGCTAATCGTAACCCATGAAATGGAGTTTGCAAAGTATGTGGCCGACCGCATCATCTTTATGGCTAATGGTATTATTGTTGAGGAAGGGCCAGCAAAATCATTAATTGATAACCCACAACACGAGTTAACTCAACGCTTTTTACGGCAACTCAATGATGATATTGATTTTGAAATTTAAGCTTATATTTATAAAATAATTAACTGTTTATAGTAGATATCAAAGCATTTTCCAATGCGATATGAGTAATTGTTTAATATCCATACCATTGGCTAGAGCATAGATATCAGACAATAATTGTTGTGCTTTAATTTCATTTTGCAATGCTCCAAATAACTTAGCGGCCAATTCTTGTTGGCTATAAGGATTTTTAGGTGATCCTTTAGGAATATCCAGTCGTTGGCTAATTTTTTGTCCATCATTTAATACTATTTCAATAACGACATAGCGCTTATTATATGCATCAGGATGAGGGGTTAATTGTATATCATAACTACGCTGCATTTTTTGGATTAATTGTAGGATATTGTCAGCTATTGGCTTTGAAGCAAATTGTTCAAAATCGATAGGTATACCGAGTAAAATCAATGCCAAAATATATTCTGCTGAAAAACGTCCTTGCTCAGCTAATAATGGCTTTTTATAGATCAGTGCTGCATCACTATTAATTGGAGCAAAGAAAAGAGTAATATAATCAATATTATCTACATTAAACTTAGGATGCTTATAAATTAACTTACCCGCATCAGCAATATATGAAGCGGCAGAACAATATGAATAAGTCTTAAACCATAACCCTGGTTCAACAATCTTCCATGGCTTAGCCCAGACAGTTAAATCTAAATTATCATTGCCTTGTCCATATATTGATAAAAAACCGAGGTTATCATCAAGAAAATCCTTATCTGCTGAAATCCCAGCTCTTAACCATTCAACCGATTGTATAGCATGTTGTGCAGCCAATCCCGCATGCAAAAATTTTATTGGTGTCCCCATCATTAATCGCAGACCTGACGCTTGCGTCGCAGCTAAAGTTAATGCTTGAACAAGAAATGGTTCATCATATAAATAACAAATAGCAGCCGTTGCGGCAATACCACCTAAAGTGATTGTTGTATGCCAACCTTTTTCATAATGTTCAGGATTGACACATCGTCCCAATAAGGCCATAACTTCAATACCTATTACATAGGCAGTTAAAAAACGACGACCATCTAAACGCGTTAATGAATCATCTAAGCGGATACTAGAAAATAAGGCTGATAAGATAACCGCTGATGGATGACCACGTACATCAATATGTACATCATCATAATCTAAACAATGTGCTTGAAAACCATTAAATAATGCTGCTTGCCGACTGGTTGCTAACTTTTTTTGACCAATAAGCCAAGCTCGATTGTTGCCACCTTCATCATTTATCCAAGCCAGTAATTGCTGAACATTAGTTTCATTAGATGCCTGTAAGCTACTCGCAAAATAATCAATAACACCATTAATTGCACATTCAAGGACTGATTGTTGCTCAATAATTGGCGTATTTTTTATTAACAAACTCAATTGTTGACCTAGATGCATTCTAAACTCTCATACAAATCTCAATAAATATTGAGCAAATAGTGGATGCTACATATGCGTTCAAAAGATTATATCGCTATATCTTAATAACTAGAAATAATCATTATTTAGCAATCTAGCTTGATAACACTTTATATGTGCTAAAATATCTCTACGCTTAAACATCACGAAAAAATACATCCAATTATGTCAATATGTTATATTGCCTTAGGCAGTAATCTTAACGATCCACTAGCTCAAGCTAATCAAGCTATTGCAGCCCTAAAACAATTACCCTATACCGTAGTTACTGACATTTCACCATTTTATCGCAGTAAACCGCTCGGTCCACAAGATCAAAATGATTACCTCAATGCAGTTATAAAGTTAACCACCTCACTTAAACCTATAGCTTTATTAGATGGACTACAAGCAATAGAAAAATCACAAGGTCGGGTACGCAAAGATAATCGATGGGGAGCAAGGACATTAGACTTAGATATATTATTATACGATGACTTAATAATAGACAACGATAGACTAACAATTCCTCATTATCATATGAAAAATAGAGAATTTGTACTCTATCCTTTATTTGATATTTCACCAGAACTCATCTTACCTGATAACGATAAGCTGTTTGATTTAATTAAAAAATGTCCTTTGAATAATTTAAAAAAATGGGATGAATAATTAATCTTATTAATAACATATAGTTGTAATATTCTGCACTTTTAGCACAAAAAAAATAGTAAAAAAAATTTGCCAAAGGCTAATTTATTGCTATAGTTTAGCGCTTGAAAATAATGTGTATTTAAGGGGATTGCTGTGAAAAAGGAACAAAAAGTAAATACATCTTCTCTTAGTCTGCTATCAATTGCTGGGCTTGAGCCTTATAAAGAGGCGAAAGGTGAGGAGTATATGAATCCTAAGCAATTGAAACATTTTAAACTAATCTTAGAAGCGTGGCTTTCACAATTACAAGGTGAAATGGGTAAAACTGTCTCTCATATGCAAGATGAGGCTGCTAATTTCCCAGATCCAGCCGACCGCGCAACTCAAGAAGAAGAGTTCAGTTTAGAACTAAGAGCGCGTGATAGAGAACGCAAACTTATCAAAAAAATTGAAAAAACATTAAAGAAAATTGAAACCGATGATTTTGGCTATTGTGAATCATGTGGTGTTGAAATTGGTATCCGTCGTTTAGAAGCAAGACCTACCGCTGATTTATGTATCGATTGTAAAACATTAGCTGAACTTCGTGAAAAACAAATGGGTATGTGATTCTCATTTAATTATTCTTTCTATCCTATACGCCCATGCAATATATTGGTCGTTTTGCTCCGTCACCTTCTGGACCATTACATTTTGGTTCGTTGGTGACAGCTCTCGGTAGCTACTTACAAGCCAAGGCCAGCAATGGTAAATGGCTTGTTCGTATTGAAGATATTGATCCTCCAAGGGAAGTCAAAGGCGCATCATCTTTAATATTAAAAACATTAGAAGCTTTTAATCTCTATTGGGATGATCAAGTTTTATATCAGTCTAACTGTAGTGAACGTTATCGATCAGTGTTAGCATCATTAATTTCTGAGCAAAAAGCTTACTATTGTGATTGTACCAGACAACGGATCCATAGCCTTAAAAACAATATTTATGATGGATTTTGTCGTGAGCGACATTTAACATTAAATAACGTTGCTATTCGTTTAAAGCAGAATCATCCGATTTTCTCTTTTGATGATAAAATTCGAGGTCAACAAAGCATTGATCATATCAATGCACTAGAAGATTTTATTATTCATCGAAAAGATGGATTATTTGCTTATAATCTAGTTGTTGTATTAGATGATAATTATCAAGGAATAACCGAAATTGTTCGTGGTGCAGATCTATTACCTGTGACCGCTAAACAGATTTCACTTTATCAATTATTTAATTTTACAATCCCAAATTACTGCCACTTACCATTAGCTTTAGATAGTCATGGTCATAAACTCTCGAAGCAAAATCATGCCTCTCCAATTGATATAAAAAAAACCAAATTATTAACGGTGCAAGCATTACAATTTTTAGGTCAACAAATACCCGAAAATTGGCAAGATGCCACACAGAAAGCGTTATTAGATTGGGCGATATCACACTGGGACATTAATCATATTCCCAAACAAGACTGTATGTTAACCACCAATATAAGATAAATTAGGTGTGATACCTAAATGGTGGGTATGTAATAAATGTTTTTCAGGTTTTATTAATAGTGAAGATAAAATTCTAGCTTTAAGTTGCGCTTTTTGCTCAGAGCTTTGTAGTAAATCCCGTAAATCAACCGCTGCATCACCAAACAAGCAATAATGTAATTTACCGATCGACGAGACACGTAATCGATTGCAACTTTTACAAAAATCCTTTGAATACGGCATAATCAGACCAATCTTACCTCGATAATCACTATGCGCATAAACTTTAGCAGGTCCAGAGAACGCCTCTTTTGACTGTAATTGCCAACCTTGTTCAATAAGTTGTGATTCCATCACATGACCAGCTAAATGATAACGATTAAATAATTCACGGCTTTCTGTTGTTTCCATCAATTCTATAAAACGTAACTCAACTGAACGATCTTTAATCCAAGTTAAATAATCAGCCAGATGGTCGTTCATATTTTTCATCAAAACGGTATTAATTTTAACTTTCCTAATACCTACTTCTAATGATTTTTCAACGCCTTGAATCAGCTCACGTAATTTATCTTGGCCTGTTATTTGTTTAAAAATGTAAGGAGAAAAACTGTCAATACTAATATTAATAGCATTAAGTCCTGCTTGTTGCCAATAATGCACATTTTTTAATAACCGTGAACCATTGGTTGTGATAGCGAGTTGTTTGATGCTGGGATAAGCAGAAATTATTGACAAAATATCTATAAAGTCTCGACGCAAAGTCGGTTCACCGCCCGTTAGCCGAATTTTATGTACACCAAGTTCAGTAAACGTTGACACAACATTGTCAATTTCATTTAACGATAAAAAACGATGATCTTTATTAGGTCGATAACCATTAGGTAAACAGTATTGGCACTGAAAATTACACTGCTCGGTAATCGACAAGCGTAGATATTGAAATCGACGCTGAAAATTATCCATTAATTGCATATCACAAACACCTTATCCAAATCGGGAAGCATAGCCATTTCTGTGCTATACCGCGGCTAGTCCACCATATGAAACTCACTTAGGTGAAAAAGCTTCAGAGTTTGTTTAAGTCTAGCATAGACACTATTTATTGACTACGGACAATTATCACTATTCGATGATTGATTAGATGATTCAATTTCATCATTATTCCTTTCAGTATGAATAACGGTGATGTAATTAGGTATCGTCGGCGCACAGCGATAAAGATAGACCCACTGCATACCATTTTGTTCAATTTTTATGTAATGCTTAATTAATTTGTCACTTTCAGTATCGCTAGACGATTGTTGATTTTTATATTGATCAAGAAATTCTTTTATTATTTCCTCACCATCGGTTAATGGACCTTTATAATTTGCTATATAATTTGCACTTAACTGCTCTAATTTCTTTAAGAATAATGCTTGCTCTTTTTCAATATTAAACTGCTTAGGATTATGATAGCCTAAAGTGGTATAAATCCTGTCTGCGATCGGTGAACCTGTGTAGACTTGTTTTTTTTTGCGAGAAAATATATTTAAAGGGGGCAACAATATTATCCCAAAAATAAAGAGATACAATGTCGGCACCAATGAGATTTGCAAATAGAGCTGTATCAAGCCCCAAATACAACTTGAAATGCCGATCATCTCCAAGGCCTTTACAATCAGTGATTTGCGAGTTTTAGGATTTTCAACGCTCGCTTCTGTACCCTCTATAACATAAGGATGCATCCATATTATATGATCAGCAGGTCGACGTAGCGCATAGGCAAAATAGCTGCCGCCGTCAATTGGGTCAACCACAACCTCAACATAATCACCATCAGCAAAAGCGACACGACTACAAACCCCTTCAATTAGATTATCACCTAATTTAAATCGGTAATATTGTTCAATATTTGGCGTATCGCCCTTGCCGGATGAATCCTGTGCAGCAATCATTTGATTGATTTTATACACCACAGCGAGATTACCGATTGAGTTTAAATTAATATCAGCGCACCCAGCTAATTGACGGGCTTGAATAAAAGTCTCTCGTGATGGATAGACTGCTAAATCGGTGATATAACCAATGATAATTTGATAATGTTCAATGGAGGTTGTCGGGCAAGATTTCATAAAATTCCTTCTCTATTGCTCGTTGATGCTATCTAATCAATAGTTGGTAGTCAGTTAGGCAATGTTGGCTTTTTACAATAATACGCCTTTATATTGTGTTAACGGTTTAAATTCGGCGTCTGCGGATCATAAAATATGTCACTCGTACCTGCAAGATATAATTTTTAATAAGTAAATAAAAATCCTTTCTCATTGATAACTCACTAACCATAAAATTCGGGCTATTTAACATTTTAATTTTTTAATATTTTTTATTATAGAGTAATTATTATTCTGTCTCTAGAGATAATTTTTTATTCACCTAATTGGTTTATATTTAAGCTTATTTTCAGCTTTGCTTAGTATTCATTTTATTTCGGTATATAATGATTTCCTTGTCGATAAAACCGTCAAATGGAGGTTGTGATGATTACCCATATAAGCCCGTTAGGATCAATGGATTTACTTGCGCAGGCTGAAGTTGATATTTTAAAAAAATCAGCAAATAGCGAACTTTATCAATTATTTAGAAATTGCTCATTAGCTACCCTTAATGCTGGTAGTAAAACGGATAACACTAAAGAATTACTAGATAGATTTAAATCGTTCGAAATTAACGTTATCAGTAAAGAGCGTGGAGTTAAATTAGAGCTTATTGATGCACCTGAAAGTGCTTTTGTCGACAAATGCATTATTCGCTCCATACAAGCCAATCTGTTTGCGGTTTTACGTGATATTCTTTTTTTAAATGGCCAAATTACGGCAATTAAACACTTGGTACCTAACGAGAAGCTTGAAAAAGAGCACTCCTATTACATCACCAATCTTGTTTTTTCTATTCTGCGTAATGCCAATGCCCTACACGTTGGCGAAGAGCCTAATCTAATTGTTTGTTGGGGTGGACATTCAATTAACGAAAGTGAATATTATTATGCTCGTCAAGTTGGTATGCAACTTGGATTACGAGAACTTAATATCTGTACAGGCTGCGGTCCTGGAATAATGGAAGCACCAATGAAAGGCGCCGCTGTTGGTCATGCACAACAACGTATAAAAGATAGTCGCTTTATTGGTATGACTGAGCCATCGATAATTGCAGCCGAACCACCAAATGCATTAGTTAATGAACTTATCATTATGCCAGATATCGAAAAACGACTTGAAGCGTTTGTTCGAATGGCGCATGGTATAGTTATCTTTCCTGGCGGACCTGGTACTGCTGAAGAATTGCTTTATATTTTGGGGATAATGCTCAATCCTGCTAATAAAAATCAGACTTTACCAATTATTTTAACAGGTCCAAAAGAGTGTGAAGATTATTTTGACGCGATTGATCAATTTATTCGTAATACTTTAGGCGAAGAAGCGACTAAATTGTATGAAATTATCATTGATTCACCTGAACAAGTTGCTCGCATAATGAAACATGGGGTAAAACAGGTTAAATCATCACGGTTAGCAACTGGTGATGCTTATGGTTTTAACTGGTTACTCAAAATTGATGAAGCATTACAGCACCCATTTGAACCAACTCATGAAAACATGGCATCACTTAATCTACATAAAGATCAGCCAGTTGAATTATTAGCTGCTGATTTACGCCGTGCTTTTTCTGGAATTGTTGCTGGTAATGTTAAAGAGTTTGGTATGAAGCAAATTGCTGAACATGGTCGCTATAAATTGCAAGGTGATCCTGAAATCATGAAGCAATTAGATAATTTACTGCTTAGCTATGTAAAACAAGATCGCATGAAGCTTCCTGGCGGTAGTGCCTATCAACCTTGTTATGAAATTTGTTATTAATTAACTTTAATATTAGCCAGTTATACTTCGCCGATACAAAAATCGGCGGAGTATTTAGCAATATTTGAACACTCTAAAGATCACTTAAAATATCTAACGCTTCCGACACTTTCTTAACAGCAAAGATCTGCATATTTTCTGGCTTTTTCTTTGGCATATTGGCTATAGGCACTATTGCCTTTTTGAAACCATGTTTAGCGGCTTCAGAAATACGCTCTTGACCACTTGGTACTGGTCGTATTTCTCCTCCTAGACCTATTTCTCCAAAAATAACCACATCTTGTGGTAAAGGGCGATTTCGAAAACTGGATACCAATGCCGCAATCAATGCTAAATCGACACTAGTTTCAGTCACTTTTACCCCGCCAACAACGTTAACAAAAATATCCTGATCAGCCATTTGTAAACCACCATGGCGATGCAAAACCGCAAGTAAAAGTGCCAGCCGATTTTGATCAAGCCCGACAGTTACTCGCCTTGGATTGCCATATACAGAATGATCAACTAACGCTTGAATTTCAACCAGCAATGGGCGAGTACCTTCCCATAACACCATTACCGAACTGCCCGATAGCATCTCTTCACCACGACTTAAAAAGATTGCAGATGGATTACTGACTTCTTTCAATCCTTGTTCAGTCATAGCAAACACACCTAACTCATTGACTGCGCCAAAACGATTTTTATGGCTACGTAAAGTTCGAAATCGAGAGTCAGCATCACCATCAAGTAAAATTGAGCAATCAATACAGTGTTCAAGTACTTTAGGGCCAGCTAGTGAGCCATCTTTAGTCACATGGCCAACCATAATAATGGCTATGCCTTTGGTTTTCGCAAAACGCGTTAAATAAGCTGCAGTTTCACGAACTTGAGCCACACTACCTGGCGAAGATTGAATATCAGCAAGATGCATAACTTGAATTGAGTCAATAACCATTAACTTTGGCTGTGACTGCTCAGCAAGTAAACAGATCTGCTCAATACTGGTTTCAGACAACATATTAATATTATCCGTCGGTAAACCTAAACGATGTGCACGCATCGCTACTTGTTGTAATGATTCCTCACCAGTAACATAAAGCGTATTCATTTGTGCTGACAGTTTACTCATGGTTTGCAGTAGCAAAGTACTTTTTCCGGCACCGGGGTTACCACCAATTAAGATAGCACTACCTGGTACGACACCACCACCAAGCACACGGTCAAATTCAGAAAATCCAGTTGAAAATCTGGGTAAGGCTTCCAGACTAATTTCAGATAATTTTTGGATTTTAGTTTGTCCTGCACCACCCGCATAGCCGGTTAATCGGTCATTGCGTGATGAACTACTAGCTAACCTAACTTCAGTAATAGTATTCCATGCATGACAAGCGCTACATTGACCTTGCCAACGAGGATAGTCAGCACCACAATCATTACAGACATAAGCGCGCTTTACTGTTTTTGCCAAATTCTTCTCCTAGCCTTCACTTAATAAACTGGTAGATAAGATGCACCATAAACCGGTTAAATCAGCATAATTGATGCTGATTCTTGCTTTTTCAACGACTTTAGGCTTTCCATGATAAGCAACACCAAGCCCTGCAATTCTAATCATCATTAAATCATTTGCCCCATCACCAATCGCAACAGTTTGCTCAATAGGAATATCTAAAGAGGTGGCTAATTGTTGTAACATCCGCGCTTTATATTTAGCATCAACAATTTGCCCATTAACTTTACCTGTCAGCTTACCGTTTTTAATTTCTAATTCATTAGCGTGAGCATCAATTAGTTTTAACTTCTGTTTTAAATGATTTGCAAAATAAGTAAATCCACCCGAAACAATGGCAACATGCCAATTTTTTTTATGTAACTCTTTAACTAAATAAGTTAATCCTGGTGTTAATGGTAGACTCTCTTTTACTTGTTCTAAAATATCTTGCTGTGCGCCTTTTAATGTAGCAACTCGTTTACGTAAGCTGGTAGCAAAATCAAGTTCACCACGCATAGCAAGCTCAGTCACTGCAGCAACTTGTTCACCGACACCGTGTAATTTTGCTAGTTCATCAATACACTCAATACCAATTGCGGTCGAGTCCATATCCATGACTAATAAACCTGGGGAATGCAATGTGGGTAAATTATCAATTGGTGAAACATCAATACCTAATGTTAGCGAAATCGATTTGGCTTTTTTCGGCATTACGCCAGCAATACGTACTATTTGATAGGTTTTAATTTTCCAAGACGAAACCACAACCATTGGCATTGCAAGTTGTCTTTGAAATTTTGAAAGCAGTGTTTTATTTAACTTTTTCCCATAAATAATCCAACCCGTTTTACCCGCATTGTAATCCAATGGAACAACTTCACAACCATTTAAAGACAAAGGTAAACCTTGCCAATATTGAATATTTTCTGGGAGATCATTATAGGTTAATGTATAAGCCATATATCGAAAGTCTTAAAAATGTAAAACAGATTCGGAATTTACCATATCTACTAAAGATTGTCCAAGTAAGGATTATAAGAAGTTATTTCTTAAATTTTACGGCTCAAAAACCCCGTTCCTCAACTTTTTTTGCAAGAAATTTCATTGTTAATCAATAGTAATTAGCTTCAGTTTAGAAATGAAGAAAGAAGACTAAACAGATAGTCCCCACATACAAAGCTGTTCAAGTGCTGGGCCAATTTTTTCACCCAAAGGGGTTAATTTGTATAACACTTTAAGTGGTGGTTTTTCACCATATACACTACGAGTGATAAGTTCATCTTCCTCCAACTTTTTAAGCTGGATGCTCAGCGTCATATCAGTGATTTCAGGGATCACCACTTTTAACTCACTAAATCGTTTTTCACCAGAAAGCAAATAATAAAGGATAACACCTTTCCATTTTCCACCGATTAAATCCATAGCTAAACTTATTGGGCAATAATAGATTTTATTCTTATATCGTATTGATGATCGATGTTCACTGCTTTGCATACACATTCCTACTATCAAATTAGATAGATATTGCTGAAAAAATATTAATCACTAAACTAAAGAGAGTAACTAAATTTTTTATAGTATAAAAACAAAGGAACAATTATGCCATTAATTATTTTAGGTCACCCTAATATTGAACAATCAATTGCCAATAAAACGATTATTGAAACATTACAAGATAAAGTTAAGGATATTGAAATTCGTAATATTCACCAACTTTATCCAGATTACAAAATCAATGTACAAGAAGAACAAGCTGCTTTACTTAGACATGATCTTATCGTTCTACAATACCCTATGTATTGGTTCAACATGCCAGCAATACTAAAAATATGGTTTGATGAGGTATTAACCTATCAATTTGCTTATGGCTCGAAAGGCGATAAATTAAAAGATAAAAAGTTATTGCAAAGTTTAACTGTAGGACAAACAGAGCAAAATTTTCAAAAATATTCCCCTGAATTAATGAATCATTTACTTCAATCCGTTAAAACTTCAGCACTCTACACGCAAATGAAATACCTTTCCCCTGCCATTTTATATGGCGTGTCGCCTGTTATTGAGGGAGAAAAAACGACAATAAAAGCAAAAGCATTAAAGCATAGTCAGCAATTAGTTCAATTGATTGAAAATTACAGTAAGTAGCGCAATGTTAATACATTAATCATTTTTAAACAGAGCTGGCATTGTAAAAATGTATTAACTACTTTTTTTTAAAACAGCATAGAAAAAGCCATCGCCGCCGTGTATAGTTGGTAAAAATTGTTTCGTATCACCCACAAGTTGGGCATTGCTGTTTTCTTTAAAAAAACGCTCAATTTGCAATCTGTTTTCATCAGGTAGGATTGAACAGGTAGCATAGACTAAAGTGCCACCTGTTTTTAAATAAGACCAAATATTGGTTAAGATCCCACGTTGCAATTCAGTGAGTTGCGCAATATCACTATCTCGCCGTAACCACTTGATATCAGGATGGCGACGAATTACGCCTGTTGCCGAGCATGGTGCGTCAAGCAAAATTCGATCAAATTGTTTACCCAAGCACCATTTTTCAGGTGTAAGACCATCACCCACTTTAACTTCTGCTACTTGTTTTAGGCGAGCCAGATTTTCTTCAATACGTTTAGCACGACCTGCATCAACATCTACCGCTAATAAATTTACTTTAGGTGCAATTTCTAAGATATGGGTTGTTTTTCCACCTGGAGCGGCACACATATCCAAAATTTGCTCACCATTTTGGGGTTCTAACAAATATGCAGCATATTGAGCAGATAAGTCCTGTACGGTAACGGCTCCTTCAGCAAAATAAGGTAATTTAGTTACATTTACAGGCGATAATAACCTGATAGCACAAGGCAAATCAGCAAAAGCTTCTGATTCAATTTGCCGTTCAATTAACAATTGTTGATACTCACTAACAGAATAGTGATTAAGATTAACGCGTAACCACATTGGTGGTTTTTGGTTATTGGCAGAAATGATTGCTTGCCATTTCTCGGGGTAAGCTTGCTTAAGACGATTAACTAACCAACTTGGATGCAAAGTTTGAGGTGTTTTATCATCCTGTACAAATTTTCGTTGTAATGATTCTTGTTGGCGTAAAAATTCACGCAATACGCCATTTACTAATCCTTTGAGCGCTGATTTTTTTAAACCATTTACTGCATTAACTGTTTCACCTACAGCTGCATGTTCAGGTATTCTGGTATATAAAATTTGGTAAATACCCACTAACAATAAATAGTGTAGAACTCGATTTTTCCCGGTAAGAACTTTATTCATCAAAGTATGAATATAAAAATTAAGTTCAGGTAAAACACGCATCACACCAAAACAGATTTCTTGCATTAGCGCGCGATCTTTTTCTGCTACTTTATGGCTAAATAACGTTAAGGCCGTACTAAGCGATTGCCCCTCTTCAAGTACATTAAAAATCGCTTGAGCACAAATAGCTCGAATATTTGAGTGTGACTTTTTATTCATAACCAATAATGACCTTAACTCATCAATCTAAATATTTATAAAATTAATGATCCCACCCAACCAGCTATAAACAATGGAATATTAAAATGGGTAAAGGTTGGAATAACACTATCTCTTATATGATCATGCTGACCATCACTGTTTAAACCAGCAGACGTTGCTAAAATAGTATCTGAAGGAGGTGAACCTGCATCGCCAATCGCTCCTGACGCACCAATTAAACAAACGGTTGCTATTGGTGAAAAGCCCAACTGAACACATAAAGGAACATAGATAGCTGCAATAATTGGTACAGTAGAGAAAGATGAACCAATACCAAGTGTAATGATCAAGCCAACTAACATCATCATAAAAGATGCAACTACTTTATTCCCCGCAAATAATGAGGCACTATTAACAACTAATGGTTCTATTTCATGAGTCTGTTTTAATACTTCAGCAAAGCCTTGAGCTGATATCATCACAAAGCCGATCATCGCCATCATTTTGATACCATCGGTAAAGATTCCGTCTGCCTCACCCCATTTAATTGAGCCTGAAGCAATAAAGCAGATAAAGCCAATTAAAGCACCTAAAATCATCGATCCAGTATAAAGTTGGACAGTAAAAGAGAGAATAATTGCTAATAATGAGACGACAAGTGAACGAGTACTTACATTACTAAACTCTTCGGCATGGCTTTCTTCATGAATCAGTTTATATTGTCTCGGTTTACGATAACTAACGAAAATAGCCCAAAGTAGACCAACAAACATACCAAAAGCCGGAATAGCCATAGCATGCATAACATTAACATGGCTAACATCCATCCCCGATGAAATAATATTTTTTAATAAGATTTGATTTAAGAAAATATTACCGAATCCGACAGGTAAAAACATATATGGTGTAATCAAACCAAATGTCATGATACAAGCAATCATTCGTCTATCTAGTTGCAATCTCGACATCACATATAAAAGTGGCGGAATTAACAACGGTATAAAGGCGATATGAATTGGGATGATATTTTGTGAGGAAATACTAACTAACCCGATTATGATAATTAACAACCATTTAATTCGAGTCTTAGCATCATTAGTCGTTAACTGCTTAATGGCTTTGTCAGCTAACAATTCTGGTAATCCTGATTTTGAAATTGCTACTGCAAACGCACCAAGCATAGCATAAGAAAGCGCAATATTAGCCCCGTTGCTAATCCCAGTATTAAAAGCGTCAATTGTTTCTTTTAATGTTAAATGGCTACATAAACCACCGACAAAAGCACCAATGATTAAGCTAATCACCACATGAACACGGCAAAGCGAAAGGACTAACATTAAAATAACTGCAACAACCACTGCATTTACCGAGGAAAACAGCTCAAGAATAGTATTCATAAATAGATTCTTCGTAGCAAAATAAAGATAGTTATTCTAGGCGATAGATATATAAAGTGCAATTGTTAGTATACGCTTACTAGCGTAAATTATTTTTTAGGTAAGACTAAAGAAAACTTATAATAAATTTAATGCTAACATTGCAAATAAAGAATAACCGATTTGTATCCTTAATGAAAATTGTGTGAATAACTTGCTTTAATTAACGGTAATATTCAATTCATGCTGATATGGTGCTGATAGAAATAAACCTTTATAATACGTTGTCATTATCATAATGTAATCACTACAAGATTATGCAAATTTGCTATACTGTAACGCATATATACTTGGATTAATGTTTTTTATATTAGAGTATCATATCAATTTACAGCTTAAACATTCATTATTAGGTTGGTAAATAAATAACTTAAAATGATTTAAGTATATAGTTAGCAACAAAGTATGAGGTTTATTTTTATGTTTTCTTGGTGGACAAAAATTTATTTTTCACTAATTCAAATTCCTGTTAAGCTTTTTGTTAAAAGTAAACCAATTCCTACCGATCCCATTACTGAACTGGACCTCGATATCCATCGTCCAATTTTGTATGTGCTTCCTTATAACTCTCAAATTGATTTAATGGTAGTTAGATCGCTTTGTCTAAAATATCATTTACCAGATCCTTTATTAGGAATTGATATTAATGATAAAACTGTACCTGCTTATATTTATATCGATAAAGGGCCAGGAATTTTTGCTTCAAGTAAACAAAAAAATAAATCTATCGAAATTTTAAGGGAATACATTTCAGCGCATCAACAAAATGATGAACTTGATGTTCAAATGTTGCCTGTATCTGTCATGTTTGGTCGTAAACCAGATAAAGAAGGCAAAAAAATGCCTTCACTGCAAGTGTTAGGTGCTACCTATAAACTTTATAAAATCTTAATTTCTGGTCGTGACTGCTATACTCGATTTTCTCGAACCGTATCTTTTAAAGATATTAAAGTGGATGATAAACAAGATATTTCTGTTTTAGCTCATAAACTTGCACGTGTAGCACGTATTCACTTTGCTAAACAAAGAGCGGCTTCTGTTGGTCCTAAATTGCCTGTTAGACAGGAAATGCTTAATAAATTATTAACTAACCCAGCTCTTGCTGAGGCAATACAAGAAGAAGCTAAAAGTAAACATATTGGGCTGGATAAAGCCAAGAAAAATGCTTTATCACTTCTAAATGAAATCGCGGCTAATTTTTCTTACCGCATGCTAAGAGTGACTGACTTTGTTCTTACTTGGGCTTGGAACAGACTTTATCAAGGTTTAAAAGTAACAAACGCTGATCCAGTTCGAGAGCTTGCTGAAAATGGACACGAAATCGTTTATGCACCATGTCATCGAAGTCATATGGACTATTTGTTATTGTCTTATGTACTTTATCGGCAAGGATTAGTTCCACCACATATTGCAGCTGGTATCAATTTAAATTTCTGGCCAGCAGGCCCTATCTTTAGGCGCTTAGGGGCATTTTTTATCCGCCGTTCATTTAAAGGTAACAAACTCTATACCGCCGTATTTAGAGAGTATTTAGCAGAGTTATTTATCCGCGGTTATGCCGTCGAATATTTCATTGAAGGTGGGCGCTCACGCACAGGAAGACTACTCGACCCTAAAACCGGAATGTTGTTGATGACAATCCAAACTTTATTACGGGGTGATACACGCCCAATCACAATTGTCCCGGTCTATATTGGTTATGAACATGTTTTAGAAGTTGCCACTTATGCTAACGAGCTGCGTGGCGCTAAAAAAGAAAAAGAAAGCTTGTGGAGCACAATTAAAGCCTTCTTAAAATTAAAAAAACTAGGCTTTGGCTACGTTAACTTTGGTAGCCCAATACCTTTAAATCAATTTTTAAATCAGCATATACCTGAATGGCGAGATGCTATTGATCCTACAGGAACACAGCGCCCTAATTGGTTAACACCAACAACTAATTTGCTTGCGAAACAAATTATGGAGCACATCAATTCTTCGGCTGCGATTAATGCTATGAATTTATGTTGTTCAATATTATTAGCCGCTGACCAATGCACATTAACAAAAGTAAAATTATTAGAGCATTTAGATTATCTTTTAAAATTATTGAAAAACATTCCTTACTCTGATTTGATTACCATTCCCGATCAAACTGCCGAAGAGATGTTTGAACATGCCAAAGAAATGGGTAAATTTGTCATTACTACTGATGAAGTTGGTGAAATGGTGGGGTTAACTACCGAACAAGCAGTATTGATGACCTATTATCGCAATAATATTCAGCATTTACTGATTATACCGGCAATTGTGGCTAGAATTTTACTTAAACATAATCGCATTTCAATTGATGAAGTACTTATGCAGGTTAAATTGCTCTTCCCTTTAATAAAATCAGAGCTATTTTTATATCATAATGAAGATCAATTAACTGAATACGTTAATAAAATTATTGCAACTTATGCTGATTTGAATCTAATAAGTTATTCACCTGATAAATTAACATTGAACTACTTAAAAATGTCAGGATTACAGTTGTTAGCGTCATCATCAAGAGATACATTACAACGCTATGTCATTGTATTTTCATTGTTGCAAAAAGATCCGACAATTAGTCGTGCAACCTTAGAAAAAGAAGGACGTTTAATTGCAGAACGGCTTTCAATATTACATGGTATAAATGCCCCTGAATTTTTTGATAAAGGTGTTTTTTCAACACTAGTTGCTTCGCTTCGGGAACAAGGTTATTTAGATGATAAAGGTGATGCAAATTTACCGAAAATCGAAACCATGAATAATATACTTAAACCATTAATTACTAACCGTGTAATGCAAACAATTGATGAAATCAATCCTTAAAAATTAAATTATCTTGGGCTTACTTGATTATTTTGGGTAAGCCGAATAAACTTCAATCATTAAATAAAGTATCTTTTTTTATGCTTTATCACTGTTTTCTAAATAATTTTATTCTTTATAATCTTCATTAACAAATTTAATAAATAGCACCATTGTTTTTTTGACATATGTCAAACTTTTGTGAAAGTATACCTTTATTTCCATTCAATTAAATATTATCATTACAATTAGTAAGGATGTTTATAACATCGAAAAAATTAGATAATAAAATGTAATGTCAGCTTTTTAAGGAGTTCATATGCTATTTAACCGTAGACAGTTCTTTAAGATCTGTGCTGGTGGCATGGCAGGAACAACTGTCGCTACTTTAGGATTAATGCCGAATGTAGCGCTTGCACAAACTCGCCAATATAAATTGTTAAAATCAAAAGAAACGCGAAATAATTGTACTTACTGTTCTGTTGGATGTGGAATGCTCCTTTATAGCCGAGGAGATGGCGCTAAGAATGCCGAATCGTCTATTTTTCATATCGAAGGCGATCCTGACCATCCTGTTAGTCGTGGTTCACTTTGTCCGAAAGGTGCTGGCGTACTCGACTATATTAAAAGCGAACAACGAGTTAAATACCCTGAGTATCGTGCGCCAGGTTCTGACAAATGGCAACGAATCAGCTGGGATGAAGCAATTGACCGCATAGCTCGCTTAATGAAAGCTGACCGTGATAAAAATTTTCAAGAAAAAAATGAGCAAGGAACGACGGTTAACCGCTGGACAACTACTGGCTGGCTAGTGACTTCAGCTGCGAGTAATGAAACGGGTTGGTTAGCATTTAAAGTTGCCCGTTCTTTAGGAATGCTAAGCCTTGAAACTCAAGCTAGAGTTTGCCATGGGCCCTCAGTATCTAGTTTAGGTGCGACCTTTGGTCGAGGCGCCATGACCAATAACTGGAACGATATTAAAAATGCTAATGTGGTTATTGTTATGGGCGGTAACGCAGCTGAAGCCCATCCAGTTGGTTTTAAATGGGCAATTGAAGCCAAAATTACTAACGGTGCAGAACTCATAGCGATTGATCCACGCTTTCATCGAACCGCTTCGGTAGCTGACCATTATGTACCTATTCGTGCAGGTTCAGATATCGCTTTTCTACTTGGTATCATTAATTACCTTATCACTAATAAAGAAGTCAACTTTGAATATCTTATAACACACTCTAATGCTAGCTTAATTGTGCGTGACGATTTCAACTTTGATAATAATAGTGGATTGTTTAGTGGTTACGATGCAGAAAACCGTCAATACGATCAAACCAGTTGGGCATATAAAAAAGATGAAAATGGTTTTGCATTAAGAGATAAAACATTAAGTCATCCGCGCTGTGTTTGGAATTTACTAAAACAACATGTTAGTCGCTATACGCCAGAAATTGTAAATAAAATAACGGGTAGTCCTGTAGATGGCTTTTTACATGTTTGTCGTTCACTCGCCAGTACTAAAACCAATGATCGTGCGGCAACTTTCCTATATGCATTAGGTTGGACTCAACATACTTATGGTACACAAATCATCCGCACTGCAGCAATGATTCAACTGATTCTTGGTAATATTGGTGTCATGGGTGGTGGTATAAATGCTTTGCGTGGTCACTCAAATATTCAAGGATTAACTGATGTAGGTTTACTGTCTAATCGATTACCTGCTTATCTTGATCTACCAAAAGATTCTCAAACATCGCTTGAACAATACTTAGCAGAAAAAACACCAAAACCTCTTGGTCCAAATGAGGTTAATTTTTGGGGTAATTACCCTAAATTCTTTATTAGTTTTATGAAAGCAATGTATGGTGATAAGGCAACTGGGGATAATAATTGGGGATTTGATTGGTTACCAAAATGGGATAAAACCTATGATATTTTACGTTTTAGTAAAATGATGCGTGACGGGCAAGCTAATGGTTTTATTTGCCAAGGGTTTAACCCACTGGCAGCCTTACCTGATAAAAATAGTATTCGTGAGGGATTATCCAAACTCAAATTCTTGGTAAATATCGATCCATTGCCAACTGAAACAGCCGAGTTTTGGAAAAATCATGGTGAATCAAATGATGTCGATCCAAGCAAAATACAAACAGAAGTCTTTAGACTTCCAGCCAACTGTTTTGCTGAGGAAAATGGGACAATTGTTAACTCATCACGTTTATTACAATGGCATTGGGCAGCTGCTAGACCACCTTATGAATCACTTTACGATCCAGAGATTATTGCGCGAATCTATTTAAGAATTAAAGAGCTTTATGAAGAAGAAGGCGGCGCTTATCACGAACCAATTAATAATTTAACTTGGGATTATCAAGATCCTGAAGGTCCGGCAGCCGAAGAGTTAGCAAAAGAGTGTAATGGTCGAGCATTGGCTGACATAACGGACACTAATGGCAACATCATCCTTAAAAAAGGCCAACTATTAAGTGGTTTTTCTCAATTAAAAGCCGACGGAACGACCTCATCTGGAATTTGGATATTTTGTGGTTCTTGGACTGAACAAGGTAACCAAATGGCTCGCCGAGATCCTAGTGATCCATCAGGTAAGGGTATTCATGCTGGCTGGGCTTGGGCTTGGCCGATGAATCGACGTGTACTCTATAATCGTGCTTCTACTGATGAAAATGGAAAACCATGGGATCCAAATCGGATGTTAATCAAATGGAACGGAACAAGTTGGGTCGGCAATGACGTACCAGATTTTACTGCCACATTATCACCAGATTCTGGAGCGGGAGCCTTCATCATGAACAATGATGGATTAGGTGGGCTGTTCTGTTTGAATCGTTTAGTTGATGGACCATTTCCTGAACATTATGAACCATTTGAAACACCAATTTCAAATAACCCAATGCACCCTAAACAAATAAATAGTCCAGTAGCTCGAGCATTTAAAGAAGATTTAGCTCGCTTAGGTAAAGCAGATAAATTTCCTTATGTTGGTACAACATACAGTATTACTGAGCACTTCCACTTTTGGACGCAGCATGCAAGATTAGCTTCAATAACACAACCAGAACAATTTATTGAGCTCAGTGAAAATCTTGCGAATAAAAAAGGCATAAAATTGGGCGATACAGTAAAAGTAACTTCATATCGAGGTTATATCAAAGCCAAAGCAGTTGTGACAAAACGTTTACCTACTTTGACAGTTGATGGTAAAGAGATCGAAACCATAGGAATTCCAATTGTTTGGGGATTCACAGGTCAAACTAAAAAAGGCTTTTTGGTTAATGAATTAACACCGCATTTAGGTGATGCTAATTCACAAACCCCAGAATACAAGTCCTTCTTAGTCAACATCGAAAAAGTTACCACAGCGGCATAAGAAGGAGGATAGATTATGTCATTACAAACTCAAGATATTATTCGCCGCTCAGCAACTAATGCCCTAACACCTGCACCTAGGGCAAGAGATTATCAGCAGGAAGTAGCTAAATTAATTGACGTGACCACCTGTATCGGTTGTAAAGCTTGTCAGGTAGCTTGTAGCGAATGGAATGATCTGCGAGCAGAAGTAGGAAATACCGTCGGCGTTTATGATAATCCAGCTGACTTAGAACCAAAAGCATGGACCGTAATGCGTTATTCAGAAGTTGAAATCAATGGCAAATTCGAATGGCTTATACGTAAAGATGGTTGTATGCATTGTGCAGATCCTGGTTGCTTAAAAGCGTGCCCATCTGAAGGAGCAATCATTCAATATGCTAATGGGATTGTCGATTTCCAATCAGAACACTGTATTGGATGTGGTTATTGCGTCGCAGGATGTCCATTTAATATTCCACGTGTTAGCAAAGAAGATAACCACTCTTATAAATGCACATTATGTGTTGATCGAGTTGCTGTTGGTCAAGAACCTGCTTGCGTAAAAACCTGCCCTACTGGAGCAATTCATTTTGGCACCAAACAAGATATGATTCGCCATGCCGAACACCGAATTGTTGATTTAAAAAAACGTGGATTTGAAAACGCAGGACTCTACAATCCAGAAGGTGTCGGCGGTACTCATGTTATGTATGTACTACATCATGCTGATCAACCTGAACTTTACCATGGATTACCTAAAGATCCTCAAATTAGCGAAATCGTTAAATTCTGGAAAGGCGCATGGAAACCACTATCAGCTGCTGCTTTTGTTGCAACTTTTGGCGGATTACTCTTCCACTACATGGGGGTAGGTGCAGTTGAAGTCGATGAAGAAGATATTGAACACGAAAAAGAAGCGGACAAACAAGCAAGAAAACGTTTAGGACTACCTATTTTAGGTCGAAAAAATAGTCCTAATTCAACACAATCGGAGGCTCGTCATGAATAAGAAAGGAATGATATTAAGAACACCACTTATTGTACGCTTCTGTCATTGGTGTATGGTCTGTTTGTTTATATTAACCGCGTTATCAGGTTTATCTTTATTTTTTCCATCAATCAAGTTATTTGGATTATTTCTTGGCACACCACAATTGGTGAGAGCTTTACACCCTATAATTGGTTGTGTGGTATTCATTTTATTAATGTTCATGTTTATCAAATTAGCTCATCACAATATTCCAAATAAAAATGACCTTTTATGGATTAAAAACTTTAAAAACGTGATTATGGGAAAAGAAGAAGGTATCCCAATTGGTAAATATAATGTTGGCCAAAAGTTTTTATTCTGGTGCATTATGAGCTTAATCTTTGTGCTATTCGTTACGGGCTTGATAATGTGGCGCCGATATGTATCTGATTATTTTCCTATTCAAATAGTCCGAATCGCAATATTTTTCCACTCTTTTGCTGCTATTTGTCTTATTTTACTGGCTATTGGTCATGCTTATATGGCAATTTGGGTTAAAGGGTCTATAAAAGGAATGATAACTGGATATGTATCACGAGCGTGGGCATTTAAAAACCACTCCTCATGGTACGAAGAAGAAATGAAAAAAGTCTATCAGCAAGAACTTAAAGATAATCAAAAGAACGATATTGAGCCATCATCTCAAACAGAACAAAAACCTGCTTTATAAGAATAATTAATCTCCGCTGATATAAATCAGCGGAATTCTTAGCCTATTAGATTAATGATGGAAAAAATAACAAAATTGGTAATCAAGAATGAGTATAAAAATCATCCCACGAGAGCAGCTTGAACAACAAAACACCGTAATTAGACAGATTCCCTTACTCTTTTATCCATCACCGAAAACACTTTATATTCATCGCGCTGAGCGTTTAAAAACGCTAGCACGAAACAATTCTTTAAGCGATTATTTAAATTTCTGCGCTAAGATTGTCGAGCAACAGGCTATTTTAATCAAAAAACCTATTGATATCTCTCCATCACTTAATAATGATTTTCCGCCATTAAGTTTGGAAAACTTACCATTAAATGATATTTGGCAAGATTATTTATTAACATTATTAAATTCATTTTCAAATACAACCTATCAAATTCAATCTGTTATTGAACAATTAAAACAAAACGATTCTAATCAACTTCAAGAGAAAGCACTCAACTTACTCAATGGTAAATTTAATTTGGTTGACGGTAATGAATCCATATTTATTTGGTCAGCTTTATCAGTCTATTATTGCCAACTAGCTAGTCAAATTAAAGGCAAAGCCGTCGCTGAAAATACCAATGAAAGCTGGCTATGCCCAGTGTGTAATAGTATGCCAGCTGCGAGTATTATTCAGCTTGGTGCAAATAATGGATTAAGATACCTTCATTGTAGCTTATGTGAAAGCGAATGGTATGTACCACGAGTGAAATGTACTTGTTGTGATAATATGCAAGATATTCAATACTTCTCTTTGGATAAAGAATTAGCTGCAATAAAAACCGAGTGTTGTGATGCTTGCCATAGCTATTTGAAAATCTTAGACCAAGATAAAGATCCTCATATCGAAATCATTGCTGATGATGTTGCCTCATTAATATTAGATATCAAGACTGAAGAAGAAGGATTTGCAAAAAGTGGGTTAAATCCTTTTGTCTTTGCGCAATAAGAAATTACAAAAGTTAAAAATATTACTTAACATTTTGTAATATTAAGATTAGAATCATATCACTGTACTAGTTTACGAGTTCTTTATGATGAAACGCGCTATAATTTTAATATTGATGTTAGTAATTACGCCATTTTTCTGTTTGGCTAATGCGATAAAAAATGTTGCGATAACAGCAATTGTTGAACACCCTTCATTAGACCAAATCCGTGATGGAGTAAAAGATGAGTTAACAGCAAATGGATTTAAGTTAAACGATAATTTAAATGTCCAATATCGAAGTGCCCAAGGTAGTAGTGCAACAGCCGCACAAATTGCCAGACAGTTCGTTGCAGCTAAACCAGACGTCATCGTTGCAATTGCAACACCAAGTGCTCAAGCAACAGTTGCCGCAACTAAACAAATACCCGTTGTTTTTGCAGGAATTACTGATCCAATTGCAGCAAAATTAATTAAAGATTGGAATCCCTCTCATAACAATGTCACTGGCGTTTCAGACTATCAAGAAATAGGCCCTCAAATTGAATTTATGAAAAAAGTTGTGCCTAATGTAAAATCTGTTGGTTATATTTATAGTCCTAGCGAAATTAATTCCACTGTAGTGTTAAAAAATCTTCAAAATGAACTTAGCCAACAAAATATTTCATTGGTGGCGGTGCCTGCCCAACGTACAGCGGATATTTCAACAGCAGCCAATACATTGAAAGGAAAAGTTGATCTGATCTACACCACAACAGATAACAACGTTGTTTCAGCTTATGAATCATTAGTTAAATTTGCCAATGAAAATAAAATCCCACTGTTAGCATCGTTTCCTGATGCCATTGAGCGAGGAGCTGTTGCTGCTTATGGAATGAGCTATTACGATGTAGGTCGTCAATCAGGTAAGCTGGTGGTAAGAGTTTTAAATGGAGAAGATCCTGGCAATATTAAACCCGAAATCGGACAAACATTACGCCTTGTCGTCAATACTGATGCAGCCAAAAAACAAGGAATCTCTTTACCTCCCGACATTATCGAGTCTGCCTATAAAGTTATTGGTCAAAAATAAAATCATATATCTAAATAAAATCAATTCTTTGTCCATTTTAATGGGCAAAGAATGTTCAAAAACCCCGTTCCTCACCTCAAAATTTTTTAAAGTATTATTGATAAGTCTATTCTATTCATAATTCCTTGCAATAAGGTGTATTAAAATATTTACACATATACTTTTTATTACATCTAGAAAATTATCTGTTTTTGCTTTATAGTAAACGTATAATTAGGTTGGTTGTAAAATAAATATTACAGGAGCACCACATGCGAAATTTAATCATCAAGCTTTTTATGTTACTTAGTTTGTCTGTAGTAACATTTTTTTCATTAGCAGATAATCAATCTGAGCAAAAATATGTCGCGATAACAGCAATTGTAGAACATCCTGCATTAGATAATGTTCGCAAAGGTGTTGAAGATGAATTAAAAGATAATGGCTATATTGTTGGTCAAAATTTAAAATTACAGTTTGCTAGTGCTCAAGGTAGTAGCGCTAATGCTGCCCAAATAGCAAAACAATTTGTTGCTAATAAGCCCAATGTTATCGTTGGTATTGCAACACCTAGCACCCAAGCTCTAGTGGCGACAACCAAAACGATTCCTATCGTATTCACTGCTGTCACTGATCCCGTTGCTGCTAAATTAACACCTAGTTGGGAAGCTTCTAAAACCAATGTAACTGGTGTATCAGATGCATTATCTTTAGAATCACAAATCGATATGATGTTAAAAATTAAACCTGATGCAAAAAATATTGGTTATGTTTATAGCCCAAGTGAAGTAAATTCCACAATTGTGCTTAAAGAATTACAAGTTGCACTTGGAAAACGCGGCATGAAAATTATTGCTGCACCAGCACAACGAACATCTGATATTTCAACCGCCGCAATAAGTTTAAAAGGAAAAGTTGATCTGATCTACACAACAACCGATAATAACGTCGTTTCAGCTTATGAAGCATTAGCGAAGGTTGCCAATGAAAACAAAATTCCTCTTCTTGCATCAGATCCTGATTCAGCTGAACGAGGTGCAATTGCTGCTTTGGGAATGAGTTATTATGACCTTGGTCGCCAAGCAGGTAAAATTGTTATTCGAATTCTTAATGGTGAAAAACCAGGTGATATTCCACCACAAGTTGGTAACATCACACAATTAACTATTAATAAAAAGGCTGCTGAACGCCAAGGTGTCACTCTATCTGAAGAGGTTTTAAAATCAGCAGCAAAAATTGTTGAAAAATAATTTATTAAACCGTTTTAATAACTAAACCGCCTACTTTGGCGGTTACTTTTTTAGTGGATATTTTCATGTCATTTGAATTTTTATTAGGCTCAGTTGGAATAGGACTTATTTACGCATTAGTTAGCTTAGGCGTGTTTATATCGTTTCGACTACTTGACTTCCCCGATCTAACCGCTGATGCGAGTTTTCCTCTTGGCGGGGCAGTATGTGGTTTGTGTATGTATGTCGGTATTGATCCATGGATTGCAACTTTTCTAGGTATGTTTGCAGGTTGTATTGCCGGTGCAATGACTGGACTGTTATATGTTAAACTTAACATATTACAATTACTATCAAGTATTATCGTGATGATAGGCCTTTATTCAATTAATCTAAGAATTTTAGGATTAGGACCTTATCTCATGGATGAAACACCAAGAATGGCTGGTTCGCCTAATCTATCTTTACTCGATGCAAAAACTATTTTCTCTCCATTTATCAATGAAGATTATAGTAATCAATATTTAGTGCAACCACTTATGGTTTTAGCTTTTGTTGTTGTATTTTGGTTGCTACTTAACCTATTTTTAAATACCCAAATCGGATTGGCTTTAAGAGCGACTGGTACTAACCAACGAATGGCTAAATCCCAAGGAATTCCAACAGGTGGTATCACTATTTTAGGTATGGCAATTTCAAACGGATTAATCGCACTTGGTGGTTCATTATTTGTTCAAACTCAAGGCGGTGCTGACATTACTATTGGGGTGGGGACTATTGTTATCGGCCTTGCATCAATCATTATAGGTGAAAGTATTTTCCCAACAAAACGCATTTGGGCGGTTATGATTGCTGTTATTTTCGGCGCTATCTTATACCGTTTATTTATTGCCTTTGCACTTAGCAATGAATTTTTACAAGAGATCGGTGTCGGTACAGAAGATTTAAATCTTATCACGGCAATATTGGTTGTTTTAGCTTTAGTCTTACCAAAACAACTGAAAAAATACTCAAAAAGAAGAGGGAAGTAAGCATGATCAATGTTGGGCAATTGCAATTGACGTTTAATCAAGGAACACCAATTGAAAATCATGTATTACGAGGTTTAAATCTCAATATCAGTGAAGGTGAGTTTGTTACTATAATCGGTAGTAATGGCGCAGGAAAGAGTTCTTTACTTAATGTGATTAGTGGTGATTTGATTGCTGATTCGGGACATGTGATTATTAATAATAAAGATGTGACTCGTTGGCCTGCTTGGAAAAGAGCCGGTATGGTTGCACGAGTATTCCAAGATCCTATGGTAGGGACATGTGAAAATCTTACTATCGAAGAAAACTTAGCGATTGCTTATAACCGAGGTAATAGTTTCACTTTACTACCAGCATTAAATCGCAAGCTGAGGGCCTTATTTAAAGAAAAACTAGCAACACTCAATTTAGGCCTTGAGAATCGCTTATCAGATATGATGGGATTATTATCAGGAGGACAAAGACAAGCAGTAAGTCTATTAATGTCGACATTACAACCATCTAAGATTTTATTACTTGATGAACACACTGCTGCACTTGATCCCAAAACAGCACAATTCGTTTTGGATCTCACTAATGAAATTGTTTTAAAAAATAAGTTAACCACAATGATGGTTACCCATTCAATGAAACAAGCTTTAGAATACGGCACAAGAACAGTCATGCTTCATCAAGGGCAAGTGGTGCTTGATGTTTCAGGGGAAAAGCGAGATAAATTAACCGTCAATGATTTATTAGAGATGTTCGAAAAAACTCGCGGTGAAAAAGTAACAGATGATGCCCTACTTTTAGGCTAATAATAAAAATTTAAAGCAATATTTATTTAATGAATATTGCTTTTTTCAATCTATTGTTCATTTATTCAATCTCCATTAACACAAAATCTAACACGCTTTTATCACTCACTATTAATGGTTATTGATTTTGTGAGCATTCTCATCTCAAAATCCATATTTTATCTACTAAATTAACTTTCGTTTCATTTAAGCGTTATTCATCCAATCATGAATTCATTAAACCCTTTAATTTTTAATTTAATAATTTTGTTAATTTAGATGTATTTAGTATTTTAGAAAAGATTACCTTTTCCCCAAATTATCTTGTTACTAAAGATAATATGAAAGAAATTATGATGTTTTTAAGTTATAGGTAAGTAGCATTTAACGCATTAATTATTTAAAGGAAGTGTTTTGTTCTATTCTTTGATTTTCGTTGATTATTAAGCTGCTAAAAATATCAGAGAGATATAGGAATTTATTTGCTCAATAGTATTAAAAATACTGATCCCTAAATGCAAAAAAGCCCAGCATTGCTGCTGGGCTTTCGCTCTAAATTAAAAGTCTGGCGGCACCCTACTCTCACATGGGTAATACCCACACTACCATCGGCACTACGGCGTTTCACTTCTGAGTTC
>NZ_JAFNNJ010000008.1:0-102264 GCF_026536825.1 Gilliamella sp. B3367
TTAAAGTTGTTTTACCATGGTCAACGTGGCCGATTGTACCAACGTTAACGTGGGGTTTTGTACGTTCAAATTTTTCTTTAGACATTTATAGTCCCTCAATGTAATACAAATCGGTGGTGAATCACCACATTAACCAAGTATCATATTTAGTTTTAACATAATACTAATTTAAAATTAGCTTTGCATAATAACAGATAAAGCCATCTAGTGACAAGCTTTAAAGCTATCAAATATAATTTTTTTAGAAGTTTAGGAAAGTAACAAGAATGGTGCTGATAGGCAGATTTGAACTGCCGACCTCACCCTTACCAAGGGTGCGCTCTACCAACTGAGCTATATCAGCAATTGGAGCGGGCAGCGGGAATCGAACCCGCATCATCAGCTTGGAAGGCTGAGGTAATAGCCATTATACGATGCCCGCATGTTCAAACTCGGCTACCTAAATGCTTCAATTAGCAATTGCTAATGTTAGATAATGGTGGTGGGGGAAGGATTCGAACCTTCGAAGTGTGACACGGCAGATTTACAGTCTGCTCCCTTTGGCCGCTCGGGAACCCCACCCCGAATCATTATAAACTGTTTACTTAGGAAAATGGTGCCGGCTGCCGGAATCGAACTGGCGACCTACTGATTACAAGTCAGTTGCTCTACCTACTGAGCTAAGCCGGCCTAAGTGCTGCGCATTATGGACTAGAACATTTAACCTTGCAAGCAAAAAAAACATTTTTTTTATTGTTTGCTTAAAAAAAAATCAAAAATATAAAAAAAACCTGAAATATAGACTATTTCAGGTTTTTATTTAATCAAAAATAATGTGTTAAATTATTTCTTTTTTGTCGCTTTTTTAGTCGTTGCTTTTTTCTTAGTTGAAGCAACACCTTTAGCTGCTGTATGTACTGCTACATCTTCGCTGATATCACCTTTATCTTGATATGCACGACCGTAATAAGTATCAAGTAGAATTTGTTTCAATTCTGCAATTAAAGGATAACGAGGGTTAGCACCTGTACATTGATCATCAAATGCATCAACTGCAAGTTGGTCAACTTGAGCTAAGAAAGCTTTTTCATCAATACCAAACTCTTTAATAGAGAATGGAATTTCAAGATCTTTTCTTAATTGATCTAACCAACCAATTAATTTTTCAACTTTCTTCTCGTCTTTATCTGATGCAGCAGTTAAGCCTAAGTGGTCAGCAATTTCAGCATAACGTCTAACGGCTTGAGGATAACCATATTGGCTAAATGTACCTTGTTTAGTTGGTTTATCTGTTGCATTGAAGCGAACAACATTACTAATCAGCATTGCATTTGCCACACCATGAGGGATATGGAATGCAGCACCAATTTTATGAGCCATAGAGTGACAAACACCTAAAAATGCTTGAGCAAATGCAACACCAGCTAACGTTGCAGCACTATGCACTTTTTCACGAGCAACTGGGTTTTTAGCCCCTTCTTTATAGCTTTTAGGTAGATATGCTTTCAATATGCTCAATGCTTGTAATGCTTGTCCATCAGAGAACTCGCTTGCCATAATTGACACATAAGCTTCTAAGGCATGAGTTACCGCATCATAACCACCTGCAGCACAAAGTGATTTAGGCATATTCATTACTAAGTTAGCATCAACAATTGCCATATTTGGTGTAATTGCATAATCAGCTAATGGATATTTTTGGCCAGTTGCATCATCTGTTACTACCGCAAACGGTGTAACTTCAGAACCTGTACCAGAAGTAGTTGTCACACAAATTAATTTGGCTTTTTTACCCATATTAGGGAAATGACAAGTACGTTTACGGATATCCATAAAGCGCAATGCTAATTCATCAAATTTTGTTTCTGGATGTTCATAAAGTACCCACATAATTTTTGCGGCATCCATTGGAGAACCACCACCTAAAGCAATAACAGTATCCGGTTGGAATGCTATCATTGAGTCAGTACCTTTACGAACAACACTTAATGTTGGGTCTGCTTCAACATCAAAGAAAGTTTCACAAATTACACCACGTTCTTCAAGTTGATCGGTAATTTGTTTTGAGTAACCATTGTTAAATAAGAATTTATCGGTTACTAAAAATACGCGTTTGGCACCTTGTTCAATTACTTCATTTAAAGCAACTGGAAGTGAGCCACGTTTAAAATAGATAGAACTTGGTAATTTGTGCCATAACATGTTTTCTGCTCTCTTAGCGATTGTTTTCTTGTTGATTAAGTGTTTCGGACCGACATTTTCTGAGACCGAGTTACCACCCCAAGAACCACATCCTAGTGTTAAAGATGGCGCCAAATCAAAGTTATATAAATCACCAATACCACCGTGAGCAGCTGGTTGATTAATTAAAATACGACATGTTTTCATTTTACTACCGAAATAAGCAACACGATCACGATTGCTATCTTGGTCAGTATAAAGAACAGAAGTATGACCCATACCGCCCATTTCAACTAATTTCTCAGCTTTATCTACTGCTTCATTGAAGTCTTTAGCTTTAAACATAGCTAAAGTTGGAGAAAGTTTTTCATGAGCAAATGGTTCTGATAAGTCAACTTTACTCACTTCACCAACAAGCACTTTTGCACCTGCCGGCGCTTTAAATCCAGCTAATTCAGCAATTTTAGTCGCTGGTTGACCAACGATATTAGCATTTAAAGCACCTTTATCATTTAAGATAATACCTTGAACAGCTTTGGTTTCCTTAGCATTTAAAATATAAGCGCCATATTGTTTTAATAAACTACGAACTTCGTCATAAACAGAATCAACAACCACAATAGCTTGTTCTGAGGCACAAATCATACCGTTGTCGAATGTTTTAGACATCAATACTGATGCAACAGCACGTTTTAAGTCAGCTGTTTCATCAATAATTACAGGAGTATTACCTGCTCCAACACCTAATGCTGGTTTACCAGAACTATAAGCTGCCTTAACCATACCTGGACCACCAGTAGCTAAGATAGCTGACACACTATCATGATGCATTAATGCATTAGATAATTCGATAGATGGTTCATCAATCCAACCAATAATATCTTTTGGAGCACCAGCTTTAATTGCAGCATCTAGCACAATTCTAGCTGCTTCAATGGTAGATTTTTTAGCGCGTGGATGAGGTGAAAATACGATAGCATTACGAGTTTTTAAGCTAATTAATGATTTAAAGATTGCAGTTGATGTTGGGTTTGTTGTTGGAACGATACCACAAATAATCCCTAACGGTTCAGCTAAAGTAATGGTCCCATATGGTTCATTCTCAGCGATAACACCACAAGTCTTATCATTGCGATATTTATTAAGAATATACTCAGCAGCAAATAGGTTTTTGATAACTTTATCTTCAACAATTCCCATTCCTGATTCAGCAACAGCTTGCTGTGCAAGAGGGATTCGAGCTGCGGCTGCAGCTGTTGCTGCTGCTACGAAGATTTTATCAACTTGCTCTTGAGTATAAGTAGAATAAGTTTCTTGAGCTTTTTTCACTCGAGTCATTAACTCATTTAACTCATTCATATTGGTTACTGCCATAGATTTCTCCTTGAAAATTAAAAAATAAACTGGGATCGTTTGGCGTCTTCCTTGAACATATTTGTAATAGCAAAACGAAATTGTGGAATATCGTAAATCAGTTTTTTACTTAATACAATAAGATATTTAACAAAAAATGAATGTTCTTTAAAAGAACAAAATTTATTATTACTTTAAGCGAATTAAATTTGAAGATTTTTAAAAAATATAATTAATTAGCTAAAGGAAGCAAAATTGTTTCTTTAGCTAAATTGAATTAAAAATCAAACATTAATTAACTTATCTAATATATAACTCACAGCCACAAAACCAAAAGTCGCTGTCACGGTAGTAATAGCGCCAAATCCGGACTGACAATCCATTTTCTTACTACCTTCAGCTTGATTTTTAGTTGAACAAACCTGACCGTTTGGAGCTGGATAAATTAACTGTTCAGTCGAGAAAACACACGCTATGCCATACTTACCTTTACTATCTTTATTGAGTTTATAATCATTTTTTAAGCGCTCACGCAATTTAGCCGCTAACGGATCTTGAATGGTTTTAGCTAAATCAGCAATTTTAATTTTGGTCGGATCTTTTTGCCCGCCAGCGCCACCAATGGTGATAACTTTTAATTTATTTCGCTTGCAGTGCGCTAAAAGTGCAGCTTTATCACGCACGCTGTCAATGGCATCAATAATAAAGTTGAAGCGAGGGTTTTGTTTCGACCCTAAATAATTTGCAACATTATCCGGATTGATAAAATCATCGATGACATTGACGATGCATTGAGGATTGATCTGTAAAATTCGTTCAGCCATAACAGCAGTTTTAGCTTTACCAATATTGATATTTAACGCATGAATTTGTCGATTAGTATTGGTGATACACACATCATCCATATCAATTAAGGTAATTTGCCCAATACCACTACGCGCAAGAGATTCGGACACCCATGACCCAACACCACCAATACCAATGACACAAATATGAGCTTGAGAAAATTGCGTTAATGCTGCTTCACCATAGAGCCTTGCAATACCGCTAAAACGTTGAAAGTAGGATTCTGATTTCATAATTGATTATCGAAGGTGCTTATCGTCAAACACCCAACACTCCAAAAACTTGTTTACCAATAATAAAGATAATTTGCTTTGCTAACTAATTTATATATAAATAATGTCGATATATCCTTTTTCAAGGACTCATGTTGCAATATATGCTTTGCAAGACACTTTAAATTTACATCCCGATGATGCGCAATTAGTGGGATATTATTTGTCATTAATTTTATTCGTTTCAATTATTTGTTTTTCCTAAAATATCGCTGGTTAATTATGCTTAATAAAGAGGAAAAGCAAATGCGCAAACCTAAAAAATTACTCAACGATCCTAACAATGTCAGGCAAGAAGTGATGCAAGGCTTAGTATATGGATATAATGGCAAACTCACTGCAATTCCAAACTACTTTGCCGTTTATGGCAATCACATCACAGATGATCAAGTTGTGGTTATTTCCGGTGGCGGAAGCGGTCACGAGCCAACTTTTGCCGGCTTTATCGGTAAAGGTAGCATTGACGGCTGTGCTCTTGGCGAAGTGTTTACCTCGCCCTCACCTGATCAAATAATTGAAGTGACCAAAACCACACATCAAGGTCATGGCGCACTATTTTTATATGGTAACTATTCCGGGGACGGGATGAATTTTGATATTGCTGCCGAAATTTTAGCCGAAGAAAATATTACCACCAAAACCATTCGCGCAACCGATGATATTGCTTCTGCTCCGCTTTCTAAAATCTCAGATCGTCGGGGCGTTGCCGGTATTATGTTTCTTTATAAAATAGCCGGCGCAGCAGCGCAATTGGAAAAATATGATCTTGACCAGCTTTATCAAGTCGTAGCAAAAGCCAATAATAACGTACGCACTATCGGTGTAGCGCTCAATGGTTGCGCTTTGCCTCAGTCGAATAACTTTAACTTTGAACTGGCAGATAACGAAATTGAAATTGGTATCGGTATTCATGGTGAAGCCGGTTTACGCCGTCAAACAATGACCTCCACCGACGATGTGGTTAAAGAGATGATAGATAGATTGTGTGACGATCTACCTTTTGTGCGTGCCGATCGGGTATGCGTACTGATTAATAACTTAGGTGCGATGAGTAATACCGAACTTTTAATCATTGCCAGAAAAGTCGGTATTGAACTCGATTCACGAGGCATAATCAGCCATGATATTGCCATTGGCCATTTTTGTACCTCATTGGAAATGTCCGGCTTTTCGATCACCTTAATGAAATTAGATCAGCAGTTACAACACCTTTATGACCTACCTTGCCAAACCTTAGGATGGAGAAAATAGAATGAACTTGTCACAACTACGTAAAATGATGTTATTTGTCGCCGAAAAAATGGTGGAAAGTGAGCCAACATTAACCGCTTTAGATCAAATTGTTGGCGACGGCGATCATGGTATTGGTATGAAGCGAGGATTTGCGACATTAATAGTACTGTTACAAGACAATCAGTTTAAGCCAAATGATATTGGTGATTTTTTCAATCAAGTTGGTACAAAATTAATGACCAGTATGGGCGGGGCTTCCGGTGCAATATTTGGCACTTTATTTAGAGCTGGTGGTAAAAGTATTATTGGTGAGGCAGAATTTAATACCAGCACATTAGCAACACTACTTAATCAAGGTTGGCAAGCTGTCTATCAACGAGGCAATGCTAAACCGGGTGATAAGACCATGGTTGATGCTTTAGCAGCTGCGGCAACCAGCGCAAATGAATTATGCCAATTACCCTTGAAAGAGGCGTTACCTAAAATTGCCCAATCAGCAATGGAAGGCGCAGAGCAAACCAAACAGATGATAGCGGTATTTGGTCGAGCTAAAAACTTAGGTGAACGTGCTATTGGTCATATGGATCCGGGCGCTGTTTCAATGGCTTATATTTTAAAATATATGAATGAATATATTCAGATGTCTTAAAAAAATAAATCCGCTAACAGTGTTGGCGGATTTATTAACTTGTTTGTTTCTGTCATTTAAGCGTGACTTTTCCTCTCTTTCATTATCCACCTACCCTATTGTTTAAATTTTATTTGGGAAGGATATGCCCAACTTTGTAACTCTTGCGGCGGGAATCCACTCGGATCTTTACCGCCATTAATCAACAATGCGTGGTAATAAATCTCTGCCATTTCTTCAATGTAGGCCGCTTTTAATACCGCTTCATAAGGATCTTTATCCACCGCAATGGCGCCATGTTTTTCCATTAAAATGGCATCGGCTCGCTTAATTGGCTCAATGACACTAGTTGACAGTTCCGGTGTACCAGGGCGACCATATGGCGCAACCGGAATCACGCCGTCTTTTAAATTCAAAATAGCACACTCATAAACAACTGCCGGAATGGGCTTTGCTAATACCGCAAATGCCGTTGCAAAAATTGAGTGGGTGTGTGAAACGGCAAACACATCCGGACGAGCCTTATAAATTTCCAAATGCATCAAACATTCACTAGTCGGTCTTAATCCGGATTGCGCTTCAATCACATTAGCATCTAGATCCATAACCACAATATCACGTGCTGTTAATAGTTGTTTATCAATGGTTGTTGGGGTAACTAGCACATAGCCGGTCTGTTTGTCCCGAACACTTGAATTACCTGCTTTATGTTTACAAAGTCCCCATTCACTGGATTTCTTAGCCATATCGACAACATATTGTTTTTGAATCTCTAACATTTTAACACTCCTTTTTAGGCAAAATATTCATTGATAGCGGGCAAATAATTCCCAAATTTCTTGATTATTTTTGGCTTGGCGTAAATGGGTTGAACCGTCATGAAGTTCTAATAGCTCATTTAATTGCGCCAATGCTTTAAGATGTTTTTGTGGATTGTTGGTCGCTAGCACTACAATTAAATCGGCTTGCATATAGCCACCAATATCGATTTTGTCGGGTAACCTAAGTAGCGACATGGCAACTTGATTGACACCATCATCAATACCGGCATGCGCAATAATTAACCCTTCAACGAGCATAATGTAGGGCTGTTCAAATTGGATTTTATTGATCATTCGTTCCAGATAATAACGTTCAATAAATTGTCCGTTTAATAGTGGTTTAGCCGCTAATTCCAGTGCCTGTTGCCATGAAATATCGGCTGTTTGGGCAAGGTAGATATGCTCTTTTTGCATTAAATCCGCCAGCGAAGGGATCTCTTGTTGGTTGATTCGTAGCGGATTGTCATTGAGTTCATCATTATACAGGTAGGCGGTAAGCTCTTTTTGTAGCGCCTTTCTGTCTTTTATATGGGTGAACTTTTCAACAATTAACATTAGTTCTTCAACTTGGATAATGCTTGGGTCAATCCCTTGTAATGTGCCAATAACTTGGTTACGTAATGCATTTTTATGCAAATTATTCAACGAAGGGTTAACAATAAAGAGCAGTTTATCGGTGGATAAATGGGAGGTTGAAAAAACAATGTCATAATAGTGTTTATACTTTTCAAACTCTCGTTTAGACATGGCATCAGAAAAGTGAAGTTCCGGAAGCAACACCTGTAAAGTCAAATATAAGTAAGTAGAGACTGTGGCGCTATTTTCACAAACAACTATGGCAATTTTCTTTGTTTTAATTTGGTTAATTAGCCCTTCTCGTGTTAACCAGCCGCCTAATAAAACGGTAATAAACGCCACTTCCTCATCCGGCATATTACAATGCAGTATTTTTTCAAATGGCGCTATGGCTTTACGTACCATTTCATGTAAATGCCCGAACTCTTGCAAAACAATATCGTAAACACTGTTGATGTTGGTGATATGGTAACGGATGCGATAATAGGCCGGTTTCCAGTGTTGATAAATACGTTCAATTAATTCACTTTTGTCCTGAAAGGTAATACAGCTGATCTGTTCAAAATTATCGATAACTTCAACTGCACTCTCTAATAACACGGCATCGAGATGAAAATATTTGTCTGATAATGTTTGGATATTGGAACTTTGTACCAATACCGTTAAAAAAATCTGCTCATTCAGATCGGTAATGCCAAAGCGTTCAATTAATTTTTTCATTAATTGAAAATCACGACTGTTTGCTACATCGGTATAGTTTTCCGGCAATAACTCTATTTTTTTGTTGGTTTCAATTCGGTGTAGCATAAAACCAATAAAATAGGTTAATTCTTGCAGTTGTTCATCGGTAAAAACAATTTTTAATTTTCGTTCAATTTCACTAAACACTTGTCCGACTTGTTCTAATCGGCCTTGAGTAATAATCTTATTGTGCCGAAAAATTTTATCGGCTATTGGCATATTAATGATGCGGTGAATTAACTTTAATAATAAATAGCGCTTATTAATTTCTGTGCCAACAATGCGATAACCATTTTCACGATCATAAGTTACCTGCATATGGTATTGATCGAGCAGGGTTTGCACTTTTTTAATGTCATTAATCACCGTATTTTGGCTAACGGTCAGCGCTGAGGAGAGATGAATTAATGACAAGCGCTCAGTTCTGGTTAATAAAAAAAATAGCAGTAGATGTACTCTTTCATCTTCTGAATAGATATATCGACCAATAGAAAGCGAGACGGGTTCGTCTCTAAAGGTTTCAATCACGACTTTAGGAATGCTAAATTTTCCGGTTTTAAATCGTTTAATTAATTCAAGATTTGATGATTCAAGAAAATCATTAATCTTTTTTAAGGTATAACTAAGCTGTTTACGGGTTAACCCAAATTTATTTTGCAGCTCTACGCCACTGACACTTGGATTTTGAATTAATGCATTTAAAACAGCATGAATTCTTTTATCAACAACCATATAATTATTAGCCTCTTGCTCGTTATCTGATGATAACGAGCATTACCATCAGTTTGTACTAATTACCTGTTTACAAATAGTCCAGTTTTACTCATCTATTTTCAGATCAACACTATCTTGTTGTGCCTCTTTTTTCAGTTCACGTGCATAAAAGAAATAGCCAGTGCACCAATAAATAGCCAATATCAATGGAACAAAATAGCCTTGTAAACATTGCCAAATAAATGAAAATGCATAAGTAAAGACAGGTGCATCAATAGAGCTGTTAGAAATAAGTTGGTTGTTTGGAATATCAATCGCCTTAGTGGCTAAGCCTAAATCGGTAATAATTGGCGCAAATTGCGTTCCGACAAACAGAAAAAATGGCACACCGATGATAGCTAAAATCACCATTCTTAATGTATTGCCTTTGGTTAAAATATAAGCTGGCACAACCAGTGCGATATTAATAATGCCGGCAAATGGTAAGATTTTATTGCCGGGTAAAATCACTGCCCAAATTAAGGTGATAGGAATGGCGACAATTAAAGTAAACCAGATTTCACTTGCTCCCCCCATAAACGGCCAATCAAGACCCACAAACAGTTTACGACCGGCAAAGCGTTTATTCATATAATCGCTGATCGCTTCGGAAATCGGGGATAGCGCCTGCATAAATAATTTTGAGATCATCGGGAACAGCATTAAAGCGGTCGCCGCTTGTACTCCTAGCATTAAAATGGCCGCCACATCATAACCAGCAATAATCCCAAAAATGACACCTAATAAAAATCCGATGACGTGATTTTCAGCAAATACCCCTAGTTTAGAACGCAAGGTTGCTGCATCCATTGGCTTATTCAAAGCTGGGATTTTGCGTAATAGAAGATCAAAAGGATAATAAATGGCACTGAAAAATAGCATTCGGTGCGTACAAGTTACGCCCGGAATACCGGTTAACTTTTCGATTCGATGCTGATTAATATCACCGGAATTGAGCTCTAAAATAATTTGCAACGTTGCAACAACAAAAGCCAATATCAGCGCAATTATTCCGCCCACAAGTGGCGTTGCTACGGCAACAACAATAAAGGCAGTAAAAATTTTACCCCATACATTCCATAAATCAGCATTAAACGTATCGGTCTTTTTCAATACCAACATTAAGATATTGACGCCTACTTGCAGTGGAAACATTAAAAAAGCATATGGCCAAGCCCACGAAACATTTGCCATTGTTGTCCAACCACCGTCAACAATACTGAGCTCAATGCCGGTTCGCTCCATCATGGTTTGTGCAGCAGCGCCTATTGCGCCAACCATAAAACCAATCAGCATACTCATCCCGACAAACGCAACACCCAGGGTAATAGCGGCCGATGCCCCGTCTCGAAATTTCATACGGACAATTAAGCCGGCAATGAGCATTATGATAGGTACAAATACCGGTGCACCTAAATTCAAAATATAATTTATAACTGTTCCAAGAAAGTCCATAATTACACTCCTATTTGCAGGCATCGATAATTTTTTGCAGTTCTGCATCCATATTTATTCCGGTTAAAAAAGCAATGCCATTAATAACCGGGATAGGATATGTTTTCTCAATTTTGGTAATGGCAATGTATGCCGCACTGTTTTTAATGTGAGAATCAACCGACTTAAGATCGACAACTTCCACTTTAATATCATTAAGATTTCTCTCTTTTAATAAGCGTGTCACCTTACTTGCAACCGTTTGTGATGTGGCCACTCCACTCCCACATGCAACAATAACCTTTTTCATAATGCCTCCTTATAAATGGATATTTGACGTCAATAAGTTAAAAACTTCATGTTCTGTTTTTGCCTGATATAGCGCCTCTAAAAAACATGAATTTACCAAGCAGGACATCAATTTTTGTAATAAATCAATATGTCCATCTTTTTGGTTAAATCCCAATAGAAAGATAAAATTAGCATCTAAAACATGATCATTATTTGCCATTTCACACCAAGGGATTGTTCCTTTCACTCGAGTAAAGAAAATGAATGGTCTAATAACATGTTCGATATCGGTATGTGGCATTGCCACCACATAAGGTTTGGTCGGTAAAGCGGTCGGAAATAAAGACTCTCGGTGTTTAATCGCTTCTAAGAATGTTGGATTAACATAACCACCACGTTGTAGAATTGAAAAAGTAAAATCAAAAAATTGATTTGAATTTTGGAAGTCTCTATCTAACACAATCAGATCGTTACAAAACAGCTGGTTATTAGATTCATTTTCCATTTCATCCTCCATCATTATGTCGTTAGTCATTTTTAAATCGGGCTGATTTTGATGACTAACTCATACAGTAATTATTTGATGTCATTGATTTTAGGAAATTAAAACAGCGCAGACTATTGGATTTGATACCAAAAAATATCCATAAAATTGCACATCATAGGGATAAAAGTTATCGCTAAAAAAATGCGAGAAATATCTGAGAATAGTTATACCAAGTTAGATAGTTAGATAGTTAGATAGTTAGACAATTGTGATTCTGCTATTAGCAATTTAATAGACAGAATCACAATAAATGTAGAAGGTTATTTAATTTTTGAAAGAGTGAATTGGTGCCGGAATTCGTCCGCCACGATGAATGAAATCAAATGAACTGAATTTACTCACCGGCATCACAGGAGCATGACCGAGTAATCCGCCAAACTCAATATTATCACCCACCTTTAATCCCACAGCCGGAATAATCCGCACAGCAGTGGTTTTGTGGTTAATGACACCGATTGCCGCTTCATCAGCAATAATAGCAGAAATCGTTTCAGCGGAGGTATCACCCGGTATGGCTATCATATCAAGACCAACTGAACACACACAGGTCATGGCTTCGAGTTTTTCCAGATTAAGTGCCCCGCAATTAACCGCATCAATCATGCCGGCATCTTCTGAAACAGGTATAAAGGCGCCACTTAAACCACCGACATGACCACACGCCATTACGCCGCCTTTTTTAACCGCATCATTTAACATCGCCAAAGCTGCCGTTGTGCCATGTGTGCCGACAACTTCCAGTCCCATTTCTTCTAAAATATGCGCAACCGAATCACCAATCGCCGGCGTCGGTGCGAGCGATAAATCTACGATACCAAATTTCACACCTAAGCGCTCTGATGCTTCTTTTCCAACTAATTGCCCCATACGGGTAATTTTAAAAGCAGTTTTTTTAATCGTTTCTGCAACCACATCAAAAGGTTGACCTTTTACTTTCTCAAGCGCACGTTTAACAACGCCCGGTCCACTAACGCCGACATTGATCACACAATCGGCTTCACCAACACCATGAAATGCGCCAGCCATAAAAGGGTTGTCTTCAACTGCATTGGCAAATACAACTAATTTTGCACATGCCATACTGCTATTATCAGCGGTTAACTCTGCCGCTTGTTTGATAATTTGCCCCATTTGCTTAACCGCATCCATATTGATACCGGTTTGAGTTGAGCCAACATTGACCGATGCACACACCCGCTCAGTTTGAGCCAGCGCTTGCGGAATGGATTTAATTAAAATCTCATCACCTTTGTGATAGCCCTTTTGTACTAAAGCAGAAAACCCACCAATAAAATTAACGCCAACGGCTTTAGCTGCACTATCAAGGGTTTTAGCAAATGCAACATAATCTTTATCATCACTGGCGCCGGCAATTAATGACATTGGCGTGACGGAAATACGTTTATTGATAATAGGGATGCCAAATTCGGAAGTGATTTGATCCCCTACTTTGACAAGATCTTTAGCTAATGTCGTTATTTTGTCATAAATTTTTTGGCGAGCTTTCTCACCATTACTATCGATACAATCAAGGAGAGAAATTCCCATGGTTATTGTGCGGATATCAAGTTTTTCTTCCTCAATCATTTTAATTGTTTCGAGGATCTGTTTTGTTTCCATTAGTCCTATCCTTAAATAAGAAATGTAGAATTAGAATTGAAATTACAAACGATGCATAGCATCGAAAATCTCTTCTCGTTGAATATTGACTTTAACCTTGAGTCTATCACCTGTTTGCGTTAATGAAGTTTTCACTTCATCAAACGAGACTTTTATTTTGGATAAATCAAGCAACATAATCATGGTAAAATATTCATCCATAATCGTTTGGCTCACATCTAAGATATTAATATCTAATTCAAACAGCTTTTGACTAATTCCCGCAATTATTCCGGTTTGGTCTTTTCCTATGACAGTTAAGATCGTTTTCATCACATACTCCGCACAAAATTCACACAATTAAAAGATATTTATTGAGTTGATTATAATAACATCTTCAAAAATTATCGAAATAGGAGTAGATTGTTTTTTTCAACAAAAATAAAAATATCATTAGAATAAATTGAAAGGGCGAAGTTATGATAAATTTCCAAAAATCCAATAAATTGGATCATGTCTGTTACGACATTCGTGGACCTATCTTAGATCATGCAAAACGACTTGAAGAAGAAGGTCAAACTATCCTTAAACTCAATATTGGAAATCCCGCCCCTTTTGGTTTTGCCGCCCCTGATGAATTATTGGTTGATGTCATTCGTAATTTACCTTCTGCGCAAGGATATTGCGATTCAAAAGGGCTTTACTCAGCTCGTAAAGCCATTATGCAACACTATCAAGCCAGAGGAATTACCAATTTAGATATTGAAGATATCTATATCGGCAATGGTGTGTCGGAACTGATTGTGCAATCGATGCAAGCACTACTTAATAGCGGAGATGAAGTTTTAGTGCCTATGCCTGATTACCCATTATGGACAGCGGCAATTAGTTTATCCGGTGGCAATGCCGTTCACTATTTGTGTGACGAAGAGGCCAACTGGTCACCAGATTTAGAGGATATAAAACGAAAAATCACCCCCAAAACTAAAGGGATTGTGATCATTAATCCTAATAATCCAACCGGCGCAGTTTATAGCAAAGAAGTGTTACTTGAGATTGCCGAAATTGCTCGCCAACATAATTTGCTTATTTTTGCAGACGAGATTTACGATAAGATTTTATACGATGATGCCGTTCATCATTCGATTGCGGCCCTTGCTCCTGACTTATTTGTTGTTACTATGAGCGGTTTATCAAAAACTTATCGTGTAGCAGGCTTTAGACAAGGTTGGATGGCGCTTTGTGGACCTAAACAGCATGTAAAAGGCTATATTGAAGGATTAAATATGCTCGCCTCGATGCGTTTATGCGCCAATGTGCCATTACAACATGCTATTCAAGGCGCATTAGGCGGATATCAAAGCATAAATGAATTTATTGTGCCCGGTGGCCGTTTATATGATCAATGTATGTTAGCTTGGCGGTTGTTAAATGAGATTCCGGGCGTTTCATGCACCAGACCACAAGGCGCGTTATACCTGTTTCCAAAGCTGGATCAACAAAAGTTTAATATTCACAATGACCAAAAATTAGTATTAGATTTTTTATTACAAGAAAAAGTATTGTTAGTGCAAGGCAGTGGCTTTAATTGGCACAAACCCGATCATGTAAGAATTGTTGCACTGCCACATACCGGTGATCTTGAAGATGCTATTAATCGCTTTGGTAACTTTCTATCTAGTTATAAGCAATAATTAGATACAAATAAAAAAAGCGCCAGAATTGGCGCTTTTTATTTAACCAGTAATATGAATTAATTATCTTTTTAATTCAGCTAATTTATTACGGATATTTTGTGCACGTTTAGATGAAGATGGATGGCTACTTAAAATTGATGATTCACCGCCACCTAATTTATCAAATGCTGTTGCAAGACCAGCTGGATTAATTTTTCTCTTGATTAAATAATCAAATGAGAAGTTATCCGCTTCTTGTTCTTGAGCTTGTGAGAATTGAGCATTGATAACTTTTTCTGCTAATTTACCAATACTTGATTTAGATAATTTAGCAACTGCTGCATTACCTGATGCTGCTGCTGCATCACGAGCAATTTCTGTAGCATAAGCAACTTGGATTGCTTTTTTACTATGACCTAAAGCTACGTGACCTAATTCATGACCTAAAACACCTTCGATTTCGTTGTCATTCATCATATCCATTAGACCGCTGTAAACACGTACACAGCCGTTAGCCATTGCCCATGCGTTAACATCTTTAGTAATATATACTTTATAGTTAACTGGTGTACCGTTTATATTATTACCAAGAGCTTTGGCAATTTTATTTAAACGTTTAGCGTAAGCACTTTTAGCTGGAGCAATTTTTGATTGAGCATCCATTTGTGCACATGATTTTTGGCTTAATGCTTTCACATCATTATCACTGAGTGTTGCCGCTTTCAAACCTTTCATGCCAAGACTAGTTAAATCGTTAGCACTCATGTTTTTACAACCAGCTAACGACATAGCTGCAACTAAAGGTAGTGCAACAAGCAAAGTTTTTTGATGTTTTTTCATACTCTTTTCCTTATATTAACAAATTTTACTTTTTTCTAACTTAAAGCTAGATTTTTTGAATTTTAACGCAAATTTAATAATAATCAACAAATAATTACTTGCTTAGTCATTATTAGCACTTTAGACTAGTGCCTCATTTTTTGAGGAACACTAATATGCAACTGTCAGATTTTGATTTTACACTCCCAAAAGAACTGATTGCAAAATACCCATCAGAAACAAGAAGTTCATGCCGATTATTATCACTTAACAGCCGTACAGGTCATATTGAAGATAAAGTATTCACTGATATCACTGATTACATCAATCAGGGGGATTTACTTATTTTTAATAACACAAAAGTGATTCCGGCTCGAATATATGGAAAAAAAGCATCTGGTGGAAAAATTGAAATATTGATTGAACGTTTATTAGAAGATAATCGAGCTCTTGCACATATAAAAGCATCTAAATCACCTAAAGCAGGTGCTGAACTCATTTTAGGTGAGGAAAATAATATTAGCGTTACCATGCTTGCTCGCCATGATACTTTATTCGAATTACAATTTCCTGATGATGTACTTAAAATTTTAAATGAAATTGGACACATCCCTTTACCACCTTACATAGATAGACCTGATGAAGATCAAGATCGTGAGGTATACCAAACTGTTTATAGTAAAGTGCCTGGTGCAGTTGCTGCGCCAACAGCAGGTCTTCATTTCGATGAGCCTTTATTAGAAAAGCTTAAAAACAAAGGTGTCGAAATGGAATTTGTAACGTTGCATGTCGGTGCAGGTACATTTCAACCAGTAAGAGTTGAAAATATTGAAACGCATATCATGCACGCTGAATATGCAGAAGTACCAGAATCAGTTGTGAAAGCAGTTTTAGAATGCAAAGCCCGAGGAAATAAGGTCATTGCTGTCGGTACAACATCAGTCAGAGCGTTGGAAAGTGCAGCAAAACAATCTGGCAAAATTGCACCTTTTTTTGAAGATACTCAGATATTTATTTATCCAGGTTTTGATTTTAAAGTAATCGATGCACTTATTACTAATTTTCATTTACCTGAATCCACTTTAATAATGTTAGTTTCTGCATTTGCTGGCTATGAAAATACCATGCGAGCTTATCAACATGCAGTAAACGAAAAATATCACTTTTTTAGTTATGGTGATGCCATGCTAATTACTAAATAAGTTATAGCCAATTAAATTTTACCTAAATTTAATTGGCAAAATATAAAAATACTAATAATGCTTTAACTTGTTAGTGATGTTATTAATACGATTTATATTAGTTGGATGGGATGTTGGTTGATTTTTAGCATGAATTGGCATTTTTGTTAGCATATTAACCAATCCTTTGGGATCTATTTTTTCCTTAACTAATAAATCAAAAGCATAATTATCTGCTTCAACCTCATATTGATGGGAAATTTCTTCTTTTACCATAATCACTATTTCATTGGATTTATCAGTAATCTCAATATAAGGCGCTTGTCTAAATAAACTTATTCCGTGTTTTAGTGCAATATGAGCCTGTTCATGAGCAATCACTGCTTGTAACTCATCATCTTCAAGTAATTTCATCAATCCACTATTTATTCGAATACAACCATTAGCTGTAGACCAAGCATTAGGTTCACTATCAAGGTAAACTTTGTAACTTAATTCAATATTATTTATTTTTCTAGGTAACTTATTGGTAAGATTGGATAATCTATTACTAAGAAAATGATAATCGGGTGCAATAATTGCCTTCTTATCATTTTCAATGCAAGCTTGTTGGCTAATAGCTAATATATCAGAGTCAGATAATGTTTTAATTCGTTCAGATGAAATGATAGTTGGCTGTATTTGATTTTGACATCCAACTAACATTACTACAAATAAGAAAATAATATATTTCAAAAGCTCAAAGATCCTTATAGATATTGTCTATTTAGGTTTAGCACGATAAACTACGCACCGCAAAAATAATACGATAGCGTATTATATCAATAATTAGCGCCAAACTGTTTATTTGGTCGCAAGAGGTTAACACAAAAAAATGAAATTTGAACTAGATAATACTGATGGCTTAGCTCGTCGTGGACGAATGAAGTTCGATCGTCGTGGTGTTGAATATACAGTTGAGACACCTGCATTTATGCCAGTTGGCACTTATGGTACCGTCAAAGGTATGACCCCAGAAGAAGTCGCTGCAACAGGTGCACAAATTTTATTGGGTAATACTTTCCATTTATGGTTAAGACCTGGACAAGAAATTATGCGTAAGCACGGTGATTTGCATGATTTTATGCAGTGGCCAGGCCCGATTTTAACCGACTCTGGAGGATTCCAAGTTTTTAGTCTTGGTGATATTCGTAAAATTAAAGAAGAAGGCGTCTATTTCCGTAATCCTATCAATGGAGATTCAATCTTTTTATCACCTGAAATTTCAATGGAAATCCAATATGATCTTGGTTCTGATATCGTCATGATTTTTGATGAATGTGCGCCGTTTCCTGCCGAGTGGGACTATGTCAAAAAATCAATGGAAATGTCTCTACGTTGGGCAAAACGTAGTCGCCAACGTTTTGACGAATTAGGCAATAAAAATGCCTTATTTGGTATAGTACAAGGCGGTATACATCAAGAATTACGTGATATCTCGATTAAAGGATTAACCGAAATTGGTTTTGACGGCTATGCCGTTGGCGGATTAGCGGTGGGTGAACCGAAAGCCGATATGCATCGTATCTTAGAAGGAACTTGCCCACAATTACCAGCTGATAAACCACGTTATCTAATGGGTGTAGGTAAACCTGAGGATTTAGTTGAAGGTGTTCGTCGTGGTATTGATATGTTTGATTGCGTGATGCCAACTCGTAACGCACGTAACGGGCATCTGTTTGTTACTAATGGAGTCATTAAAATACGTAATGCCAAATATAAAGATGACACGACCCCACTCGATCCTGAGTGTGATTGTTACACCTGTAAAAATTACACGAAATCGTATCTTCATCATTTAGATAAATGTGGAGAAATATTAGGGGCAAGACTCAATACCATCCATAATTTACGTTATTATCAACGCTTAATGGCTGAAATTCGTGATGCGGTTGCTAATCAACGTTACGAAGCATTTGTCGTCGAGTTTTACCAAAGAATTGGCAAAACCCCCGCTCCTTTCGCAAAATAAAAATTATCATTATAATTTTTAGGGGTAACTATTGACACATCGAGGTTAGCGCAGTATTATGCGCATCCTAACGGCGAGTAGCGCAGCTTGGTAGCGCAACTGGTTTGGGACCAGTGGGTCGGAGGTTCGAATCCTCTCTCGCCGACCAATTTAAATAAAAAAGCCTGCTCATTGAGTAGGCTTTTTTATTATTCACTTCAGTCTAGAGGATGAGAACCGACGGAGGTTAGAGCCGAGCACAGCGAGACAACGTTGCTTTAGCAACAACCAGAAGAGTTAGTATGAAATGCAAGGAATTCTCTCTCGCCAACCAATTTCATGAAAAGCCCGTTCTCGTTAATAGGCTTTTTTAAAACTAACTTATTTAAATTTAACTTCAAGTTAACTACAACAATCCTTCTTATTATCCTAAATTTTTAAAGCTATAAACTCGCTCTTGAACATATTACTGGTTCTAATGATGGCATGTCTGGGGTTAAATCATCTTCTTTATTTATTAAGTTATTCAGCAATAAACGAGCAATATATTCCCCTTTATTATTTGAAGGCAAAGAAACTGTTGTCAATGTTGGAAAACTCACCTTACTAAATTCGCTATCTCCAAACCCACAAACAGCTAACTGGTATGGAACACGAATATGCCTCCGCTGGCATTCATAAAGAACCCCACAAGCTAATTCATCTGTTGTACAGATTAATGCATCTATTTCTGGCCAATTCAATAGAATGTCTGATAGTAACTCACTTCCTGTCGTAAAATTGGCTGGTTTGGCTGCATTAATAATTCTGTGTGTGGGTAAATGTTTACTTAACATAACTTTATGCCAGCCATGTAACCTTTGTTGGAATATATGATATTGATGATTAGCACAAAGTAATCCTATATTTTTGTATCCTTTGTCAATTACATGTTCAGTTAACATTGACATTGCTAGACTATCATCTAATCCGATTTTAATGTTTGAGCATTCATCATAATGTTTACCTACATTAAAAATAGGAATTGTTTTATTATTAGTAAGAAGTTTTAAGAAATCATCGTCTTCAAAATAGAAAAGCAATATAGCTTCAAGATTATGACTATAAAGAATATTTAGCAGTTGAGATTCTCGCTTATAATAAAGAGTAGATTCAAATATAAGGATTGTATAACCTTGTTTAGCTAAATATGTTTGTAACGAATTTAATGATATTTGTATAGAATGTTCGAAAATTTTTGTAGTTATAACAGCAATAACTTTCTTGGCAGAAGCTGAAGCTAACAATCTGGCAGAAATATTTGGTTTATAACCTAATGTATCGACGGCTAATTGAATTTTTTGGCGAAGTTTATCTGATACCTTATCTGGAGTTCTTAAAGCACGCGAAACTGTCATGGCTCCAACACCTGCGTATTTAGCCACATCAAACAAGGTTGTTTGGCCTGTACCCTTACGTTTTTTTACATCCTGCATACTTAATCTCAAAAGAACAAATCTAATTCATACTATTTATATATTATATCATTTAGGTAATATGAAAAGTTTGTTAGATAAAATGCACTTATTAATATAATATCATTACGTTAAAACAATTAGCTTTTAGCAATATATCAAAAATGCTACCTAAATCACATAATCGAAAAAAAACGCACCAAAAATGATAGCGCTATCACACTTTTATCTTTTTTAAATTTTTATAGTTAGACAATATGTTAATTTTCAATAGAAACATATAGAGATCTATTTCGGAGGTAAAATGTTAAATCAATGGCTAAATTATCAAACTGTCAAAACTATTGATTCTGTACAAGATTGGAAAGAGGCAATAAAAATTTGTGCAGAACCTTTATTAAATAACCATTCAATTTCTTCTAACTATATTGATGCTATTTTTCAACTACATGAATCAATTGGCCCTTACTATGTATTAGCTCCAGGTATTGCAATGCCACATGCTCGTCCAGAACAAGGGGTAAATAAGCTAGGTTTATCTATGTTGCTTGTCAAAAAAGGCGTTAATTTCAATTCAGCAGAAAATGATCCAGTTTATTTAATCACTTTATTAGCCGCTAATGACAGTACTAGTCATATCGAGTTATTAACTCAATTAGCAACATTATTCGCCGAAACAAAAGATATTCAGACAATTTTCAATGCAAAAAGCAGCGATGAAATTTTGTCTGTAATTAATCGTTATTAATCAAATTAAACAAATAAAAGGATAAACAATATGAAAATTATGGCTGTTTGTGGCTCAGGCCTTGGTAGTAGTTTTATGGTAGAAATGAATATCAAAAAAGTACTCAAAAAACTAAACATTGATGCAGAAGTCACTCACGCTGATCTAGCGTCAGCAACACCCGATCAAGCTGATTTGTTCGTGATGACAAAAGATCTAGCTACCAGCTCAGGAATTCCAACCGAAAAATTAGTAGTATTAAATAATATTATTGATATCAACGATTTGGAAAAGAAACTCGTTGAACATTTTGCCAAAAACTAAGCAAATTTTGAGGTGTTGCTATGATTCAGGAAATAGTAAAATTTATTGTTGATATCCTAAAAGTTCCAGCGGTACTTGTTGGTTTAATCGCAATGGTAGGATTATTGGCTCAACGTAAATCGTTTGCCGATACGGTTAAAGGAACCATTAAAACTATTTTAGGTTTCTTGGTATTAGGCGGTGGTGCAACAGTACTCATCAGTGCCATTACCCCATTAGGCTTAATGTTTGAACAAGCATTTGAACTACAAGGAATTGTTCCCAACAATGAAGCCATTGTTTCAATGGCATTAAATGAGTATGGCACAGCAACTGCTTTAATTATGGCGTTTGGCATGATTGCAAATATTATCGTTGCTCGATTTACTCGTTTAAAATACATCTTTCTAACAGGTCATCACACTTTTTATATGGCTTGTATGATTAGTATTATTTTAACTGTCTCAGGGTTTAAAGATTGGCAATTAGTCTTTACTGGCGCATTAGTTTTAGGGCTAATTATGGCGTTTTTCCCAGCTTTAGCTCAACCACAAATGCGCAAAATTACTGGTAATGACGATGTCGCGTTTGGTCACTTTGGTACACTAGGTTATGTCTTAGCTGGTTGGCTTGGAATGGCAGTTGGAAAAGGATCTCGTTCAACCGAAGAGATGAATTTGCCAAAAAACTTAAGCTTCTTACGTGACAGTTCAATTTCAATCTCGTTAACCATGATGATTATCTACCTTATTTTAGCTGTATTTGCCGGTTCAAATTATGTTGAAAGCAATCTTAGCAGTGGTGATAATTATTTAGTTTATGCCATTATTGAGGCAATTACGTTTGCCGCAGGCGTCTTTATTATATTGCAAGGTGTACGCTTAATACTTGCTGAAATTGTCCCGGCATTTACAGGGTTTTCTGAAAAGTTAGTCCCAAATGCAAAACCAGCTTTAGATTGCCCTGTCGTCTTCCCTTATGCCCCTAATGCCGTATTAATTGGCTTTTTATTCAGCTTTTTAGGTGGATTAGTCGGATTATTTGTTCTAGGTCAACTTAACGCTGTGCTCATTTTACCGGGCGTGGTTCCACATTTCTTCTGTGGTGCAACTGCTGGCGTATTTGGTAATGCAATGGGTGGACGTCGAGGCGCAATGCTTGGCGCATTTGCTAATGGTTTATTAGTGACATTCTTACCTGTGGTATTATTACCTGTGTTAGGATCACTTGGTTTTGCCAATACAACGTTTTCTGATGTCGATTTTTGTGGTGTAGGCATTTTACTTGGTAATATGGCAAAATGGTTTAATAAAGATGTTATCATGATGATTATTGTTGGTATATTCGCTTTATTAGTTGTGTATAACTATGTAGCTAAACCGAAAACCGAAACCCATAATGATTAATAGATAATATTGTATCGATTAAAATCCATCTAATTTGCCAGACTAATCAGTCTGGCAATTTTATAAAAATAGTCATTGTATAGTTGTTTTTTAAAGGAATAAAAAATGGATGATAACCAACAAAATGGAATTTATGTCACTGAAGATATTTATCTAAAAACCGCAACGGCTCATTATGCCAATGCATTATATCAGATTATTGATTCAAATCGTGTTTTGTTCAGTCAATTTATGGCATGGCCAGACTTTGTCAAATGCGAGTCAGATACGGCTAACTTTTTAGCAGATTGTTTTAATAAACATCAACGAGATGAAACTAAAACCTATGTTATTTTAAATAATAACATACCAGTTGGATTACTTTCTTTTAACCACATTGATAAAAGCAATAAAACAGCTTATATAGGCTATTGGCTAGATAGCAAAGCACAAGGAAAGGGTATTATTACACAAGCTATCCTAGCACTCACACATTATTATGCGATAAAAAAACTTATTAAACGTTTTGTCATTAAATGTTCTGTCACTAATTTAAAAAGTAATCAAGTCGCTAAGCGTTGTGGTTTTGATTATGAAGGAACACTTAAACAAGCAGAATATCTTAATGGCACTTATTATGATCAAAATATTTATAGCTTAATTTCAAGTTATATCTAAGTTTAAAAAAATAAACCGACAATAGTCGGTTTATTGAATGTATTTATTAAGGAATATATTTCAATTAATGATATAACCATACACAATTAATGCAGTTATAACGAATAAAGTTCCACAAGCAATAACGTATTGTGTTTTGACACGATATCTTTTCATTTCACCAAGTGAAAGCTCTTTATTATGATTTTTTCTGTAATAATAGTAGTACAAAGGTAAACCTATCAATGTCAAACAGATTGAAGCAATACCGTTTACAGTTTGATAAATCAACATACCATAAATAACATAAGCTGCTCCGCTTATAGCCACAATGGGAATAATAGGATAACCGATAACTTTATAAGGCCTAGCCACGTCAGCATATTTTTTTCTGGCAATAATCACGCCAACAAAAGTAAGTAGATAAAATACCCAAATCGCAAACATTGAAATCTCAGATAACCGATCAGCATCTAGTAATATTGAATACAAAAATGAAAAAATGACCAAAACAATAATGGCATTAACCGGAGAACGGCTATCTTCATCAATAGTACTTAAAAAACGTGCTCCAATAATTGTACCTCGTTCAGCCATACTAAACATAGTTCGCGATAACGTCATGATATAACCATTGATACCGCCTAAAATTGAAACCATAATGCCAACTGCAACTAAATTACCACCTAAATGTCCAAACATTCGTTGTGAAGCCACCGCAGATGCATCGTGTCCAAGCGTAACCATCTCTTTTACAGGAAATATTTTGAATAATGCAATATTAATACAGGCATAAACTATTACTAAAAATATAATGCCGAGAATAATGGCTTTGGGTAACACTCTTGATGGATTACGAATTTCACCAGCAACGGACGCTACTTGCGCCCAACCATCATAAGCAAACAAGGTTGCCAATATTGCTACTGCAAATGGCGCAGTAGTTTCAATTCCTTGGCCGCTTGAACTAAATAATGCAACTTGACCATTACCTTTCCATAATCCAAATATTGCTAACAACAAAATTGGAATGAGTTTACAAAAAGTAGCGATGGTTTGCAGATATCCAGCTTGTTTAACCCCTATTGAATTGATACATGCAATGAACCCCAAAACCCCAGCACTAACCGCCAATCGATAAGAATCATTGATATCAAATAATAAACAACAAACTGAGCTAAAATATCCTACCAATGCGCCTACTAATGATGGCGCAAATAAAACGGTTATCATCCAACCATATAGATGTGAAACTTTTGCACCATAAATCTTTTCTAAATAAACCAACATGCCACCTGTTTTCGGGAACATAACGCCCAATTCACAGAGTGTTAAACCACCACAAATAGAAAAAGCACCACCGATTATCCAAGCTAACAATGCAAAATTATAATCCCCAGCTACTTCTAGTACCGCTGGCGGTTTCATAAAGGCACCAGCCCCTAAAACCATTCCAACAACTAGTGATAGTGCAGAAAGTAAACCCAAATCTTTCCGCAAATTATTCTCTAAATTGTGCTCAGACATAAACAACCCCTTAAATCTATCAATTAAGCAAGCAAAATTGGCTTATGATAGGGTTTTATTTATAAAACACAAGAAAGATTATTCTTAATCTAAAAAAAGTCATACAAGTTATAAAATAGTTAACATTCTGTTTAATAAAAAAGTCAGCATAAAGCTGACTTTTAACAATTCAATGATAATGATTATTTTTTCTTCATTTTCATATCGATAACCATGCGACCACGAATTTTACCCGCTTTCATTTCATCAATCATATTATTGATATCTTCAAATGGGCGTTTTTCAACTATTGGCACAACTTTACCTTCAGCACTAAAACGAAATGCTTCGGCTAAATCTTCACGGGTACCAACTAATGAACCTAAAACTTGAATGCCATCTAAAACTGTCTTAGGAATACTTAAATCCATTGTTTCAGAAGGTAGACCTAATGCAACAACACGACCTAATGGACGAACAGAACCTATAGCCTGATTAAATGCAGTTTTAGTAACTGAAGTCACAACTGCACCATGAACACCACCACCTGTATGCTCTTTAATATAGGCACCAACATCTTCCACCTTTTTAGGATTAACAACTAAATCAGCACCAAGTTTTTTACACAATTCTAACTGGCTATCACTGTTACTAATAGCAACAACTTTGTTATTAAAAACATTCTTACCATATTCAATAGCCAAAGTTCCAAGACCACCAATTCCAAATACTGCGAGCCATTGACCTGGTTTAGTATCCGCTACCTTAATTCCTTTATAAGTGGTAACCCCCGCACAAGTTACACTTGTTGCTTGAGCTGGATCTAATCCATCAGGGACTTTTACCGCATAATCAGCTTTAACAATACATTGCTCAGCCATACCGCCATCAACAGTATAACCAGAATTTAATGCACTACGGCAAAATGTTTCGTTACCGGAAATACAATATTCACAAGTACCACAACCTGCATGGAACCATGCAATACTGACACGATCACCAACTTTCAAGCTTTTTACATCAGGCGCAATTTTAGTCACGATACCGACACCTTCATGACCAATTACACGACCAGGTTTTTTACCGAAATCTCCAGCTGCAACATGAAGATCGGTATGACAAAGTCCACAATATTCAACCTCAACTAAAGCTTCCCCCGCTTCTAAAGGACGTACAGGGATATCTTTAATTTCAACTTGACCATCGCACTCTTGTCTAATAACTGCAGCTTTCATTTGTTTCTCCTAGATAATTACAATTTAAAAACATAACTGCTTTTATTTTAGCCTATTTATTTAGAAAAAATATGCGCTATTTCACAATTATCAATAAAAATGAGAATTATTTTTAATTTATTGTGTATATGCGATATTTATCCTAAACATCTAAAAAACTGGTGATCATAAAAATTCTACAAGTTAGCCTCGCTAGTAAATATATAACTAAAAGTAATATAAATATGCGATATCGGCATTTCTCAACTTTACTAAAAATTTTTATAGTTAAATCCTAAAAATTTTCATTGTTATAAATACCGAAAATATGGTGACAACAAGGAGCATACATGAAATTATTCAATATCAAACAAACATTTATTATAGGACTACTCTCAATTTTGTTGCCATTTTATTCGGTGGCGGATGAAAAAACACCACAACGAGGTGGTACCTTAGTTGTTCATTATTCTGGAGAACAAAGAGTTCTCAACCCAGCTTTACGCGCGTCAACGGGGGTATATGAAGTATCAGGAAAAGTAGTTGAATCATTAGTCGATCTCGATGCAGATGGTCAAATTGTTCCTGTTCTTGCTACATCATGGACTTCCTCACCGGATGGAAAAACAATAACATTTAAATTACGCGAAGGCGTCAAATGGCACGACGGTAAACCATTTACATCACAAGATGTGAAATATAATGCACTAGAGTTTTGGAAAAAAAGATTAAATTTCTCAACTACATTACAACTTAATTTAACCTCTGTCGATACACCTGATGACCATACAGTGGTATTCAATTATTCTCGTCCAATGCCATTAGATTTACTATTAAGAGCTTTAGTTGATCTTGGCTATGTTGTTCCCAAACATTTGTACGAAGGTACCGATGTATTAAATAATCCTTATAACACCGCACCCGTAGGGACTGGGCCATTCAAGTTCGTTGAATATCAACGAGGACAACATATTATTGTTGAACGCAATGCTGATTATTGGCGACAAGGATATCCTTATTTAGATAAAATAATCTGGCGCATTATTAACGATAACTCTTCAGCATCAGCTGCACTTGAAAGTGGACAAATTGATTTAAGTGCATACTCAAAATTAAGCCTTGCTGATATTAATCGATTCAAACAAAACTCAAAATTTGAGGTTTTAACAAAAGGTTCTCAAGCAAATATTTTCAATAATACTTTAGAATTTAACTTCCGCAATCCGATCATTGCTAACCTAAACGTTCGCAAAGCAATTGTTCAATCACTCGATATTCCTTTCTTCATCGATGACTTTTTATACGGATTTGGTAAGCCTGCAACCGGTATTATTCCATCATCAAACGTTTTTTACCCTAAAGAGAGTAAAATTGTTTACCCTTTTGATAGAGAAAAAGCTGAACAATTATTAGATGAAGCAGGTTATCCACGAAAAGCTGACGGCACTCGTTTTACCTTAAAATTAGTCCATATTAATAATGGTGAAGATGTTCCACTTTTTGCAACATTTATCCAACAATCTTTAGCTGAAGTCGGCATTAATGTGGTTATCGTTAATCTCGACACTGCTGGCGCTTTAAATGCCGTTTATAAACTCCACGATTTTGATATTGCAACAGGGTGGCACCAATATAGAGGCGATCCAGCAGTATCGACAACTGTTTGGTTACGTTCTGGCAGTCCTGAAGGAGCGCCTTGGACAAATCAATATGGCTGGAAATCAGATGCTGTCGACCAATTAATCGATAGTGCCGCAACTGAAATAGATCCAGTCAAACGTAAAGCACTTTATGGTCAACTAGTTGATGTCGTGAATACTGAACTACCACTCTGGTTCGCAACAGAACGTGAATTCATCTCAGTGATTAATAACAAAGTACACAATCATCATAATACAGCACGTTGGCCATCAAGTAGTTGGTTTGATGTATGGATAGAACACTAAGTTAAGGTGAAATGATGACGCATATACTGACTTTAGCACTTAGACGATTATTAACCACGATTCCAGCACTGGTTATCATACTAATTGCGCTATTTTTATTATTGCAATTGGCGCCTGGCGATACAGTGGATGCTTTACTTGCCCAAATTGGTGGTGCCGAATCAAGCGTTATTGATGAAATGCGTCATCATTATGAACTTGACCAATCAACAAGTTCACGATTAATCAATTATTTATGGCGATTAGTTCATTTAGATTTGGGGCAATCAGCAATATATAATAAGCCAGTTAGCCATATGATCTTAGAACGTTTACCGGCTACATTACTATTGATGGTTTGCGCAATGTTCTTAGCGTTTACCTTCGGTACAATCCTTGGCATTTTATCCGCTCAAAAAGTGAATCGTTGGCCAGATACACTCATTTCAGTACTGGGACTAATTTTTTATTCAACACCTTCATTTTGGTTAGCTCTCATGGGAATTGTCTTCTTCTCAATTTATTTGAATTGGTTACCACCTAGTGGATTTGGCAGTATCGGTGAATCATTAACGGGTATTTCAGCATTTTTTGATATTGCATGGTATTTAATCTTGCCAACTACCACCCTAGCTTTAGTTTATCTAGCAATCTATTTACGCATTATGCGCGCTTCATTACTTGAAGTATCGACCTTAGACTTTGTAAAAACAGCTAAAGCGAAAGGATTAAGTAGCCGCCAGATACTGGTTAATCACATACTACGTAACGCCATGTTACCAATGATAACGCTAATCGGTCTACAAGCAGGCACCATGTTAGGCGGTTCGGTGGTTATTGAAACCATTTTTGCCATTCCAGGATTAGGACGACTTGCCTATGATTCTGTAGTACAAAGAGATTTAAACACTTTACTTGGCGTAGTATTTGTTTCAGCAATACTCGTTATCATTATTAATTTTATTGTCGATATGCTTTACGCAAAGCTCGATCCACGCATTACAGGACATTAATGATGGCGATATTAAAAGACTATTTCCGTAGCCCAATTGCTAGAATTGGTACAATTTTACTGTTATTAATTATCATAATTGCATTAAGCGCAGATTGGTTTTTTCCTGGCAATCCGCTTCGCTTAGCTGGCCGCCCCTTACAATGGCCTTTTACAAATCCTAAATTTATTCTTGGAACAGATCAGGCAGGAAGAAATATCGCTGCCCAGCTTTTTCATGGTGCAAAAGTATCACTGATTATCGGACTTATATCAACATTCATAGCAATTATTATTGGTGTGGTTATTGGTGCCATCTCAGGATTCTACGGAAGATGGGTTGACGACATACTGATGCGCCTTACAGAAGCATTCCAGATTTTACCTAACTTTTTACTATTACTCGTTGCTGTTGCGGTATTTGGTTCAACAATCAATATTGTGGTGATTGCAATTGGTGTTGTTTCTTGGCCGCCCGTTGCAAGGTTAACTCGAGCAGAATTTTTATCATTACGCAATCGTGAATTTGTACAGGCGGGAAAAACCATAGGCATGAGCTCAACTAGACTCATGTTTAAAGAGATTTTACCAAACGCATTACCGCCAGTAATTATGTATGCCAGTGTTATTTTATCAACCGCGATATTAATGGAAAGTGCGCTAGCTTTTTTGAGCCTTTCCGATCCCAATATTTCATCATGGGGGAATCTGGTCGGTAATGGACGACTAGTATTACGTCAACAATGGTATGTTTCAGCTATCCCTGGCATTGCAATATTGCTAACCGTTTTATCTGCATCATTAGTTGGACAAGGAATAAATGATGCACTCAATCCAAGGTTAAAAAAACGATGAATCAAAAAAGACTATCAATTAAAAATTTAACCCTAGATTTGCCTCATGGTTCGGATCGGAAATATGCGGTTAATGATGTGTCACTCGATCTTTATGCTAACGAAATCCTATGTATTGTTGGTGAAAGTGGTTCGGGTAAATCTTTATTATCCAATGCAATCATGGGATTATTACCCGACGGTATTATTGCTTCTCAAGGTGAGATCGAATTCGAAGGTAACGACTTACTCACCTACAATGATGAGCAAATGCGTAAAATTCGTGGCGCGCATATTGGTATGGTTTTCCAAGACCCGATGACTGCGCTAAATCCATTAAAAACCATCGCTAATCAAATTAGTGAAATGTTCACTATCCACACTAAGTTAACTAAACAAGAGATTAACCAAAAAGTTATCCAATTATTAACGGATGTGCAAATGCCCAATCCGCAGTCTGTTGCTAAAGCTTATCCACATCAACTTTCTGGTGGCCAGCGTCAACGTGCCATGATTGCTATGGCATTAGCATTAGAACCCGCTATTTTGATTGCTGATGAACCAACAACAGCTTTAGATGTCACAACTCAAGCATGCATATTGAAATTGATACGTGAACTACAATCACGTAAAGGTACCGCTGTATTATTCATTACTCATGATTTTGGTGTAGTTGCTGATATTGCAACTCGTATTGCGGTTATGCAGAAAGGAAAACTCGTTGAGCAAGGCTTAGCGAGTGACGTATTAAATTCACCAACACATCCTTATACACAAGCGTTAATAGCCGCTGTCCCTCCCCTTACTCCTGGGGATGTTCAACGTATTAATAAAGAGATTATTCTTGAAGTGAACAACCTATCAAAAACCTATCACAACCATAGCTTTTTTAAGCAAAACCGACGTACAACCTATGCGGTTAATAATGTTAGCTTTAAGTTACATAAAGGTAGTACTTTAGGCGTTGTGGGAGAAAGCGGCTCAGGTAAATCAACGTTAGCCAGATGCATTATTAAATTATTAGAAATAGACAGCGGTCAAATCAACTTTGAAGATGTAGATATTGCCAATTTAAAAGGGAAAAAACTTAAACAATATTCACGCCATATTCAGATGGTCTTTCAAGATCCCTATGCGTCATTAAATCCACGTCGAAAAGTCGGCGATCAAGTTACGATTGGACCAATACTTCACGGAACAAACAAACACGAAGCAATCAAAAGAGCAAAAGCGTTATTCAACATGGTGGGATTGGAAAGCGAGGCATTAAACCGTTATCCTCATGAATTTTCAGGAGGACAACGACAACGAATAGGCCTTGCTCGAGCATTAGCATTAGAGCCGAAAATATTGATTGCTGATGAACCGGTATCGGCGCTTGATGTTTCAGTTCAGGCACAAGTTCTTGAACTATTAACGCAATTACAAAAAAAGCTGGATTTAACGGTTCTATTTATCACCCATGACCTGCGAGTTGCTGCACAAATTTGTGATCATATTATTGTAATGAAATCAGGAAAAATCGTCGAGCAAGGTATCGCATCACAAGTCTTTCTAAATCCGACAGCATCTTATACCAAAGATCTACTTGATGCGGTTCCTGGTAAAGGATGGAATCCACATCGATTAATTGATATGTCTCCCGCTATTCATATTTAAGGAGTGAATATAATGACAATACTTAGTCCACAAATTGATCATGTTGTAATCACCGTATCAGATCAGCTCGATCAAGCAAATTCTCAATATCAAAAACTGGGATTCACAACAACCCCAAGGGGCCACCATTCACTAGGAACAAGTAACAATTTAGCGATATTTACGACCACATATCTTGAGCTTTTAGGTTTTGAACCTCAAAATGCGGGTAAAGTAGATAAAAGTTGGTGTTTTGCTGACGGGCTAACTGGATTAGTTTTCAAAACCAAAGATGCCAACAAACTTTATCAACAACTTGTTAGCCAAGGTATAAAAGTTGAGGGTGACGGTCCTAAATCCTTTTTTAGACCTGTCGAATTAAATGATGGCACTAAACCAGAGGCGCGTTTTAAAACCGTCAGATTAGACCCTTCCTATACACCAAATGGACAGATCTTTTTTTGCGACCAACTGACCCCGGAACTGGTTTGGCGTAAAGAGTGGCAAACGCACCCAAATGGTGTAATAAATATTAATCAAGTCATTATTGAAGCTCAAAAACCCCGTTCCTCAATTAAATTGCTTGAAAAAACTTTCCCTTTAGCAAACATTATCGAAATTGACGGAGGCGTACGTCTAAAAGCTGAAGATAAATTTATTGATTACCTTACACCAAATGCAATACAGCATCTTTTTGGCTCGTCAGTAAGTAAAGCGAATAACGACCAAGATCGTAAAGTTGCTTTAGGCTTCACAACAAAATCATTAGCGCAAACCCAACAAGCACTAGAAAATGGGGAAGTTAAATACAATTTACAGAATGATACGATTATCGTACCTGCCAGTGAAACTTATGGTGTTGTAATGATCTTTAGCCAATTATAAATAGGAACTATCAGTATGAGTAAAATTTTATTTGTCGGTAGTGGCCATATGTCTGAAGCGATTATTAGCGCTTTGATAAATAATAAAACATATGAACCCCAAAATATATTAGTGAACGATATTGTTAAATCTCGCTTAGACTATTTACATTCAACTTATGGTGTTACCCCAACTGGCAAAATCGTCAATGCAGATATTATTGTATTGGGGGTTCGACCTCAAGATGCATGGCGTAACATTGTTCAACAATTGGATGTTAAAGAGACTATTATCATTTCAATCATTGCTGGAGTAACAATTGCCCAAATAAAACAATCCTTAAAAGTTGATCTTCCTGTTATTAGAACAATTCCAAATACACTTACCGATACAGGTTTTGGTTATTCAGGTATTGCTACCGACGAGAATGATCAGGCTGTTGCAAAACAAAAACCCGTCACCCAATTCTTCAAAAGTTTTGGTAAACTTGAATATATTGACGAATCACTGCTTGATATTTTTACTGGCTATGCCGTTGCAGGACCGAATTATATTTATTATTTTTATGAATCGTTAGTTGATGCTGGAGTTTTAGTTGGATTGCCCCGAGATATGGCCAAACGTATTGCGATCGAAAATTTACACGGCGCAGCCTCAATGCTTCAATTAAGTCAAAAACATCCAAGACAATTGCTTGATATTAATAACTCGCCAGCCGGAGTTGGAATGCATAGTTTGTATGAACTAAATAATAGTGATTTTGCCGCAGGGTTACAACGAAGCGTGAAAGCTGGAGTCATTCGAACTATTGAGCTGGGAAAAAGCAGTAAAATAAGCTAAATATAATTGTTGAGGAACTTAAAAAACCCCGCTCCTCAACTTTTTTTATTATCTATTAAATGTTAAGAGATATCTTTTGCTATATATTTTTGGCTATTATTATTGATTAATAAAAATAGCCCGATCAATGCACCTAACACAAATAATCCAACAACATAAATAGCGGGCGCCATTTTACTTACAAAATCACTAAAAAATGAGATTAGTAATGGCGTTAAGCCACCAGCTATGGCATAAGCCATATTAAATGAGAACGACACACCGCTATAACGCACCTGAGTTGGAAACACTTTAACCATAAAATAAGCAAAAGAACCGACAATTCCAACACTAAAACCTGCTAATGAATAAGTGATAAATAGAAGATTCGGATTATCTAGTGATAGATAAAATATAGCAATCATGATAGCAGCCACGATACAACCAACAACAAGTACTTTGCCCATCGAAAACTTATCCATCATCATACCGTAAAATGTACAACTGATAATCAGTCCGATGATAGCTAATATATTCCCTTGCAAAGCTTCGATTGCTGAATAACCAAATTGCTTTTGTAACAAAATTGGCGTCATTAACATTATCACCATAATACCCGCTGACAACACCCAAGTAAGTAGCATCGATAAAATTGTTTGGGGTAAATATTGAGTAATCACAGTAATTACTGGCAACTTTCTTGATAATTCTTGATTTTTACGTTTTTGAATTTCAAGAAAAATCGGCGTTTCTTTTAGCCAACGACGTAGATACATAGCGATTAAACCGAAAATACCGCCGATAATAAATGGAATTCGCCATCCCCACTCATTCATTTGTTCTACCGAGATACTTTTACTCATTATTGTCGATACCAGTGAACCAAGCAGGATACCTAAACTTAATCCACTAGTTAAAATACCACACGCTAGACCTATTTTATTTTTAGGAACATGTTCGGCAACAAATGTCCATGCTCCAGGAACTTCACCACCAACGGCAAGTCCTTGGCATAATCGCATCATTAACAGTAATAATGGCGCAAAAATACCGATATTGGCATAAGTTGGTAGACAGCCAATAAATAATGTTGGTAAAGCCATTAATAGGATGCTAAGTGTAAACATTCTTTTGCGGCCAAATATATCACCAAAATGAGCCATCACAATACCACCAAAAGGGCGAATCAAATAGCCGGCAGCAAAAATGCCAAAAGTCTGAACTTGACTTAACCATGTAGGCATATTAGTCGGAAAAAATAAATGGCTAATCGTTATTGAAAAAAAGACAAAAATAATAAAATCATAAAACTCTAATGCGCCACCTAACGCGGAAAGCGCTAAGGTTTTATAATCCTGATTATTTAATGTTCTCACATTTTTGGAAATTGCAGAATTTGGCATAATCATCCTTGTAAATATTTGTTTACAACCAGTCTAGTAAATTGTACTACTATACAAGAACTAACTGTTATTTAAAAGAAAATATCTAAAAGTAAACAAAAATCAAAACTAGCACTAAATGATTAATAGTTAGCCATACAAATACCTACAATAACAAAATCTTAACAAATGGAGAGTTCTAAAATGGCAACAAAACGCATTTCTCGTGGAAAATTCAACCGTATGCAACAATTATCTAACCAAGATGGCGTAATTGCAGCATTAGCAATCGATCAGCGTGGTTCAATGGTAAAAATGATGCAAAATGCCGTTGGTCAAGAGCGTTATCACATTGACATGGTTTATGAATTTAAAGAGCTTGTTTCTCAGGAATTAACCAAATATGTTAGTGCCATTTTGCTTGATGAAGAACTTGGTTTCAAAGGTATGGCGGCAAAAAATAAAAATGCTGGCTTAATTATGTCTTATGAAAAAACTGGTTATGATGCCAATACTCCCGGTCGTTTACCCGATATTTTGCCTGAAGATTCACTGCAACGTTTATTGAAAAAAGGTGCTGATGCAGCAAAAGTCCTTGTTTATTATAATCCGGATGATCCTCAAGATATCTTAGATAAAAAACATGCCTTTTTAGAACGTTTAGGCAATGAAGCGAGAGCCGCTGATATTCCGGTATTTGTCGAACCAATTGTCTATGATAATGTGGTGACTGATGATAAAAGCCCTGAATTTGCCAAAATCAAACCTCAAAAAGTGATCAAAACTATTGAGGAATTTACTAAAGATCACTATTACATCGATATCTTAAAAGTAGAAGTGCCAGTTCTATTTAAAAATGTTGAAGGATTTAACGATAATAATCCTGTGGTATATTCCCAAAAACAAGCGGCTGAATATTTTAAACAAGCAAGTGACGCCGCCACACGCCCATTTATCTACTTAAGTGCGGGTGTACCAACCAAAACTTTCCATGAAGAGCTTATTTTTGCTGGCGAACATGGCGCTAAATACAGTGGTATTTTAGGCGGTCGTGCAACTTGGTTTGAAGGCGTGGCAGCATATGCTAACGGCGGTAAAGATGGCTTAAAACGCTGGCTAGATACAACTGGTCGTGAAAATGTTGAGCACCTTAACAAAATCTTAAAACAATACGCAACACCTTGGTATGATGTGTATGGTGGCAAAGATAAGATTGAAATTATTGAACCTGTACTAAGCAATTAATTGATTATTTTTTAAAATTTATAACGAAGATTTAATACAAAAAAGAGTACAAGTTTTCTTCCTACTTGTACTCTTATAATTAGCAATTAATTAGCTGATTACTTTTTGATACTCCTGCAAATATATCCAATTAGATAGCTTTATCAAAAAATAAATTTACTTTACTTTTTTTAGACATAGATTCTAAATATTCTCTGATTTTAGTCGGAAATTTAAGTCCTTTAACACATGTCAAATTGCGTAATATTGGGAACAAACAAATATCATCCCAAGATAATAAGCCATTACATGCATGAGGTGAAGTAATTAAAGATTCAAGTTGAGTGAATAAATCAGCAACCTTAGCGATTAACGAATCAGTCTGAGCAAGGCATTCATCAAACGATCCCATCTTTTTACTCTTATTTGTGACAAAATTATCAATAGCATCTTGAGTAGCAAATTCAGCTAAACCAAGCTTGATATAACGCGGACACTCTAACTTATAGTCATATTGTTGAAGTTGTTTTATCAATGCTTCAATTTTTGGATTTTTAGGTCCTGTTAAAATAGGGCTACCGCCATAATTGCTATCGATATAAGCAACAATATCCAAACTTTCTGGCATATAGCTACCATCTTCTTTTTGTAAGATGGGCACCATTTTTTCGCCAATCATGCTTTCTGGTGATTTAGCATCATTACTTAGAAAAACATGCTGTTCAACCGGAATATTTTTCAAGCCAAAAATCATTCTTGCACGTACACAAAAAGGACAGTGTTCATAAATAAATAATTTCATATTCGTCTCCTAAAACAATCAATGCCCCATAATAAAAAAGCCAAGACTAAAAACAGCACAAAAACCAATCCAGAGGAATAAAGCGCTTTAGCGTAACCAACCTTCACTACATTAATAAAAGGATAGGGATATTGATTAGTAAAATAACCTCTTGTGAAGATATAAATACCATAAATTAGCATTGACAAAAACGAGCCAACGATAATCTTGAAATGAATGCGTCGAAATGGCCCCCATATTAACCAACTTAATACGCCAGCAATAGGTAAAACGACATGTAAACTCTCATTAGTAAATTGTAATAATGTACTCGGTGGTTTATGAATACTTCTTAATATTAGATTATAGACAATAGCCGTTATAATTACTCCGATTAAACCATTTAATCGAATCACTTTAAATAAATATCGATTACAGTTTGGATTAAAGGCTAACCACAAACAGCTAAATGCCAACATGAGATTAGACAACACGGTAAAAAAACTGTAATAAAAAACCATTCTCCCGATAGGTGTTCCTGGTTGCCAAGGCCGAAGTCGTGTATGCCAATAAATATAAGTTTCAAGACCTATTACCAAAAAAGCATATAGCACAATAAAAAGATTAATATTTCGTTTCAGCATAACTTATTATAAAAAATAACTGATAATGCAGTATATCGTAGGCTAAAGAAAAGATACAAAAGATTCTTCCAACATAAACTAAAGTGAATAGTTATTAGCAGTTAGTATATAATAGGAAAAATCGTCGAAAAAAGAGTTGGCTTTTAATGTCTGATAAAGAGATATCATCACAAAATAAAATATTAATTGAACAATTTTTAGACTCAATTTGGTTGGAACGAAATCTTTCTGAAAATACTATCGAATCTTATAAACTCGACCTGTTTGCTTTAAGCCAATCACTGCAATCACAGCAAGTTAATTTCATCACTGCGCAATCAATTAATTTGCAGGAATTTTTATTGCAACGCGTTAAAGATGGTTATAAAGCAAGCAGTTCAGCTCGTTTACTTAGTGCGACTAAACGTTTTTTTCAATATTTATATCAAGAAAATTATCGTACGGATGATCCATCAGCTATATTATCATCACCCAAATTACCCAAAAAGTTACCCAAAGATCTAACTGAATTACAGGTTGATGCTCTTCTTGAATCACCAAGTATTGATGATCCAATAGAATTGCGAGATAAAGCGATGTTAGAAGTGCTTTATGCAACAGGGCTACGCGTTTCGGAGTTAGTGAATCTAGAGATTAGCGATGTAAGTCTTAGACAAGGAGTAGTTAGAGTCGTTGGTAAAGGAAATAAAGAGCGTTTAGTTCCTTTGGGAGAAGAGGCTATTTATTGGCTTGAATACTATTTCAAATATGCGCGCAACGATCTTTTAAAAAATGGCCCTGTTGATGTTCTTTTTCCAAGTCGATTGGGTAAAAAAATGACACGACAGACTTTCTGGCATAGGATAAAATATTATGCCATACTAACGGGCATTAATATAGAAGCCCTTTCGCCTCATGTACTTAGACACGCTTTTGCAACGCATTTACTTAATCATGGTGCCGATTTGCGTGTTGTACAAATGTTACTTGGGCATAGTAGTTTATCAACTACACAGATTTATACACATGTTGCAACAGAAAGATTAAAACAGTTGCACAGCAAACATCATCCTCGCGCATAGCGGTTCAATAAACTAAGGATAATTGAATGAAAAAATTAGTAATCAGTTTAGGTTTAGCATTGATCTCAACTTCAGTATTAGCCTCTAACGCCGATATTACAAAAACAATGGAAAAGTTAGGTTTTTCTAGCAAAGAAATTACAATCGAAAATAATCCAATACAAGGGCTAAAAAGTGTTACCACACCAGATGGTATCTTTTATGTCACTGATGATGGTAAATTCTTAACTCAAGGGCCAATCTATAATCTTGAAGGCAGTGAACCAGTAAATATTGCCAACAGCAATAACTTAAAATTAATGAAATCAATTGAAAAAGATGCCATTGTTTATCAAGCTCCAAATGAACAATATGTTATCTCAGTTTTTACCGATTACACATGCCACTACTGTAAATTATTACACGAAAATATTGAGCAATATTTAAATGCAGGCATCTCAGTTCACTATTTTGCTTTTCCACGAGCAGGAGCAGATAGTGAAGTAGGTAAAAATATGCAATCCATTTGGAGTGTAGTTGATCGCAAAGCCGCTTTTGAAAATGCATATAAAGGTAATAAAATTTCACCTGCTAATAGCATGATCCCTTATGTAACACAGCAATTTAACGTTGGTAAAAAACTAGGTATTAGTGGAACACCAGCAATAGTATTACCTGATGGACAACTTGTCTCTGGTTACGTTCCGGCTGATAAATTAATCGAAATTTTAAAAAAGAAATCTAATAACTAGTACTGTATAATTTATAACCTTTAAATTATAGAATACAAAAAATTGTTAGCGCATACGCGCTAACATTCATCATATGAAAGCAGATAAATTAATACATCGTAAATTACCCGAAACGCTACCAGAATTATCAAATGACATTCCGTTATTGTTGCAGCGAGTATATGCATTGCGCGGAATAACGTCTATGCAAGAACTAGACTATACCACTCGTAATCTATGTAACTACGACAATCTAGATGGGACCAATAAAGCTGTTGACATCCTTTATTCTGCAATGAAAAACAATGAGCGAATAATCATTGTTGGAGACTTTGATACCGATGGCGCAACCAGTACCGCATTAACGGTAAAAGCGTTAAAAAAAATGGGGTGTCAATTTGTCGATTATATTATTCCAAATCGTTTTGATGATGGATATGGCTTAAGTATTAACGTCGTAAAGAAAGCAATTTTACAAAAAGCGGATCTTATTATTACTGTTGATAACGGTGTTTCTGCTGTTGAGGCGGTCGAATTTGCAAAACAGTCGAATTTAACCGTCATTATTACCGATCACCACTTATGTCCAGAAAAACTACCTCCTGCGGATGCAATTATCAATCCTAATTTACCAAATTGCACTTTTCCTTCAAAACATTTAGCAGGCGTTGGTGTAGCTTTTTATTTTATGCTGGCATTACGGTCAAAATTACGCAAGGAAAACTGGTTCACCACACATAATTTAGAAGAATTTAATATTGCTAGCTTATTAGACTTAGTTGCCCTTGGCACTATTGCCGATGTGGTAAAACTCGACCTAAATAACCGAATACTAGTCCATCAAGGTGTTAGCCGTATCCGAGCAGGCTATTGTTGTGAAGGAATTAAAGCATTATTAAATATTTCCAGACGAGATCCCCTCACGTTCACCTCAACAGATCTTGCTTATTATATAGCCCCAAGACTAAATGCTGCTGGACGAATGGATAATATGTCTCTGAGCGTAGAATTATTGTTATGTGAAGACTATGATAGTGCAGTCAATCAAGCAGCCGACCTTGATACGCTTAATAGTGATCGAAAATTAATTGAGCAAACGATGTATCAAGAAGCTTTATCCCACGTTGAACAGATACATAAACCTTCTTTACCTAATTCAATAGTGGTACATCATCCTGAGTGGCATCAAGGTGTTATTGGTATAGTCTCAGCACGATTGAAAGACAAATATTATCGTCCTGTGATATGTTTCGCTTCGACAGAAGATGGATTATTGAAAGGTTCTGGAAGATCAATAGATGGTATTCACTTACAAAATGTACTCTATGAATTGAATCAAAGATATCCAGATATTTTGGTTAGCTTTGGTGGTCATGCCATGGCTGCTGGATTAAGTATTCAAGAAAAAGATTTAGATAAATTTAGGGATCTTTTAGAAACAGTGATAACTGAGCAACTTGATTTGAAGGTACTTGAACAAACGATTGAAACCGATGGCGAGATAAATAACGAAGATTTTAATTATTCAATTGCAAAACTACTAAAAGACTCTGGTCCATGGGGTGAAGGATTTATCGAACCTACATTTGATGGCGAATTTATTATTCATCAGCAACGCATATTTGCTGAAAAACACCTTAAATTAGTATTAGAACCCAAAAATGGGGGACCAATAATTGAAGGGATCTGTTTTAATGTTAATTTAACAAAGTGGCCAGACCAAACGATAAAAGAAGCAAAAATTGTTTATCACTTAGATGTAAATGAGTTTCGAGGAAATCAAACCCTAAAATTAATGATAAGACATATTTGGCCTATCGCATAAGCGATTAAGATCGACTATAATTACTAGATTCTGTAAAATCAGATCAGTTAATCATAAAAATAAAATTAGCAATACAATCGTTTTATCATTAGTACATTTTATACAACATTAAGGACAAAAAATGCATATTCATATTCTTGGGATTTGTGGCACATTTATGGGCGGTATTGCATTAATAGCTCGTTCATTAGGTCACAAAGTAACAGGATCAGATAAAAATGTTTACCCACCAATGAGTACGCTGTTACAAAAAGAGCATATTGATATTATTGAAGGAGACGATCCATCACAATTAACACCAACTCCTGATCTAGTTATCATTGGCAATGCCCTATCAAGAGGAAATCCTTGTGTTGAATACATTTTGGACAATAACATTCCTTACGTCTCTGCACCACAATGGTTACATGATAATGTACTAAAAGACCGTTGGGTTATTGCTGTAGCAGGTACACACGGTAAAACAACAACGGCTGGAATGGTTAACTGGATTTTAGAAAAACAAGGCTACAAACAAGGTTTTGTTATTGGTGGTGTTCCGGGTAATTTTGAAGTATCAGCAAGATTAGGTGAAGGCAACTTTTTTGTTATTGAAGCGGATGAGTATGACTGTTCATTTTTCGATAAACGCTCTAAATTTATGCATTATTGTCCCAAAACACTGATTATGAATAATTTGGAATTTGATCATGCAGATATTTTTGATGATCTTAGTTCTATCCAGAAACAGTTCCATCATCTAGTTCGTTTAGTACCAAGTAAAGGATTGATTATTTCTCCTCAAGAAGATGTCAATTTAAAACAAGTATTAGCAAAAGGTTGTTGGAGTAAACAATCTTTTACCGAATCTGAAGACGGTTGGTTAGCGAAAAAGATTGCTAATGATGCTAGTCAGTTTGATGTTTATTACAACAACAAAAAGATGGGTACAGTTAACTATTCTTTAGTTGGTGAACACAATATGCATAATGCCTTAATGGCAATTGCCGCTGCACACAATGTTGGTATAGATCCAGCAGATGCTTGTTTAGCATTAGGATCATTTTTAAATGCTAAAAGACGCTTGGAGCTATATGGTGAGGTCAATAACATTGAAATTTATGATGATTTTGCTCATCATCCAACGGCAATTTTAGCAACATTAGAAGCATTACGCAGCAAAATTGGTGCAAATCGACGAATTTTAGCAGTATTAGAGCCTCGTTCTAACACAATGAAGTTAGGGATTTCAAAAGATGAACTTGCTCCATCATTAGGTCGCGCTGATGAAATATATATGTTCCAACCAGAACAACTACCTTGGTTAGTTGCTGATGTAGTCGATGCCTGTATCCAACCGGCTTATTGGACAGCTGATATTGACTTATTAGTTGAAATGATAACAAAATCAGCCAAACCAACCGATGCCATTTTGATTATGAGTAATGGTGGTTTTAGTGGAATTCATAACAAGATTTTAGAAAGCTTAAAAAAACAACAATTAAGAAAACAATTAGATGCATAACGATTAATCGCACTAAATAATTAATTTTCCTAAATGCATCTGCATATTAAAAGATGCAAAAAAGATTGTTGTAATACTTAAATATGCCACTCTTATTTATAATCAGATAATAGTGGCATCGAGTAATAGTGGTAATGTTTTAACAGTGATTATTGTAAGACTTATAACTTAACATTTATCACTCACTAAAGTAATTTCGGTGAGTGATTACTTACATTGCACAGCAAAAAGCTCACATAACTAGCTCTTCATTATTAACTACAGTGAACAGTAATTGCTAACCCACCGCGCGAAGTCTCTCGGTATTTTGCATTCATATCCTTTCCGGTTTCGTACATAGTTTCAATCACCTTATCAAGCGAAACGATAGCTGCAGTAGTGCGCCTTAATGCCATGCGTGTCGCATTAATTGCTTTAACTGCAGCAATCGCATTACGTTCAATACAAGGAACTTGTACTTGACCATCAACAGGATCACAGGTTAAACCTAAATTATGTTCCATACCAATTTCGGCTGCCATACAAACTTGCTGAGGATTACCCCCCAACAATTCAGCCAGACCAGCAGCCGCCATTGAACAAGCAACACCGACCTCACCCTGACAACCAACTTCAGCACCTGAAATAGATGCATTTTTTTGATAAAGTAAACCAATGGCTCCACAAGTTAAAAAATAGCGAATAAAAATATCGGGCGAGACCGGATCGATAAACTTATCATAATAGGCAAGAACGGCTGGTATTATGCCGCAAGCACCATTGGTTGGCGCCGTCACTACCCTTCCCCCTGCGGCATTTTCTTCACTAACTGCTAACGCAAACATATTTATCCAATCAATAATAATCATTGGATCATTATTATTTTTGCTAGTCAATAATTGGCGATAAAGTGCATTTGCTCGACGAGGAACCTTAAGCGCACCAGGTAATAATCCTTCAGTATTCATGCCGCGTTTAATACAATCAAGCATTGTTTGTCCAACTAAAGAAAAATAATTTACAACATCATCATAACTATGCAGTTGTAACTCATTTTTTAACACAATACTCGATACCGACAACGAATTATCATCACAATGCTTCAATAATTGCGCTGCTGTTGAAAAAGGATAAGGCACATCAACAGAATTCTGCTGTTGTTGTCCAAACTGCTCCTCTTCAACAATTTTTCCTCCACCCACTGAATAATAGGTTTTCTGGACGATGAGTTCATTACCATGATAAGCGCTTAACGTCATACCATTTTCATGTAATGGTAAAAAAGTTGAATGAAAAATAATGCTTTCGTTAGAAAAATCGATTTGGTATTTACCATTATATATCGGTAATTTACCACATTGGTTCATGGTTTGAATTAAATGGGGAATTTGGTCAATATTAACGGTATCAGGCTTTTCGCCAGATAATCCAAGAATAATTGCAACATCAGTATGATGCCCCTTGCCGGTCAGTGATAAAGAACCATAAACATCTGCCACAATTTTTGTCACTAATGGCATTTGCCCATTATCAATCAGTTGATCAATAAACGCCTTACCCGCTCGCATTGGACCAACTGTATGTGAACTTGAAGGACCTATACCAATTTTAAATATCTCAAAAACTGAACCCATTTTATCCCTTTTATAATCTTTGACATGCACGTAGTTATGAATAAAAAATGACTTATATAGTGCTATATTATGGTGATAAGTATTAGCTAATCAAGCTAATAATTGAGATTAAATTTTTATCCTTAAATAAATTAAAAAAAAGTTGAGGAGCGGGGTTTTTGACACCTAATTTTGGTTTAAAAACATGTCAAAATGATTATATAGAATCATAGTAACAATTTTATAATACCCGTTATTTTAATCCATAACAGAGTCGTAGTAACAAATGAACCCTGTATCTATATGTTCAATTTTTAAAAATCCCCCCGTCAAAAGATCCATTTGAAAATAGCTTGGTTTTTCTATCAAAGTCACCTTACCATAGAGTTTATTACCAAAGTACATGTATCCGTCGTTGTTAATGTAAACATCATCATCCGGTTCGATTAATCCACCACACGGGCAATCAGCACTGCTTACTAAATCATCATCTTTAGTTTTGCAAGTATCAAAGCGCCAACCGACATTTGAAATTTCATCATAACTCATATCCATTAAATGGTATTTGGCGATTTTGAATGGATAGTAAAGTAGAATCATGCAGAACAAAATAAGAGCAATACGAGATAAAAATTTCAAAAATATTCAACCTTATTATTTTTCTAATCTTATAATTATCTAAATTTACTCTATATTTTTACTCATAACAACAATAACCAATAAAATTACTTTAGTGTTACGTTAGGTACTGCTAAACTAGCTCACATTTTAGTATATTATTAGTACATTATTTTTTTCAGGATAAATTTATGCGAACCAGTAAATATCTTCTATCTACATTAAAAGAGACACCCGCTGATGCTGAAGTGATAAGCCATCAATTAATGTTACGTGCCGGCATGATCCGTAAAGTTGCCGCAGGATTATATACTTGGCTACCTACTGGCTATCGTGTACTTAAAAAAGTTGAAAATATTGTTCGGGAAGAGATGAACAAAGCAGGGGCAATTGAAGTGTTAATGCCAGTTGTGCAACCTGCTGATATTTGGCAAGAGAGTGGTCGTTGGGAACAATATGGTCCAGAGCTATTACGTATCAAAGACCGTGGTGACCGTGATTTTGTATTAGGCCCAACCCATGAGGAAGTGATCACTGACTTACTTCGTAATGAAGTCAGTTCCTATAAACAATTACCGCTTAATGTTTATCAAATTCAAACCAAATTCCGCGACGAAGTCCGCCCACGATTTGGGGTAATGCGTTCGCGTGAATTTATTATGAAAGATGCTTATTCGTTTCATACTTCACAAGAATCTTTACAAGAAACCTATGATGATATGTATAAGGCTTACAGTGCGGTATTTACTCGTGCTGGCTTAAATTTTAGAGCTGTGCGTGCTGATACGGGTTCTATTGGTGGCAACTGGTCGCATGAGTTCCAAGTATTAGCCGATAGTGGTGAAGATGATATTGTCTTTTCAACTGAATCTGATTACGCTGCTAATATTGAGATGGCACAAGCATTAGCACCAACGCAAAGCCGATCAGCACCAACTAAGGCAATGGAACTAGTTGATACTCCTGATGCCAAAACAATTGATGAATTAGTTGCACAATTCAATTTACCGATTGAAAAAACAGTTAAAACACTCATGGTCAAGGCGACTAAAGAGAGTGGGCACCAACTTGTAGCTTTATTAGTTCGTGGTGATCACACGTTGAATGAAATCAAAGCGGAAAAAATTGATATTGTGGCATCACCGCTTGAATTTGCAACTGAAGAAGAAATTCGCGCGGTAGTGAATGCAGGACCTGGCTCTTTAGGACCAGTAAACCTTAATATGCCAATCATCATTGACCGTGATGTGGCAGTAATGAGTGATTTTAGTGCTGGCGCCAACATTGATCATAAACATTATTTCAATATCAATTGGGAAAGAGATGTCGCTTTACCTCGCATTGAAGATATTCGTAATGTGGTTGAAGGCGATATTAGCCCAGATGGTAAAGGGACATTACAAATTAAACGTGGTATTGAAGTTGGGCATATTTTCCAACTTGGTACTAAGTATTCAGAGGCAATGAAAGCAACTGTCCAAGGTGAAGATGGACAAAACCATGTGATGATCATGGGCTGTTATGGAATTGGGGTTAGCCGAATTGTTGCAGCTGCAATTGAACAATGCCATGACGATCGAGGGATCATTTGGCCAGAAGCGATTGCACCATTTAGTGTTGTCATTATTCCAATGAATATGCATAAATCAGAAAAAGTACAAGCCACTGCTGAAAAACTTTATGCCGATCTCCAAGCTCTGGGTATTGAAGTATTATTTGATGATCGCAAAGAGCGTCCTGGTGTTATGTTTGCAGATGCCGAACTTATTGGTATTCCTCATACTATCGTTATTGGTGAACGTAACCTTGATAATGGTGAAGTGGAATACAAACATCGTGCGGGTGGCGATAAAGAATTAATTAAAGTTGATGATATCGTTGAATTTATTAAAAAACGTCAACAATAAATTTAAGAATTAGATTTTAATATTGGAGCACAAATGGCCTGTAATAAAATATCCAAAATAACTAATATTTTCTTATTGTGTTACTTGTGCTTTATCATTAGTGGTTGCCAATCTAATATCAATTCTTTACATCTCCCCGATAATTTTTATCAAGTTTCTAATGATGTCTATCGCTCTGAGCAACCCAGTGTAGAGCAGATAGCGCAGCTTGATAAACTTGGCTTTAAAACCATTATAAATTTACGGCTATTTCACAGCGATCGAGAGTTAGTCGAAAATGCACAGATATCAGAAGTTTGGATTCGAATGCGGGCAGGTGATATTACTGATGAGAAAATGATCCAAGTAATGAAAGCGATTCATACCTCTCCTAAACCGATATTAATCCATTGTTGGCAAGGCAGTGATCGTACCGGCGTCACTATTGCTATGTACCGTTTGGTTTTTGAGAATTGGACTAAATCTCAAGCAATTAATGAGTTAATGCAAACTGAATTTGGTCATCACTACAATGTTTATCCTAACATACGAAAATACATTGAAAACGTTGATGTAGAATATATTCGCCATGCTGTATTTGAATAATTTCATTATTTAATTTAATAAACTAAATAGTCTTTATCAAATAAATAGCTCAATTTGATAAAAAATTCAAAGTGATATTGTCTTTTTTTTAAGCTAAAATGTTTCATAATCAAATTTTTTTATGAGTCATAAATATGTTAAAAAAAGCAATCGCATTGGTACTATCAACATCACTATTCTTACAAAATACACCTATTGTTTATGCAGCAGATAATATAACACTACCTGAGATGGGAACCGCAGCTGCAACCACATTAAGCATCGGGCAAGAAAAAGAGATGGGTGATTATTATGTGCGATTGTTACGAGGCAGTGCTCCTATAGCCAATGACCCTGTCTTAAATCAATATATTAATAATTTAGGGAAAAAATTAGTTTCTAAATCTGAATCAGTTCAAACCCCTTTCCATTTTTATATAATGAAAAGTAATGTGCTCAATGCCTTTGCTTTTTTTGGCGGTAATGTTGTCATTCATTCAAGAATAATTATGGATACTGATAATGAAAGCCAATTAGCTTCGGTTATGGCTCACGAAATTGGGCATGTTACTCAACGCCATTTAGCTCGCGCTATGGAGGCTCAAAATAAAAATAGTCCTTATGTTTGGGGGGGAGCCTTAGGTTCATTACTATTAACATTAGCTAATCCAGAAGCGGGTATGGCGGCAATGACAACCACCATGGCAAGTTCGACACAGAGTATGATTAGTTTTACTCAATCAAATGAACAAGAAGCTGATAGAGTTGGGCTTAGAACCATAGCGAAAGCCGGATTTGATCCTCATGCATCTTCTGAATTTTTACAAAAACTGGCTGATCAAAGTCGCTTCAGTAGTAAACCGCCTGAAATTTTAATGACTCACCCATTACCGAATAGCCGTTTATCGGATATGCGCAATCGCTCTTTGCAATATTCTAAAAAAAATGTACCTTCCTCATTAAGTTATTATTTAGCTAAGGCCCGAATAGCAATACTTATGGGAAATAATAATACCGCTAAACTATTACTTGATAATTATCGCAAATTGAATACCGATCAGGGTAAAAAGGCGCTAACCTATGCCGTCGCACTAAGTAATTACAAAAGTAAAAATCTTGTTCAAGCAAAAATTCAATTGCAACCGTTATTAGATAATGATCCAGATAATATTTGGTATATTGATTTAATGACAGATATCAATTTAGAAAGTAATAATAATAAAGAAGCCATAGCTCGTTTACAATCTGCCTTAAAACGATCACCGGATAATGCTGTATTACAATTAAATCTTGCTAATGCTTATATAAAAGATGGCCAATATCAGCAAGCTGTGAGTTTATTGCATCGTTATACATTTGATCACAATGATGATACTAATGGTTGGGATTTACTGGTTACCGCTTATGGGGGAATAAAATCGAGAGCTCAAGAAATGAGTGCAAGGGCTGAATCAATCGCGCTTGAAGGACGTTTCCCTGAAGCAATTCAATTGTTAACCAATGCTAGAGCTCAAGCTAAAGGTAATCAAACATTAATTTCAAAAATTGACGCAAGAATTAATCAATTGAAACAATTACAAAAACGTTACGCTGCTTATAGCAGAAGGTAGTCTGAATATTACTCGGCTAATAACTTAATTAGCCGAGTAAACATGACTAAATTAAGGGTAATTAATTGTTTAAATGATCGACATTATTATAAAACTTAACTGAAAATTCCCCCTCAGGCTTATCATCAGTTTGCTTATAGTTAACTACACTTATACTGGTATTTAACACTCGTGGGAAATAATCTTCATCACGATGTCTACGCCAATCTCCACCATTTAAAACACAAAGTAATATTCTTAAAACCGTACCATGTGATACAACCAAAATATTGCCTTGATCTTGCGGTGCATTTTTTACGATAACATTTAAAGCTTCTTTCATTCGAGAAAGTATATCAAGGTAGTTTTCACCTTGGTTAATAGATGAGTCAAAGTTTTCAGGATCGGTTAAATAAGTCGTGAATTCAGGTATTTCTTTTTTTAATGAAGGGACATGTTTGCCTTCCCAAAGACCAAAATCCATTTCTCTTAGATTATCAAGTTCAAAAGTCGGAATGACATTGTCATTTTCATGAATGATATAATCTCGAGTCTCTTTAGCCCGTTGTTGTGGGCTTGAGTAGGCTTGTATAAAAGGTATATTTTTCAGATGCTTTCCAGTGATTTGAGCGCCTAAAACACCATTTTCTGTCAAAGGCGAATTTTTCGATCCTTGCATTTGATCTTTAATATTCCATTCGGTTTGACCATGTCTAATTAAATATAAATTAAGATCTTTCATTATTGTTGATTACCTTCTCATTTAAATCATTGTTGATATTTATCATTTCTAATCTGGATTAAACAGTTTTGCAATATATTATCCATCGGAGCATGTAATTGCATCTCTTGTAAAGTTTTTGGATGAATAAATTTCACATTAGCTGCATGTAAAAATAATCGATTAAGTTTACTTTTAGCTAGCAATTCATCAAATTGGCTATCTCCGTAACGATCATCAAATGCTATTGGATGATTAACATATTGAGTGTGTACACGAATTTGATGCGTTCGTCCGGTTACTGGGCTAGCTTTTATTAATGTTGCAAAACCAAAGCGTTCTTCCACTTTGAATCGTGTTTCAGATGGCTTACCTTCTGCATTTACCTTAACCACACGTTCACCACTTTTGAGTACATTTTTTAATAGTGGTGCTTGTACAACTTTACATTCAGAAGGCCAATTACCTTTCACTAAAGCTAAATAATTTTTTTGCATCTGTTTTAAACGAAGTTGTTCATGTAATGCTTTTAGTGCAGAACGTTTCTTAGCAATAAGTAAAACACCAGATGTTTCACGATCGATACGATGTACTAATTCTAAAAATTTGGCTTCAGGTCTTAATGCTCTTAATCCTTCAATAACGCCAAAACTTAAGCCACTTCCACCATGTACAGCAATGCCAGATGGTTTATTAATCGCAAGAATCACATCATCTTCATAAATAATTGATTTTTCTAAATCAGCAACTTTATTCAGTTTTTTTGAAATTTCAGGAACTGTTTTTTCTGAAACACGAATAGGTGGAATTCGAACTTCATCACCAACAGCTAATTTATATTCTGGCTTAATCCGCTTTTTGTTGACACGCACTTCCCCTTTTCTAAGTATGCGATAAATCATACTTTTAGGCACACCCTTAAGGTATGTTATTAAAAAGTTGTCAATTCGTTGTGTCACATTTTCTTCAGTGATTGTGACAAATGAGACTTGTAATTTTGTTTGTTGAACGTTTGAGTCCATAAGAAAAGATTAATCCACCCTTAATAAATAAAAGTCGTTTTACATTACTTAAAAATAAACTACACTAATGGTAATAAGAATAAGATTGGTTAATTTTAATAACCTTAATATAAAATGATTATAGCGGAATATGGAGGAATAAAATAGTATGTTGTATTTACTCAACCAATACTCTCGAGGAAGATTTGCTTGGTTTTTATTGTTTCTTTCCACCGCTATTTTTGAATTGACCGCTCTCTATTTTCAACATGGTTTAGGCCTAGCTCCTTGTACTTTATGTATTTATCAGCGATGTGCAATTTACGGTATTATGTTTGGCAGCATCGTTGGACTTATCAACCCTAAAAAATTAATATTTAGACTAGCTGGCATATTAATCTGGCTATTTAGCGCTTTTAAGGGGTTTGAATTAGCAACTTTTCATGCCCATTTGCAGTTCGAACCGGATTTAAGTGATACCTGTGCAATTAATGTCCAATTCCCTTCTTGGTTACCATTAAATGAATGGTTACCAAGCTTGTTTAATGCTTATGGTTCTTGTTCAGAAAAAATTTGGTCGTTCTTAACTATTGAAATGTCGCAATGGATGATAATCATTTTTGCTTGCTATCTTTTTGTTAGTTTGATCATACTATTTTGCCAATTGTTTTCAGCTAATAAAAAGTCAATCTGGAGTAAATAAGTTTATTTCAACTGGCACTTTTTACCGAGTTTGTTAGAATGTGTGACAATTTAATTTGACAAATTATCACACTAAATGCTTTTGGAATATCATCCCCCCATTGATCCTTGGTTAACTATTTTATATCAAGATGATCATATTGTTGTGGTTAACAAACAACCTGGTATTTTGTCGGTATCAGGAAATAAACCACAATTTATAGATAGTATTATTCATCGTTTACAACAAAAATATAGTTATGTTGAATCAGTCCATCGTCTAGATATGGCTACGAGTGGCATTATGGTTGCTGCTTTATCTAAATTAGCAGATAGAGAAATTAAAAAGCAGTTTAGAGAGCGTATACCTAAAAAAACATATATTGCTGTGGTCCACGGTCACCTTAAGGATGACGCAGGCCAAGTCGAACTCCCATTAATTTGTGATTGGCCTAATCGCCCAAGACAGATGGTAGATCATGAAAATGGCAAATACGCATTAACACATTATCAAGTTATCTCACGCAATAATGATAATACAACTCGGGTGGCATTGTTTCCATTTACAGGGCGCTCTCATCAATTAAGAGTGCATATGCAAGCTATAGGGCATCCTATTTTAGGCGATAAATTTTATGCTCATCCTGAAGCATTTTCAATGTCAAAAAGGTTATTGTTACATGCTCAACATCTAACAATAAATCATCCTAAAACCGGTGAAACTCTGACATTCCGTTGTGAACCTGATTTTTAAAATTTAAGCGTACATCTACTTGCTATACTTGATTAACTAATTACGATATAAAACTAATATCATGGAGTCATTAAATGCAGAAAATTGTTTTAGCCACTAATAACCAAGGAAAGGTCAATGAATTACAAACGCTTTTAGCCGATGCTGGATTTGATGTTATAGCCCAAAATACCTTCAATGTTCCTGATATAGAAGAAACAGGCCTAACATTTATTGAAAATGCCATCTTAAAAGCAAGACATACCGCAAAAGTGACTCAACTACCGGCGATAGCAGATGATTCAGGTTTAGTTGTTCAAGCACTAAACGGGCAACCTGGTATCTATTCTGCTCGTTATGCGGGAGAACATGGTAATGACAAAAGCAATAATGAAAAGCTATTACTTAAATTAAAAGATGTGCCTAAAGAAAAAAGGACAGCATACTTTTATTGTGCACTCGCTTTTATGCGACATGAAAATGATCCTACACCAATCATCTGTTTAGGGAAATGGAATGGATTAATTATGAATGAACCTCATGGAAGTGGTGGTTTCGGTTATGATCCATTATTCTATATTCCTGAGCTTAATTGCAGTGCAGCAGAGTTAACTAAAGAACATAAAAGTCAGATTTCTCATCGTGGACAGGCTTTAAAACAGTTAATAGCTAAAATAAAAACAGATTATTAGAGAGTTTATTTAGCTTATTGTTTCTTTTCATGAATTGCACATGTTGAACTAAACAGTATATACTAGTGCACCAATTATTTTGGAGTCGATATTGTGATATTGTTGATAGTAAGTGGCCGTTCTGGTTCAGGAAAATCAATTGCATTACGCGCATTAGAAGATATGGGTTTTTATTGTGTTGATAATATTCCCGTCGCATTATTACCGCAACTTGCAGAATCATTAAAAGATAACAATACACCTGTTGCGGTTAGTATCGATATTCGCAATTTACCAGCTAACTTTAATTTTGATCATGATATTTTTCAGCGATTACCATCATCTGTTACTCCTGAAATCATCTTTTTTGATTGTAGTCGTAATACTCTGATCCGACGTTATAGCGAAACAAGACGAATACATCCACTAACCAATCAAAAATACTCTTTAGAAGAAGCCATTGATCTTGAAGAGAAGTATTTAGAGCCTTTAAAATCACACGCAAGTTTAGTTATTAATACTGATAATCTTTCAGTTCATGAGTTATCTAATATTCTTCGTTCACGGATTTTAGGAAAAAAAGAGCGGGAATTAACCATGATTTTTGAATCATTTGGCTTTAAACATGGTTTACCTGTCGATGCTGATTTCGTATTTGATGTAAGATTTTTACCTAACCCGCATTGGGATATATCATTACGTCCATTAACTGGCTTAGATGAGCCTGTTAAAAATTTCTTACTAAAACATGATGAAGTTACCAATTTCATTTATCAAACAGCCAATTATTTACAACAGTGGTTACCAATGTTAGAAAAAAATAATCGTAGCTATTTAACTATTGCCATTGGTTGTACTGGTGGGCAACATCGTTCTGTTTTTATTGCAGAACAATTAGCCGAGTTCTTTAAAGCGCAAAATAAACAAGTGCAAATTCGTCATCGAACACTTGAAAAAAAATAATTACTACTACTCTGAAAGTTCAAAATTTGGTAACTCCTCAAATCGTTTTTTATATTTTTCAAAAATATCTTTCAGAGTTAGCTTAGGTTTAGCCGGTTTAATTAATTCACTGACTTTAACTAATTCGATATTGTCAGGCAAATTAGCTAATTTTGCTCTTAAAACATTAACGGTTTGAGGATGTGGATGGCCAATGGCGATAGCATAACCATTTTTTTGCGCAATTTTAACTGCCAGATCAAACTGCTGACTAATAGCACTTTCTATCTGCTGATCATCTAAAAATACATCACGCCCAATTACAGTTATATTATAATCAGTTGCGGCATTTTTTACTTGAGTTTTACCTATCGTTTTACTATCCAAAAAAAACATTGAGTGATGACTTAACGCTTTCATAACATTGTGCATACCATTGAAATTTGATGTCATCAAACTGCCCATATGATTATTTACACCAATTGCATATGGAACTAGGGATACTGCATCATCAACAATTCTTTTTACTTCTGCTTCATCCATATAAGGAAATAGAGTATCTTTTTCTAGAGGTTGTTTCCCCATAGGAGCCATAGGTAAGTGAATAATCACATCATTACCATGTTGATGAGCAAAGGTTGCGATATGTTTGGCATTTGGTGAATGTGGTAAAACAGCAATTGTAATGTTGGGTGAAAATAAAATAATCTGTTCTTCATTATGTTGACGATAACCAAAATCATCAATCACTAACGCTAGTTTCGCAGCATATGCACTATTTACATTTAATAATAATATCCCTATATATAATATACGTTTAATCATTTTAACCAACCACTAGGATCTAATGCTTTACCATCTCGGCGAATTTCAAAATAAAGCCCAGGAGTATTTTGACCTCCGCTTGAACCAACAATTGCAATCGGCTGCTCTGTCCTAACATTATCACCGACTTCTACTAAAACACGTTGGTTATAGCCATATAAACTCATATCGCCTTTACCGTGCTCAAGCGCAACCACAAAACCATAACCTTGCAGCCAGCTGGCTAGGATAACTCGACCATCAGTAATTGCTTTGACTTGTGTGCCATCTTTGGCATTTATCACCATTCCCTTCCAACGAAGTTCACCTTGCAAAGCCTCACCAAATCGATGAGCAATACTACCATTTACAGGCCAAAGAAATTGATTCTGTGGTTTACCAATACCACTAACTCGAGCCATTAACGCACGTTCATCCGCGTTAGGTGTATAATTTGTATTCTTTTGTTTTTCTTGGATATTTTTGGCTTGCCTTGCTTCTTCTTCCGCAATTCGACGGTTTTCTCTTTCTGCTTGAGCAATCTTAGCCTGTAATTTCGCTTCATTATCTTTAAGTTGAGCTAATTTTTGTTGATTTTTTTGCATTGATGATTCAAGAGAATTGATAGTTTTTTGGCGTTTTTGGTGATTTTTTTCTAAGGCTATTTGCTCTTGTTTTTGCTTGTTATGTAGTGTTTTTTGAGTGGCTTGCTTTTTTTGTAAAGCATTTTTCTTTTCATTGAGTTGTAATTGCGTTTCACGAAGCTTATTTATTTGTTGTTGTCTTGCTTCATTAATATAACGAAAATAAGTAATAAGGCGTTCATTACGCTCACTTTGTTCGCTAGCAAAGATCAACTTAAAATTGGTATTTTTTCCTAATTTAAATGCGCTTTCTAGCTGTTTGGATAACTCATCTCGTTGTTGATTTTGTTTAATGGTTAATTCATCAATTTGCTTGATTAAATTAGTAATTTCCCCATCTAATTTTTTTAGCGTAAGACCATTTTTTTCAATCGATGTAAGTAAATTAGCAATTTCAGTTTCTTGGTTTTTAAGATCATTGACCAATTGAGTCCGTTCTTTTGTTTGTTCTGCTAGGCGCTTTTCATGCTCTTTAATTGAACGACGCAATGATTCTAATTGTTGATTATCATCAGCATACACAAAATGTGTATTCATTAATCCAATAAATAAAATAATCAATAGATTACGATAAATAGACATGGCCTTTTTATTTATGATTTATTACCAAGCAATAAAGATAACTTTACTATACCTACAAATGTGTAAAGATGCAAAATGAAAACTATATTATGTAACTTTATTAATAAAAGTAATTAGGCATTTCACAAGCACTAATAAAAAGTATAAAATGTAGCACTATTTAATTTGTAGTAAAAATTAATTTAACCACAAAGATAACATCATGCAAAAGTTTAATGTCAAAACCTTTCAGGGTTTAATACTTACGTTACAAGATTATTGGGCTAATCAAGGTTGTACAGTGATTCAGCCATTAGATATGGAAGTCGGCGCAGGTACTTCTCATCCAATGACCTGTTTAAGAGCACTTGGTCCTGAACCGATTAATGCTGCTTACGTTCAACCTTCTCGTCGCCCTACTGATGGTCGTTATGGTGAAAATCCTAATAGGTTACAACATTATTACCAATTCCAAGTTATCTTAAAACCATCACCAGATAATATCCAAGAACTTTACTTAGGATCACTAAAAGAGCTTGGTCTTGATCCAACTGTTAACGATATCCGTTTTGTAGAAGACAATTGGGAAAATCCAACATTAGGTGCATGGGGATTAGGTTGGGAAGTTTGGTTAAACGGTATGGAAGTGACCCAATTTACCTATTTCCAACAAGTTGGTGGTCTTGAGTGTAAACCGGTGACTGGCGAGATTACTTATGGTTTAGAACGCCTTGCTATGTATATTCAAGGTGTAGATAGCGTTTATGATTTAATCTGGAGTGATGGCGCATTTGGTAAAACCACTTATGGTGATGTTTTTCACCAAAACGAAGTTGAACAATCCACTTATAATTTCGAGTACGCTAATATTGATTTCTTATTTTATTGTTTTGAACAACATGAAAAAGAAGCAAAAATGTTACTTGAATTAGAAAAACCTCTACCGCTACCTGCTTATGAACGTATTTTAAAAGCAGCTCACTGCTTCAATTTACTTGATGCCCGCAAAGCTATTTCAGTAACTGAGCGACAACGTTACATATTGCGTATCAGAACATTAACAAAAATGGTTGCTGAAGCATATTACGCCTCTCGTGAAGCACTTGGATTTCCAATGTGCCAAAATAAACGTTCTAACCAAAATGCATCAAAGTAGGAATTGATATATTATGCAAAAAACATTTCTAGTAGAAATCGGTACTGAAGAGTTACCACCGAAATCACTCCGCACTTTGGCTGAAAGCTTTGCAGCTAATTTTATTGAACAACTTGATAATGCTAACTTAGAACATGGTGAGGTACTTTGGTTTGCATCGCCGCGCCGTTTAGCTTTAAAAGTATTGAATTTAAATGACACTCAACCAGATAGCCAAGTTGTTAAACGCGGTCCTGCGGTAAGTGCCGCATTTGATGCAAATGGTAAACCAACAAAAGCAGCAGAAGGCTGGGCTAGAGGATGTGGCATCGATATCTCTCAAGCAGAGCGCATTCAAACAGATAAAGGCGAATGGTTATCTTATACTCATAATCAAAAAGGAAAGCCTGTTGTTAATTTATTATGTGATATGGTTAAAAATGCATTAAATAAATTACCTATTCCTAAACCTATGCGCTGGGCAGCTCGCCAAGTTGAATTTATCAGACCAAGCCATACTGTAACTATGCTATATGGTGATCAACTTGTACCGGGCGTCATTTTAGACATTCAATCAGATCGTATTATTCGCGGACACCGCTTTATGGGTGAACAAGAATTTACCATTGATAATGCTGACCAATATCCTGAAATCCTTGAACAACGAGGCAAAGTTATTGCTGACTATAACAAGCGAAAATCAATCATTAAGCAGCAAGCTCAAGAAGCTGCTGAAAAACTTAATGGTAAAGCAGATTTAACTGAAAGCTTACTTGAAGAAGTTTCATCATTGGTTGAATGGCCTGTAGTATTAACAGCAAAATTTGAAGAAAGATTTTTAGAAGTTCCAGCCGAGTCATTGGTATATACGATGAAAGGCGATCAAAAATATTTCCCTGTCTATGATAAACAAGGAAAACTATTACCAAACTTCATCTTCGTTGCAAATATTGAATCAAAAGATCCTCAAGTTGTTATTTCTGGTAATGAAAAAGTGGTTCGTCCTCGTTTAGCTGATGCCGAATTTTTCTATAGAACAGACTTAAAACAACGTTTGGAAGATCGCCTTCCTCGCCTTGAGACGGTTTTATTTCAACAACAACTTGGTACAGTTAAAGATAAAGCACTTCGTATTGAGGCCTTATCTGGCTTCATCGCCGAAAAAATTGGTGCTGACACTGAACAAGCCAAACGTGCAGGGAAATTAACTAAATGTGATTTAGTTACTAACACGGTGTTTGAATTTCCTGAAACACAAGGCATCATAGGTCGATATATAGCGATTAAAGATGGTGAAAGTATTGAAGTCGCTACCGCTATTGAAGAACAATATAAACCTCGTTTTTCAGGCGATGAACTACCAAGTACTCCTGTGTCTAGTGCGGTATCTATTGCCGAAAAAATGGATACATTAGCCGGTATTTTTGGTATTGGTCAACATCCTAAAGGTGATAAAGATCCATTTGCACTTCGCCGTGCAGCTATTGGTGTATTACGTATTATTGTTGAAAAAAGCTTACCTCTTGATTTAGTTGAGCTAGCAAGTTTTGCCACATCTTTATATGGAAATAAATTAACCAACAACAATGTTGTTATAGATATTGTTAATTTTATGCAAGGTCGATTCCGAGCATGGTATCAAGAAAAAGGATTTGCGATAGATACCATTCAGGCTGTCTTGGCAATTAATCCAACCAAGCCTGCAGATTTTGATACCCGCGTTAATGCGGTAACACATTTTAGAACGTTACCTGAAGCTTCTTCATTAGCAGAAGCAAATAAACGTGTATCAAATATTTTGTCTAAATCTGAAAACGCTATCCCTGAAAATATTAACGCCTCACTTCTTGAAACGGGAGCAGAAAGCGAATTAGCTATGCAAATAGCAATATTGACAGATAAGTTAGCACCTTACTTTACTGAAGGTCGATATCAAGATGCCTTAATTGAATTAGCATCACTTAAAGCACCTATTGATACATTTTTTGAGAAAGTAATGGTAATGGTTGATGACGAAAAAATTAAACTAAACCGATTGGCTCTTTTGAAAAAATTACAAAATTTATTTTTGAAGGTTGCCGATATTTCTATACTACAATCATAACTTTTGAATTAAATATAAAGACCGTGGTAATACTAGTATTACCACCCATAAGGAAAAACGATGGACTCACAAAACAATTTATCATTTTTAGTTACTTTTGAAAAAACAGTTAACTTTATTCGCAATAGATTCCCAATAATCGCAATCGCAAGCGTAGTGCTTGCATTAGCTAATTCAGTATTATCGTATATTATTTTTGATCCAGCTGCTCTTGCAGCAAGCATGGTCTATTACGCAAATCCAGCTCAAGTTCTTAGTTCATTATTTGGAAAAGTATTGCTTTTATCAATTGTCTTTCTCTTTATTGCTGCCGTGACAATTGGTATTATTTATAATTTAACTACTAGTGACAAATTTGATATGAAATTAGTGTCACAACGCATATTACCTGCTTTTCTAAATCTTGCAGGATTTACCGCTATTTATTTTATTATTTTAATTATAGGAATAATTTTGCTTTCTTTAATTATGTGGATTATCGGAATGATATTACCCCAACAGTTAATTGCTTTATTAACTTTATTGATAGCTTTTGTTATATTTCTTGTATTAAGCATCATTGCGAATTACTTTAGTGCTTCATTAATCGTTCCTGATTCAATGGGATTTTTTCAAAGATTTGTTGGTAGCCATAAATTAGCTGTAACAAAATGGAAAGCACCTTTACTAATGATATTAATTTCTTGTGGTATTACTATCGTTCTAGGGCTTATTAATTACTTATTGGGTAATAATATTATTGTAACGACTATTACTTCAATAGTATCTATGTTTGTTAGTTTCTTTGTATGTAGCTTCTTCTATCGCTTGTACAACGCATCTAATAATGTTGAATTACCGAAACTAGATGATAATAATCAAAACAATCAACAAATCATCTCTTAATTTTTTTAATGTAGTATAGTTTAGTTTAATCCTAAAAATCCCTATTAATGGCAATTAATAGGGATCATCATTCTCACTTATAATAATTCTTACTATTATGACGCCAGCCATTAGATTGCTCAAAAAGCATAAAATTAAATTTAATATCCATCAATATCAACATGACGCACAACAAACCCATTATGGACAAGAAGCTGCGGATAAACTTGGATTAGAACTAAATGTTGTTTCAGGTCAGATATTTAAAACACTGATTGTATGCATAAATGGGGACAATAAATCATTAGCAGTCTGTGTATTACCGGTTGATTGTACATTGGATCTTAAACAAGCCGCTAAAATTCTTGATTGCAAAAAAGTAGCATTAGCTGACCCGAATCTAGCACAAAAAACAACAGGTTATTTAGTCGGTGGGATAAGTCCTCTCGGGCAAAAAAAACGATTACCTACACTTATTGATGATAGTGCTAAACAATATGCAACGATGATGGTATCAGGGGGTAAAAGAGGATTAGAAATCGAAATATCACCGCAAGATTTAGCTGATCAATTAAATGCTAAATTTGCTAAATTAACGGTTTAGATAATAAGTAAAATCGTTTCTAAAAACTCAAGAAAAAATAGATTAAAAATTTGGAGTTAAAAATAAAGCCATAACGATTAGTTATGGCCTTAAAAAATTCTCTAATAGAAAGCAATAAAATTATTTGATTGCTTCTTTTAAGCTTTTACCAGAAACAAATGCTGGTACTTTGCTTGCTGCAATTTTGATTTCTTTACCAGTTTTTGGGTTACGACCAGTACGAGCTTTACGAGCATTAACTTTAAATGTACCGAAACCAACTAATTGAACTGGCTCACCAGATTTTAATGATTCAGTGATAGAAGCTAAAGTTGCTTCTAAAGCAGTTTTTGCTGCAACTTTAGTAATATTAGCTTTGCTAGCAATAGCATCTACAAGTTCTGTTTTATTCATGGAATATCCTTACATATTTATTTTATTGTTAAAGTTAACATTAATAAACAAAGTTAAAACCCAACTTTGCTTCTGTAAACGTGATTTAGATTACATTGTTGTTAAATGTAGTCTATATTTGCCTAATGTTAAAGAAAAATTTAATAAAAATTAAAAAAATCACGCTTTAACCGCTTTAATTGCTCAAAAAAACACCAATATTGCTAGTTTCTGCAGACCGAATGTCCATTTTCAAGCCTTTAATCAAGTCTAACATTTCATTATTTTCATCACTTAATAAGCGAAAAATTTCCCACTGCAAATCAAATTCATCAATTACACTAGGCAAAGTTACTTGTTCATCTTCTGAAAGTTCAATATTATCTTTTGTCATTTCAAATTCAGCTACAGTAGTTGCGGAAATAGAGCTAACTTTGGCTGAGTGTTCATCTATTTCACCACTTATATAAGAGTGTAGAATTTCACTAAGAGCCTGACAAGCATCAATAGCAGGGTAAACCATATATGGGCTATCTTCCTTGATGACTGGAATTAACGATTCAAGTTTCTCAAGTTGTAAATCAAAATTAATTTTCACATTCTCAACCAATAGTGATTCCCAAATAAGATCTAGAATTTTTTTATATCCTACTGCTGATTGTTCATCTTGTTGTAAATTGCAATAATAAATAAAGTTTGGATACATTCGTTCGCATAGACAAACCATAAATAAACGCTGCTTCCAAACTGGCAATTTTGCTATTCTTAATTGAATAGGATTTTTAATCATGAATGAAACCTTTTTGACCGTGTGTGTACTGATTCAACTAAATATTGTACATGCTCAATGGGAATATCTTGGTGAATACCATGACCTAAATTAAAGACATGACCATTATGATAGCCAAATTCACTTAGAACTGACTCAACGTTAGACTCAATCGTTTCCTTATTGGCATACAATATAGAAGGATCTAAATTACCTTGTATGGCAATCTTACCTTTTTGTTCTATCTGATTCAAATCCACTGTCCAATCAACACCGATGGCATCAGCCCCTGATTTAGAAATAGTATCGAGCCATAAACCGCCACCTTTTGTAAATAGCGTCACAGGAACATAAGAAGTGATATTCTGGCTTTTCTTACCCCTTTTTAGTTGAGATAAGATAAGCTCCATATAATGCAAAGAAAACGCTCGATAACTTTGATGGCTAAGCACCCCGCCCCAAGTATCAAATATCATAATCGATTGGGCGCCAGCTTCAATTTGAGCATTTAAATACAATATTACACTGTTAGCTAATTTTTCTAGCAGCAAATGTAATGCTTTAGGTTCACAATAAAGCATCTTTTTTATTTTAGTAAAGGTTTTACTACTACCGCCTTCAACCATATAAGTTGCCAAAGTCCATGGACTACCAGAAAAGCCAATCAATGGAACTTTGCCACCTAACTCTTTTTTCGTTAACCCAATAGCATCCATTACATATTTGAGAGATTGTCCTGGATCAGGTATAGGCAATTGTGCAATATCATCTAAACAAGAAATCGTTTTTTTAAATTTAGGCCCTTCGCCTGTTTCAAAATATAAACCAAGTCCCATTGCATCGGGAATGGTTAAAATATCTGAAAAAATAATGGCGGCATCAAGATCAAATCGCCGAATGGGTTGTAAAGTTGCTTCACAGGCAAGTTCTGGTGTTTGGCACATCGTCATAAAATCACCAGCTTTAGCCCTGAGCTGCCGATATTCAGGTAAGTATCGACCGGCTTGGCGCATCATCCAAATTGGCGTGTAATCCACAGGTAAACATTGTAATGCACGTAAATAACGATCGTTTTTCAATTGGCTCATCTTTTTAGCTCTATAAATTGTGAGATAGGGTAAATGGGACAGTTCTACATTTAGCTCAAAATAGCTAATTTGACAATTATTTCCGATCTTGAGGCTGCGACAATAGACGTTGAGCGTAACAAATCAATGTTTCAGAAATATTTTGCATCACGCTACTTTCTGGAGCAAAGCGATGCCAATACAGCATACGTCTTTGAAATAAGCCTTCCGTTAAATTAACCAATTCACCATTTTTTAACTCTTGTTCAACTTGTAACATTGGTATCATACAACATGCAGAACCTTGTTTAGCCAATTGGACAAAAGCTTCAGATGAACTAGTAATATGACAAATAACACTACCTGGTGTAAGATTAAAATTTTCTTGCAAAAAGGCTTGGTGCATATCATCCAAATGGTCAAATGCCACTGCAGGCGCTTTTAAAAGCGATGACCGAGTAACACCATTAGGAAAGTATTTTTTAGCAAACTCAGGAGAAGCAACAAAAATATAATCCAATGCCCCTAATAAATCAGATAAACATCCCGGTAAAGGATTGGGTTGAATGCTAATTGCAGCAACGACAGTACCTAAGCGTAGAAGTTCTAACGTATGCTCTTCATCTTTGACTTGAATATCAAAGCGTAAAATATTTTTATCTAAAACTGGTTTTAAAGCGGGTAAAAACCAAGTTGCTAAAGAGTCAGCATTAATTGCAATTGATAATGACAATGGCGTAGTATTTTGCTCATTGTCACCTAACCATTGTTGTTCTAATAATTCAACTTGATGCAATAATCCTAAAAGATGTTCACCTTGTTTAGTCGCTTTTGGAGGAATCGTTCTTACTAATAGTTGCTGACCAAAAAAGCTTTCTAATTGCTTAATGCGTTGCGATACTGCTGGTTGCGTAATACACAATTTGTCAGCTGCTCGTTCAAATCCTCGTTCTTTTATCACTGCATCTAATGCTTGTAATGCTCTATAATCTGGACGCTTCATAATCTCTTTACTAATGATTTGATCTTCGCTTGGTCATTCAAGCTATTTTAATTTTGCAAAAAATTTGAAATAGATCTAAAACCTTATAGATTTTCTTAAAATACTAATGATTTTTGCTTCCCAATTGGGTACTATGCCATATCTTAAACAATTTTGCTTTTAAAATTTTAATTTTTTGATCAAAATTATATTTACACACGGTGATATCATGACACAAGATGAACTAAAAAAAGCAGTAGGTTGGTCAGCCCTTAAATTTGTTAAACCAGATTCATTAGTAGGCGTAGGCACAGGTTCTACTGCGGCTCACTTTATTGATGCTCTTGCAACAATAAAAGATCAGATAAAAGGAACTGTCTCTAGTTCAGAAGCGTCAACCCAAAAATTAAAAAGCTATGGTATTCCAGTTTTAGACTGTAATGACGTTGATAGCTTAGATATTTATGTCGATGGAGCAGATGAAATTAATCATAATATGCAAATGATTAAAGGCGGAGGAGCCGCATTAACACGTGAAAAAATAGTATCGGCTCTGGCAAAACAATTTATCTGTATCGTTGATGAGTCAAAAGTGGTCGACGTTCTCGGGAAATTTCCACTTCCAGTAGAAGTCATTCCGATGGCCCGTTCTTATGTTGCTCGAGAATTATTCAAACTTGGCGGCAAACCTATCTACCGTCAAGGAGTGGTCACTGACAATGGCAATGTTATTTTAGATGTTCACGACCTTGTAATAGCAAAACCAATGGAATTAGAAGATAGGATTAATAGTATCGCCGGTGTAGTCACAGTAGGGTTATTCGCTAATAAAGGCGCGGATATCGCTTTGGTAGGCACGAGTTCTGGTGTGAAAGAAATAAAAAAATAATAAATTACTTTTTTTAATTAATAACTTTGCATGACAAATTGTTTTAAATATTAAAGATAGAGAGGAAGAAATGGTTGTTCAAGCGTTAACCAAAGATGAAAACAAGTTTCTATTACTTGAAGGTGTCCACCCTAGCGCGATTGAAACACTTAAATCGGCAGGCTTTAACAACATTGAATATCATAAAGGTGCGCTATCCAAATCCGAACTTGAAGCGGCAATTAAAGATGCAAGATTTATTGGTATTCGCTCAAGAACACATTTAACAAAAGATATAATCGATGCTGCCCCAAAACTTGCAGGAATTGGTTGTTTCTGTATTGGAACCAATCAAGTTGAACTTGATGCTGCAACCGTTAAAGGAATTCCTGTTTTTAATGCACCGTTTTCTAATACGCGTTCTGTTGCAGAGCTAGTATTGGCTGAAGCGATTTTATTACTTCGCCGAGTACCTGAAGCTAATGCCAAAGCTCACCAGGGAAAATGGAACAAATTAGCCACAGGTTCTCATGAAGCGCGGGGTAAAAATTTAGGTATCATTGGTTATGGCCATATCGGTAGTCAATTAAGCGTATTGGCTGAATCATTAGGCATGAATGTTTATTTTTATGATATCGAAACTAAATTACCATTAGGCAATGCCAAACAAATTTCATCCATGAAAGAATTACTTACCATGAGTGATATTGTAAGTATGCATGTTCCAGAAAACTCAACCACAATTAAAATGATTGGCAAATCAGAAATCGACGTGATGAAATCAGGCTCTATATTGATTAATGCCTCTCGCGGTAGTGTGATTGATATTGAAGCCTTAACTCAAGCGTTGGAAAACAATAAACTTAGTGGAGCTGCTATTGACGTTTTCCCTAGTGAACCGGCAACTAATAGCGATCCATTCGAATCACCACTGTGTAAATTTGATAATGTCATTATTACCCCACATATCGGCGGTTCAACTACTGAAGCTCAAGAAAATATCGGTATTGAAGTTGCAACCAAGTTGGCAAAATATTCTGATACAGGCGCAACACTTTCAGCGGTTAACTTCCCTGAAGCATCATTACCGATTCCGGCAAAAGGATCTAGTCGATTTATTAATATTCATCACAATCAACCCGGCGTGTTGACTGCAATAAATACGCTATTTGCAGAACAAGGTCTAAACATTTCAGCTCAGTATTTACAGACTGATTCTAAAATTGGTTATGTTGTGATTGATATTGATAGAGTAGAACAAAATAAAGCAGAAGAGTTATTAGTTAAACTAAAAAATGTCGCTGGTACAATTCGAGCAAGATTATTGTTCTAATCCACTTTGCTAAGGCGTTCGGGCAATTATTTCCATGTCCGAACGCATAATATTAGGTTTAGAAATTATTCGAGTGTTTCAGATAGATCGTTAATATCAAACCAATTTTAATAAAATTACCACTATTATTAACGTCAAAAACCCCGTTCCTCAACTTTTTTTAGATTTTAATGTCTTTTTACTTATCTAAAGGTTTTACTTTTATAACTTTAATACCTTTTTGAATTAATGCGTCGTAATATTTATCATCTAAATTATTGTCTGTAATAATCGTATCAACTGATTCTATATCACAAACGACATTTGGGCTACGTCGCCCAAATTTAGTTGAGTCAACGAGTAAAATCAATTTTGCAGCGGCTTTACTCATCGCCACACTACCATGATAGCTTTCGTTGAATGTTGTTACACCACCAACTACATCAACACCATCAGCACCCATAAATAATTTATCAAAAGTATAAGATTCAAAGGCCGCAATTGCTGATGCATGATTACTATGGAAGGAAGCTGATTTTCGGCGAAATGTGCCACCTGTTAAAATAATGGTTTGATCGTTATCATTAGCTACCAGTTCATTAACCATATGTAAACTATTGGTCATAATAGTTAAATTATTAAACTGGGCTAACATTGGAATCATCTGTGCGACAGTACTGCCTGCATCGAAAATAATTGAATCACCTTCATGGATCAATTTAGCGGCTTCTTGAGCAATCGCTTTTTTAGCAGCAGTATTAATGTAGGTTTTATGATCAATAGCTCTGTCACCGATTTCTCGATTTAGCATTGCTCCACCATAAGTCCTTAAAACTAATCCACTCTCATTAAGTTGAGTAAGATCTTTCCTTATAGTGGTTCCAGTAGTCCGAAAATGTGCGACTAATTCATCTACACTAACCTGTCCATGATTTTGTAAATATTCTAAAATTGCGGTTTGCCTTTGTTTAACTTTCATGCCAAGATTCCATTATTTTCACAGTAAATAAGATCATTTACTTTGCAAGATAGTATACTTCAATATAAAAGAAAATACTTTTCAAAATAAAAGTTAAATACTATTTATTGCTCGCGGTTAACGCAACTGATAATGCACTTCGCGAAGCAGGATCGTTTGGGTAAATCGTTTCAGGTATAATCTCTTTTGCATTAAGTCCATGTAATTGAGGAATAGTCTTAGGTAATGCAAATACTGTAATGCCCTTCATTTTTACTGAATCAATTACATTTTGGTTTTCATCTAATGAGATAGCAATTAAGACTCTTGGCTTAAACCATTTAGTTTGGCTACGACCAACCCCCAAATATCGCCCTTTTTTCATTGCTAAAAAGGCTTGATTAAATCGGCGAATTTGCAACCAACTAAATATGATTTGGACACACCAAGCCATAAGCGCAAAAATAATTAAAGTTGTCGTCATGTTCATGGCTATCTCCATTAATAATTTAGGCTAAATAAAAATGCGAAAGTGATAACAAACACTTTCGCACTTTATTTTAATTAGAACATTACTTGGCCACCAGTAATATTAATTGATTGTCCAGTACAATATGAAGCCTTATCACTTGCATAAAATAATAAGACATTAAGCACATCTTGATAATCACAACCACGTTTAAGTGGCACTTTATCAATATAAACTTGCTCAACTTCGTTTTCTGGAATACCTAATTTTTTAGCGTATTGAGGAATTAATGATTGGAACATTGGTGATTTTAATAAATTACCTAACATTAATGAATTTACAGTAATACCATAATCTGCAAGATCAAGTGCTAATGATTGAGTTAAACCAACACCACCAAATTTAGCAGCACTATAACCAGAATTATGTTTACTACCAACTTTACCTGATTTTGAATTTATTTGAATAATTCGTCCAGCCGTTTTATGTTTGAGCATTAATTTAGCAAACTCGCGAGCACACAAAAAGTAACCAGTAAGATTAACATTTACTGATAATTGAAAATCGCTTAAAGCAAAGTTTGTAATAGGAGCTGCTTTAGCAACACCTGCACTATAAACCATTAAATCAGCTCGGTTAAATGTATTATCAACATCTTGTGCAAGTTTAATCACACTCTCTTCATTTGTTGCATCAACACCAAAGCCTTTTGCGGTACCGGCTCCATGTTTCTGATTGATAGCATCTGCTACTTTATTTGCATTTTCAATATTTAAATCAGCAACAGCTACATTATAACCAGCATCAGCAATCCCTTTACATAAAAACTCACCTAAAGTTTGTCCTCCACCTACAACAACTGCAACTTTTTTCATTCTTTGTTCCTTAATTAGTTAAAATTTTAATTTCATCACCCACAAAAAGTTGATTTGGAATGTCACCTTTTACATGGATAGTTCCCGGTAATTCTGCTTGGCTACTACCGTCAAACCTTAATGTGATATGCCCTAATTCACGAAAATTAGTGCTAGCAACATCGCCAACGGAGGTAATTTGAAAGGTATGTTTGCCAATTTGAAATACTTGCCCTACTTGTAGATCTTGTTTTAAATCATCATGACTATGTACAAAACAGTAATCAGCTAAGTCTGATGGCGCGCCATTTTTAAATAGTATTAGCATGCCATCAGCCAATGCATCTGGGGCAAACTCACCAATTTGATTAATTTTTGATTGATAGATAACATTCGACATCGTTAACCTTCTTTAATTTTTAGTTGAAGCGAAATTTTCAAATTTCACTGTTTGCTAAAGAGGGATGATGTTCATCCCTAAATACTTAAATATGTCTATTGATAGATAAATAATGACACTGCCCAAGCGATTAATACGGTTGGTGCACCAGTTAAAAATCGACTTACTAGAACCGAAGGAACACCTACACGAACAGTATCTTGTTTTGCTTCTGCTAGTGATAAACCGACAGGGATAAAGTCACATGCAGCTTGAGCATTTATGGCAAACAATGCTGGTAGTGCTAAATGAGGTGGAATATTACCTAACCCAATTTGTACACCAACTAATGTACCGATAACTTGCGCGATTACCGCGCCAGGACCTAAGAACGGTGAAAGTAATGGGAAAGAACAAATTAATGCTAATATTACTAAACCAAGTGGATTATCTGCTAAAGGGACTAATCCATGGGCAATGAAGTCACCTAATCCAGATGCAATAATGATCCCGATTAAGGCTGAAACAAATGCCATGAAAGGTAAAATCGTTTTGAGAACAGTATCAATAGTATCTCGGCCAGCTTGGAAAAAAACTGCTACACCAGACCCCATACCGATACCAATTTTGGCTAATAAGCCATCACTTTGTTCAGTGATTTTTTTACTACTGTCATAATCTTTAAATTCTGACGCTTTAGTATTTGCTTGAGCTGTTTCTCCTACAACATCACCTTCCTTTTCAATTAGTTTGATATTGTTTGGCTTAACAGCAGAAACATAAATGTCTTCGACAATATATTGTGCAAGTGGTCCTGATTTACCTGTTGCGTGGATGTTGATAGTTGGTATTCGATTTTTTGGATAAATACCACAACGGAGAGTACCACCACAGTCAATTACAGCAACGCCTATTTCGTCTTTTGGTGGTTCACCTTCTTTAAAACCATCAATTGCTTCCCAACCAGTTAGTTCAACTAAAGTATCGACTATTGCTGGTCTAGTACCAGCTGCAATGTAAACAATTTTTTTACCAGCAACGATTGGAAGCTCTAATGGACCACCCCAACCTGCTTCACCTTTTTCAATATGAATATATTTAGCCATTTTATTTTCCTTATATCGTGATAGATAATTGTTATAAATGAACTTTTCTATCTAGTTTAATTCCCATTTTTTTCTCAAAAATGGCTGTACAAAAGTCAGTAATCCAACCTCTAAAGAAGTTAGTAACTAAGCCGACAAGGAAATAACTAACAGCTAATGGACCTAATGGTAAATTTAATGTAGTTAATCCAGCAGCAACCCCTAAATAAACAAAAAGTTCGCCAGGATTTACATGTGGAAATAAACCATTCATTGAGTGGCAGCTATAAGAGGATGCTGCATAATAGCTAGGTTTGTAAAACTCTGGCATAAAGCGACCTAAGCTTAGTGTCATCGGATTACAAAATACAAATGTACCAATTAAAGGAAGTAATAAATAACGTGAAACAGGGTTACCCGCACAAGCTTGAGCTAAACGTTCAATACGATCTTGTCCAATAAATTTAATGACCGCATTCATAACTACTAACAATGAAATTAATAAAGGTAAAATCGAGGTGACCATCCCGACTAACACTTTACCGCCTTCTTGGAATAAACCGATAAACCACTCGGCTCCAAATGAAATTGTATCAATCATATTTTCTCCTATTGATTTAAATTGCAAAGAAATATTAACAATTATGAAATCAAAAAAACTTTAACTGGATCACAATTTGAAACATTTTCTTTTATTTTGAAAGAAATATTTTAAACAATAGAAAAAAATAGGGTAATTAATCATTCATAGATAGTTGATATAGCAGTAATAGTTAAAAATAGCTCATTTTGATTGGACTTTAATAAAGAGTTGGCGTAATTTGGTGTTTGTTAAATAATCATTTAATTCACCTATAGGAGAATATTACATGGCTAAAAGTACTACTAAAAAAAGCACAACGGCTTCGAAATCATCAACAGCTCCAAAAGTTTTAAAAAATGTAAGTTCTGCCAAAAGATTACAGCAATCTGCAATTTTATTTCCAACTGATTTAGGCCAAAAAGCTTCAAAAGATATTTCTGGCGCAATGAACTCTGTATTAGCAGATGTGTTTGCTCTATATTTAAAAACTAAAAACTTCCACTGGCATGTCAGCGGTCCACATTTCCGTGATTATCATTTAATGTTAGATGACCATGGTGAAGAACTATTTGCAATGACAGATCCAATTGCTGAACGTGTACGTAAATTAGGCGGAACGACTTTACGTTCAATTGGTCATATTTCTAAATTACAAAGTATTTCAGACAACAATGCTGATTTTGTTGAACCATCAGATATGCTTGCTGAACTTTGTCAAGATAACATCAAACTTACAGAACGTATGCGCGTAGCACATGATATCTGTGACAAATATAACGATACCGCAACAGCTAGTTTAATTGAAGAGTGGATTGATCAAACTGAAAGACGCGCATGGTTCCTATTTGAAACAGGTCGTAGAATGGACTCATCAGGACACTAAAGCTCTGTGAAGTTCTGTAATTATCATAAATAAGAGACACTCATGGTGTCTCTTATTTTCAATTTAAGAGGAACCAAAAATGAGTAAAAAAATTGCAGTACTTGTTGGTAGTTTACGCAAAGATTCCTATAACTTAAAAGTAGCCAAAGTTTTTCAACAAATTGCGCCATCATCACTTTCACTAAATATCATCCAAATCGGTGATTTACCTTTATATAACGAAGATATTGATACTGATACACCGCCACAATCCTATAATCGTTTTCGCCAAGAAATTGCCAATTGTGATGGTGTGATTTTTGTTACACCAGAATACAATCGCGGATTACCCGCTGTCATAAAAAATGCACTTGATGTTGGATCACGCCCTTATGGTAAAAGTGTTTGGTCTAAAAAACCAGCTGCTGTGGTCTCTGTATCACAAGGCGCTATTGGTGGCTTTGGTGCTAATCATCATTTACGACAATCTTTAGTTTTTCTTGATATGCCTACCCTACAACAACCGGAAGCTTATATCGGTAATATTGGTACAGCTTTTGATGAAAGTGGCAATATTAACGAAAAAACCAAGTCTTTTCTTTCATCAATCATTGAAAGTTATGCTAAATGGGTTGAACAGCTAAGTTAATAATGATTTATTTTAATATCCACAACCAATATAATTGATTGTGGATATTATTAAATTTATTCGAAACAGATGCTAAACTTTTATCCTTCTAATGAACAAGAGTTATTGAATCGAGCAGAAATGGCCGCTGGCTATAGCTTTGCTGAGATAGCTCAATATGTCAATATTCCTATCCCTGCTAATCTTAATAAACAAAAAGGATGGGTAGGCAATCTGATTGAAACTTATCTTGGTGCGAATGCCGGCAGTAAAGCAGAACAAGACTTTTCTAATTTAGGCATTGAACTAAAAACAATTCCAGTCAATAAAGAAGGTAAACCATTAGAAACTACTTTTGTTAGTGTTATTCCTTTAATGGCTAATCACGGTGTGATTTGGGAAACCAGCCATGTTAAATACAAGCTTAGCAAAGTACTTTGGATCCCGATTGAAGGGGAAAGAAGTATACCTCTTGCAGAAAGAAAAGTTGGAAAACCAATACTTTGGACACCAACTTTAGAACAAGAGCAACAACTTAAACAAGATTGGCAAGAATTAATGGATATGATAGCACTTGGTCAAGTTGAAAAAATCACCGCGCGGTATGGCACCTATTTACAGATCAGACCTAAAGCTGCCAATGGAAAAGCTTTAACTGAAGCCATTGGTGAAAATGGCGAGATTATTTTAACTCGCCCAAGAGGGTTCTATCTTAAAAAGTCATTTACTTCACAAATCCTACAGAATTCCATTGATCATTTAAGTTAAGAAGAAATGATCATTTAATTTCAATCACCCTTATTTTTTTAGCCTTACAAAATACTCCTTTTTTCGTTAAGAAAAAAACCATTTCTTTTATTTTGCAAGAAAATCAAATCTACGTCACATTTTTGCACATTAGTGATTTACTTTGAGCATTTGTGCATATAAATTCATTAAAACATTTGTGAAGCAACAAGAGAATTTGTGAAAGAGGTGTGAGATGAACTTTATATTAGCTGGTCATGGAAACATTGCCGTGGAAATGAAAAATAGCATTGAAATGATAGCTGGTGAGTATCCAAATGTACGGGCTATTACTTTTCAGTTAGGTGATGGTATTGAGACATTAAAAGACAAATATCTAAAAATTATTAATCAATCAACTGAGCAACCATTCATCATTATTACTGATATTTTTTCAGGTAGCCCTTATAACGCAGCGGCAATGTTGGCAATGCAATCAGAAAACATCGAAGTCATCAGTGGTTTATCTTTACCACTTTGTTTAGCGTTATTACATCTTGATTACTCTTCAATTAGCCTTGAAGAAACTTTTGAACAACTTAATGACATGAAATCCGATTTCATCAAATCTTTCAAAAAAATAGCTAAAAATATCGCTGAAGAAGAGGAACTTTAAATGATTATAAATTTAGTACGCATTGATGACCGTTTAATACATGGTCAAGTCACAACAGTTTGGACCAAAGAAGCAAAAGCAGAAAGAATCATTGTTGTTAGTGATGAAGTTGCTAATGACGAAATCCGAGCCACATTAGTTAAACAAGCTGCACCTCCTGGAATTAAAGTTTCTGTTGTGAGTATTGAAAAAGCGGCAGCGGTTTATAAAAACCCAAAATATGAAAACGATACCGTGTTTTATCTTTTTACCAATCCAACCGATATTCTGCGATTAATCGAACAAGGTGTACCAATTAAGAGTATCAATATTGGTGGTATGTCTTTCAAAGCAGGTAAAAAGCAGATTACTAAAGCGGTGTCAGTAGATGAAAACGATGTATCTGCATTTAGAAAGATGCATGAGATGGGAGTTGATCTTTGCTTAAAAGTGGTAATTACCGATCCTAACGTCGATTTTATCAAGCTGCTTGAACAAGAATTCCCTATTAATTAATAGGAATAAACAAGGAGGCAAAAATGGAAATTTCATTATTTCAAATTGTATTAATATTCATCTTCTCTTGTATAGCAGGTATGGGAAGTGTGCTTGATGAGTTTCAAACTCATCGCCCATTAATTGCCTGTACCGTCATAGGCTTAATATTAGGTGATATAAAAACAGGTATCATTTTAGGTGGTACGCTTGAATTGATTGCATTAGGCTGGATGAATATTGGTGCGGCACAATCACCTGATTCAGCACTGGCTAGTGTTATATCCGCGATATTAGTTGTAGTAGGTAAACAAGATATTCAAACTGGAATCGCAATCGCCCTCCCCGTTGCAGCAGCGGGTCAAGTTCTAACGGTATTTGCAAGAACAATCACGGTTGTCTTCCAACATGAAGCTGATAATGCCGCAGAAAAAGTTCAATTCAAAAAAATAGAACTTTTACATTATAGCGCGCTTTTTGTACAAGCTTTACGAGTAGCAATACCAGCAACATTGGTCGCCATTTATGTTGATGCCAATACCGTTAACACCTTATTAAGCATGTTGCCAGATATTGTTACTGGTGGTCTTGCTGTTGCAGGTGGATTTATTGTGGTAGTTGGTTATGCAATGGTATTAAACATGATGATGGTTAAATATTTAGCACCTTTCTTCTATTTAGGCTTTGTTCTTGGAGGTTACTTAAACTTCAGTTTACTCTCATTCGGTATTTTAGGCGTTATTTTTGCCACCATTTATGTCCAATTAAATTCAAAGTTTAACACGACTAAAAATAGCGAAAAAAGTATTGTGGCAAATTCAATCATTGCTGATGACGAGTTAGACGATTAATAAATAAGGATTCTATTATGAAAGAAATGTTAAATACCATTCAAAAGAAAGATATTGTTAGTACATTTATTCGATCTAATTTTCAACAAGCATCTTTCAACTATGAACGAATTCATGCCTTAGCTTTTTGTGTGGATATGATTCCTACAATCAAACGAGTATACAAAACCAAAGAGGAGCAACGTGAAGCATTAAAAAGACATCTAACGTTTTTCAATACGACTCCAGCAATGTGTGGACCCGTTATAGGCGTTACCATGGCAATGGAAGAAGCTAGAGCAAATGGTGCTGATATCTCTGATGGCACAATTAACAGTTTAAAAGTTGGTTTAATGGGACCGTTAGCGGGAGTGGGTGATCCATTAGTTTGGGGAACCTTACGTCCAATAACTGCTGCGCTTGGGGCATCACTAGCACTAACCGGAAATATAGCTGGGCCATTACTGTTTTTTGTCTTATTTAACTTAATTCGACTTGCCATGAAATGGTATGGATTAACGTATGGATTATCTAAAGGAATCGGAATTGTTAAAGATCTTTCAGGTAATATTCTTCCAAAATTAACAGAAGGCGCAACGATTTTAGGCCTATTTATCATGGGTGTCTTAGTCACAAAATGGACCTCCATAAATGTCCCACTTATTGTATCCCAAACGACCGGCATGAATGGAGAAGAGGTCATTATGACAGTACAAGGCATTCTCAATGACCTTGTACCAGGATTATTGCCATTAGCGTTAACACTTTTGATGATGAAATTGTTAAGGAAAAAAGTCAGTCCAATAATTTTAATCTTTGCATTATTTGCGGTAGGTATTATTGGCTATGGTTTAGGTATTCTTGCTAAAGGTTAAAGCGTTAAAGAAATAAAAAATTGACCGTTGAAAATGAATAAAAAGGTTTAAAGCAATTACCGAGTACTTTATTAATAGTAATTTGATTTCTTGAAATAAAAACGCTTTAAACCTTTTCCTAAATAAATTTAACCAAATTAGAGAATTAGAGGAATATATGAAAACTCAAGCAGTTAGACTGTATGGAAAAAATGATTTGCGATTGGAGTCATTTCAACTTCCTGAAATTACTGATGATGAAATTCTAGTTACAGTCATTGTAGATAGTATGTGTATGTCTTCATTAAAATTAGTCAATCAAGGTGAAAATCATAAAAAAACGCCACCCGACTTAAAAAATAACCCCATTATTATTGGACACGAATGCTGCGGTGAAATTATACAAGTGGGTAAAAAATGGCAACATAAATTCAAACCAGGACAAAAATATGTCGTTCAGGCCAATTTACAACTTTCTGATAGCCCATATTGCGTAGGTTATTCTTATCCTTATACTGGTGGTTGTGCAACTTACATGATAATTAACCATGATGTACTAAAACAAGACTGTTTGATTCCTTATGATGGACAAACTTATTTCGAAGGTGCATTAATTGAACCATTGTCGTGTATCATTGGGGCATTCAATGCTAATTTTCATTTAAAGCCAAATAGTTATGAACATATTATGGGCATAAAGCCTAATGGTAATCTGATTATTTTAGGTGGTACGGGCCCTATGGGTATGCTAGCAATAGATTATGCATTAGGGGGACCCATCGCACCTAAAAAGGTTGTCGTAACTGGGCGTAGCAAAGAGAAAATAGAACATCTAAAAACCCTTTATCAATCTCGTAATGGTATTGAATTAGAATTTGTAGATATTTCTAATGTCGATGATCAAGCGAAATTATTAAAAGATAAATCCACCACAGGAAGTTTTGATGATGTTTTTGTTTTCTTACCGTCTCAAGAGTTAATTCAACTCGCCTCTCAACTATTAGCGATTGACGGTTGCCTTAACTTTTTTGCTGGCCCCCAAGATAAAAACTTTTCGGCTGAAATTAATTTTTACGATGTTCATTATAACTTTACCCATATCGTTGGCACTTCAGGCGGTAATACTAATGATATGCGAGAAGCGGTGAAACTAATCGAATCAGGTTCAGTAGACGTGGCAAAAATCGTATCTCATATTATGGGTATCGATCAAGCAAGTAAAGTCACCCAAATACAGGACCAAATTAAAGGTGGAAAAAAATTAGTTTATACCCACAAAAAATTTGATCTTAAATGCATAGAATCATTAGATAAAAATGCGGATGATATTACTTTACAAAAAATACTCTCTAAAAATAATGGTATTTGGTCAAAAGAAGCTGAAGATTATGTTTTAAATTATTTTCCTGATATTGATTCTTGATTTATACTTTATTCAAATCAAGATGACATTTATTTGTGACATCTTGATTTGAATAAAAATATGGAGTTTTTTAATAACTAAAGATAATAAGATAACGCTACTATGATTAATCAAAATTTTAGCAACGACGAGTTTGAACAGCATAAGATGTTAATTAAGATTGCTCAATTGTATTATGAAGAGAATAAAACACAGTCCGAAATAGCAAAAATAGTTAACATACATCGCTCAAGCATTAGTCGAATGTTAAAAACAATACGCGAGCTAGGCATTGTTTCAATTTCGATTAATTATAATCTGTTGCCTGATATAGCGTTAGAAGAAAAAATTTGTAATAAATATCATTTAAAACAAGTCATTGTTGTACCCGTCAACACTGATATAGACAATGAAAGTAAAAATCAGATTGTTTGTAATGTGGCAGCAAGTGTCCTACTCAAAAATATTACCGATAATGATGTGATTGGTGTGTCCTGGGGACGCTCGATCAATTATATTGTGAATAGTTTAAAAAATGATAATGCTACATTTGAAAATGTTACCATCGTACCAATGATTGGTGGCCCTTCTGGCAAGATCGAAACAAAATACCACGTAAATAATATAGCTTGTAAACTTTCCGATAAACTTAAAAGTAAAGCAATATTAATTGATTACCCCGCTATCGTTGATACCGCTAATTTAAAAACTGAAATTGAAAAAACTCAACACATGAAAGAACTCAATGATTGGTGGAATAAGATCACAGTTGCTTTATTTAGTATTGGTTGTCCAGCTATATCCAAAAGCTCAATTTGGTATGGTTTTTATGGTGAACTTTTTCAAAAAATTACTAACAGAAAAATTGTCGGCGACATTTTATCGCGATTTTATGACAAAAATGGTAAAGAATTACAAACGCCATTCCATGATCAAATTATTGGCATGACGTTAGAAAATTTAAAAAAAATCCCTCTAAAAATATGTGCAAGTGGCGACGCTGAAAAGCTTAACAGTTTAATCGCTGCATTAAATGCAAATTATATTGATGTATTAGTCATTAGTGATGAAATGGCAAATCAATTAGTTAATTGATCTCATAAAAAAGCTGATACCTGCGTAAATTAAAACGCCATTTCAATTTTTATAAATTATTTTTTAAATTTGTGACTCTATTAACAGATTCTTAGACTATTAACCTAGATAATCATTTTTATACTTCATCTTTTTTATTCTTCATTAAGGAAAAAACATGTATCGTTTAATTATAAAAAATGGATTATCTATTAGTTTACTCACCCTTACCGCTAGTTTCGCTGTTATAGCTTCACCACCATTTGTTCCAGTTACTTTGGACAAACTTAATATTCCTAATAAACAATGTAATGTCAGAGATTATGGCGCTGAAGCAACAGGTATTTGGTATGATACAAAAGCATTTCAAACCGCTATTAATGATTGTGCGCAAAATGGCGGTGGTAAAGTTATTGTTCCTGCGGGTTATTACCTATCTGAACCTCTATTTTTAAAAAGTAATATTGAATTTCATTTAGAAAAAGGGGCGGTAGTACAAGCTTCAGCAGAGGAAAGTGCATATCATCCTTCAGAAGAACAAAAAAAATGGTCATCATCAGATGAATCATTACCACTAACAAAACAATGGATTGGGTTTATTAATATTGCAGAAGAAAAAAATATTGCTATCACCGGTGAAGGAATTATTGATGGGCAAGGTTCAACGCTTTTAGAAAAATACCGCGCCGAGACTCGTCAAGCCGGAAAAAAGGGACCAACAAATCGCCCACGTCTACTTTTATTTAAAAACGCTAACAATATTTTAGTTGAAGGCGTCACAATACAAAATTCGCCAAGTTTTCATATTGTTTTTAAAAATGTGGAAGATATTACAATTAATAAAACAACAATATCCGCTCCAGCTTGGTGGCAAAACACGGATGCCATTGATCCAATGGATAGTAGAAGAGTCAGTATTACAAAAAACACAATAAGTGTGGGTGATGACCATGTTGCCATTAAATCAACTGTAAACAACCTTAGCCATGATTTTTATATTGCAGATAATAACTTTATGCTCGGTCGTGGATTATCTATTGGTTCAGAAACATATGGCGGTGTGAGCAATTTACTGGCAGAAAATAATACCTTTACCGATGCGATGTATGGTATTCGAATCAAATCGCCAAGAGGCAAAGGTGGTGAAGTTAAAGATATTGAGTATAACAATACAACAATGGTCAATGTAAAAACGCCAATTGTTTTGTCAGCTTATTATAAAGGCGGCCCAACAACAAAAGATGCAAAAATTAAAGCGTTACAAGAAGGTGAATTTGCTGGTGGATTTATGTTAGGCGATCAGATTTATCCTGCGGATACTGAACAACCAAAAGAGCATAAACAAACCCCATACTTCAATAACATTAGCTTCAATAATCTTACTGTAAAAGGTAAAAGTAATTACGCTGGTTTTATTATTGGAACACCAGAAAAGCCATTCAATAATATTAGATTTTCAAACATCAATATTGAAGCGGAAAATGGTTTTAAAATTCGTAACGCATCAGTTGAGTTTAGTCACACTAAAATTAATGTAGAAAAAGGAGCAGATATTATTAAAGAAAAAGGAAGTCATATTACTCATCAATAGTAATTTGGTGGCTCAGATTTGAGCTAATAAAAAATTCACAAACTAGAGCGTTACCAATTGAAACTGTCAAACCGACAAACAAAACAGGTAACGCTTATATTTCTGACTCAAAATTAACGCAATAAATAATCTTATTAAATTTACTTGAAGAACTACAGAATAGTTCATTGATCTTCGCTAGAAAGTGCATTACCTATCATTAATTTCCGTGAAATCAAAATCGACTAAGCGCAAGCAAGACATCACACTCTTGTTCATTATGCTGTTTTTTAATTTTTCTTTTTACCACAACGTGATCTCTCATTAATTGTTTTGACTTTAAAAGCTCGCCTCTAAAATGATTTTTATCCGTTCAATGTAAATTAAGTAATTCAATATAGAACTCAAAACTTAATGAAATGGTATAGACTCCTCAATTATTTTTACAAATAAACGTCAATCAACCCAGAAAATCATCAACTAAAAAGTTTAATTAATGTTCCATAATCAAGATCAATAATTTGCTACCAATTGATTATTTGCATATTTCATTTGTTAATTTGTGATCCAAAACACGATTTGGAACGCTGTTTTAATTATAATGATCTTAAGTTTTGTTATTAAATTTGGAGCAAAAACATGGATCTTTTTCTAAATATATTTGGTCAGCCTGCTATCATTATTGCATTAGTTGCGTTCATAGGATTGGTACTACAGAGAGCAAAACTTTCTAAAATTATTACTGGCACACTACTTTCATTTATTGGTTTTGTGTTAATTAAAACGGGTGGAAAAATCTTAGGTGGCGTGTTAATTATGTTCAGTAACATGTTTACTCATGCATTTGGAATGCATGGGGTCGTACCAAGTAATGAAGCCATTACCGCATTGACGATGGAATCACTTGGTACTAGTGCCGCCTTTATCCTCTTTTTTGCGATGATAATTAATCTACTATTAGCAAGATTTACCCGCTTTAAATCGATTTATTTATCATTGCATTTAGTGCTATTCATGGCATTTTCATTTACCGCAGTTTTACAAGGTATGGGCTATAATGGCTATATCATTGTTGCAACTGGCGCAATGATTATTGGCCTTTATATGGCGATATTTCCAACTTTACTCTCTAAATTTAGCCGTACAATAATAGGGAATAATGATTATTGTATTGCCCATGCTGGTACAGTTTCATACTTATTAGGTTCCTATTTAGGTAAATGGCTAGGAAATAAAAAAAATGATATCGAAAAGATTAAAATAAATGATCGTTTTAGCTTTTTAAGGCAATCAGATGTTGCGACTTTTATTACCATGTTTGTTTTACTATGCTTATCCGGTGCTTTTTCATCCGCTGAGTATTTGAAAGAGATACTTAAAAACAATACGTTTATTATTTTTGCGTTGGAACAATCAGCTATTTTTGCCGGAGGCCTCTATATTGCCAAAAAAGGGGTCGCTATTTTTACTGAAGAAATCATCCCAGCTTTTAAAGGATTTGCCCAAGTTGTCGCACCTGGTTGTGTACCGGCGGTCGATCCAATGGTGTTATTTGATAAAGCACCAAATTGTGTATTAGTTGGTTTTATTGTGAGTTTCTTTACTGAAATAGCTTGTGTGGTTGTTTTCCCTTTTATTGGTTTACCTATTATCATTCCCGGAATTATGGCAAGCTTCATCACTGGTGGAACAGCAGCAATATTTGGTAACTCAACAGGTGGAGCAAGAGGAGCGGTTATTGCCTCTTTCGTTAATGGTTTACTTTTATGTGTGTTGCCAGCCCTCGCATTACCTCTCTTTAAATTTTTAGGTGTTGAAGGTGTAACCTTTGCTGATCCTGATTTCACATCCTTATCGTTAATCACTGAATTTATTGTTAAGCTATTTAGTTAATCAAAAAGTCCGTTGCTATAACGGACTTTTTCTCGATAAATTTAAATTAAATCAAACATTAATATTTTTGAATTTCTTTGATAATTATAGAGTTGTTTCTTTTTAATTGGTAGATCATCCACTTCAGCTGGATTAAAACCTTTTTCACGAAACCAATGAATGCTTCGAGTGGTAAGCACAAAGATTTTTTCTAATCCTAAATTATTAGCACTTTCTGAAATTTTTTCTAATAATAAATCACCGCGTGATGAGTTTCTATATTGCGGATGAATCGCCAAACAAGCCATTTCACCCATTTTTTCTTCTGGATAAGGGTAAAGCGCAGCACAGCCAATTGTCATATTATCACGTTCAATAATAGTGAATTTGTCAATTTCCATCTCTAATTGTTCTCGTGAACGTTTAACTAAGATACCCTGCTCTTCAAGTGGTCGAATCAGCTCCAATATCCCACCTATATCATTGATTGTTGCCAAGCGAACTTGCTCTGAATGTTCCATTGCAACTTGTGTACCAATACCATCGCGAGAAAACAGTTCTTGCAAAATAGAGCCATCTACTAAATAGCTAACTAAATGGCTACGGCGGACGCCATTACGACATGCTTTGGATGCCGCACGCAAAAAACGAGCCTCACTAGATAGGTGTTTACCACATTCTTCTTTGCGATTAACATAATTATCAGCATCCACTGGGAACAGATCAGTTATTACATGATTTTGTTCATCAAGTACACCTTGTTCTGCACAAAAACTGATTAGTTTATCGGCTTTAAGTCGAATAGCTACTTCAGCTGCAACATCTTCTGACGATAAATTGAAACTTTCACCTGTAACTGACACACCTACAGGACCTAATAGTACAATCGAACCACGATTTAATTGCTCATCTATTGCTTCGTTATTAATTCGACGTATTTTACCTGTATGGCAATAATCAACACCATCATCAACACCTAATGGTTGTGCTATAACAAAATTACCACTAACCACATTAATATGTGCGCCTTGCAAAGGTGTATTATTTAAGCTCATTGATAAGCTGGCGGTAATATTAAGTTGTAATAACCCTGTTACCTGTTTAACTACATCTAGAGTTGGGCCATCAGTGATCCGAGTATTTTTATGGTATTTAGGTTTAATATTATGATTTTTCAGTGATTCATCTATTTGGTTACGCGCACCATTAACAATGACCAGTTTAATACCCAAGCTATGTAATAAACCAATGTCACTAATGATACTTGCATAATTATTACTTTTTAAAACTGCACCAGTTAATAAAATAACGAATGTTTTGCCTTGATGTGCATTAATATAAGGTACTGAATGCCTTAAACCATCAACGAGTTCAGTTGTTCTTTCTTTCATCGCACCACCACCCAAAATGAATATTTATTCAAATTTTTTGTATTTTTATTTATTTTTTATCCAATGGCAAGTCTTTTTTGAAAAATTCAAGAACATAAAATAGATAAAACTATTTTATAAAAATAGCTTAGCGAATAGTTAATGGAAGATAATGAAAGAAGTAGAGTTAATGATTTTTCAGTTTTTCAATCATTTGATTTAGAATTAAATTTTCATCTTGATCAACATCTACAATATGATGAGCAGCATCATGATATAAAGGCAAACGTTCAGCAAGAACTTTCTCCATTTCGTCAGAAATTGATAAACCCGTTAATGATGGTCGTTGAGCAATATTAGGATCTTTCATCAAGCGAGCTGCTAATATTTCAGCGGGCGCAGATAGAAATATGACGACACCATTTTGCTTCATAAACTGTCGATTTTTCTCAGCTAATACCATACCGCCACCAGTTGCAATAACGCGATTTGGCTTAGCGGTATCAATAAGGACTTGGCTTTCTCTAGCACGAAAACCTTCCCAACCTTCTTTTTCTACAATCTCAGCAACCGTTTTTTGCGTGGTTTCAAGTAAATGACAATCTGTATCGATAAAAGAAAATGATAACTCTTTGGCTAACATTTTACCCATTGTTGTTTTGCCAGCAGCTCTTGCGCCAACTAAAAAAATTATTTTTTTCATTTTGGGCCCTTCTTGATATACAGATCTTAAAATAAGTTATTTATGTATGCTAGTGATTCATTTTTATTTTTGCAATATTTTTTTACAATTTGATTTTATTATCCATATGATTTAATGAATAATAATATCCCAAAAAGTGTAAATAATTTAATTCAATTTACCTAGCATTCTTTAAACATAATCTAGCGTTGAGCATAACAATCAACACAACTTTTCTAAACCTCTAAAATAAAGTTCAGTAGCAATCGATTGATGCAATCGCCATTGAATCACATCTAATTCAGGATTCACTTTTTTAAACTCTTGATATGTCATGAAATATCGAATGGTATTACTTCCAACACGATCATTAATACTATTGATAATCAGTTTTATTTTTTCACTACGAAGATTTTTTAATTCTTTCATTGTAGTTGCGACATTTTCAGGAACCGGTAAAACTCCGTTTTCCCAATCATGCCAAGTTTTTACGTCCGTTTTACCGATATACTCACTTGCCTCTGATACTTTTAGCATCAGAAAACGGCGAAATGCTTGTAACTCTAAATTAGTCATAAATACTCCTTTTTAATCACATTTTAAATTTATTAATCACTTTAACAATCTTAGCCGATTTAATAAATTTTTAAGATGAAGATTAAATATTCAGTCACCATCCCAATTGAATGAGATGGTTAATTTTTAGCTTTTATTTACCTGATAAAGCATCAATCACAGCTTGTTTTGCTCTATCTGAAAGCTCTTTTCCTGTCCAAATTTTAAATTGAGCATTTGCTTGACCAATAAACATCTCACGTCCAGAAATCGATTCCCATCCTGCTTTTTCAGCTTCTTGTCTAAACTTCGTGTTATATGGTGTGTACACAATATCGTAAGCTATGCCTTTACCTTTAAACCATGCTTGTTCATAAGGCGTTTGATCTTCAAATTTACCTTGCATACCTAATGGAGTAGAGTTGACAATAATTTGTGCTTCAACTTTATCTCTATCTGCCCAAGCTACCGTTTTAAGATTAAATTCTTTAGCTAATGCTTCGGGTAAATCAGTGACAATATCGGTAACTGTTATATCACTATATCCAAGATCTTGTAATCCAACAACCGCCGCACGTGCTGCACCGCCCGCCCCAAGTATTAACACTTTTTTATATTCAGCTGGTAATTTTTTTTGCGCTAGTGGTTGCATAAAACCAATAATATCGGTGTTATCGCCACAAAGCTTATCACCATCCCAATAAACTAAATTAGCTGCACCCGCTTTTTTAACATGATCAGTGACTTCATCTAAATAAGGAATAATAGTTTGTTTGTGAGGGATCGTAACGCACAAACCACGGATATTTAGTAATCGTACTGATTTAAAAAGTGTCGCAATTTCCTCTGGTGGTGTAGGAAAAGGTACAAGTACGGCAGGAATACCATAATCTTGGAAAGATGTAGTATGAATAAGTGGGCTCATACTATGCCCCAAAGGATAACCGATAATGCCATAAATGCTATATGGCGTAAACTGACTCATACTATCTCCTTGAAAGTAAATAAATTCAGACTAATAGATGAAATTTAAAATCCATAGTATTAAAACACAGTTATTATAAGATTAAATCGTTTTATATTGAACAAAAACAATCTAAATTATGAGATAATTATTTCGTCATAATAATGAATTTAGAATTATTAATTTTTTTCAATTAAAAACTTATTTTTAAGCTTAGATAAGATAATGCTTGAGAATTTACCTGTAAAAGCGTATACTTCGCTACCTCATTATTATGGGTGTAGTGTGAGAGGTTAGACTGCTTCTCAAATAGAACTGCAGCAAACTAAAAGCCTGACGAGGTTAATTCCATTAACATATTACGCCCAAGGCTTAAGCATAGAAATTTCGGAGAATTATTGACATGTCACGAGTATGCCAAGTAACAGGAAAAGGTCCTTTAGTGGGAAATAATCGTTCTCATGCGATGAATGCTACTAAACGTCGTTTTCTACCAAATCTTCAAACTCACCGTTTTTGGGTTGAGAGTGAAAAACGTTTTGTAAAATTACGTATATCTGCTAAAGGTATGCGAACTATCGATAAAAAGGGTATTGATGCAGTTTTAGCTGAACTTCGTGCCCGTGGTGAAAAGTACTAATAAGGAAACCATATCATGGCTAAAGGTGTACGTGAGAAAATTAGATTAGTTTCTTCTGCTGGTACCGGTCATTTTTATACCACTAGCAAAAATAAAAGAACAATGCCTGAAAAAATGGAGATCAAAAAATACGATCCTGTTGTTCGTCAGCACGTTGTTTATAAAGAAGCTAAAATTAAGTAATTTTACTTTTAAATAAAAAACCCAGCTAAGCTGGGTTTTTTATTACTACAAGAAATCATATCTCCATACAAATAAAAAAGTACTTCGCTCACATTTTTAGCAAAAATAATCCCTATTAATAAGCAATACATTTCATAATAGACTACCATTAGTTTACCAAAAAAGATTCGGTCAAATTCAGTCAAAAACAAACATTATCTTATTTACCGATTTTGACCGATTTGTTTTGTTTCAGGTAATAATATGAATAAATTTAATCAAGTATAGAACTATTCAATAAGATAAATGTGTCCTTTATCACATTTTATTGATAATGAAACAAAACAAATGACAAAACAGATTCCATCCACAAAATGTTAAATTTCACAAAGCTAAAATGGTAAGGCAGTTAAGGAGATATTATGTTAATACTAGAACGGCAACAAATGATCATTCAATTATTAAGTCAACATAATAGTTTGACAGTAAATGATATGGCTAAACTATGTTCCGTATCTAAAGAAACACTACGCAGAGATTTGAGAGCTTTAGAGGAAAAGGATTTAATTCGTCGCAGCCATGGAGGAGCAGTACTAGCCTCAACTCTCTCTAGTGAACCTATAGTGCCTTCCATATTAAATAGTAATCGTTCCTTCCGCCAACGGATTTTAGTAAATACTGATGTAAAAACCCGAATCGCTAGAAAAGCACTACAATTTGTAAATAATGCAGATCGTATTGCTTTAGACAGTAGTTCATCTTGCTGGTTTTTAGCTCGACAACTTCCAAATGTGGATATGACAGTTATCACTCATTCCATAAATGTTATTCAAACATTAGCAGCTAAAAGTCAAATTCAAATTTTCGTTTTAGGCGGTGCTTATTTTGCCAAAAATGAAGATATGGTTGGAACATTAACCGAAAAGATGTTGGCAGAATTTACTATAGATACATTATTTATTTCTTGCGATGGATTGGATTTTGATAATGGTTTAAGTGACAACAATGAATATCATGCTCATTTGAAAAAACAAATGATTTTAACAGCAAGAAAAGTCATCGTGTTAGCTGATTCAACCAAATTTAATCAAAATGCCTTCGCCAAAATATGTAATTTAGGCGATATTGATGTACTAATTACCGATAAAAAAATCGATAAACTACTACAAAAAGAAATGGATTGGCACAGTGTCGAAGTCGTATTAGCTTAAATAAATATCTCTTCTTAACTAGATAAAAATGATGTTCTAGTAATAAGGAGAATAATTATGCAGTATAAAATTTCCCCATCACTAATGTGTATGGATTTAATTAATATAAAGGAACAATTAACATTTTTTAATCAACATGCTGACTTTTTGCATGTTGATATCATGGATGGACATTTTGTTAAAAATATCACGCTTTCAGCTTTTTTTATTGAACAGATAAAACCCCACACATCGATACCAATCGATGTCCATTTAATGGTAGAGCACCCTACAGATTTTATTGATCAAATGGCAACTGCAGGTGCGGATTTCATTTGTCCTCATGCAGAAACAATAAATACTAATGCTTTTAGGATCATTAATCATATTCATCAATTAGATAAAAAAGCAGGAGTTGTTATAAATCCAGCTACGCCTATTGAGTATATATCACAATACATTCATCTACTCGATAAAATCACCATAATGACGGTAGATCCAGGTTATGCTGGTCAACCATTTATTCCAGAAATGTTACAAAAAATAAAAAAACTTTCTGATTTAAAACACCAAAATAATTTTAAATTTCTAATTGAGGTTGATGGTTCTTGTAATGTCAATACTTATCATCAACTGCTCTCATGTGGAGCAGAAATACTGATCATGGGAAGCTCGGGGCTATTTAAGAAGAATCTATCTTTAGATGCGGCATGGAAAAAAATGACGGCCGATATCAATAACGCTATTCAAACTATCAAATAGTAAAAGGATATTTAAATGAAAGGAAAAGTTTGTGTTTTCGGATCTTTTAATCTTGATATAACAGCATTTTTAGATCGCTTTCCTGAGCCCGGTGAATCATTAGTTGCCAAATCAAGTAAAATTTCTGCAGGTGGAAAAGGTGCGAATCAAGCAACAGCAGCATTAAAAGCAGGAGCAAATGTACATTATATAGGAAAAATAGGAGAAGATGATTTTGGTTATTTTGCTCGTCGACATCTCAAAGAAGTAGGGTTTAATGCAGTAACTATATTAAGCTCAAATGAACGGGCTACAGGTAATGCATTAATTTATGTTGCTGGGGAAAATGCTGAAAATATGATTTCTGTCGATCCAGGAACAAATATGATTGTTACTGAAGAAGAAATTAAAAAATGTGAACCAACAATAAAATGTGCAGATGTTGTACTAGTTCAACTAGAGAATAATCTCTCAGCTATCAACCAAGTAATTGATATAGCAAGCAATGCATTTACTATTTTAAATCCAGCACCATTTCAACCCGTTAGTGATGAATTATTATCAAAAGTTGATTTACTAACACCAAATGAAACAGAAATTTACCTACTCACTGGACAAAAGGTCACCGACAAAGAAAGCGCTGAACGTGCAGCAGATTATCTCCACCAAAAAGGCGTTAAGCAAATCATCATCACTATGGGAGCTAAAGGTTCACTGCTTTCAGATCATTGTAGTAAAACTTGGATCCCTTGTTTTCCTGCGAATCCTGTTGATACAACTGGTGCAGGTGATGCTTTTAACGGAGCTCTAGCCGCTCAAATTGCTAATGGTCAAGATATTAAACAAGCTGCGTTATTTAGTTCTGCTTTTGCAGCAGTAAGTGTTGAATATATTGGAGCTGCTTGTATGACTACTTACCAACAAGCAATTGAACGAATGAACAAATTTAGTGGTAATTAATCAATTATTACTAATTATTTTTAAATATTAGGTTTTATTATGAATATGAAAAATAAATCATCTATTTTAGATAGTAGTACTTATTTAACAAAAACGCCATGGGCAAAATTTATTTTAGTTTGTTGTTTATTTGCACTATGGGGAATGGCTGTTAATTTAAATGATATTTTAATTGCTCAGTTTAAAAAAGGGTTTGATCTTACAGATACACAAACCGCTTTAGTTCAATCAGTATTCTTTTTAGGATACTTTTTTATCGCTTTACCAGCAGCAGCTATAATTAAAAGATTCTCTTACAAATTAGCGATTGTTATTGGGTTAATGCTATATGCGACAGGCTGCTTTTTATTTATTCCTGCGGCCTCATCCATGACCTATTATGCATTTCTTGGTTGCTTAGGTATTATTGCATGTGGTTTGTCATTTCTTGAATCATCTTGTAATACTTATTCAAGTTTATTGGGGCCTATAGAAACATCAACACAACGGATTAATTTTTCACAAATATTTAATTCAGTTGGTGTCATATTAGGTGTACTAATCGGCCAGAAATTAGTGTTTGGAAAAGATGATCCTAGCCATGCTGAATTATTGCAAATGACACCTGAAGCTGCGAATGCGGCAAGGCATCAAATGGTTGGGCAAGTAGTTACACCTTATATAATAATTGGTTCAATATTAGTTTTAATCGCATTAATATTTATTTTTGTCAAATTCCCTGCGTGTAAAGCGAGTTCGACTGAAAATCAAGGAAATGAAAATTTAATTCATTCTTTAAAACGACTTTTTGCTATTCCTCGATTTACTTTGGGTATTATTTCTCAATTTTTATATGTTGGTGCACAAGTTGGAGTCTGGAGTTTTACTATACGTTTCGTCCAACAAGTTGAAACTGGCACATCTGAGCATAATGCTACGTATTGGTTGCTCATATCACTACTTTTTTATGCATTAGGGAAAATTGTTTCTACATTTTTAATGAAAAAAATAAGTCCTGCTAAGTTATTAAGCATATTCGCAATTCTAGCTGTAATATTATTATCAATAGCAATAATTAGTTCTGGTATTATTGCCATTGCAACATTAACTACTATTAGTTTTTGTATGGCACCAGGATGGCCAACTAATTTTGGTTTAACAATTAAAGGAATGGGTAAAGATACTCAAACAGCAGGATCAATTGTCGTTATGTCTATTATAGGCGGTGCAATTATTCCACTAGTTATGGGAATCATTTCTGATCTAAATCAAGGAAATATGCAAATAGCATTTATCGCCCCTCTATGCTGTTTTATCTACGTCGCATTTTATGGTTTCTATTGTTCGAGAAAAGGAATTTAATATGAATAATTTAATAACAGGTATTGCCCACATAGGTTTAAGAGTTAGTGATATCAATAAATCATCATCTTTCTATCAAACGTTAGGATTTGTAGTTACAGAAAAATTTTCCAAGAAAGTGGAAAATGGTGAAGTACACGTAGAGTTTTTAACTTCACCAAAGCTGACTTTAGAGCTGTATCAATTACCTAATACAACTAACTATTTTAATTTAAGCCAATCTCACAATGGTATTGAACATTTTGCACTAGAGGTTAATGACATTGATAAAATGCTTCATAAAATAAAAGAACTTGGTTACCCAATCAATGAAGGGCCGATTTATGAGAAAAGAGAGCACTGTGAGGTGAGTTTTTTTCTTATTAGTGGCCCAGATGGTGAAAGGGTTGAATTTGATATGACAAAATATATATAACCGCTGTTTAAATAATAAAAAACTATCTGCATTTACAGATAGTTTTTTACTTTAGAATAATGATTATAGCACTAAATATTAATAGAATTATTTTAAATATTCTTGCTCATATGCTCTTGCTTTTTTATCATCAAAAGCATGTTCCCAGCGGGCTATAACGATAGCAGCCAATGCATTACCCACAACATTAACTACTGTTCTACCCATATCTAAAATACGCTCAACACCCATAATATAACCAATACCCTCGATTGGGATACCAACACTACCAAGTGTTGCTGATAACACTAAAATTGAAGCACCTGGTACACCAGCTATCCCTTTTGATGCTATCATCAATGTTATAACAATGATAATTTGATCCAGAATGCTTAAATCCATACCAAATAATTGCGCGAGAAAAATAACAGTTATACTTTGATATAGTGTTGAACCATCAAGATTAAATGAATATCCAGTAGGGATAACAAAACTCGTAATTGCTTTCGGTGCACCATAAGCTTCCATTTTTTCAATGATCTTAGGCAAAGCTGTTTCAGAGCTTGCAGTTGAAAACGCAATGACGAGTTCTTCTTTCAATATTTTTAATAAGGTAAAAATATTAAATCGGCACAATTTACAAACTAAACCTAATATGACCAAGGTAAATATAATCATTGCTGAATAAACGGTTAAAATCAATTTCAGTAATGGCAATAATGAAGCGAATCCATATTTGGCAACAGTTACCGTGATTAATGCAAATACCCCAATAGGTGCGTAACGCATAATCATATTAGTGACTTTAAACATTGTATCTGATACCACTTTTAACAAGAATAAAAATGGATCACGCTGTTTATCAGGTAACGACATTAAGCCTAAGCCAAAAAAGACACAGAAGAAGATAACAGGTAAAACTGCACCATCAGACATTGCTTTAAAGATATTAGCTGGAATCATGTCTAAAATCATAACAATTAAACCGTGAGGTTTACCGCTAAGTTCTTCAGCTGCTTTAGTATATTTACTAATATCTGCTGAGGCTAACGTTGAAGAATCAATTCCCGCGCCAGGTGCAAAGAAATTTCCCCAAAAAAGACCTAACAAAATAGCAATAGTAGTAATAATTTCAAAATAAAGAATAGTTTTAAAACCAAGCATTCCTAAACGTTTTGAACCACCAATGCCTGCTATACCTAACGTTAACGTACTAAGAATAATTGGTAATACAATCATCTTAATTAAGCGGATAAAGATATCACCTGCTGGTTGGAAAATATTAACAATTGCAAATTGATAATATGAATGTAATTCATGATTAGGATCAGCTAATTCATATAGAAAAGCACCTGCCACTACACCTAAGACCAAGGCAATTAAAATTTGCCAAGCAAGATTAGTTACAACTTTTTTTATAGAGAAAGACATGTAATTCTATTCCTTGTCGTGGTTTTCGAAAACAAAAAAGGATTAGTCTGTGTGGCTAATCCTTTTTTATAATTAAAAATTATTCTTCGGATTCTTGAGCGGAATCATCACTATCATAAGCCTCTTGGGACAATTCCGATTCATCATCATCTTCCGTTTCAGCAATTCGTTGTAATCCGACCACTTTTTCGTTTTCGGCTGTTCGAATTAAGGTTACCCCTTGAGTGTTTCGACCCACTATGCTTACTTCAGATACACGAGTACGTACTAAGGTACCAGCATCAGTAATAAGCATGATTTGGTCAGTTTCTTCAACTTGTACTGCACCAACTACTGCACCGTTTCGTTCACTCACTTTAATAGAGATAACCCCTTTTGTAGCGCGTGATTTAGTTGGATATAATTCTTGTTCAGTACGTTTTCCATAACCATTTTGAGTTGCAGTTAAGATTGCACCATTTCCTCGAGGAACAATTAGTGATACAACTTTATCATCACCTTCTAATTTAATACCTCGAACACCTGTCGCTGTTCGTCCCATGCAACGAACTTTATTCGCTGGGAATCGAACCACTTTACCATTAGCAGAGAATAACATAATGTCTTCGGTGTTAGAGATTTCAGAGACTTCATCATCACTATCTGTCTCTTCAACAACCACATCATCGTTTAGTTCTTCATCATCAACGATATCAGATGTTTCATTACTTGTTAAATCAACGCCAATAAGTTCATCATCATCACGTAAGTTAATAGCAATTATGCCACCGCTTCGAGGACGACTAAATTCAATTAGAGAGGTTTTCTTAACCGTACCTTGTGCTGTTGCCATAAATACACAATGTTCATCATCAAATTCACGAACAGGTAGAATTGCTGTAATGCGTTCATCAGCTTCTAGCGGTAATAAATTAATAATTGGACGACCTCGAGAACCTCGGCTGGCTTCTGGTAATTGATACACTTTCATCCAATATAAACGGCCACGGCTAGAGAAACAAAGTATAGTATCGTGAGTATTAGCAACTAATAACTTCTCAACAAAATCTTCTTCTTTAATTTTTGTTGCTGATTTGCCTTTACCACCTCGACGTTGCGCTTCATAATCAGATAGCGGTTGATATTTCACATAACCTTGGTGAGAAAGTGTAACGACGACATCTTCCTGAGCAATTAAGTCTTCAATATTGATATCTGCGCTGCTTGCAGTAATCTCTGTTCTTCTTGCATCTTGGAATTGATCGCGAACCGCTTCAAGCTCTTCACGAATAACTTCCATTAATCTTTCTGGGCTTGCAAGAATATGGAGTAAACCACTAATTTGAATTAGTAACTCCTTATATTCATCAAGAATTTTTTCGTGTTCAAGTCCGGTTAAGCGATGTAAACGAAGATCTAAGATAGCTTGAGCTTGAGCTTCTGAAAGATAATAATGGCCATCTCGAATACCAAACTCTGGCGCTAAATCTTCTGGGCGAGCTGCATCATTACCAGCTTTTTCAAGCATTGCAGCCACATTACCAAGTTGCCAAGCTTGTGATAATAATTTAGCTTTAGCTTCAGAAGGTGTAGCTGCAGCACGGATTAATTCAATCACTGGGTCAATATTAGCTAATGCAATAGCTAAACCTTCCAATACATGCGCACGTTCACGAGCTTTACGAAGTTCATAAATAGTTCGACGCGTTACCACTTCACGGCGGTGAAGCACAAACGCTTCGATCATTTCTCTTAAATTTAATAGTTTTGGTTGGCCTTTATGTAAAGCCACCATATTAATACCAAAAGAAACTTGTAATTGAGTTAATGAAAAAAGATTATTTAGAACAACTTCACCAACGGCATCGCGTTTAATTTCAATAACGATACGCATACCATCTTTATCTGACTCATCGCGCAGTGCTGAAATGCCTTCAATTTTTTTATCTTTGACTAACTCTGCAATCTTTTCGATTAATTTTTTCTTATTAACTTGATAAGGAATTTCATTAACAATAATCGTTTCACGACCAGTGTGATCATCAACTTCAACCGTTGCTTTAGAACGAATATAAATGATACCACGACCAGTTCGATAGGCATTTTCAATACCTTTACGTCCATTAATTAATGCTGCGGTAGGAAAATCTGGACCTTTAATATACTCCATTAAACCATCGACAGAGATATTTTCATCCTCAATAAATGCCAAGCAGCCATTAATCACTTCAGCTAAATTATGAGGAGGAATGTTAGTTGCCATACCAACTGCAATACCCGATGAACCATTAATGAGTAGATTAGGAATTCGAGTTGGAAGGACATCAGGGATCATTTCTGATCCATCATAGTTTGGCGAGAAGTCTACGGTTTCTTTGTCAAGATCTGTCAACAATGCACCGGCAAATTTTTGCATACGAATTTCGGTATAACGCATTGCAGCAGCAGAGTCGCCGTCAACAGAACCAAAGTTACCTTGACCATCAACAAGCATATAACGTAATGAGAATGGTTGTGCCATACGAACGATAGTGTCATAAACAGCAGAATCACCATGTGGATGATATTTACCGATTACATCCCCGACAACACGAGCAGATTTTCGGTAAGGTTTATTCCAGTCGTATCCAGCTTCATGCATAGCAAATAAAACTCGTCTATGGACGGGTTTTAGTCCGTCACGTACATCAGGCAAAGCACGCCCGACGATAACAGACATTGCATAATCAAGATAAGAGGATTTTAATTCGTCTTCAATATTGACGGGAGTTATTTCTTTGGCTAGTTCGGTCATAACACCATGTTCTCTTATTAATTTAAATCTTAAAATAGCTTATAATTATAGCACAAAAAACGCTATTAATGCAGAACTAAACTGTTTTTATTTCAACTTATTCTGTATGAATAAACAAAGTATTTTCAATTAATTGGCATAAACAGTTCAAAATCATTGTGTGCATTTCGTAAGCCATCACCTTTTTGTAAGATGGAATTCTAATTTCAATATCATTCTGACCAAGCAGCCCGATAACTTCACCACCATCAAATGCGGTTAATGCAACAATTTTCATATCTTTTATCACAGCTTCTTGGACGGCACGAATAATTGAGCGACTATTACCTTCACAAGTGGATATAATCAAAATATCACCTTGTTGCCCTAAAGCTTGAATTTGTCGCGCATATATCTCTTCATGATTTGATATTGCACTTAACAAAACATTATCCGAAACTAAAGCAATAGCAGGAATACTTGGCCTTTCAATGTCAAGACTTGTAATTAAGCGTGAAGTAAAGCTTTGTACATTCGCTGCCGCAGCCCCATTACCACATCCCATAATTTTATTACCATTAAGTAATCCACCAACAATAATATTAGCTGCTTTTTCAATTGAAGAGCCTAGTGATTCCGCCATCACTATTTGAGTTTGAATACTTTCAGTAAAATAATTTTTTATTAAATCTTGCACGTTTTTCACCTAACCATTAAAACGCATTAACTATCCATTTTTGATCTTTGCCCGTTATGGCAAAAACATCAAATCTAAACTCTGTTTCTTCAATATTAAAGTTATTCTCTAACATCCAAAGTTGTGCAGCTTGTTTAATTTTAGATTGTTTATTAAACGATATTGTCATTTCAGCTTCACCAAAATGGGCATTTTTTCGATATCTAACTTCAATAAAGACCAAGCAGGTTTTGTCTCGCATAATTAAATCAATTTCACCAATTTGGTATAGGCTATTTTGTTCCAATAATACAAGTCCTTGCTTGGTTAAAAATTGGCAAGCTAATTGTTCATAATACTTACCAATTTTTTTACTATTCGCTTTGCTGTGAGGACTGATCAGATGCTTCATAAACATATTCTTGCCAAGAAAGTGATCGCGTTACTTCGCATTGATTACTTGTTGACAATTTACCGGTCATACCATCTAAAAAATTAGGTTGATAAGAATCCAATTGATTGAAACGATTAGCGAGTCTCCATGCATCAATACCCATAGCGTATAATCGAGTTAAAGAATAATCTTTTTGAATATTGCCAGGGATAAGGGAAGACGTTCTATCAGATGAATTGATAATCAATGGAATATCAGCATACTCAGTTTTATTCATATCATAGTTAAAATCATTTGAAGCGCTTGCTACATGGCTTTTAGAACTAGAATAAAGCGTAACTGATGATGACCCATTACCAATAGTTTTGCCCGCTCCCAAATCAAGCATTGGTTTTATTAACGTTAATTCGTCATATGATGCATAAACATAAATCGCATCAAAACCAGCGGAACTTGATGATGTTGTAGCACTACCATCATCAAAAGAGACTGGACGGCCAGTTAAACTTATTCCACTATTATGATTCATATTGCCTCTCAAAGTACCGATACTACCGACATATTGGACATAAGCTTGAGAACCATTAGCAATTTGTGACCATTGTTTAGCAAAACTTTTAGCAACTCGTCTACCTAAATCAGTTTGTGGAACAATTAATAGTGGTTTTTGCTTATTTTGAGCAAAAATATGGTCAGCCGCATCTTTTGCTTCATCTTCAGGAGATAATGCGAAGAAACACATCTTATTAGAGGAAACAGTACCGTCATCCACTTTATTTAATGCTAAAACAGGAATAGAAGGTGCTAACTGTTTTATTTTAATAACTTCTTCTTTCAACAATGGCCCAACAATTAATTCAACATTTTGTGCTTGAGCTTGTTCAATTAAGCTTTCCATTGGTAATGATGTGGTATCTAAAACAACAACATTTTGTTGCGGTTCTTGTGGATAAAATTTAACAGCATCAACATAACCTTGACGAATTGTATTACCAAATATACGAGAAGAACCATTTAAAGGTAATAATAAAGCAACTGTTTTCGTATTTACATTATCAACTGAAAGCTTTTGGCCACCTACTAGCGCCGAAACAATCTCTTGGGCTGGATGATTTGGATATCTTGATGACCAATCTTCAATAGCTTGTTTTAATTGTGCACTTTGACTACTATTTGTTGCATCAACAACATCAGTACTATCACCAGACTGAGCTAATGCTTTTTTATTATTACTTTTATATGTATAACTTAAATCAATCCAACCTTTTAATATTACTTCATTTTCAAGGGCAGAAATTTGGCTTATTTGACTTGCAGATAATTTGCTAAAGAATTTCCAAGTATTATTTAATATCTGCTTTTGATGTTTCTCAGGGGCAAATTTTTGTAAAGATAAATAATCATGAGCTTGTTCATTTATATTTCTAGCTTTGCGATCTAAAGCTAATTTTATTGAATAATAACGATATGATTGTGAATCATTTAATTTATCAGCAGATAGTTGATTAAGATTAAATGGCTGTCCTTTTCTGACCGCTATTTCGCCTTGAGATAACAATTGGTCTTTTTGTTGTTCAGCATTAAGATTCGCAGGAAGCTCAGATAATAATTTGTTTGCTTGAGACAATTTATTCTCATTTATTAAAGCCCGCACAGCTAACAATTGCCAATCGATTTTGGCATTTCCTGAACTTGATTCAGCTTGCGACAAATAATAATTGGAATCTTTAGTCTCATCATATTTACCACTTTTCGATAAGCTGAGATTACAGCCAATTAAAAGCGAAAATAATGCTAACATAACAATAGCATAAAAGGATTGTTTTAATTTCATACCCATTCTCTTATAAATTTTCATCCCCAAATTCGTTGCACATGAACAGTAACTTCCTCACGATCGTGATAAAGCTGCTTAGCCTGAATTTGTACATTGATTTGATTATTATTTAGTTCTTTTATTAGTAATTGTAAATTTTGTTTTACTTCTTCATAACGTTTTTTCATTGGCAACTTGAGATTAAAAATTGTCTCTCGGCACCAACCATTAATAAGCCACTTGGCAATTAATTCTGTTACTTTGGCTGGTTTTTCAACCATATCACACACTAGCCAATAAATATTATGCTTTTTAGGTATAAATTTGAAGCCATCTTCACGATAATGTTTAACTTGCCCTGACTCCATAAGTTTTTCATTCATCGGACCATTATCTATAGCATATACCATCATGCTTCTTTTGACTAATTGATAAGTCCATCCTCCAGGACACGCACCTAAATCAACTGCATTTAAACCACCTTTTAGTCGTTCATCCCACTCTTCATAAGGAATAAAAATATGAAAAGCTTCTTCTAGTTTTAACGTGGAACGGCTTGGTGCATCAGCAGGAAATTTTAATCTTGGTATTCCCATATAAAAAGGCGAATTATTTTGACTTAAGGAATATCCTACATAACAACTATTATTGTTAATGAATAATAGATGAATTACTGGCCGTGATGGATTTTGAACTTTTAAAAGGATGCGCTTATTTCGTAAAGCTTGTCGAAGAGGAACTGTAAATTTCCGACAAAATCCTGCTAATTGTTTACCTTCATTCGTATCAGCAACTTCGACACGCAAATCACCTGCTTTATCAACAATACCAGATAATGCCTCGATTATTGGAGTGATACGATCTTCTGTTGGTAAATTATCTAATAAATCACCTGCAACAAACATTTGTCTGGCAAAAATCAGTGTTCGAAATGAAATTTCTTTAATCAATAATTGAGCATCACCATCTTGGTAACATTCAAATATTATATAACCACTATTTTCTTTAACTTTCGCAAATCCAAATATCTCTTTTTGTGCGGCCCTATCAGTTATTTCTGCCGCACATTCTTTTTCGAATCCAGGCCGGCAATACAAAATTATTTTATTTAGTTTTTGCATATCGTATCTTATCGTTTTTCACAATCGAATTTGTTAAATTAATCTGATTGAACTTTATCAGTATATAAAGGAGCATCCCCTTTGGGACGAGTTTTAAATCGTCGATGCAACCACATATATTGTTCTGGTGCTTTAAGAATTTCCTGTTCAATTGCTTTATTCATAAACGTGGCTGCTTGAACATCATCATCGATAGGATATCCCTTAAGTTCAGGAGTCACATAAACGGTATAATGACCTTTTGTTTCACGTTTAGGAGTGAAAGGTATAATTGCTGGTTGGCCTAATTTAACTAAAATTCGAGTCCCTATTGTGGTTGCGGCTTTTTCGACAGCAAAAAGTGGAGCAAATACACTATTTTTAGGTCCATAATCATGATCAGGTGCATACCATAACAATTCACCATTTTTTAGTGCTCTAATCATGCCTTTAGTATTATAGCGATCCAACATATATTTGTTTGATTTTAAACGACCTTTTAATTGAATATAATCCATAACCGGATTATCGTTTGGTCGATAGACACCAACACCAGGATGACTCATTCCTAAAATACGTGCACCTAGCTCTAACGTTAAAAAATGAATCCCTATTAATAGAACACCTTGTCCAGATTGTTGTATGCGAGTGATATGCGAATCACCTACAATTGAAGAGTGTTTAGCAAGTCTTTTATCTGACCAAAACCAAGCCATACCCGTTTCAAATATAGCAAGTCCAGTTGAAATAAAATTATCTCTTAATATGTTATAGCGTTCTTGATCGGTTTTTTCAGGAAAACATAGTTTCAAGTTCTGTTTTGCGGTTTCTTTACGCTTACCGATTAACTTCATTGAAAGCAATCCTAAGCCTTTTCCTATTTGATAAATTATTGGATATGGCAACAATACGATTAGATATAAAACACTAATACCAAACCACGTTAACCAGTAACGAGGATGTAATAACCGTTTTGTAAAAGTAGGATGAATTTCTTGACTCATATTAAGATTAAATAACAATTTAAACAAAGTGAATTATTATATACCAATCTTGAATTAAGCGGCAGAAAAATAAAATAATTAAGCATGATGGAACATCATTTTATTAATAGATTTTTTTGTAAAGATAATGTTTTAAAAAAGATGTTAGGGATTAAATTGATTAATCCCTATTCTATAATTTTTAGTAATTATTAAATTGAAATATGCTCAAAAAGGCCGCTCCTCAACTTTTTTTTAATTTTAAATAGCTACTGGCGCTTTAATTGCAGGATAAGGGTCATAGCCAACAATTTCGAAATCTTCAAACTCATAATCAAAAATTGTAGGTGGCTTACGTTTAATAACCAGTTTAGGCAATGGTTTCGGCTCACGACTTAATTGTAAATGGGTCTGTTCCATATGATTAGAATAAAGATGTGTGTCTCCACCAGTCCAAACAAAATCACCGACTTCTAAATCACACTGTTGAGCTATCATATGAACGATTAACGAATAACTGGCAATGTTAAATGGTAATCCTAAAAATACATCACATGAACGCTGATAAAGTTGACACGAAAGTTTACCTTGAGCAACATAAAACTGAAAAAAAGCATGACATGGCGCTAATGCCATCTGATCAAGTTCGCCAACATTCCATGCAGAAACGATCATTCGTCTTGAATCAGGATCATGTTTAATTTGTTCAATTACTTGAGAGATTTGATCTATCTGACGACCATCAGCGGCTCCCCAAGCACGCCATTGTTTACCATAAACTGGGCCAAGATCACCATTTTCATCCGCCCATTCATCCCATATCGTTACTTTATTATCTTTTAAATAATTAATATTGGTATCACCTTTAAGAAACCAAAGCAATTCATAGATAATTGAACGTAAATGACATTTTTTTGTTGTTACCAACGGAAAGCCATCTTGCAAATTAAATCGCATTTGATGACCAAAGATCGATAATGTACCTGTCCCTGTTCGATCTGATTTAGGTGTTCCCTCATCTAAAATTTTTTGCATTAATGCTAAATATTGTTTCATTTTGAGATAACCTTATTGTTAAATCTATATGCATATAAAAGGATCAAAATTCCACCGATAATCATTGGTAGACAGAGAATTTGCCCCATACTAATAAAATTCAAAAATAATCCTAACTGTTCATCTGGTTGTCTGAAGAACTCTATGATGAATCTGAATATTCCATAGCAAACCAAAAATAGCCCTGACACAGCACCTGTTGGACGTGGTTTACGGATAAAAAGGTTCAAAATAATAAATAAGACTATGCCTTCAAATACCATTTCATAAAGTTGTGATGGGTGTCTTGGTAAAACACCATTTAATTGGCTATATAAAGAAAACCATTCGGGATGTGATTGTACAAACATAAAATCGGCATGAGTCGAAGTCGGAAATAACATACCAATTGATGAGTTAGTTACACGTCCCCAAAGTTCACCGTTGATAAAATTACCAAAACGGCCAAACATCAAACCGATCGGAACTAACGGTGCAACAAAATCGGCTACTTGCATAAATGTTTTTTGGTTCTTTTTAGCAAATATAGCAATAACGCAAATTGCACCAATCAATCCACCATGGAAAGACATGCCGCCTTCCCAAACTCGAAATAAGATTGCAGGCTCATCAATAAAAGCATCAAAGTTATAAAATAATATATAGCCTAATCGTCCACCAATGAAGAGACCTAAAAATCCCCAGAAGAGTAAATTTTCAACTTGTTGCGATGTCCAATTACTATTTGGTTTGTTAGCTCGTCGCTTAGCTAAATATAAGGCGCCAAGTATGCCAAATAAATACATTGCACCGTACCAATGTAAGGAAATAGGTCCGATTGAAAAAGCAATTGGATCAAAATTGGGGAATTGTAAAAATTGATTCATTTTTTAACACGCTGTTTATTTTTTCGTTTATGAGTAAAGAAGTTAAATCGTTTTTTCTTAGAAAGATTTGTTATAGGATCTTCTATGTCAGATTGTATAGTAAAAACAGGCAAAGAAAACTCTTTCATCGCCTTACGATATACATCACGCTTAAAAGCAATAACCTGCCTTATAGGATACCAATAACTTACCCACTTCCAATCATCAAATTCTGGCGTTGGTGAAATATTTAAGTTTATTACCGATGTATCAGAAATTAATTCTAATAAAAACCACTTCTGCTTTTGGCCGATGCATACAGGCTGATTATCCCAACGAATCATTCGTTTAGGTAGTTTATACCTTAGCCAGCCATTGGTAACCGACAAAATTCTTACATCTTTGGGTTGTAATCCTACTTCTTCATTAAGTTCACGAAACATTGCTTGTTCAGGTGTTTCGTTTAGTTTTATTCCGCCCTGAGGAAATTGCCAAGAGTTTTGCCCATAACGTCGAGCCCAAAGTACTTGACCATACCTGTTACAAATAACGATTCCTACATTTGGACGGTAGCCATCATTATCGATCACTGACTACCTCAAAAATTTATTTTTTTATATAGCTGAATTGTTTCATACATACACTAATAAATAAATAGGAAAATGATATTAATCGTCTAAATCTAATATTATATGCGAGATTTTTGGGATAATTTAATAATAGTAATAATATTAATTAGCGCAAATGTAATCTCTATCGCTAGACTTCCTAAAGAGCCTATCCATAAACTATAAATGATCCATAAAGCACTACTCAATAATATAAGTAATCGCATCTTTTGTTGTTCAAATCGAAATAGCGCAATGGTTACTAATGTCGTTCCAATAACCGAGAAATAATTAATCAATTGCTTCCAATCCGGCGTTGTAAAAAAATAAAATATCCACATCAATGCAATAAAGAAAAACATTGCTAAAAAATTCTTAGTATAAGTAGAAGTCACATTCCTAAAAATATTTACAATATTGAGTATAGCAGCAGGATAGGATTCAGGACCTAATAAATAAAAATGCAGCGTCATAATGACGTTAACAATCGTTAATTGCCATCGGAATGCATTATCATTACGTTGCAAAAAGGCACTAACACCGACAAGATAACCTAATATACCAATTAGTTGAGGAACTGTTGTATATTTTTCAATAAAATCTGAACCAAAAAATTGATATAAAAAGTTTAAATTATCCACTGTTTACTCCTTAGACAAATGGATCTGAATAATAAATGATTCATGAATATACTTTTACTAATTTTAGAATGCAAAAAAGCCCAGCATTGCTGCTGGGCTTTCGCTCTAATTTAAAAGTCTGGCGGCACCCTACTCTCACATGGGTAATACCCACACTACCATCGGCACTACGGCGTTTCACTTCTGAGTTCGGCA
>NZ_JAFNNJ010000009.1:0-56324 GCF_026536825.1 Gilliamella sp. B3367
ATTACCCATGTGAGAGTAGGGTGCCGCCAGACTTTTAAATTAGAGCGAAAGCCCAGCAGCAATGCTGGGCTTTTTTGCATTCTAAGGTTATTTAATTCTTCTGAGGATAGAATGAGTTCATTAATCGCTTTTAATAAACCATTTAATGTCGTGACACAGTTTTCTGCTCATGAAAAATATCAGACATTAAAAGATTATATATCCATGCCTAGATTTTATCCTGCTGGTCGTTTAGATACTGATAGTGAAGGATTATTATTACTGACCAATGATGGTAAATTGCAGTCTAAAATTAGTTCTCCAAAATTTAAATTACCTAAAACCTATTGGGTACAAGTTGAAGGGTTAATTGATAAGCAAGCGATTGATAAATTAATCAGCGGTGTACAATTGAAGGAATTTCATACCGCACCTGCAATCGTGGATTTTTTAGAAGAGCCTATTAATTTGTGGCAACGAGTCCCACCTATTCGAGAACGCAAAACAATTCCCACTTCATGGATAAGTGTTACTATAACAGAAGGAAAAAATCGACAAGTTAGAAGAATGTGTGCCGCCGTTGGATTTCCTTGCTTACGTTTAATTCGAGTTCAGATTGGCAAGTATAATTTATTTACTCACAACCTACCCCAAGGCGAATGGCGATCTATTACTCTCAACGATCTTTATATTAAATAATTAAATTTAATTCACGATCCTTAAAAGATTCAAGGATCAAATAGATCAATAATATGATTCTCTTTGATCGAATACGTTGGGCTTTATAATAAAATAAGATAAAATGATCATTGATATTGATCATGGGATAAGTTATTTATGATTGAACAAAAAAAAGAAGGTTTTTTTTCTCGTTTAAAAAAAGGTCTTTTTAAAACTAAACAAAATATAGGATCTGGTTTTCTTAGCTTATTTAAAGGAAAAAAGATCGATGATCAACTGTTTGAAGAATTAGAAGAGCAATTGATCATTGCTGATGTTGGTTTCGATACCACACAAAAATTAATAAGCACATTAACACAACAAGCTTCAAGAAAAGAATTAAAAGATGCTGATGCATTACATGATCTATTAAAAAATGAAATGAAATCTATTTTAGATGGTGCTCAACAACCTCTAAATATAGAAAGTCATAAACCTTTTGTTATATTGATGGTTGGTGTAAACGGTGTTGGAAAAACGACGACAATTGGCAAATTAGCTCGTCAATTTCAACAACAAGGTAAATCAGTTATGCTTGCAGCTGGCGATACTTTTCGCGCTGCTGCTGTTGAACAATTACAGGTTTGGGGTGAACGTAATAATATCCCAGTAATCGCACAACACATTAATGCTGATTCTGCATCGGTAATTTTTGATGCCATTCAAGCTGCAAAAGCGAAAAATATTGATGTATTAATTGCTGATACTGCAGGACGTTTGCAAAATAAATCACATCTGATGGATGAATTAAAAAAGATTGTACGAGTAATTAAAAAACAAGATGAAACTGCTCCTCACGAAATCATGTTAACAATAGATGCAGGAACAGGCCAAAATGCTATTAGTCAAACTAAATTATTTAATGAAGCTGTTGGTGTAACAGGGATGACATTGACTAAATTAGATGGTACTGCAAAAGGTGGTATTATATTCAGCATTGCTGATCAGTTTAATATTCCAATCCGTTATATCGGTGTCGGTGAAAAAATAGAAGACCTAAGACCATTTGTAGCTGATGATTTTATTAACGCACTGTTTGATGAAGCAGAAGAATAGAGATAAATCATGATTCGATTTGAACGTGTTAGTAAAGTTTATTCTGGTGGAAAGCCAGCTTTGCAAAATATAACATTTACTTTATCGCAAGGGGAAATGGCTTTCTTAACAGGCCATTCAGGTGCAGGTAAAAGCACATTAATGCGTTTGATTTGTGGTTTAGAAAAAGCGAATGATGGTAAAGTATTACTTAATGGTGTTGATGTTTCTCGTTTAAAAAAACATCAAGTGCCGTTTTTGCGTCGTACAATAGGTATGATATTTCAAGATCACCAATTATTATTAGATCATACTGTTTATGAGAATGTGGCTTTTCCATTAATCATTTTAGGAAAGCCAGCCGAAGAAATTAAAAGACGAGTTTCAGCAGCATTAGATAAAGTTGGATTGATTGATAAAATGAAATTTTATCCAATACAGTTATCTGGCGGGGAGCAGCAGCGCGTAGGAATAGCTCGAGCTATTGTTAATCGCCCAACCGTATTACTTGCTGATGAACCTACTGGTAATTTAGATGATAAACTTTCAAAAGATATATTGAAATTATTTGAAGAGTTTAACCAGACTGGTGTAACTGTACTGATGGCAACGCATAACATGGGGCTTATTCGTCGAAAACACCATCGAATACTCAATTTAAATCAAGGACGTTTAGAGGTTAAAAGTTGATGATAAAGGCCAAAATTAAACCATCTAAACAAAAAAAGAATAATAGCTTTTTAGGGCGGTGGAAAAGGCAGATTGGCTATGCATGGCATAATGTATTTAACTATTTTTATCAAAATATATTTGCCTCTTTGCTGACTATTTTTGTTATTGCTATTTCAATTACTTTACCGACAATAGGCTATTTACTATTAAAAAATGCAAATCAAGCAGCAGAGCAATGGTATCCAACTCCTAACGTAACAGTTTATATAAACAAAACACTAACGCCAGAGCAAACTAATAATTTAATTGACCAATTTAAAACGATTCCTGAAGTTCAAAATGTGACTTATCTTTCTCGAGATGAAACACGCGATGAATTCAAAACTTGGTCAGGATTTGATGATGCACTTGATTTACTTGCTGACAATCCATTGCCTGCAGTTGCTATCATTTTTCCAGTTGAAGAAGCTAAGCAAACTAATAAATTACACGATCTACAAGCACGATTACGAAAAATAGATGGTGTCGATGATGTACAGCTTGATGACAGTTGGTTTACGCGATTAACGGCATTAACCAATATGGTCAAATCAATAGTATGGACGATTTCAATCTTTATGATCATTGCTGTGTCACTGGTTATTGGGAATAGCATTCGGTTAAATATATTTGCTCGCAGGCAAACGATTATGGTTATGCAATTGATTGGGGCAACGGAAGGCTTTATTTTACGACCATTTTTATATAATGGTATTTTTACTGGATTAATTAGTGCTATTTTGGCTTTGGTTCTATCGAAAGTATTTATCCTTCAAATAGATTCAACCATGTTGCATGTATCGGATGTTTTTGGAACAATAGTTAATATAAATGGTCTTTCATGGGATGAAAGCTTATTAATTATTTTATTCTCGATGATTATAGGTTGGTTTTCAGCATTTATTGCTACTAAAAAGTATTTGAATAAAATGGTTATAGCTTCATAATGGTGGATTAAATATTTGCCATTTTTACCAGATCCTACATAATAAAAATTATGATAAAAATGTGAACTAAATCACATTTTAGTGGTCTAAATTAAAAGAAAGAATTTAAATTGTTACACAAGTAAGATGTAACAAAATTAGTCTAATTTAAGGGGGGAATTAAATGAGTACTGATTTAAAAATGCAAGCAGGTGCTTTAATCCCACAAGGAAATATTGAATCATATCTTCGTATGATAAATACTTATCCGATGCTAACAGCTGAGGAAGAAAAGTCTCTAGGTGAAAGACTTTATTATCATGATGATGTTGATGCAGCAAGACAATTAATTTTGTCTCATTTACGCTTTGTTGCGCATATTGCGCGTGGATATTCTGGTTACGGTCTACCACAAGCTGATTTGATTCAAGAAGGTAACATTGGTTTAATGAAAGCGGTACGTCGTTTTAATCCAGGAATGGGAGTACGTTTAGTCTCTTTTGCGGTACACTGGATAAAAGCTGAAATTCACGAATACGTACTAAAAAACTGGCGTATTGTAAAAGTCGCAACCACTAAAGCGCAAAGAAAATTATTTTTTAATTTGAGAAAAAATAAACAACGTTTAGGTTGGTTTAATAGTGCTGAAGTTGATATGGTTGCTGATGAGCTTGGCGTAAGTCGTAAAGATGTACTAGAGATGGAATCACGAATGTCAGCGCAAGATATGTCATTTGATATTGATAGTGATGACGATGATAATTCAATTGTTGCTCCTGCGCTTTATTTAGAAGATGTTAATTCTGATTTTTCTAAATCAATTGAAAATGACAATTGGGAAAATGATGCAACTGATAAATTACATGATGCATTATCTCAATTAGACGAGCGTAGCCAAGATATTATTAAAGCGCGTTGGTTAGATGCTGATGATAGCAAATCAACATTGCAGGTTTTGGCTGATAAATATAGTGTTTCGGCTGAGCGTATACGCCAACTCGAAAAAAATGCAATGAAAAAACTACGTGTTGCTATTGAAGCATAAATAATTAGTTAATTTTTTGAAGCCTTGCCGTTAAACAGCAAGGCTTTTTTATAATTACAAATAAGTGAATAACGATAAATTATTATCGTTTTATTTTAATAAATTGTTGTTTTTTTATTTCCCTCAGCTTATACTCTATTTGGTAAATTTAACCAAAAGGAAATAAAAATGAACACAGATATAGCTAAAAATCAGACTCGCTTAAATCAATATTGTAAATTGATGTCAGTATTAATTTTGATCCCTATCTTATGTATGCTGATTGGAACGATATCGCCTTTGTTATATTACTTTTTTGATAAGAACAATATTGGGTTTGGATCTGATGGATATTCTTTTTTCATTTCCACGACAATGGATGATAGTATCGACATTTCCACAGGCCTAAACTTTTGGCAAGCTGCCTTAGCAACACTTATTGATACCGGCAGAATTGTTATTTTAATTTATGCTTTTAATCAACTACGATTAATGCTGGTTAATTTTGCGCAAGCGGACTATTTTTCCGTTAAATCAACAAAATACTGTTATAACTTTGGTAAATTTTTGGTAATTTGGGCGATAATGGGCATACTTTCAGAACCGGTAATAACGGCAATATTAAGTTACAATCAACCTGAGCGTTATTTTACGGTATCGTTTACTAGCGAAGATTTTATGACATTGCTTTTAGCAATCAGTATTATGCTAATTGGTCAGATCTTAAAAAAGGCCTGTCAGATCGCTGAAGAAAATAGACAGTTTATCTAAATATGGCATATAAATAATAACGTAGAGTACGATACAATGACGTTAACCTAGAAAACGATTTAATAGGATCTTAATGTGGCAATTATTATAAATTTAGATGTAATGCTGGCTAAACGCAAAGTTAAATCCAAAGACTTAGCAGCCGCAATCGGTATTACTGAACAAAATTTATCATTACTAAAGCAAGGTAAAGTAAAAGGATTCAGACTGGCAACCCTCGAGGCAATCTGTAAACACTTAGATTGCCAACCGGGTGATATATTAGAATATACTGATAAAGAGTAAATGATTAACTTATTGCAAGTAAGGCCGCTTGCTCGGCATGCAATAAAGCGGTATCAAAAAATGGCGTCAGGCAATCTGCCTGTTGGATTAACAAGCCAATTTCAGTGCAACCCAGTATAACGCCTTGTGCTCCTTGGTTAACAAGTTTATCAATAATATCAAGATAAGCTTGTTTAGCGCTTGGCTTAATTATGCCATGGCAGAGTTCATCATAGATAATTTGATTGATGATCATTCTATCTTGCTCATCGGGAATCAGTACTTTCAAACCTTTATTAGTCAGTTTTGATTTATAAAAGTCTTGTTCCATCGTATATTTTGTTCCTAGCAAAGCAACCGTATGAATATTGCCTTTGATTAAGTGCTGTGCCGTAACATCAGCAATATGGAGAATGGGAATATCAATGGCAGCTTGAACCTGATCTGCGACTTTATGCATCGTATTGGTACAAATCACGATAAAATCTGCCCCGGCTAATGCTAGTCTTTTCGCTGCATCAATTAAAATGAGCGCACTTTTATCCCACTCACCATTGGACTGACAATGTTCAATTTCTTGAAAGTCGACACTATATAAAAGCGTCTTGGCTGAATGTAATCCTCCTAATGATTTTCCTACCATTTGATTGATCACTTGATAATAAGTCACTGTACTTTCCCAGCTCATCCCACCGATTAAACCTATTGTTTTCATTTTATCCATTTCCTAAACGTATTAAGCGAACTGTGTGATTAAAATTATGTCGAAGAGATTAAATTTGTTAAATGTTAAGGTATTTTGGTAAATAAACCAAAGCGTCTTGTAACAATTTTTTAAACTTAAAAAACTTATATAACATAGTATATAAATCTTTTGATGCTATAATCGATATTAGTAGAATATAAGGAAAAAGCAATAATGCGAAAGCCGTTATCCAGTTATCATCCCTTACTTTATTGGTTAAGGGTAAATCAGCGTCGCTTGTTTCGTCATTTGTTTTGGTATTATTCTTCACGTCAATATAGCTTAGAACGAAGTCATGATTTACGTTTACCATATCGTTATAAAAAACATACATCCAAATTAATACGTCGATTGGGTAACAGCGATATTCAGCTTCAATACAATAAAGTCACAAACCTAAAAATTGCCGTTGATTCGTTAAATGGAATCTTAATTAAACCTGGTGAATATTTCTCGTTTTGCCGATTAGTCGGAAAACCAACTAAAAAGCGGGGATTTGTGAATGGAATGGAACTTTCATTTGGCGTAGCTCGTTCAGGTATTGGCGGTGGTATATGTCAGATCAGTAATCTAATTCATTGGTTAGCTCTCCATTCAGAACTCCAAATAGTCGAACGAGCAAATCATAGCTTTGATCCTTTTCCTGATGATGGTCGAGTGTTACCTTTTGGTTCGGGTGCCGCTATTTTTTATAATTATATTGATCTTATTATTCATAATCCTACCGATAAAACGTTTCAAATTATGCTTCATGTTGGCGATCACCAACTAGAGGGTGAGCTATTATGTGATGCAGAAAGACTATACAGCTATCATGTTTATGAAAAGCAGCATGCCTTTATTAAAAGGCAAGGTGTTATCTATAGAAAAAATGAAATCTGGAGAGACACCATGACCAAAAACAATGTCGGTGGCGCCCCGGCATGTATTTGCTCTGAAATGATGTATAAAAATAATGTAATTGTAAAATACGAAGTGAATGGAGAATTGATAACAAATGAAGAAAGCCAGTAAATATCTATTATTAATGCTAATTATGTGTTTTTCCGTTTCATGTTTTGCTGATCCCAAAGTAATTCATGTTGTTGTTGCATTATGTGATAATAAGTATCAAGGAATTGTACCCGTTCCAGCAGCAATCGGTAATGGTCAAGATCCAAAAAATAATCTTTATTGGGGCGCCGCCTATGGCTTTAAAACATTTTTTAGTAAACAAAAAGAATGGCAAGTAGTCCAAGTCAATAAACCTCAAGAGGGTAAAATATTAGAAGAGATTATCTATAAACATAAAAGCAAAGATGTTTATATTATTGCGCAAGCTTATGATGGTAAATATATTGATAATACGATTGATGATTTTATTAATTACTCAGCAGGCAAAAAACAATCAACATTTACCCTAGATAACAAAAAAATAATCGCTGGCGGTGGTAAAGCTAATTTAGTTGTTTACATTGGTCACAATGGTTTAATGGAATGGTCTTGGAGTAAATTCTTTGGTTATGAAACGAGTTGGGCGTCAAACTCAAAAGAAGAGAAAGAAAAGCAAAAATCGCGCTATGCGGCCGTTTTTGCTTGTAAAAGTCAAAAATATTTTTCCAAACCGTTATTAGCTACCGGAATTTCGCCATTGATATTAACCATGCAGTATATGGCTCCGGAAGCGTATAGTGTGCACGCTATGATTGATAGTTGGTTAAATGGTGAAAGCAAAGCAAATGTAAGATCAAAAGTAGCTAGTGCTTATAGTAAGTATCAAAACTTAAAAAAACCTGCTATGAGCATGTTTACAACCGAATATAGCCAATAGCAAATCAATTAAACCTACCTAATTAGAAAGATAAGAAGTTAAGGTATGATGAAAGAAACGAAAATTGTTATTTTAACGGGTGCGGGTATTTCTGCGGAATCTGGACTATCGACATTCCGTGCACAAGATGGATTGTGGGAAGGATATGATGTTAATGATGTTGCAACCTATGAAGGTTATAGTCGCGATCCCATTGCGGTCCATTCTTTCTATAATATGCTACGAAAAAAATTACAAAGCCCTGAGGTAAAACCAAACTTAGCGCATTTTGCTTTAGCTGAGCTTGAACATAAGCTCGGCAGTGAAAATGTATTAATTGTGACACAAAATGTTGATAATCTTCATGAGCGGGCGGGTTCTAAAAATATTATTCACATGCATGGCGAATTATTGAAAGTTCGTAATGAACAAACTGGGCAAATCATTGATTGTCATCAAGATGTGGATTATGTAAAAAATAAGCTTATTCGTCCACACATAGTATGGTTTGGTGAAATCCCATTAGAGATGAATAAAATTTACCATGCGCTTTCACAAGCTGACTATTTTATTTCGATTGGTACATCGGGCAATGTTTACCCGGCAGCGGGTTTTGTAGAGGTTGCTAATCAATCGGGGGCAAAAACTGTTGAGCTCAATTTAGAGCCGAGTTTGGGGGAAAGTTTATTTCAAACCAAAATTTACGGCCCTGCAAGTAAAATTGTGCCTGAATTTATAAAAACATTAAGCGTTAATTAATTAAGTTTCTTCAAATATTTTTTCGTATCTAAATTTTCCATTTGGCCTAGGATCCATTTTGCTTTTTTTTGTGTAAGGATATTAGGATTAACTGGACTCCATTTTCTAGGATTAGGTAAAATTGCAGCCAGTAAACTAGCTTGCTCTTTGGTTAATTGCTTTGCACTGACACCAAAGTAGTGGCGTGAGGCGGCCTCAATACCAAAAATCCCTTCACCCCATTCAACGCTATTTAAATAAATCTCAAGTGTCCGTTGCTTTGACCAAATAAGCTCAATCCAAACTGTGAACCATGATTCAACACCTTTGCGGATCCAATTTCGCGATGACCATAAAAAAATATTTTTCGCAACTTGCTGAGTGATGGTACTGGCGCCACGGATTTTTCTATTATTTTTATTATAATTTAACGCACGGTTTATAGCCTTAAAATCAAATCCCCAATGATTGGCAAATTGCTGATCTTCAGCAGCTATAACGGCAATCTTAATATTATCTGAAATTTGATCCCAATCTTTCCAAATTCGTTGTTGATTAATATTCCAGTTAGCGATCTTTCTTTCGACCATCAACATGGAACCCCAAGGATTAACCCAACGCATAAGCAGAATAAGAAAAACAGAGAAAAGCATTAATCCAATTAGGACTTTCTTGGCAATGCTTATAGCTTTTCTTAGTTGAAATTTCATAGTGATAATATTAGTAAAAAAACAGTTAAGTAAAATACGATATATTAACGGCAAAATAAATAATTATTTATAAAATTCACAATTTGCTCTGGTTGATTAATATCTAATACAGGTAAAGATGTTATTAACGGCTCATCGCTAGCAACAGCAATGGTAAAATCATCAATAAATAATGGTTTTTGACATTGTTTTAGATGACACATAATTTTAGGAATTTGTTCATCTTTAAATCCCTCAATTAATATCACATCAACATCGGTAAACCGATTAATAAGCGTTTTTAGATCTGCTGGGGTATCGGGTGTTTCCTCAATCAATGCGTAACGTTTATCGCAGGCAACAATAGTTTGTAATGCCCCCGATTTGCGTAGCTCATAACTATCTTTGCCAGGGATATCTAACTCAATATCATGATGGGCATGTTTTAATGAACCTACTTTAATATTTTGCAAAACCATTAACTGAATAATCTTTTTTAGCAAAGTGGTTTTACCACATCCACTATATCCAGTAATACCAATAATTTTTTTATTATTCATAGATTCTCAACAATAACGTGCTATATTTAAACGTAAATATTATTTTATACAAGATTAATGATATGTACGATTTTTTAAATGATTATAATCAAACAGTACACCCTAAATTGTTAGAAGAATTTATCAATATCAATAATAAAAAGTTGATTGGATATGGCTTAGATGATTGTTGTAATGATGCAATCGATCAGATTAGGAAAAGATTAAAATCCCCGAATGCAGACATACATTTTATGGCTGGTGGGACAATTACCAATTTAACAACCATTTCACATATACTAAAACCATATCAGGCTGTGATTGCAGCGGAAACCGGACACATCAATGTGCATGAAACGGGTGCAATTGAAGCCACAGGACATAAGGTTGTAACGGTGAAAACTGAAGATGGAAAATTAACACCAGAATCAATACAACCTGTTTTAGATTATCATTGTGATGAGCATATGGTCCAACCAAAGCTCATATACATTTCCAACACTACCGAATTAGGTACCCTATATACCAAACAAGAGCTAAAAAAACTGTATCAATTTTGTCAAAAAAATCATTTATATCTTTATTTAGATGGTGCGCGTTTAGCTATGGCATTAGGCGCTAAAGATAATGACATTACTTTCCCTGATTTAGCCAAATATACCGATGTATTTTATATTGGTGGCACTAAAGTTGGTGGTTTTGCTGGTGAAGCGTTGGTATTTAACAATCATACTATTAATCGCGACTTCCGTTTTAATATGAAACAAAAAGGAGCAATATTAGCTAAAAGTTGGATTATAGCTGTACAATTTAAAGCGTTAATGCAAAATAACCTTTATCTTTCATTAGGCAAACATAGCAATATGATGGCTGAAAAACTTACAAACTTATTTGAAAATGAGGGATTCACCTTTGCAGCCAAACCACAAACCAACCAGCTGTTTGTCAATTTACCGAATCAATTAGCCAAAAAAATTACTTCACGTTATGCTGTGGATAATTTAGGGCAAAGTGATCCAAACCATATTTGTTTACGTTTTTGCACTTCGTGGTCAACACAAGAAGTTGAAATAGAAAACTTTGCTCAAGAATTAAAAAAATTGCTTAAAAAATGACAGTAAGTTTTTATCTATCAAACTGTTAATAATTAAAATATAAAAAAAGTTGAGGAACGGGGTTTTTAAACAAAAAAATCAATAAGCTAACGTATAAAAAAGGCTCGATTTGTGATTTATTTATTCGCCTCAATTACCAAATTGGCACTTTCTAGCATATCAACTGTATTAATATTGATAAAACTAGTAGGCGTATCGCTAAAATCAACAGCAGTTGCATGAATCTTCTTTAAAAACAACATCAGTTTGCGATCACCGTTTTCCAAATATTTTTTTAGTTGAGTAATGACAGATTTATTGATTAATAAAATGGTTGGGTGATTATCCTTACCATCAAAAGGGAAAATAGCTTGATGAGTAGCTGAAAATTTTGTTAAACGAGCGAGCAAATCATGTGGTAAAAAAGGGGTATCACAACTAACAAATAAGTTCCAATCTGTATTGCTTCGTAATAAGCCACTATAGATTCCGGCAAGCGGCCCTAAAAATCCTGTTAAATCATCACCAAAAATAGGGTAGTTTAGCGAGCCATACTGATCATCATGCCGATTACAATTAATCATTATAAAATCGACTTGAGGTTTGATGCGATCAATTACATGTTGAAAAAGTGGTTTCCCAGCTAATAACATCAAGCCTTTATCCACACCATTCATGCGGTTACTCTGACCACCAGCTAAAATAATAGCAGTAATAGGCAGTTTTTCCATAAATTCTTTCTCTTTTACATTGCCAAAAAGCAAAATAACATTACTATATAGCAAAGTTATTTTTTAGACATAAAATATATTTGTTTATGAATCTTTTAAATGGACAATTTAAATTTAAAGCCGAGTATATACTAGAAGCTTATTAATATATAGATTGTAAGGTAAAGATTAACATAAAGGTTTATGTCATCACCTATCAACTTAGTTGAATAATTAAAAGGTAGTTATTATGAAATGTCATCGTATTGATGAGTTAATTGAGTTATTACAACCAGCTTGGGAAAATGATTCAGATCTCAATTTATTACAGCTTTTAGATAAATTGGGTAAAGAAGCTGGTTTTGATGGTAATTTAAAAGATCTTAGTGATGAAGTTTTAATTTATCATTTAAAAATGCGTAATTCAGATAAAAACGAAGCTATACCTGGATTAAAAAAAGATTATGAAGATGATTTTAAATCAGCAATATTAAAAGCTCGCGGAATTATTAAAGAATAAGGAGAATAAATTAAATGAAAAAAACGCTTATTGCTATTGGAGTATTATTAACTTCTATAACCTGTTTTGCGCAAGAAGCGCCAGCAGATAATAAAAATGATACTCAACCAGCTACAGCAAATGTTGCTGAGCAGTTAAAACCGATTGAACAAGGTGAACAATATGGTGTTTTACCATTTGAACCCTCTCCAGATAAAGAGGTTGTAGAGTTTTTCTCATTCAACTGCCCTAGCTGTTTTAAATTTGAAAGCGAATATCATGCAACAGACGCGATTGCTAAAGCTTTACCAAATGGTACTAAATTTAAACGTTATCATTTAGACAATTTTGGTCCGTTAGCTAAAGAGCTAGCTGAAGCATGGGCGGTGGCTAATGTATTAGGTATTGAAGATAAAGTGTCAGATGCACTTTATAAAGCTGTACAAACCGAGCGTAAATTAAAAACAGCTGATGATATTAAAGCTGTCTTTGCAGACTTAGGTGTTGATGCTGAACAGTTTGATAAAACCAAACAAAGTTTTTTAGTTAAAGCGTTTATGACACAACAAACTGAGGCCTATAACCAATTAAGACCTGAGTCAATTCCAACTGTTGTGGTTAATCGTAAGTTTTTTGTGAACTCACGTGGTCTTAATACTAAAAATACCACTGATTATGTCAAAGATTATGCGAGAGTTACTGCTTACTTAGTGGATTTAGATCCGCATGTTAAGGTAGAAATTGATAAAAAAACTGAAAGTGAAGAACAAAATAATTAATTTTTAAACGGTTATTAACAAATTGTCATCCCTTTGCAGTTTATTGTGCAAAGGGATTTTATTTTAATAGCGCTTTTTATTCTCTTTCTAATGCATAAATTGGATCAAGTTTTGCGGCTCGTTTTGCTGGAAAATACCCAAAAATTATGCCAATTATACTTGAACAGCTAAAGGCAGCGATAATTGAAATGATTGAAAAACGCATTGCAAATGATGTGACAAAATAATTAAAAATCCCACCGACCACAAATGATAATAAAATACCTAATGTTCCGCCGATCAAACACACTAATACCGCTTCGATTAAAAACTGTTGCAATATATCACTTGAGCGTGCTCCAACAGCCATGCGTACACCAATTTCTCGAGTTCTTTCGGTAACCGATACTAGCATGATATTCATTACCCCAATACCACCGACTAACAGTGATATAAATGCAATGGTTGAGATTAATAATGTTAACACCCAAGCCGAGGAATTAACCGTTTCACGGATACTATCTGAATTAAAGATAAAAAAGTCTTTAACACCATGCCGTTGTATCATGATTTTATTAATCGCTTGTTCAGCAACTGATAAATCAACATTATCATTAATCCGAACCGTAATACTTCTTAACGATGTTTGTCCAACCATGCGATTAATGACAGTGGTATAAGGTAACCAGATATTAAGACTCTCATTATTACCAAATCCCTGTTGTTGTTTGGTGGCAACACCAATTACTCTTACCGGCAATTGACCCACCATAAGAATTTTTCCAATTGGATTTTCATTCTTAAATAACTGTTTAACGGTATTTTCATCGATAACGGCATCTTGTGCTGATGATGCAACGCTAGCTTGGTCAAAAGCAATGCCTTGGGTGATGTTATAACCACGAACGGCAAAAAATTGCTCTCCCACACCATTTACTGTACCAGTCATCGCCAAATTTTTGACTCGAAAATAGACTGATGTTGCCAGGTTTGGGGTTGTGCTATGAACAAAATTCTGTTTCGCTAAAAAGTCAGCATCGGATGAGCGTAGGGTGGTAATTTTATCTGCATTACGATCCCCAAATCCGCTACCGGGATAAATCTCTAGCGTGCTTGTTCCTAATGAGTTTATATTCGAGAGTATTTTTTGTTTTGTGCCTTCTCCTAATGCAACCATGGAAACGACAGAGGCTATGCCAATGATGATACCAAGCATGGTTAGAAAAGTGCGTAATCGTTGAGAACGCATCGACAATATCGCCATATTAAAGGCGTCTCGAAAGCGATTGTATTTAGCTTGAAAGTTGTCTTGGGTTTTAGTGGTTTCGATCTGTTTAACTTGGCGATTATCTTTTTTTTCTTCTACCTGATAGTTAGGATTGATTGAATCTGAGATAATATTTCCGTCACTGATTTCAATAATTCGCTCTGCACTTTGGGCAATATTGCTATCATGCGTTACAATAATCACAGTATGCCCTTGTTTATGAAGTTCTCGCAAGATAGCCATAACTTCTAATCCGCTTTTACGATCAAGTGCGCCTGTTGGTTCATCTGCTAAAATAACCTGTCCGCCATTTATTAAGGCTCGAGCAATACTGACACGCTGTTGTTGACCTCCCGATAATTGACTGGGTTTATTATTAATTTTATCTTCAAGCCCTAAACGCGTTAATATTTCAATAGCTCGTTTTTTTCGTTGTTCATTAGTGATTCCTGCATAAATGGCGGGAATTTCAACGTTACCTTGTGCAGTTAAGGCGCTTAATAAATGATAGCGTTGAAAGATAAATCCAAAATGTTCTCGACGTAATTCAGCTAATTCATCGGGTGATAATTTATTGGTGGTTCGACCTCCAATTGTATAGACTCCCGAACTTGGTTTATCTAAACAACCTAAAATATTCATTAACGTCGATTTGCCTGAGCCAGATGCACCAATAATGGCAACCATTTCACCGGCATTAATCGTTAAATTGATATTTTTAAGCACTTGTATGGTTGAATCACCGGCTGGAAATTCACGAACAATATTTTCAAGTTTGATAAGTGGATTATTTGTCATATCAAAATCTTATCCTCGGCGTGCGTCCATTAGGATTAAATAATGCGCCATTGTTACTACCAATAATGACGACTTCACCTTCTTTAAGTCCCGATTTGATTTCCACATTGATATTATTATTGATACCTAGACTGACTTCTCGTTCTTCAACATTATTATGTTGATCAAGTAGATAAATAATCGCTTTATTATCTGCTAAATTTTTTTGAACAGCTTGGGATGGAATAGTCAGTACATTTTTCGCTTCAGCTAACACAATATATACTTGAGCTGTCATTGAAATACGTAAAAGATGATCAGGATTATCAACATCAAATAATCCATTGTAATAAATTGCGCTTTTGGAGGTAGATGATGAGCTTAACGTAGAGTTTTCGCTATTAATTGAGTCAGGTGCAGGCTCAATCGATCTTAATGTTAATCCCTCAAACCGCTTGTTTGGTTGTCCTAATATAGTGAAATAAACGGGCATACCTTTTTTAACACCAATAACATCGGCTTCCGAAATTTGTGCTTCAATGGTCATTTTATCCAATTGAGCGACTTTAACGATAGTCGGAGCACTTTGTACCGAGTTTACCGTTTGCCCTTGGTCGACAGGAATGGCAACAATAACACCATCAATTGGTGAGCGTATTTTGGTATAACCTAAATTAACTTTTGCAGTATCGACCGCCACTTGAGCGCTAACAATATCTGCATCAAGCGCTGCAATATCAGCTTTGATTGCATCAAGATCGGCTTTTGCTGAATCTAAATCTGATTGGACACCAACCCCTTTTTTAACCAGTTTTAATTGGCGTTCATAAGTTAGTTGATAGTTAACTAATTTCGCTTGCTTAGATGTACGCTGAGCTTCCAAGCTGTTTAATTTTGCTTCAGATTGTTTGAGATCGTTACTTTGTTTAAGATCATCAATCTCAGCTATCATATCTCCCTGCTTAACTTCATCGCCAAGTTCAACATACAATTTTTTGATTTGTCCAGAAACTTGTGCACCAACACTAACTTGTTTAAAAGCGCTTATAGTGCCATCAGCAAGAACCGTTTTCTCAACATTTCCTTTCGTTACTGGCGACGTAATATAATTAACGGCCTGCTCTGAAGGAAAAAAAATTAATTTTCCTAAATAAAGCACAACTAAAGTGGCAATAAAGATAACGATATATTTGAATCTAAAGAATTTTGCCAATTTTTCATCCTTTCGTTTTTGTTATTTTTTGAGCATTGTATCGTATTAATTTCATTTGCAATGATAACTAAAGATAATAAATTGTAATTTTTATGAAAATTTTTAACTGTATTAAAGATATTTCTGAATTGATAGAAAAAATCACCTTTCTTTCAATATGTACTTAAAAATTTAATTATAAATATCATTAGATAATCATACATAGGAATACCTGTTTATTGCCCAAAAAAGTAGGCAATTCCTAATTAACTTACTAATGAAAATTAGTGAAGCTTTGAGCCGTTCCTTTGTTCAATTTACTAATAAAACTATTTTCGCGTCAAGCTGATAAGTTTCTAAAATAATTCTAAAATTCCAATAACTATTTAGGTGGATAATCTGATTAGGAACACTTATTTTGATATGCATTAGGCTTTAATTTCCAAATTTATGCAATTTTAGACCTTCAAAAACCCCGTTCCTCAAAATTTTTTGCAAAAGTTTTGTCAATACTCAATGTAAATGTAGATCCGTATTAGGATTTATTTAGGATTGCGTTATAATGGCGCAAATTTTTTATTCGTTAAAGATATTGTAGCAATGGCGTTAAAAATAACTGATAAGTGTATTAATTGTGATATGTGTGAACCTGAATGTCCAAATGAGGCCATTTCAATGGGGTTCGATACTTATGAAATTGATCCAAATAAATGCACTGAGTGTGTCGGTTATTATGATCATTCTACCTGTCAACGCGTCTGTCCAATTCAAAATGCGATTATTGCTGATCCAGAGCATGTCGAAACCCAAGAAGAGTTATTAGAAAAATTTAAGCAACTAACACATGCTTCTTAATCAGTTGTTTTAACTTCTATACGTAACTCTTTGGGAATTTCAAAAGTAATATTTTCTGAAATACCTTCGGTTTCAATCATTGATGTGCAACCTAAACTTTTTAGATGCTCAATAACTTGTTTAACTAAAATTTCTGGGGCAGAAGCGCCAGCGGTGACACCAATAGTTTGAGCATTTTCTAACCATTTAAGATTGATGTCTGAGGCGTAGTCGATTAAGTAGGCATTTTTGCTGTTTCGTCTTGCAAGCTCTGCTAATCGACTGGAGTTTGATGAATTTTTAGATCCAACCACTAAGACAATATCGGCTTGAGATGATAACTGCTTAACTGCTTGTTGGCGGTTAGTGGTGGCATAACAAATATCGTTTTTACGAGGGCTACGAATATTGGGAAATCGATTTTTTAACGCTTCAATGATTTCTGCGGTATCATCAACCGATAAGGTTGTTTGTGTTGTAAAACAGAGATGATTGTCATTTTTTACTTGCAAGTTTTGTACATCTTTAATTGATTCGACTAAATAGATTCCACCTGCTGGATTACTATATTGTCCCATCGTGCCATCTACTTCAATATGGCCAGCATGACCAATAAGAATAACTTCTTCACCTCGATAGCTTGCTCTGGCGACTTCCATATGAACTTTAGTTACTAAAGGGCATGTTGCATCGAATATTCGTAGCTGGCGACGTTTGGCCTCATCACGAACTGTTTTAGATACCCCATGGGCAGAAAAAATAAGGATACTGTTGTCTGGGACATCATTGAGATCTTCGATAAATATTGCGCCAAGTTCTTTAAGACGGTTAACTACGTAGCGATTATGTACAACTTCATGGCGAACATAAACAGGAGCACCAAATAGCTCAAGCGCGCGTTCAACGATAGTAATAGCTCGATCTACTCCAGCACAAAAGCCACGAGGATTAGCGAGTATAATCTGCATATTAGTCAGTCTTTTTAGCATAATTGCTTAGGATGTAAAATCCAATACCTAAACAAATCGCACAATCAGCAATATTAAAAGTTGGGTAGTGCCAATCACCAAAATTGACATCTAGAAAGTCGACAACAAATCCATGGTAAAGACGGTCAAATAGGTTTCCTAATGCACCACCTAAAATTAATGCTAATGAAAAATTTTCTAATTTTTGCTTATGGTTACTGCGATATAACATATAAACAATTACGACACTAACAGCAAAAGCTACGGCAGCAAGTATCCATCGTTGACCTTCAAAAATACTGAAAGCTGCGCCAATATTATGTACATAGGTGATAGAGAAGAAGGGTAAAAGATTTACAGATTCAAATAAGTAAAAATTATTTATAATCCAGAATTTACTTGCGATATCGATAATAAAAACTACAACCGCAAATAATAACCAGTGAAGTCCGTTATCTTTTTTCATATAATTTATGCTCATTATTATAATACCGCCGACAATCGTCGGCGGTAAGTGTTCTTAATTGCTATAAAATTATTTTTATAGCCCTATTTATTTTTATATCACTTAGGCAAAATGTCTAACTTCACCATTACCATGAATGTTTTGTTCACAACGTTTACATAGGTGAGTGGTTGGGTTGTTATCAACTGTAAAATGCCAGCAACGAGGACATTTATCGCCTTGTGCTTTAGCAAGCTCAATTTTAAGACCTTGAATATCACTTTGTACCGCATGTTGTGGTGCATTTTCTAAAGGTTTCACCGTCGCTTGTGAAGTCAGTAATACAAAGCGTAATTCGTTTTCTAATTTAGCGAGTGCCGTTGCTATTTCGCTATTAGCATAAAGGGTTACCGCTGCTTCAAGTGATCCCCCGATAACTTTATCATTACGGCCTTGTTCTAAAACTTTATTGACTTCACTTCGAATAGCTAAGATTTGAGCCCAATAAGCACTGTTTAATGTTTCACTATCTGATAAGGTAAATAGCAAGGTATACCATTCATCTTCAAATACAAATTCAGATTTTTCAGAAGCAGGTAGATATTGCCAAATTTCATCAGCAGTGAATGATAAAACTGGTGCAATCCAACGAACCATTGCTTGAGCGATATGATATAACGCAGTTTGACAACTATGGCGCGCAACACTATCGCTTTTTGCTGTATATTGACGATCTTTGATAATATCTAAATAGAATGAGCCCATTTCGATTGAGCAAAATTGCATAATACGTTGTACGACTCTATGGAAATCGTAGTTTTCATAAGCTTGAATGATTTGCTCTTGAGCTTCTTTAGCTATACTGACAGCCCAACGATCAAGTACTACCATATCTTCTGGTTTAACCATATCTTTAGCTGGATCGAAACCATTTAAGTTAGCCAGTAAGAAGCGTGCGGTATTACGAATACGACGGTAGCTATCGGCTGCACGTTTAATGATTTCATCTGAATAACTCATTTCGCCTGAATAATCAGTCGATGCAATCCACAAACGTAAAATATCTGCCCCAAGTTTATTCATCACTTCTTGTGGGGTCACAATGTTACCAAGTGATTTAGACATCTTACGTCCTTGTCCATCGACCACAAAACCGTGAGTTAATACTTGTTTATACGGTGCTTTGTTATCAATTGCCGTTGATAGCATTAATGAAGACATAAACCAACCACGATGCTGATCTGAACCTTCTAAGTACATATCGGCTTCGTGTCCTGCAAATTCAGGACGCACGCCAACCACTGAGTAGAATGTTGAGCCTGAATCAAACCATACATCTAGTGTATCGGGCACTTTACGATAATCATCAGCATCAGGACCTAATAAATCTTTAATATCGGCATCCCACCATGCTTGAATACCGTTTTGTTCAACCAATTTAGCCACTTTCTCAACTAATTGTAGTGTGTCTGGATGTAACTCTTCAGTTTCTTTATGCACAAATAGCGTCATAGGCACGCCCCATGTGCGTTGGCGTGAAATACACCAATCAGGACGGTTCGCTACCATAGTTTCAATTCGAGCTTGTCCCCAATCTGGAATCCAACGAACTTGTTTGATCTCTTTTAGTGATTGAGCACGTAAACCTTGTTTATCCATACTGATAAACCATTGTGGTGTTGCACGGTAGATAACAGGCGTTTTATGTCGCCAGCAACAAGGATAGCTATGTTCAATATTTTCAAAGTGTAGTAAAGCATTGCGTTCTTTTAATAGTTCAACTACCACTTTATTGGCTTTGAAAACAAACAAACCATCTAAACCAACGCCTGTTCCAGGTAAATAACAGCCATTGCCACCAACAGGGTTAGCAACTTCAAGCCCATATTTTTGACCAACTAAAAAGTCTTCAACACCGTGACCAGGCGCAGTGTGCACTGCACCTGTACCTGCGTCAACTGTCACATGTTCACCAAGTACAATTGGTTCATCAAACTCAAGGAAAGGATGTTTAAAGCGTAATAGCTCAAGCGCATCACCTTTACAGCTGCCAAGTATTTTCCATTCTGAAATTTCGGCACGTTTCATGACTGATTCGACCAGATCAGCGGCTAAAATTAAGCATTCTTTATCGTTTATTTGTACTAGTTGATACTCAAATTCAGCATTTAAGGCAATACCTCGGCTGGCAGGTAATGTCCAAGGTGTTGTCGTCCAAATCACGGCATAAATAGTTAGGTCGGTATTAACACCAAATTTACTTGCAACAGCTTGATTATCTACGGCTTTGAATTTTACATCTATTGCGGGCGATGATTTATCATAATATTCGACTTCAGCTTCCGCTAAAGCTGACATACAATCTGTACACCAATAAACTGGTTTAGCACCTTTGACTAAATGCCCATTTTGAATCACTCTACCTAAAGCACGAATAATATTCGCTTCAGTATCATAGTCCATTGTACGGTATGGATTTTGCCAATCCCCAAGCACACCCATGCGAATAAAATCAGCTTTTTGTAATTCAACTTGTGAAGCAGCATAATCACGACAAATTTGGCGAAACTCAGCCGGTGTTACTTTTACACCTGGTTTACCGACTTGCTCCTCGACTTTTTGCTCAATCGGCAAACCATGACAATCCCATCCTGGAATATATGGGGAGTCATAACCACTTAAGCCTTTTGATTTGATAATAATGTCTTTAATAATTTTATTAACGGCATGACCAATATGAAGTTTTCCGTTTGCATAAGGAGGGCCATCATGCAGAATAAAAGCTTTTTTGCCTTTTTTGCCTTGACGGATTTTGCGATAAAGTTCTTTATCGTACCAATTTTGCAACATCGCCGGTTCACGTTTAGCAAGATCACCTCGCATAGGGAATCCGGTTTCCGGTAAATTCAATGTGTTTTTATAGTCTGTCATGCTGATTTATTCCAGTTAATTTTTGTTGAAACTACTTTTTAATTGGTTAATTTTGCACTGATCTGTTTCGCAGTGCAAACATCTTGTGCAATTTGTTGTTTTAAATCGGTTAGCGAATCAAATTTTTTCTCGTCGCGTAACTTATGAACGAATATAACGTCTAAATATTGTCCATAAATATCACCTGAAAAGTCAAATAGATTAACCTCTAAAATAGCCTTTTTGCCTTCAATGGTTGGTCTTATACCGATATTGGCAATGCCATGATAATGCTGATTACTACAACAGTTTTTGACTTTTACAAAATAGACGCCTTGTAAAGCGGGTTTTTTTCGATTTAAATGAATATTGGCTGTCGGAAATCCTAATTGTCTGGCTAACGCATTGCCATGAACCACTTTCCCTTCAATGGCGTAATTACGGCCTAAAAGGCAATGAGCCAATTTAAAATCACTATTAAATAACGCCTCACGAACAGCCGTACTGCTGATCCTTAAATCATTCCAAACAAACGTGGGCATACTCTCAACTACAAATTGATTGTTATGAGTATATTGTTGTAAAAGATTAATATCACCTTTACGTTCACGACCAAATCGGAAATCATCACCAATAACAATATATTTAGCTTGTAATTTGTTTATCAACCAATCTTGAATAAAATCTGGGGCTAACATATTGGCAAAGGTTTGGGTAAATGGCACCGCAATAATATAGTCGATACCCAATTTTTTAATTAATTCCACTTTTTCTTTAAAAGACGTTAACCTAGCGGGAGCATTTTGTTTGCAAAAAAACTCTAAAGGTTGAGGCTCAAATAACATAACCACTGTTGGTAAGTTTAATTTCTTACTTTGTTTTATTAAATGGTTAATTAATTGTTGGTGTCCTAAATGCACGCCATCAAAGTTGCCCAATGTAAGTACACATTGAGTAAATTGATTGTTTAAATTATCAATACCGCGAATGATCTTCATGAAAGCGTGCTATTAATTGTGATGTTTTAACTAAAATAGCTGTGAATTATACCAATCTTTCTTAAAGATGCACGTAATATAAAGTTGATTTGTATTTGATTTTGGGATTTTGATGAATAATCAATTCCCATACGACTGTCACAAAAATCCACTGAATTTAGATTGGCGTGAATTTGGATTGTTACCAAAAAATCCGACAATAAGCCAGTTCTTTTGCCCGTTTTTTATATTCAGCTTGTTGCTCATTAGGAATAAAAAATCGGTTTTTTTCTATCTCTTCGCACTCTTTTACATCGCGTTTAATGTGCTCTGCTTCTTCTTTTGAAATTCGAAAGAAATGGGTATTAAATATACCGATTTTTGTATCATCATCCATAGTTACTTTGTTTTCTAAACCAAAATTTCTTTCTGATGGATAAGCCAGTCCGTCGAAATAGTCTTGTGATTTTGTGAGTTTTCGCATCGCAATGGTTTGACCATTACCATAAACGTAGTTTTCATTGATAAAGTAATTGTCTCCTTGTTTACTTATTTCAACAAGATTGGCGATCGACGCCGTATGTTTATAATCCGGACCACCTTCAACCCAAAAACCAATAAATTTATCATTATGATTAGATTCCTGTTCAGAACAGGCTGTAATAAACAGTATCATAAACATGAGTGATAAATATTTCATTCAATATCCTTTATTATTAATGATTTAATGCGCGTAAAAACTCTTGTCGGGTGCTTGGATTCGTTTTAAAGCCTCCCCCTAATGCGGTCGTGGTAGTTAAACTATTGGAATCTTTAATACCTCGAGCTTTAACACAATAGTGAGTAGCATCAATTGAAACAGCAACATTAACTGTTCCTAATAGCGTCTGTAGTGCCACCAAAATTTGTTGGGTTAATCTTTCTTGCACTTGCGGGCGCTGGGAAAAAAATTCAACAATCCGATTGATTTTTGATAAACCAATCACTTTATCTTTTGGGATATAAGAAACGGTGGCTTTACCGTCAATGGTCACAAAATGGTGCTCACAAACACTGGTTAAAGTAATATCACGAACGGTAATCATTTCATCAACCTGCATTTTGTTTTCAATCAGGGTGATTTTGGGAAAGTTATGATAGTTAAGTCCGGAAAAGATCTCATCAACATACATTTTTGCAACGCGATGCGGAGTTTCAGCAAGGCTATCATCACTCAAATCAAGTTCCATAAGTTTCATGATTTCTCGGAAATGCGCTTCTATTTTTGCTTTCCGTTCGCTATTGTCCATAGGTAAACGACATGATGGGGTTTCAAGATTTTTAGCTGCTAGTGCTTTTTTGACCTCTAGTGCTGCAGGACTTAATTCTGTCATTTATTTGATACTCAGACGAAAATAGATATCAGTATTATATAATAGTGATATAGCGATATACAGTATTTTTAATTAATCAATTTGACTTAAAGATCGATGCGATCTCGAATATTTTTACACTATATTATCGGTGTTCACAAGAATATTGTTACTAATTAGGTTATACTACTAATAATTGTATTAAATAACATTTGGGTAACTATTAATGCCAAATAATACGCCAATTATTTTAATTGATGGCTCTTCTTATCTTTATCGTGCTTTTTTTGCATGTCCTCCATTAACTAATTCCAAAGGTGAGCCAACAGGGGCTATTTTTGGTGTGGTCAATATGATACGCAGTCTAATGAATCAATATGATCCAACTCATATTGCTGTCGTTTTTGATGCGAGTGGCGGATCTTTCCGTAATGAACTTTATAGCGAGTATAAAGCGACTCGAGAAGAAATGCCTGAAAATTTACGGCCCCAAATCGAACCAATTCATACTATTTTAAAAGCGATGGGATTACCGCTGCTTTGTGTAGATGGTGTAGAGGCTGATGATGTGATAGGCACATTGGCTAGACAAGCAGAAAAAGAAAACCTAGAGGTACTAATCAGTACTGGTGATAAAGATATGGCACAATTAGTCAGTGATAAAATCACACTAATAAATACCATGAATAACACAATTCTTGATCCAGAAGGTGTTATGAAAAAATTTGGTGTGCCGCCAGAAAAAATGATTGATTATTTAGCATTAAGAGGTGATACGTCTGATAATATTCCTGGTGTTCCGGGAATTGGTGAAAAAACGGCACTAAATTTATTAACGCATTTTGAAAGTTTAAATGATATTTATAGCCATTTGGATGAAATTGAAAAATTGCCTATTCGTGGTGCTAAATCATTGAAAAGTAAATTGGCTGATCATAAAAAAGAAGCTGACCTTTGTTATTTATTGGCGACAATTAAAACGGATGTTCCATTAGATTTCACGACGGAACAATTACTTATAGGTGATATCGATGCAACTAAATTAGTTGAATTGTTTGCTTATTATGATTTCCATCGTTGGCAAAAAGAATTAATCGCTGGTAACTTTTTAAATCAGCAAAGTCAAATTCCTGTCGAAATTGCAGGAGAATTGCCCTCAATTGACCAAGAAGAGCTAGAGACTGAAGTACACGAAAAGGATTATCAATGTATTTTAACCAATACACAATTAGATGAATGGATTGCAACATTAACTAGTTGCGAAGCCTTTGCATTTGATACGGAAACGGATAATGTCGATCATTTCCATGCTAAGCTTGTTGGGATATCGCTAAGTGTTACTCCAAATCAAGCTGCTTATATTCCTCTAGCTCATCAATACTTAGATGTTCCAGAACAGCTACCGCTTAATGATGTATTGGCAAAATTAAAACCAATATTAGAGAATCCTCAAATCAAAAAAATCGTCCAAAATGCCAAATTTGACTACAGTGTATTGGCGAACTATGGCATCCAAGTGCAGGGTATTGCTTATGACACGATGCTAGAGTCCTATGTATTAAATAGCACTCAACGACATGACATGGATAGTATGGCAAAACGCTATTTGAAATATAAAACAATTACTTATGATGAATTAACTAAAGTTGGTAGAAAGCAATCAAGTATTGATACTATTGATATTGAAAAAACAACTCAATATGCAGCAGAAGATGCTGATATTACTCTTCAATTACATCAAAAATTATGGCCACAGCTAGAAAAAAATGAAAAACTCACTAAGTTATTTTCAGACATTGAAATGCCACTAGCAATTATTTTAGCTAACATGGAAAGAACTGGGGTTCTTGTTGATGCTGAACAATTAAAAGCGTATTCAAAAGAACTTAACAAAATATTAAAGGATACTGAAGAAGAGTTACAATTCCTTGCGGGTGAAAAATTTAATCCGGGTTCACCAAAACAAATTCAAGCAATTTTATTTGATAAACACCAATTACCCGTACTCAAAAAAACGCCTAAAGGTGATCCTTCAACAAGTGAAGAAGTATTAAATGAATTAGCAAATACATATGTATTACCTCGTAAAATTTTATATTACCGTGGTTTAGCCAAATTAAAAAATACTTATACCGATAAACTACCGTTGATGATTAGCCCAATTGATCACCGAATTCATACCAATTATAACCAAATTGGTACTGTAACAGGACGATTATCATCAAACGACCCTAATTTACAAAATATTCCTGTTCGAACCGAGGAAGGTCGCCGTATTCGCCAAGCGTTTATCGCCCCAAAAGGTTATAAAATTATTTCAGCTGATTATTCGCAAATTGAGCTACGTATTATGGCGCATTTATCGCAGGATAAAAGTTTGCTAAATGCTTTTGCTCATGATAAAGACATTCATCGGGTGACAGCGAGTGAAATTCTAAGTAAACCAGAGCCAGAAGTTACCGCAGAAGAGCGAAGAAGAGCTAAAGCTGTAAATTTCGGATTAATTTATGGCATGAGTGCTTTTGGGTTATCTAAACAAATTAATATTCCTCGTAAAGAAGCAAAATTCTATATTGATCGTTATTTTGAACGTTATCCTGGTGTACAAGTGTATATGGACAGAATTCGTCAACAAGCATCCGAGCAAGGCTACGTTGAAACCTTATCTGGAAGACGATTATATTTACCAAAAATTAGCTCATCTAGAGTTAATGAAAAACGAGGTGCTGAGCGTGCGGCAATCAACGGACCAATGCAAGGTACAGCAGCTGATATTATCAAAATAGCAATGATCAAAATGAGTGAATGGATTAAAACCCAGTCTAACGGTAATATCAGAATGTTAATGCAAGTACACGATGAACTTGTATTTGAGGTTAAAGAAGAGCTTGTTAGTGAATATAGTAAATCTATTAAATCTATCATGGAAAATTGTTATCAACTCTCAGTACCATTAAAAGTGGATGTCGGTATTGGTAATAATTGGGATGAAGCTCATTAATCGCTTTGATAATTTATATTTTTATACTCGATTTTATATTGAGTAACTACTTAAATTAGTTGCTAATTTTGTCTATTACTGACGGCTTGCTGAAACCTTTTGACGTGTTAAAATAAGCAACTAAATTGAACTTATTGCAATTGCCTTTCCTATCTATGGAAAGCGGTTAAATAAAAAGAGCATAAGTGATAAATTGACATTTTAGGGCTCTTTATTAATAGGATTATTTCATGAAAATTAAAACCCGTTTTGCACCAAGCCCAACTGGTTACTTACATGTTGGTGGTGCACGTACTGCGCTTTATTCTTGGCTATATACCCGCCATGCGCATGGCGCCTTTGTATTGCGTATTGAAGATACCGACCTTGAACGTTCAACACCAGAAGCGATTGACGCGATTATGGAAGGTATGAATTGGTTAAAATTATCATGGGATGAAGGCCCATATTTCCAAACTAAACGTTTTGATCGTTATAATCAAGTTATTGACGAAATGTTAGCCAATAAAACGGCTTATCGTTGTTATTGCTCAAAAGAGCGCTTAGAAAAATTGCGCGAAGAGCAAATGGCGAAAGGTGAAAAAGCCCGATATGACGGTCATTGTCGTTGTGATGAAGTGCAAAAACAGCATTCACACACTGAGCCACATGTTGTCCGCTTTGCTAACCCGATAGATGGCGTAGTTGTTTTCAATGATCTGATACGTGGTCCAATTGAAATTGCCAATAAAGAGCTTGATGATTTAATCATACGCCGTACTGATGGTTCTCCAACTTATAACTTTTGCGTCGTTGTTGATGATTGGGATATGGAAATTACCCATGTTATTCGTGGTGAAGATCATATTAATAATACTCCTCGCCAAATTAATATTTTAAAAGCACTAGGCGCACCATTACCTGAATATGGTCATGTATCAATGATTTTAGGTGACGATGGACAAAAACTCTCTAAACGTCATGGTGCAGTGAGTGTGATGCAATACCGTGATGATGGTTATCTGCCAGAAGCCTTGCTTAACTATTTAGTTCGTCTAGGCTGGTCTCATGGCGATCAAGAGATATTTTCTGTACCAGAAATGATTGATTTCTTTTCATTAGATGCAGTAAGTAAATCTGCCAGTGCATTTAATACTGAAAAATTACTTTGGTTAAATCATCATTATATTAACCATTTAGATGCTGATTATGTTGCACAGCATTTAGTTTGGCATATGAATCAGCAAGGTTATGATTTAACACAAGGTCCTGATTTAATTACTATAGTGAAACTATTTGGTGAACGTTGTAAAACATTGAAAGAAATGGCTGAGTCATGTACTTATTGCTATCAAGATTTTGATGAGTTTGATGCTGATGCAGCTAAAAAACATTTACGACCTGTTGCAAAAGAACCTTTAGAGCTAATCAAAGCTAAAATTGCAGCAATTTCAGATTTTGATTGGCAAATTGATAAAATTCATCATGCTATTGAGGCAACAGCCACCGAGCTTGAAGTCGGGATGGGTAAAGTAGGTATGCCACTTCGTGTTGCAGTGACGGGAATTGGGCAATCGCCTTCTGTTGACGCAACTGTTTATGCTGTTGGTAAAAAACGTACATTAGCAAGAATTGACAAGGCATTGGCTTATATTGCTAACAGAGAACAAGCATAATAATCGCCGATACTATTCGGCGATCCACTTGTTGAGAGTTTATTATGGCTCGCTTAAAAAAACGTTATTGGATTCCATCTCTTATATTACTCATAATAGTGATATTAAGCTTATATGGTTGGCGATATTGGTTATCATTCAAGGATGAACATAATCTTTCTATAGATTGGCAAGGTATTGATATCGGCCTCAGCGGATTATCTTTTGATGAACTAACTATTTCACAACAGCCACAATTATTGTTAAAAGCGAGCAATGTCAAACTATCGTTGTCAACCTTTACGGCAAAAAGTATTGATATTTACTGGTCCGATTCAACTGATAAATCAGGCTTGCCAAAGGTGACAGATACACAAGAGCTCAATCAATCTTCTCCTAATTCTTCCACTGTATCGACTATCATTTATTGGCTTCCAAATAATATCAATGTCGACTCTTTAACATTTTATCAACAGAAAAAAGAGTTAGTTAACCTGAAGGTTCAGGCCACTAAAGAGCAAAATACAATACAACTTAATCTATCAAGTAATAATCAACACACATTAACTGCTAACCTTTCGTTTGATCAGTTAAATTCTTGCTTCGAAATCAAAGAGGGGGTCTTGACGACTTCCTTGAATCAATTTGGAATAGAAAAAGGTAATCTGACTTTACCATTTACTGGGGTTTTAACTAGCGATAAAGTTATTTTAAAGAGTTCAGACAACGCTTTATTTAATATTGAAAAAGCGAAATTTTCAGATGACTTAATTGTTAAACCATTAGTAGGAAAGCTGACCTTTGAAGTAACAATACCTATTTCGCTTGAATCGAAACAAATTAATGCAAAATCAACATTAACAATTAATAAATTTGATGGCATATTTAAAGCGACTGAATTTAAATCCGCAGTTGGCAACATCGATATTTCATTTAATAGCAATCAATTTACTATTTCAACGCCCGCATTAACTATTCAACAAGTTAATATTGGTGTTAATTTCGAGAAGATTAGATTAGTAGGTAGCTATTCAGCATCGCTAAATGCACCGAGTAAAGGGGTAGTGAAATGGACGAAAGCGCAAGCCGCTATTTTTTCTGGCTCAGTTTTTCTTGATCAGGGACAATTGAATTTAGCTAAATTACCCCAACAATTTAATTTAAGGCTAAAAAAGATACAATTGAAAGATATCTTGGCTAAATATCCTGCCGATGGTTTAGCTGGAGATGGGGCAATTGATGGCACTTTGCCAATAACATTATTACCGTCCAGTAAAAAAGGGACAGCTTTTAATGAAGTCGTCATAAAAAATGGCCAGTTAGTTACGGTTAATGAAGGATATTTACAGTTTGAAAATACGGCACTGAAAAATTATGCCCAAGCAAACCCGAATATGAAAATTCTCACTGATATAATCAAAAATTTTCATTATACTAAGTTGTCGGGTATGGTGAGTTATCAAAATGAAATTGCTAAATTAGGACTAAATATTCAAGGTAATAACCGTGATGTTGAAAATGGTAAAGCGGTGAATTTGAATATAAATCTTGAAGAGAATATTGCAAAACTATTAATAAGTTTACAACTTTCCGATCAAATTAACGAACCTATTCGTAAACGTATTGAAGCGTATTTAAAAAGGAAATCTTGATAGATAAGAGGTTATTCTATGATTAAAACTATTATTACAATTATAGTGTGTAGTGCTGTACTAATGGGTTGTACGCCAACGGTTAAAGTGCAAGCACCAAATGAACCAATTAATATCAATTTGAACGTTAAGATTGATCACGAAATTAATATCAAAGTGGACAAAGCGCTAGATAATATTATTAATAAATCAGGTTTATATTAATATTAATGAGTGCATAAACACGACTTTTATAGCAAAACATTAAAATTTCAACCGTTTTTACATATTTAATTCATCTTAATATGATGTATTTAATAAGGAGTCTGTTATGAATAAAAAAGCGATAGTAGCATTATTATCAATCTTATTAGCTATGCCAGTTTTTGCTTTAAATTTAGATCAAGCGATTAATTCACTACCTCAAGCAAAAGCAAATGGTTTAGTTGGAGAACAAACCGATGGTTATTTAGGCGTTGTAAAAAATGAAGGTAATGCAAGCGAAATTGCCCAATTAATTAATCAGGCTCGTAAACAAGAGTACCAAAAAGTATCAGCTGAAAGTAACGTGCCACTAGTTGAAGTTCAAAACAAAGCAGGAAGTAAAGCTCAAGAAAAAACGCCTGCTGGTCAATACATCAAACAGCAAGGGCAGTGGATAAAAAAATAAAAGCAATCTTTATTATAGGAAAAGTATAACGATATTGTACTTTAATTGTTAATCAATAATGTGTATCCTGTTATTTTTGTGATTTGCTTGCAATAATATTTAAAATAAATTTTATTAGTAAATAGTATCGCTATAGCGATTTTAAATGGAGAAATTCAATGTGTTCGATTTTAGGTATTCTTGATATTAAATCAGATCCGGAACAGCTACGAACAAAAGCATTAGAGCTATCAAGCCTGCAACGTCATCGTGGCCCTGATTGGTCTGGTATTTTTGCTTCTGATAAAGCGATTTTAGCTCATGAACGTCTATCAATTGTAGATGTTAATACTGGATCTCAACCGCTTTATAATAAAGATAAAACATTAGTTTTAGCGGTTAATGGCGAAATTTATAATCATCAAGAACTCCGAAATCAGTACAAAGATCGTTATGAATTCCAAACAGGCTCTGACTGTGAAGTGATCTTAGCTTTATATCAAGAAAAAGGTATACACTGTCTTGATGACTTACAAGGCATGTTTGCGTTTATTCTTTATGATATTAATAAAGGCACCTATTTTATTGGTCGTGATCATATCGGTATCATTCCGATGTATATGGGACATGATGAAAACGGCACGTTTTACGTTGCGTCTGAAATGAAAGCATTGGTTCCGGTTTGTAAAACGATTGAGGCTTTTCCTCCTGGAAGTTACTTATCAAGTACAGAAGGTGAAATTAAAACCTATTACAAACGTGATTGGATGGAATATGATAACGTCAAAGATAATAAGACAGATATCAATGAACTTCGTGTTGCACTAGAAGAGTCTGTAAAAAGTCATCTTATGTCAGATGTTCCTTATGGCGTTTTATTATCTGGTGGACTTGATTCTTCTGTTATTTCAGCAATTACTAAAAAGTTTTCTGCTCGTCGCGTTGAAGATCATGAAAAATCAGAAGCATGGTGGCCACAATTGCACTCATTCGCGGTTGGTTTAAAAGGTGCCCCAGATCTTAAGGCTGCACAAGCAGTTGCTGATCATCTAGGTACTGTTCACCACGAAATTAACTTCACCATTCAAGAAGGTATTGATGCAATCCGTGATGTTATTTATTTTATCGAAACGTATGATGTAACAACGATTCGTGCCTCAACCCCAATGTATTTAATGGCAAGAAAAATTAAAGCAATGGGCATCAAAATGGTCCTATCAGGTGAAGGTGCTGATGAAGTGTTTGGTGGTTACCTCTATTTCCACAAAGCGCCAAATGCCAAAGAGTTCCATGAAGAAACTGTCCGAAAATTAGCCGCGTTACATATGTATGACTGTGCACGTGCTAATAAAGCAATGGCTGCATGGGGCGTTGAAGCGCGTGTACCTTTCTTGGATAAAAAATTCTTAGATGTGGCAATGCGTATTAATCCGAAAGATAAAATGTGTGGTAGTAACGGTAAAATGGAAAAACACATTGTTCGTGAAGCATTTGAATCTTACTTACCAGCATCAGTGGTATGGCGTCAAAAAGAACAATTCTCTGACGGTGTAGGCTACAGTTGGATCGATACCTTAAAAGAAATTGCTGAAAGCAAAATTACGGATCAACAGCTAGAAAATGCAAAATTCCGTTTCCCATACAATACGCCAACATCAAAAGAAGCGTATATGTATCGTGAGATTTTTGATGAATTATTCCCTGTTGAAAGTGCAGCACACTGTGTACCAGGTGGTCCAACCGTTGCTTGTTCAACTGCAAAAGCAATTGAATGGGATGAATCATTTAAAAATCTAAATGATCCCTCAGGCCGTGCAGCAGTTGGTGTACATAATGATGCTTATAAAAAATAGCAATCTTAAATTTTATAAAGGGCATGATTGCCCTTTTTTATTATGTCTTGAACTAGCTAATGCTACATTCCTAAAGCTATATTCCTAAAGCCCTCCAGCATTATTAGTATATTTTCTGATAGAAAATAATTATCCCCTTATCAAAGCCAATTTTTATAATATTTCTTAAATATGTGATCTAAATTCATTTTTTTTAAAATCATTTTAATTATAATCAATGTTACCTGTCACATTTAAGTTAAAAAGAGGTTTATGAGCGTTAATTTTTTATAAAAAAGCAATAACGTTTATCTTTTATAAATTAGGAGTATGGAGTGGATAATTATAAAATTGCGATAATTAACTCAAGTAGTTTTGGAAAGTATTTTCCAGATCATTTAAAACGATTAGAAAAAATTGGTGAAGTAAAGCATTTTACTTTTGATAATGATATACCAGGGAAGGAATTAGCAAAGGCTTTAGAAGGTTTCAATATTTTTATTGCTAGTGTTAGACCTTTTTTTAACAAAGATTTTTTTGATAATAAAAAAGACCCTTTGTTTTTAATTTCTCGTCATGGAATAGGTTTTAATAATGTTGATGTTGTTGCTGCAAGGGAACATGGAACAATTGTAACTATTGTCCCCCCTCTAGTGGAGCGAGATGCTGTAGCCGAAAATGCAGTGACTAATTTACTTGCATTAATTAGGCAAACAGTTCAGTCACAAGCTGCAGTGAAATCAAATGATTGGAAAAAAAGAGCCTCTTTTTTGGGTATCAATGTTACGGGTAAAGTTGTTGGCGTTATTGGTTGTGGGAATATTGGAAGTCGTGTGGCAGAAATTTTTAAACACGGGTTTAATGCGCGCTTACTTGTTGTAGATCCAAACGTAAATAAACAATGGGCTAATCAACATAATATTGAAATTGTTGATTTAGAGTATTTACTAAAACATGCGGATATCATTTCTCTAAATGCTTCATTAAATGAAACTAGTTATCATATCTTAAAAGATCACCAATTTTCTTTAATGAAAAAAGGCGTTTACATTACCAATACTGCTCGAGCTGAATTGATTGATGAAAATGCACTATTACACGCATTAAATGAAGGTATTGTCGCTGGTCATGCAACTGACGTAATGTATGTCGAGCCTTCATATAACGATAATCCTTTAGTTCAACACCCAAAAGTTCTTGTTACTCCACATACATCCGCTTATGCCATTGAGTGTTTGCAAGGTATGGGGGAGAAATGTGTCGAAGATGTAGAGAAATTTGTCAATAAGCAAGAATTACAATCAATTGTTTCATAAAATTTTTTAAACATTATAAAAAAATCGAGGAGTTTATATATGCAAGAAATGCATGTAACGTTTCTTCAAGCAACCATTATTTCAATATGGGTTGCAATGGTAATGTCTCGGGGGCTGGGTGGAGCAACATTAACACTCAGATTCTCACCGATGATGACGGGGTTAATTGTTGGAATAGTCTTTAATGATATTTCAAACGCGATGATAATAACCGCAGCAATACAGTTAATTTATATGGGGGTATTTTCTCCTGGCGGACAAATGCCATCAGAACCCGCAATTGCAACTGCTGTCGCTGTACCTGTCGCATTACTCGGCGATATGCAACCAGCAGCTGCGGTGGCGGTAGCCGTACCTGTTGGTTTGTTAGGATCGTATTTATACCAATTAAGATTTTTCCTCAATACAATGATTATGAAATTAACTGAACGATATGCTGACGAAGCTAGCAGTTCGGGATTAACTTTATCAATTATTATCTTACCAATCATTTGTAGTGTCGCACTCTTTTTACCATTTATGTTTGTCGCACTCTATTTTGGTGCGCCAATAATTGCAGATATCATTAAATCCAATGCTGGTGGACTTGTTTTCCATGTCCTTAATGTAATTGGTGGTGGTCTTGCAGCAGTAGGTATTGCTCTGACTATTTATGTTATCGGTAAGAAAAATTACATCATTTTCTTCTTATTAGCTTACTTCATGGCCGTAATTGCAAAACCACTGAATATCACAATGGTTACCTACGCAATTGTCGGCGCTATTGTTGCGTTTATCTTTGTCCTTGCAAAGAATGAAGCGGTTAATTCTGCGGCTGAGCAACCTAGAAGTAATTCAAATAACCAAGTAGATGATGACGATTATTAATCTTTAATTGATTAATAAATTAAAAAGAGGAATTTATAATGACTGAAATCGTACAAGAAAGTATTGATCTCAAACCGGAAGCAATAACTAAAAAAGATATCACTATTGCATGGTTACGTTGGTATTATGCAAATGAAATCCCACACTCATTTGACCGCTATCTAGCCGCTTCTTTAATGTGGGGATTGATGCCAATTCTCAAAAAATTATATAAATCAAAAAGTGAGCTTTCTGCCGCTTATCAAAGACACTTATTGTTCTTTAACACTCAATTAACCTGGGGTGGCGGAACAATTTCAGGAATTATGGCGTCACTAGAAGCTGTAAGAGCAGATGAAGTTTATCAAAAGAAACCGATCAGCATTGATAACGACGTTCTCTATAATACAAAAGCTGGTTTAATGGGGGCTTTAGCCGGAATAGGTGACGCAATCGACTCTGGAACAGTGCAATATATCTTTATTGCAATTGCGCTTCCTTGGGCTCAAGAAGGCCTAGCAATTGGTGCTTTATTTCCTTTCATTGCATTTGTTATCTATCAACTTTTTGTTGGGTACTATTTTGCTCAGTTAGGATTCAAATTGGGTAGAAATGCAGCTACCGAAGTGGTTGGTAATAAAATGCAAATGGTCATTGAAGGCTTGTCCATTCTAGGCCTATTCATGATGGGTATTTTAGCTGCTAACTACATAAAAGTATCATCAAGTTTGAAATTCAATTTATCCGGTAAAGAATTTGTCATCCAAGATACGTTGGATAAAATCCTACCGGGTGTATTGCCTCTTATGGTCGTGATGGGATTATATTTCTATTTTTCTAAGAAAGGGTTAAAAGTAACTCAAGCATTAGTGGGATTAACCATAATACTTGGTGTATTAGCAGCCATTGGAATTTTATAAAATTAAAAAAATATAGAGGTAAAATTATGGGAAAAGTAGTGTTAGCGCGTGTAGATAGCCGCCTTATTCATGGTCAAGTTGCAACTAATGTCTCTAAAGCAGCTGGAGCAAATGCGTTATTTGTAGCCGATGATTACTCAGCAAATGATGAATTTACTAAAAATATTATATTAGGTGCTGGGGCAAGTACAGGACACAAAATAAGAGTATTAAAAGAAGATGGCGCGGTAAGATATTGGAATGATCGCCAGTATGATGATTTTAATGTTATTTTGATAACAAAAAATATAGAAGTTATGTATAAAATCATTAAAGCGGGTGTGCCAATAACTAATCTTAATATTGGGGGTTTACCGCTAGTACCTGGAGCAACTTCAATAATTAAAGAAGTATCGATTAATAAAGAACAACTTGATTTACTAATCGATTTACAAAACAGCTTCCCTAATATGGATATCTATTTTCAAGCGACGCCTTCGTTGAAAAAAGTCACATTAAACGAAGCGATTAAGATGTTTGAATAATATAGGTATCGAAAATATGATAGGTGTTTTATTAGTTAGTCATGGCAAAATGGCTGAAGGGATTAAAGATAGTGTATCAATGATTGTTGGAGAACAAGATAAATTTGAATCACTATCACTCAATCCAGGACAAGATATTGAACAATTAAAAGATAATTTATTTGTTTGTTCAAAATCTCTAGACTCAGGGCAAGGTGTCTTAATTTTTGTTGATTTATTGGGTGCCTCGCCTTATAACGCATCAATGCGATGTTTGCCAGAATGGGAAAAATTAGGTATGAATGTCCGCGTCATTACCGGTATGAACTTGCCAATGGTAATTAATGCTGTATGTAATAGAGATTCATTATCACTACTTGATTTGGCAAAAGAGTGTGTTGAAACTGGACATGAGAATATCCAAGAAGCGATTAGCAATATGGCTAATTTCTCCCAATCCCAAAATGAAGATGATTATTGATTAAACTAACATCTTCTATAGATAATATTATTTGATAATCATTATTTTAATATTATCTATTTGTTTCGCTGTTAGTGTGACTAATATCGCACTAACAGTTTTTCTAAATTAAAATAATTATTAAAAATGGATAAATTTAAAGACCTTGTACTAAGATACTGTGTCATTTTTGGCAAAAGATTTACGTCTAAAGAAAAAATCACTTTTTTAAGAGTGATATCTAAAGAACTTACTCAATTGGGCTATATAGTTGATGCTAAATTAGCAAAATTAAAGTTAGCAACAAGACGGTATGAAAATTATTACAACGCTTATATTGGTAATTTAGATCAAGCTGAATTAATCATTTGTACCTATTATGATACTGGTATTAAAAATTTTAATTTTAATAAAAAATATGCATTCACGCCTCACTTTAGTAAATTAGGCTATTTTATAAGTATTTCGCCAATTATTTTCTTATTCATCACCTCATTGGTATTAAATTACTGGGTGTTCATACCCAAAATTCAGTCGCAGGGTTTTTTTAGTATTCCCGGTGTATCGTCTATTGTTTCGACTATTTTATTATTTTTTATTATTTTGAAATACAAAAGTGGCATTCCGAATCAAAAGAATTTTGTTTGTAACTCTTCAAGTATTATTACAATTATCAATTTAATTAATAAATTAGATAAAAAAGAAAAGAAGAAAATTGCTTTTGTTTTATATGATGATGGTAATAATGGACAATATGGCCTAAAGATGCTGGAAAGCTATGCAAAACAATTGAAAAATAAAAAATTCATATTTATTGATAGCATTGGAAATGGTGATGAATTGATTTATTTAAAACCTGAAGAGTCAAACATTCATTTAGAAAATATTGTTTTTAAACAAGGAACAATGGATATCCAATTTCCAAATTACATTATGATGACATCGGGAACAATGGATAACAGTGGTAAAATTATGATAAATAACGCTTTTAGCTCAAAAGATAATAATTTATCTGAAGAAACAATAAATAAACATACCCAGTCTCTTTTAAATGTATGTAAATCATTGATAAATTCAAATAAAAATTAAAAGCTAGATTTTTTAATTTCTTTTTCAAAAAAATCACATCTACCAATTTTGTTAGTAGATGTGATGTTCTTATCAATGCTGAGATTTTGCACCAACTGGTAAAATTGTACGTCCATATTGTTCATTAAGCACTTCAGCCATCGCTAAATAAATAGCACTGGCACCGCAAATAATACCCTCAAAACCGGCAATATGAATGATGTCATGGTTACCACAAATGTTACCAATTGCTAATAAAGCAAATAAAACAGTTAAACTTGCAAAAACAAATTGTAATACTCGATTACCTTTTAAAGTACCGATAAACATAAATGCGGTGAAAATTCCCCATAATGCCAGGAAGATACCCACAAAAGTTGCATCAGTTGGAGCGGTTGCTGGTGATGTCGGTAAATACCAAATACCAACAAGAGCGATCCAAAAGAAACCATATGAAGTAAACGCTGTAGTACCAAAAGTATTACCTTTACGAAATTCTAAAATTCCAGCGATCACCTGTGCCAACCCACCATAAAAAATACCCATTGACACAATGGCCGTCATGACAGGAAAAAAACCTGCGTTATGAATATTTAATAAAATTGTAGTCATACCAAAACCCATTAAGCCGAGAGGGCCAGGGTTTGCTAATTTAGTTTGTTCCATAAAGATCCTATAATTTAATTCTCATAATAAAAAAGGCGGCAATAATAAGTGTAGAGAGGCCTATAATCAAGATTTAAGAAAAAATAATTTATTTTGCCCCTTGATATTAAAAATATTGTTCCCATTTATGTGAAAACAATTACATATCTTTGTCAAAATAAGGACTTGAAATTAAATATTTAAGACTTATATACAAAGAATAAAATACAGGTTTGAGGAGAAACGATTATGGGTAAAATTATTGGTATCGACTTAGGTACAACAAATTCATGTGTTGCAGTAATGGATAACGGCCAAGCAAAAGTATTAGAAAATGCCGAGGGTGATCGCACAACCCCATCGATTATTGCTTACACACAAGATGGCGAAATTCTAGTTGGTCAACCAGCTAAACGCCAAGCAGTAACCAATCCACAAAATACATTATTTGCGATTAAACGTTTAATCGGTCGTCGTTATGAAGACGCTGAAGTACAACGTGATGTTGGCATCATGCCATATAAAATTGTTAAAGCAGACAATGGCGATGCATGGGTTGATGTTAAAGGCCAAAAAATTGCTCCACCACAAATTTCTGCTGAAGTATTGAAGAAAATGAAAAAAACAGCAGAAGATTATCTTGGTGAGCCAGTAACAGAAGCAGTAATTACTGTTCCTGCTTATTTTAATGACGCACAACGTCAAGCAACTAAAGATGCTGGTCGTATTGCTGGTTTAGATGTTAAACGTATTATCAACGAACCAACAGCAGCAGCATTAGCGTATGGTTTAGATAAAGATGTCGGTAACCGCACCATTGCAGTTTATGACCTTGGTGGTGGTACATTTGATATCTCAATTATCGAAATTGATGATGTTGATGGTGAAAAAACATTCGAAGTATTAGCAACTAATGGTGATACTCACTTAGGTGGTGAAGACTTTGACTCTCGTTTAATTAACTATTTAGTTGATGAATTTAAACGTGAACAAGGATTCGATCTTAAAAATGATCCACTTGCAATGCAACGTCTAAAAGAAGCAGCTGAAAAAGCGAAAATTGAATTATCATCAGCACAACAAACTGATATTAACTTACCATATATCACTGCTGATGCAACTGGACCAAAACACTTAAATATCAAAGTGACTCGCGCTAAACTTGAATCATTAGTTGAAGATTTAGTTAAACGCTCAATGGAACCAGTTAAAACAGCATTAAAAGATGCAGGTCTTACTGTTTCTGATATTAAAGATGTGATTTTAGTTGGTGGTCAAACACGTATGCCAATGGTACAAAAAGCTGTTGCAGACTTCTTTGGCAAAGAACCACGTAAAGACGTTAACCCTGACGAAGCAGTAGCAGTAGGTGCTGCGGTACAAGGTGGTGTATTAGGTGGTGATGTTAAAGATGTATTATTACTTGACGTAACACCATTATCATTAGGTATTGAAACAATGGGTGGTGTAATGACTACCTTGATTGAGAAAAACACAACTATTCCAACTAAACATAGTCAAGTGTTCTCAACTGCTGAAGATAATCAATCTGCGGTAACCATTCATGTGTTACAAGGTGAACGTAAACGTGCAAGTGATAACAAATCATTAGGTCAATTTAACCTTGATGGAATTCAAGCTGCACCACGCGGTATGCCACAAATTGAAGTAACATTTGATATCGATGCTGATGGTATATTGCATGTATCAGCAAAAGATAAAAATACTGGTCGTGAACAAAACATTACCATTAAAGCTTCTTCAGGATTAAGTGAAGAAGAGATCCAAAAAATGGTAAATGATGCAGAAGCAAATGCTGATGCTGACCGTAAATTTGAAGAATTAGCTCAAATTCGTAACCAAGCTGATCATCTTGTTCACTCAACTCGTAAACAAGTGACTGAAGTTGGCGATCAATTATCAGCTGATGACAAAACCGCTATCGAAAGCGCCGTGAGTGATTTAGAAAATGCTGCACGCGGTGAAGATAAAGCAGAAATCGAAGCTAAAATTAATGCATTAATGGAAGCTTCAAAAAAATTACTTGAGTTAGCTCAACAACAAGCTCAAGCTGATCAATCTGCAAGCCAAGCAAATAGCGCAAACTCTGCTGATGATGTAGTTGATGCGGACTTCAAAGAAGTTGATGATGAGAAAAAATAAGCATTAACTAATATGTTTTTTAATGAGTTATTTCAACGAGTTTTAAACATGTAAAACATTAAACGGGCGCGAGGTAACTCAAGCCCGTTTAGTTGTTTATATAATGATTAAAGTTAAAGGTTAATTATGGCGAAGAAAGATTATTATGAAACATTAGGCGTAAGTAAAAGTGCTACTGAAGCTGAGATAAAAAAAGCCTACAAACGCCTAGCCATGAAATATCATCCGGATAAAAATCAGGATAATAAAGCAGAAGCTGAAGCGAAATTCAAAGAAGTCAAAGAAGCTTATGAAATCTTAACCGATCCACAAAAGAAAGCTGCTTATGATCAGTATGGACATGCTGCTTTTGAACAAGGTCAAGGTGGTGCTGGAGGCGGTGGCTTCGGCGGATTTGGTGGTTTTGGTGGAGGTTCTGCATTTGATGATATCTTCAGTGATTTCTTCGGTGGTGGGCGCGGACGTGGTCAAACCGCGTCACGAGGCGATGATTTACAATACAACATCTCATTAACGCTAGAAGAAGCAGCAAGTGGTGTAAGTAAAGAGATAAAAGTACCAACATGGGTAACTTGTGATGTATGTCATGGACAAGGAACAGAAAAATCATCAGATGTTGTAACGTGTGATACATGTCATGGCGCTGGTGTTGTACAAATGCGACAAGGCTTCTTTGCTGTACAGCAAGAGTGTCCAACCTGTCACGGCCGTGGAAAAATCGTTAAAAATCCATGTAAAAAATGTCATGGTGAAGGACGTATTCAGAAAACGAAAACACTATCTGTTACCATCCCTGCTGGCGTGGATACCGGAAACCGTATTCGACTTTCAGGCGAGGGTGAAGCGGGACTTAATGGCGCCCCAGCTGGAGATTTATACGTTCAGGTACAAGTAAAACCACATGCAATCTTTGAACGTGATGGTACAAACTTACATTGTGAAATTCCAATTAACATTGTTTTAGCATCACTTGGTGGTGAAGTAGAAGTACCAACACTAAATGGTAAAGTCAGCTTAACCATACCAGCTGAAACTCAAACAGGTAAAATGTTCAGATTGCGTGGAAAAGGAATTAAATCATTACGCGGTAGCGCAGTAGGTGATCTATACTGCCACGTAGTGGTTGAAACCCCAGTAAACTTAACTGGCAAACAAAAAGAGTTACTAAAAGAATTGGGTGAAAGTTTCAAAGCGGATAAAAACTCAAAACACAGCCCAAAAGAAAAAAGCTTTTTTGATAAAGTGAAAAAGTTTTTTGGATAAAATCAATTATCACTTAATAGCGAAGCAGGGTTTCCTACTTCGCTATTTTTTTGACACTCAAATAAGACTAAACGTATCTGTAAATATTGAATGTAAATTTGACCCGGCGCAGTAGTTAACTTGGGTGAATAAAACCTAAATTAAAAGTAAAAAAAAACCCAGCATAAAGCTGGGCGAAACTTATTGTCAAATAAGAAACTTAGATTTTAGTTGTAAAAGTACGAGCAATAACATCGCGTTGTTGTTCAGCTGTTAACGAGTTAAAACGAACAGCATAACCAGAAACACGAATAGTTAATTGTGGATATTTTTCTGGATGTTGAACAGCGTCTTCTAAAGTCTCACGACGAAGAACGTTCACATTTAAGTGTTGACCACCTTCAACTTTAATTGTTGGTGCTACATCTAATGGAATTTCACGATATTCGATTTGACCAAGTTCAGCAGTTGGGACAACTTGATCTTCTTTATAAACTGATTTAGCAGCAACACAACGAGCTTCTTTTGTTGAATCATCTAATAACCAGAATGAGTTAAGTAGTGCTTTATTGTCAGCTTTAGTAATTTGGATACCTGTAATCATTTTAAATCCTCCTAATGGATCTGGACGTTATTGTCCTAAACTATTGAGACTAATATAGCACTTTCAAAATTTGATTAAAATCAAAAAAAGCTATTAATCTGATAAGTTTTACCGTTGATTAGCTTTTTAGCAATTAATAAGGTATAAACTTCAATTATATTGGGGGGTTAATAATGGACATAAATATGTTCAGCTTGAAAGTGAACTTCATCTTTATCTATTTTTAACGATTCTGCTAGTGTAAAAGCGAATTTAAATGCCATACCCAGCCCTTTACCACTCAAAAGATTTCCATCACAGACAACATCTTGATCAACAAAGATCCCATCTTGAACATTTTTATATAAATCACCAGAACAGACATATTTCCGACCATTTAATAGCTTATTCTTACTCAAAACTTTTGCTGCTGCCGAGCAAATCGGGCAAATCCACTTATTTTCCTTATCGTGGCGTTTAATAAAATTAATCACATTGGGATTATTGCCTAAATTAACTGTGCCATCTGGCCCACCCGGTAAAATCACTGCATCGTATAGCGTTGTTTGTTTATCCTTAAGCAATGCATGAGCTCTCATCTCAATACCATGATAACTTTTAACCTCAATATCATCTTGGCAGGCTAATAGATGAACGGCTATTTTTACTCGGCAAAGTGCGTTATAGATAATAATGGCTTCAGCTTCTTCAAAACCTTCAGCTAATAAAATGGCTACTTTTGGGATCTTCATCATAAATACTCATAATAATGATTGAAATTTGAATCATTGTTTCATAAATTTTTTTACCAAATAAAAATTATTTTATAAAAATAAGATATATGTGAACAAAATCACATCGACTTTCAAAATTTTGCCATTTTTATAAAAAGTTGGCATATATATTAAAGTTTAAGAAAAGCACCCACCATAGACTAGCTAAAGAATGTGAAAAGGATATTTATTTTTTGAAATAAGGAAAAATGAGTGGGGCAAATATGAAAAAGAGAGTGATAGGTTTAAAAAATTACTTAGCTTATGGCGCTGGTGATTTTTTAGGTGCGGGAACAACAGCATTGACTGCTGTGTGGTTATTATATTTTTATACAAATTTTTGTGGACTAACGCCTATCGAAGCCACATTTATTTTTGCGGCAGCAAGGGTTCTTGATGCAGTGATTAGCCCATTGATGGGTTATTTAACGGATAACTTTGGCCGAACTCGATTAGGTAAACGTTTTGGTCGTCGTAAATTCTTTATCTTACTTGGTATTCCACTCATATTTAGCTATAGCGTAATGTGGGCACCTGGTATGAATTATCTCTACTACTTAATCACCTACCTCTTCTTTGACATGGTCTACACCATGGTGCTGGTTCCATACGAAACATTAGTTCCTGAAATGACCGATGATTTTAAACAAAAAACCAAATTTTCCGGTGCACGAATTTCAATGGCACAATTATCGGCAATATTAGCCGGGTTCTTACCGGGGATTTTACTCAACTATTTTGGTAAAGATAATGCAATATCATTCTTCTATGCAAGTTTAGTCTTCTCAATCCTATGTTCTTTTGCCCTTTGCATGGTATACCTATTTACATGGGAAAGACCAAATGAACTAAAATCGAAAGAGGCTTTACAAGCAGAACAACTAGCTGCTTCATTATCCTTTAAAGAAAGTATCCGCCATTTGGTTATCGAATTATTATCCACCTTCAAAATAAAAATCTTCAGACAGCATTTAGGTATGTATCTTGGTGGATATATTGCTCAGGATGTATTTAACGCCGTCTTTACCTATTATGTAATTTTCGTTCTATTACAAGAGCCAACCGTTGCTTCAATGCTAATTGGAACCATGTCTATCACCCAATTTGTTGCTGTACTTTGTATGATGCCATTATGCATAAAATATGGTCCAGCGCCGGCATACCGAGCTGTTGTAACTATCTTTGGCTTAAGTTGCCTCTCTTATGGCATCATTTGGTATTACAACTTAAGTCACATTCACACTTTACTTGTTACCATCTCAGCAATAGCTGGATTAGGTCGAGGTGGTATCAACTACGTTCCTTGGAATATCTACACTTATATTTCAGATGTTGATGAAATTATTACCGGCAAACGCCGAGAAGGTATTTTTGCCGGCGTAATGACATTTACCCGAAAAGCTTCACAAGCGGGAGCAGTAATGTTGATTGGTGTATGTTTACAATGGTCGGGCTTTGTGAGTGGCCAAAATCAGCAACCTGAACAAGTCTCGCTAACTATCTTATTCTTATTAGTGATTGGAACAATATTCGTTCTCTCATTAGGATTTTTCATTTCGTTGAAATTCAAATTAAATCTAACCACTCACAAAATTTTAATCAATGAAATTAATAACATAAAAGGTATTGGAACAAGTTCTGAAAGACGAATTAGTGATGAAGGCAAACCGGTTGTAGAAATGTTAACTGGTATGCCGGTTTCCCAGCTCTGGGGAAATAACAATATAGGTTATAAAAATAAATAAAAAAAGAATTCAAATTTAATGATTAGTAGAGGTACAAAATGCAGATATTTCCTGTAAAACATAGCAAATTACTTTGTAAACCTGAATATATAATTTCACGTTCTGAATTAAAACAACTGATACATAAAATTATTAATAATCTAATTAATATCAAAGATGAAACCGGTGAATTTCTATTACGCTTAGATGATGGACGTGTAATAGACACTAAAGGTTGGAATGGCTGGGAATGGACTCATGGCATTGGACTTTATGGTATGTATCAATTTTATCAACAAACAGGCGACAAACCGACGCTCGACATTATTGACGACTGGTTTACACAGCGCTTATCAGAAGGAACACCAACCAAAAATGTGAATACGGTTTGTCCATTTCTAACATTAGCCTATCGATATGAAGAAACCAAAAATCCTGTTTTTCTACCATATTTAGAGCGTTGGGCTGACTGGGTAATGTATGAAATGCCAAGAACGAAATTTGGCGGTTTACAACATATTGTCTACAACAATGAAAATCATCAACAACTTTGGGATGACACGCTCATGATGAGTGTATTACCTATCGCCAAAATCGGTAAATTACTCAATAGACCAGAATATATACAAGAAGCCATTTACCAAATACTGATTCACATCCAATATCTAATGGATCGCCAAACTGGGCTTTGGTTTCATGGATGGACTTTTGACGGCAACCATAACTTTGCCAAAGCCAGATGGGCAAGGGGAAACAGCTGGTTAACCATCGTCATTCCGGAATTTATTGAACTACTTGATCTTGATCAAAACGATCCATTTCGAAAACTACTAATTGAAGTGCTCAATGCGCAAATTCAGGCACTGGCTAAATACCAAAATGAAAATGGGTTATGGCACACAATCATCGATGATCCTGATTCCTACTTAGAAGCATCGGCAACCGCTGGATTTGCCTATGGTATTTTAAAATCGATAAGAAAACGTTACATCTCTGATGAATATACCGTAATGGCAGAAAAAGCAATTAAAGGAATATTAACAAACATAGATGACAACGGAACACTACTCAATGTTTCATTTGGCACTGCAATGGGCAGCGACTTAGCATATTACAAACAAATCCCATTAACATCGATGCCATATGGCCAATCCATGGCAATTTTGTGTTTAACTGAATATTTAAGAGTGTTTATTTAATATCATCCAGTATTGATTAGCATTAGGTTTATTATTATTTTTAGGTATAATTATTATTAATGCAGTACCGTATAAAATTTTAGTAAAGGCAAAATATGAGTAATCAATTAACCTGGAACGATGTTATTGGCTCTGAAAAAGAGAAGCCCTATTTTCAACATATAATGCAATTTGTTGCCACACAACGCGCTGAAGGTAAAACCATTTATCCTCCTCAGCGCGATGTGTTTAATGCATTTCGTTTCACTGAATTTAATAACATCAAAGTAGTAATTCTAGGGCAGGACCCTTATCATGGCCCAAACCAAGCTCATGGTTTATCCTTTTCTGTATTACCGGGAATCAAACCACCGCCATCACTACTCAACATTTATAAAGAACTCTCAACGGATATTGACGGATTTACTATTCCAAATCATGGTTACTTAGGTTACTGGGCAACTCAAGGCGTACTACTACTTAACAACGTATTAACGGTTGAAGCTGGTCAGGCCCACTCTCATGCCAAAATAGGTTGGGAAACCTTTACCGATCATGTTATTGCTGCGATCGATAAACATTTGGAAGGCGTGGTATTTTTACTTTGGGGCTCGCCGGCTCAGAAGAAAGGTCAATTTATTGATCGTCAAAAACATCATGTATTAACCGCCGTACACCCATCGCCATTATCTGCACATCGTGGCTTTTTTGGATGTAAACACTTCTCAAAAGCAAATGCGATCATTACACAGCATGGTAAAACACCAATCGATTGGCAACCAAGATTACCGGAAAATAAACAATGAGTAAAAAACGTCGCCCTGGCTTACAAGAAATCGCCAACTTAATCGGCATCAGCAAAATGACAGTCAGTCGCTTTTTGCGAGATCCCAACCTAGTATCAGAATCACTTCGGTTAAAAATCTCATCGGCTATTGATAAATTAGGCTATATTCCAAACAAAGCGCCTGACATGCTATCTAATGCCAAAAGTTATGCTATTGGCGTGGTATTACCCTCATTAACTAACCAAGTCTTTGCTGATATTTTAAAAGGTATCGAAATGGTTACTGATGTAAAAGGGTACCAAACCATGATCACCCACACTGGATACAGTGCGGATAAAGAAGAGCTACGGGTTCGTTCATTACTCTCTTACAACATCGATGGACTCATATTAACAGAAAGAATACACAATCCGGCTACGCTCAAAATGATCGAAATATCTGGCGTACCTGTAGTTGAAATAATGGACAGTATCTCACCTTGCATAGATATGGCTGTTGGTTTTGATAACTTTACTGCCACCAAAAATATGATTCATCACATGATAGAGAAAGGGCGACGCAACATCGTCTACTTTAGTGCAAGGCAAGATCAGCGAAGCATCATACGTCAGCAAGGTTATGAAAAAGCCATGCAAGAGGCAGGATTAACGCCTAAAACATTAGCAACCAAAGAAGCCTCATCCTATGAACTAGGCGCAAGATTTTTACACCAAATACTAAAAGAGTACCCAAGTGTCGATGGCATATTTAGTACTAATGATGATTTGGCGCTAGGTGTACTACTTGAATGTCAACGTATTGGTATTAAAATACCGAAACAAATAGCCATCGTTGGATTCCATGGTCATAAAATTGGTCAATATATGAATCCCAAGCTAGCCTCAATCCAAACCCCAAGAATCGAAATGGGCAAAATTGCTGCCGAATTACTACTAAAACGTATCAATGGTGAAAAGGTCGAGCAAAAGGTTATTGATTTACCTGTTGAATATCTCGAAGGTGAAAGCTTATAAAAAATGAAAAGCGAGTATTCACATCATCAATAATAATGCCTTTATTGGGATTTCGGGTTTTCATGATTTGATAACTCTGCTATAATTACCTCTCAGTGGTTATTTATACCTACTAATTAGATCATCGAAAAATAACACTGAGGCCCCCATGAAAATTGTTGAAGTAAAACACCCTCTAGTTCGCCATAAAATCGGCTTAATGCGTGAACACGATATTAGCACAAAAGATTTCCGAGACCTTGCTAGTGAAGTTGGTAGCTTATTAACTTATGAAGCGACAGCCAATCTACCGACTGAAAAAGTCACAATTCAAGGTTGGTGTGGACCTGTTGAAGTAGAACAAATCAAAGGTAAAAAAATCACCGTTGTGCCTATTTTACGTGCTGGTTTAGGAATGATGGATGGTGTCTTAGAACATATACCTAGTGCAAGAATTAGTGTTGTTGGTTTTTATCGTAACGAAGAAACGCTTGAACCAGTCCCTTATTTCCAAAAACTAACTTCTGATATTGAAGAACGAATGGCATTAGTCGTTGATCCAATGCTTGCTACCGGTGGTTCAATGGTTGCAACTATTGATCTGCTTAAAAAAGCTGGATGTAAAAATATCAAAGTACTTGTATTAGTTGCTGCGCCAGAAGGAATCAAAGTATTAGAACAAGCTCACCCAGATGTAGAACTTTATACCGCATCAATCGATGAACGGTTGAATGAAAAGGGCTACATTTTACCAGGACTTGGTGACGCCGGAGACAAAATATTCGGCACTAAATAAAATCTCAAATTTTAGACCGGTTTTAACCGGTTTTTTTATGCCTACTATTTGATTATAAATAGATATGATTAACATTAAGTGGAATAAGAGAGGACAATGTGTCTAAAAATATCGATAATGAAGCATCACAACACTCGTGGCAAGACATTTTTACCGGCGCCCAAATGCTATTTGTTGCATTTGGTGCATTAGTACTTGTGCCATTATTAACCGGATTAAATACCAATGTTGCTTTATTCACAGCCGGATTGGGCACACTATTATTTCAACTCACCACCAAAGGAAAAGTCCCGGTATTTTTAGCATCATCCTTTGCTTTTATTGCACCGATCTCTTTTGGCGTTGCACAGTGGGGAATTCCTGCAACATTGGGTGGACTTGTTGCAGCCGGTTTTGTGTTTATGTTTTTTGCCTTTTTGGTCAAAATTAACGGAAAGCACGTAATTGATCGCATTTTACCGCCAGTGGTTACCGGACCGATCATAATGGTTATCGGTCTATCACTTGCACCGGTAGCCGTCAAAATGGCAATGGGAACCGACAGTGGAATACCCGCCGAAAACTATCAATTAATTTTGATCTCAATGGCGTCACTATTAACCACCTTAATTGTAGCAATTTGGGCCAAAGGCTTTTTTAGATTAGTCCCGATCATTGCAGGTATTGTTGTGGGATACGCATTGTCTTGCATAATGGGCATAGTCAATTTTCAACCCATTATTGATGCGCCATGGTTTAAAGTACCAGATTTCACCTTTCCAGAGTTTCACTGGCAAGCTATCTTATATATGATCCCAATTGTAATTGCACCGACGATCGAGCATGTTGGTGATATTATGGCGATCAGCGCAGTAACCGGAAAAGATTATACCCGAGATCCGGGCTTACAAAGAACATTGCTTGGTGATGGATTAGCAACCTCAAGTGCAGGCTTTTTTGGTGGTCCACCTTGTATCACTTATGCCGAAGTTATTGGCGCGGTAACATTAACCCGTAATTTCAAAACACGAGTAATGACTTGGGCGGCAATTTGGGCGATTTTCATGTCATTTGTTGGAAAGATCGGCGCTTTTTTAAGTACGATCCCAACAGTTGTTATGGGTGGGATCATGGTGCTTTTATTCGGATCGATTGCATCAGTCGGTATTAATATATTGATCAAACATAAAGTCGATCTTTCTATATCACGCAATATGTGTATTGTCTCATTAGTATTAGTTTTTGGGATCGGCGGAATGATCTTTGATTTTGGATCTTATGCACTACAAGGCATTAGCTTATGTGGAATTTTAGCGATTTTATTAAATTTAATCTTACCTAAAAAATCAACTGACTAATAAATAGCTGTTAATCATCAAATTGATTAACGGCTAAAAAAATTACTGATTTTTACAAAAAAAGTGAGGAGTGGGGTTTTTAGCGTTTAAAACTCCACTTAAAAATCAATAAATTATTCCAATAAAATAAAATTTTCCTGAATTAAAGATTATAGTTTTTAAGGATTTGTAAAGTTGATATTTATCAATTAAAACATAATTTCACAAAAAAATGTTTAGATCTTTTTCTGAAGATCTTTACAAAGATTAACGATCTAAAATGAAAAAATTATTGCGTCATATTTTTTCAGTCACTATACTTCCGGATCATTATTAGTTAGACAGATAAAATTTAACTAAAAAATATAAAAAAGTAAATAAATCATAAATATACTTGACAGGATTGTCGCATATGTTCTATAATTTTCAACAGGCAACAGGCAACAGGCAACTTGGCCAACCTATAATTTAAATTCGCCAAATTCAAACTCTCAGCCTATTTTTTTTCATTCCAGTTTATTAATCGACGAAAATTTAAGATCGCGTAGTCGATCGTTGCGCCGATCGTTATTTCGAGCATCATTTGGATCATCATTCCGATCATCTCGTCGATCATCTCTCGGATCTAAATTACGCCGACAGATCTTTTTATCGCTCGGCTTTTTGCTAATACCTTTTTATTCCAGCCATGCATTAACCGTTAAAACCTCGAATATAATTCAGGGTAATGCGCCTTATTTAACTTTCGATGGTGGTAGAACACGAGCGCTTAATATTGAAGTTTTGCTCGGTATTACACTCTCTAACGGAGAACAGTACACGGCTAAAACCAATACTTCATCATCTTCAAACCCCATTGAGTTACCAGTTGCAGGTCAAAGTTTTGCTGATATAGATATGATCTTTCCAACGAATGTCGATTTAATCGCTTTAAAAAAACTTATTGGTCCGCCCAATAATTATTGGTGGGATGATGACGGTGATGGTGAGATTAATGTTAATGGTTTTTTAGAGTTATCTCTCGTTGATGAAAGAAGTAGAACAGTATCACGTAATACAGTGTTAAGGCCTTGTAAAGCGCCTTATGAGGTTATATTAACTAGTACCAATGGTACATTAACAACGCGTTATGGTATTCCAAATAGTAGTGATTTCAATCCTAGTCGGGTCACTTATTTTGTCAAACCTAAGGGGCAGGAAATTTGTTTTGCCATTCCAAGTCTATCTTTCGAAGGCAATGGAGGTGTAAAAGCGGGTCCACCTGAAATTTTTGATCCATCTTTTGGTTTTTTGCCTCAGTCAACTGACTCATATGATAAGAACTTTCCGACTACAGCTGCTAACAACATGTACTTTGATTTAAGCATTGCAGGTAATAAACAAGCATTGTCTTGGTCTCCGGTCTCGCGTGGTGGTATCACGGTGACTATGACCAATTCTACAGCGACAGGCGTACGGGTTACCTTAACTGGCCCTGTTGCAACCGAATCTCAATGGAATTCCAGCAATCCTGATCCTATTACTATGCCTACTTTGCCCCAGACCTTCGAGTTAGTTGGTCGAGATAGTAGTGGTAACGCTATCGTTAAATATGGATTTACGTTAAAACAATGGTTTGTCAACCGAGGTAAAACTTATTACAGCTATCCTAGCATGGAATCCTGGTGTAACAGTATTGGTTATCGCCTGCCTAAAGTTAAGGATTTAACTAATGCAAAACGCTATGAAATTACTGGAGGTACACCTTCATCATCAGGTGATTATTATATGCGTACAATTGGTGCAGGCTTGCTCGCTGAGTGGGGTAATATAGGCAAATATAATCGAGCCAACTTTGACGCTGTCCAATGGTACTGGACCAGTGATATAAAAGGTTTAAGCCGGTTCGTTGTTTTTCCTAAAGATGGTCATGTACATTGGGCTGAGCCCTCGTATGATAAATCGGTAGGGCTTTGTACTTATCCTTAGTATCTATTCCTTCTCCCTTAAGCTTTAAAGCTTGGGGGAAAGGTGGCGTTAAATCATCAAGGAATGGTTGACCTTAAGAGTCAAGATAGTTGTCAAATAAAACGCGGTTTTGTAGTTTAGCCTCCCCCGGACATCATCATCCCTCAATCGGGGGGGGATTTTTTGAGCAGTAGTCGTTTCAGCGTTTAAAATTCCACCTTGCAATGTTGCCTTAAATAAATAATTCCGCTCTAACTATGGCGCTTTAGCTGTGTTTTTCCATCAAAAAAAGTTGAGGAGCGGGGTTTTTGGGGTTCTAAATTCTGCTTTGCAATGTTGTCTCAAATAAGTAATTCCGCTCTAACTATAGCGCTTTAGCTGTGTTTTTCCTATCAAAAAAGTTGAGGAACGGGGTTTTTGGCATTCACTCCCTAAAATCAATAAATTGAAAAAAATTCCAAAAAAATAAAATTTTCCTAGAATTAAAAATTATGGTTTTTAAGGGTTTGTAAATTTGATATTTATCAATTAAAACATAATTTAATTAATAATTATTTAGTTCTTTTTCTGAAGAGCTTTACAAAGATTAACGATATAAAATGAAAAATTTATTGCGCCATATTTTTCCAGTTATTATACTCTCAAATCATTTTAGCTGAGTAGCTAAAATTCAACTAATAAATATAAATTGGTAAATAAATCAAATATTTACTTGACAGGGTAGTCGAATATGTATTACAATTTGCAAAAGCCTAGGGCAACCTATAATTTAAATTTGCCTAATTTAAACTCTCAGTTTTTTTTTTTCACTCTAGTTTATTAATCGACGAAAATTTAAGATCACGCATTAGATCGTCACGCCGATTATCATTCCGATCATTTCTCGGATCTAAATTATGCCGACAGATCTTTTTACCGCTCGGATTGTTACTAATACCTTTTTATTCTAGCCATGCATTAACCGTTAAAACCTCAAATATGATTCAGGGTAATGCGCCTTATTTAACTTTCGATGGTGGTAGAACAAGAGCGCTTAATATTGAAGTTTTGCTCGGTATTACACTCTCTAACGGAGAACAGTACACGGCTAAAACGAATACTTCATCATCTTCCAACCCCATTGAGTTACCAGTTGCAGGTCAAAGTTTTGCTGATATAGATATGATCTTTCCAACGAATGTCGATTTAATCACTTTAAAAAAACTTATTGGTCCGCCCAATAATTATTGGTGGGATGATGACGGTGATGGTGAGATTAATGTTAATGGTTTTTTAGAGTTATCTCTCGTTGATGAAAGAAGTAGAACAGTATCACGTAATACAGTGTTAAGGCCTTGTAAAGCGCCTTATGAGGTTATATTAACTAGTACAAATGGTACATTAACAACGCGTTATGGTATTCCAAATAGTAGTGATTTCAATCCTAGTCGGGTCACTTATTTTGTCAAACCGAAGGGGCAGGAAATTTGTTTTGCCATTCCAAGTCTATCTTTCGAAGGCAATGGAGGTGTAAAAGCAGGTCCACCTGAAATTTTTGATCCATCTCGTGGTTTTTTGCCTCAGTCAACTGACTCATATGATAAGAACTTTCCGACTACAGCTGCTAACAACATGTACTTTGATTTAAGCATTGCAGGTAATAAACAAGCATTGTCTTGGTCTCCTGTCTCGCGTGGTGGTATCACGGCGACTATGACCAATTCTACAGCGACAGGCGTACGGGTTACCTTAACTGGCCCTGTTGCAACCGAATCTCAATGGAATTCCAGCAATCCTGATCCTATTACTATGCCTACTTTGCCCCAGACCTTCGAGTTAGTTGGTCGAGATAGTAGTGGTAACGCTATCGTTAAATATGGATTTACGTTAAAACAATGGTTTGTCAACCGAGGTAAAACTTATTACAGCTATCCTAGCATGGAATCCTGGTGTAACAGTATTGGTTATCGCCTGCCTAAAGTTAAGGATTTAACTAATGCAAAACGTTATGAAATTACTGGAGGTACACCTTCATCATCAGGTGATTATTATATGCGTACAATTGGTGCAGGCTTTATTGCGGAGTGGGGTAATATAGGCAAATATGATCGAACCAACTTTGACGCCGTCCAATGGTACTGGACCAGTGATGAAAAAAGTTTGAGCCGGTTCGTTGTTTTTCCTAAAGATGGTCATGTGCATTGGGCTGAACCCTCGTATGATGAATCGGTAGGACTTTGCACTTATCCTTAACGCTTATTTTTTCGTTCTTAATTACATTAAGGTTTAGGGAGGGATTAGGAACGGAAACGATTTTATGGCTTCACGATACATAAGCACCCGCCTCGGCGGGTTTATTTTTGAGGTTTTTTATCGCAAAAAAAGTTGAGGAGTGGGGTTTTTGGGGGTTTAAATTCTGTTTTGAAATATTGTCTTAAATAAATAATTCCGCTCTAACTGTGGTGCTTTTTAGTAGCTGTTTTTTGCATCAAAAAAAGTTGAGGAGCGGGGTTTTTGGGGGTTTAAATTTCGCTTTGAATTATTATCTTAAATAAATAATTCCCCCTTAAACTGTGTCGTTTTTTAGTAGCCGTTTTTACATCAAAAAAAGTTGAGGAACGCGGTTTTTTGGGGTTTTAAATTTCACTTAAAAAGTTTTAAATGATCAAACTTACTAAATTTCTAATTCAAAGCCCTAAAATAAAATTTTTGAGGATCAATCGCTCTAATTTTAAAGATTTGTAACTGTGATATATTCAATTAAAACAATAGGTAAATAATTATAATTTAGATCCTTTTTAGATCCTATTTACAAAAGTTAACGTAAATGAGCGAAAAAAAGTGTTGCATCGTGTTTTTCCAATCACTATACTTTTTACACGGTTTTAGCTAATGGGCTAAAATTTGACAGAAAAGTATAAAATTGTAAATAAATCAAAAAATTACTTGACAGGATTGTCACATATGCATTATAATTTTCAACAGGCAACAGGCAACAGGCAACCTGGCCAACCTATCTTTTAAATTCGCCTAAGTCCAGCACCCAGTTTAATTTTTTCACTAACGCTTATTTTTCCACGCAATCAAGTGAAATTCTGCGAAATTTCGCGCGATCGCTTCCGCGATCCTCTTTTCGTTTCTTTTTCCGATCGTTTTCCGGACCCATTTTCAGATCCTTTTCGCGATCCTTTTTCGGATCCTGTTTTCGATCCTTCCGTTTTTTCAAATTATCCCGGCAGATTGTTTTTTTCGTGGTCTTTTTCCTTCCTTTTTCTGGTCACGCATTGACATCACAGACAACTGCAAATCAGATACAGGGTAGTGCACCTTATCTGACTTTCGACGGTGGTCGTACACGTGCGGTTGATGCTAACGGTCTGCTTGGGATTATGCTATCTAACGGAGCTAATTACACGCCTTCTAACAATTCATCATCTGCAACTCCAATCGTCTTGCCCGTTGAGGGTCAGAGTTTTGCTGATATTCGTATGTTCGTTCCTACTGATACTACTTCAGTCGCTTTGAGTTCTCTTATTGGTCCTCCTAATAATTATTGGGGTGATGATGATGGTGATGCTGACGTTACTGCTACAGGTTCTTTAAGTTTATCTATCGTCGATAAAAACAATCAATCAGTATCACGTAATTCCGTGCTAACAATTTGTAATGCACCTTATAAGGTTACGTTATCCAGTACTGACGGTACATTATCTACTCGTTACGGTTTTCCTAATCATAGTACTTTCAGTGCAAGTAGTGAGACTTATTACGTCAATCCTAAGGCTGAGTCGGTGGTTTGTTTTGCAAGGCCTAGTTTGACTAACGGTACAGGTTATTTAGCTGGCCCAGCTTCAATGTGGGACCCTTATAAAGGTTTTATCCCTCAGTCAACTGGCCCATCCTCTTACGGTAGAAACTTTCCTACTACAGGTCTTAATGGACTGTACTTTGATTTACTCATTGGTGGTGTTAGTCAGCCATTGTCTTGGTCTCCTGTTTCTCATGGAGGTATCACTGCTACTATGTCTAATTCTACTGCTACAAGCGTTCGTGTTACTTTAACTGGTCCTTACGCTACTCCATCCCAGATTAGTTCAGCCAATCCTGGTCCTCTTTCCACTATTTCTTTGCCTCAGACCTTCGAGTTGGTCGGTCGTGATAGTAATGGTACTCCTGTTGTCAAATATGGTTTTACTTTGAAGCAGTGGTTCGTCCACCGAGGTTCTAAGGAGGACACTCCTTCTAATACATTATCTTGGTGTAATAGTCTAGGTTATCGTCTTGTTAAGGTAAGTGATTTAACCAACGCATCTTGTCCTAACAACGATTCTTGGTGTCAGGGTTCAGTCGGCGCCACCCCTTCCTCGCCAGATAATTATTATATGCGTCATATAGGTTCAGGTTTTTTCACTGAGTGGGGCTATATGGCTGATTACTCTGGCGTTGGCTTCCCCTACGTTTGGTACTGGACTAGTGACCCGAATGGTAGTAACCAGTTTGTCGTGAACACAGGCAACGGTTACGTGACTTGGAACTACACCTACAACGACAGCTACGGACTTTGCTCCCATCCTTAGTTTTTATTTCTTCGTCCTTAATCCTTAGGGCGGGGGCGGGGGTGATAA